>JACAFB010000081.1 GCA_013388545.1 Ignavibacteriaceae bacterium
AAGATCCGGAACTTCACCTTCCTTAAATTATGGCGAAGCACAAAGTGCTGAATCATTGAGCGATTTTATACATAAGTTTAAAATTCTATTAAAGGAGTTAAGAGAAACAAGAGTTGCTTTGAAAATAATAAAACGGGTTCCTTTAATAAATGATATTGAAATAATCGATAAAGGATTAATTGAATGCAATGAACTCATTTCTATATTTGTTAAAAGTATTGATACCGCTAAAAAGAATGCAAAAAAGTATAAAGATAATTAGAGAAAAAAATCGATATTCGACATTCGAAGTTCGATATTCATTATTCTACTTGAAAACATTATGTACTAATCTAAAGGATTAAATTATGGGTTTCTCAACAGATGCAATTCACTCAGGACAAGTTCCTGATCCAACAACGGGAGCAGTAATTACTCCATTATATTTAACTTCAACTTACGCTCAGATGGAGCTTGGAAAAAGTACTGGTTATGAGTACGGAAGAACTCACAATCTTACACGGCAAGCGTTGGAGAAAAATATTGCCACTCTCGAAAAAGGGAAATACGGGATTGCTTTTGCATCAGGGCTTGCCGCAACTCACGCATTGATGAGTCTTGTTAAAGCCGGCGATCATATAATTATTTCCAGCAATGTTTACGGCGGAACTTACAGACTATATGAATTGAACATGACCAATTACGGTCTTGAATATTCGTGGGTTGATACGAGTAATGTTTCAAACATTGAAAGTGCAATTAGAAAAAACACTAAGATGATTTTCGTTGAGACACCAACTAATCCTATGTTAATTCTTACTGATTTAAAAGCAGTTTCAGACATTGCAAAGAAGAATAATCTCATTACTGTTTGCGACAATACCTTTATGAGTCCATATTTTCAGAATCCATTGGAATTGGGGATAGATATCGTTCTTCACTCAACAACAAAATATCTGAACGGTCACAGCGATATGGTTGGTGGGATTCTCGTAACAAGCAACGAAAAATATCATGAGAGATTGCGATACATTCAAAATGCTGCTGGCGGAGTTCCATC
>JACAFB010000012.1 GCA_013388545.1 Ignavibacteriaceae bacterium
ATAAAATTTCAGAATTACATTAAGTGAAGCGATTGTGAATTTATCAACTCTCAAAGTTCTCATTAGCGGAGCTTTTGAAAGAGTCTTTATCAAATCCTTCCTGCCTGCAATAATTCCTGCCTGGGTAGCACCGATTAATTTATCACAGCTAAATGTTACAAGATCTGCACCTTCCTTTAAGCAGCTTCTAATATCAGGTTCTTCAGAAAACTTTTTGTTGGAAGGTTTCTTAAGTAAACCTGAACCGACATCATAAACTAAAATAAGATTGTGTTTCCTTGCAAGCTTTGAAAGCTCCTCAATACTCACCTCCTCGGAAAAGCCGCCTATAAAGTAATTTGATTTATGCGCTTTGAAAATTAAGCGAGTGTTTGGAGTTATTGCATTTTCATAATCCGAGAGCCTTGTTCTGTTGGTTGCCCCGACTTCAGTCATTTTCGTTCCGCTTGCCTTCATTATTTCAGGCATTCGGAATGAACCGCCGATTTCTATCAATTCACCTCTTGAGATTATAACTTCTTTTTTCTCAGCGAATGTTTTGAGTACAAAAAAAACTGCTGCGGCGTTGTTGTTTACAACCAGAACATCTTCAGCACCGGTAATAAATTTAAGAAGCTCTTTTATGTGGTCGGTTCTGTCTCCCCTTTTTCCTTTGTAAAGATCAAATTCAAGGTTTGAATAACCGCTGAGTATCGGTGCCATTTCACTCAGGATTTCTTTACTTAAAGGTGCTCGTCCAAGATTAGTATGAAGAATTATTCCGGTTGCATTAATTACAGGCTTTAAACTGCTGCCTCGAATACTTTCAGCAAGTTGCAGGACATCTTCAATAATTTTCTCGATGCTTCCGGATTTCTTACCCTCAAGAATGTTACTGCGTTCTTTGTCAAGAACCTTTCTTATCGAATAAGTAATAAGTTCACTGCCAAATAAATCTTTAACTTTTAATATGGAAGAATGAGATAATAATTTATCTACGGCAGGTATTTTTTTTAATTCATCTTTTTCCATCAGAGCATCCGGAATCTTAGGTGCATCTAAATTCGATTTCCGTTGTTTGATATTCGTCAATTAAAAAAGTTTTTGAATACTGAATATCAAATTCAGAATACTGAATATCGAACAAGCGAAATTTAAATGACTACTTAAACTATTTTCAATGCAGAGAGGGCAGGAATCGAACCTGCCACCGCCGGTTTTATCCGTCGGCTACCGGTTTTGAAGACCGGCTGAGACACCAGTCTCTTCCTCTCTAAATATTTCTTAATTGATAGTAACCCGATCCCGTTTAAATGGGACCGGGTAACAAAAATAAGTTAAAAACCCTGAATTTCAAGCAAAGCTTTTTGTATTTGATTTACTTCATCAGGAGAAATGTTTGAGCCACTCTTTTTTGACATCCGCATTATAATTTCTTTTTGCTTTTCAGCGCTCATAGTTCCTAAAACTTTTATCTGTTGTTCATCGTGGCAACTTGTACATTTCAATAATACCAGAGAACCGTGTACTTTCTCAACATCCTGTGGCGATAAATGAACATCAGGCATTTGCTCCATAAAGTTAATTATATTGTTTATTTCCGCATCACCACCATGAATTCCCATAAACTTACGTTCATTGTGACAACTTGTGCAATTTTCCTGGAGTGGTTTAAATGGCTGAAAGGTTACATTCTTAACCTTTTCTTCTTCCATTTTTTGAAGAGTTGCTTTGACTTCATTCAATTCAGCTTTTACGCCGAGGAGTATTTGTTCAATGAATACAACAACTACTGTTGTAATAATGGTGAGCAGGAAAGGCAGCATACGACTGATAAAGTGATTTTTATTTTCCATAATTTTAATTCCTTTCCTTAAACAGTTGATAATTTATCGTGTTCATAGATAGGCAGATTTTCAACTGCCCATTTAAATACAATTAATCCAATAGCAACAACTCCTATAGAGATGAAAAGCTCAATCCAGTATGGATAATATGTTTCCCACTTTTCAACGATAACACCAACAATAGCTACATTTATCCTGTTCCAGATAAGCCCGATTATTACCAAAATCGAAGTCCACAATAAACCGCTTTTGGTTTTGATTATTTCTGGTGATAAGAAAAGAATAAGCGGAAGAATAACTCCAATAATAATTTCCAGCCACCAGGAAATAGTTTGCGGACTCATTGTGAAAGTCTGCAGTGCAGCATTTCTTCCAAGCAAATCAGCAATTTTAATCAGCAGATATAAGCTAAGTAAGTAAGGCATCCAGCCAGCAAGGTCAGAAAGCAAATCGAATCTGGCTTTATGCTTTAGAATTTTTTCACTCATCAATGATTCAAATGTAACCATTGCTGGAGCAACCATAATTGCTGACAGCAAGAAAAGAATTGGCAAAATTGGTGTGTACCAAAGAATATGAAGTTTAGTTGGTGCAAGTAAGAATATGCTGCCAAGTGAAGATTGATGCATCGTTGAGAAAATTACTCCTGCCATTATTAACAATATCGGCATTTGCTTGTCCCGGGGCATCCAACCTGCGCGCATACAAATTTCCCATACAAGCAGAATAGCAACCATAGCTAGTGCCCAGGCTAAGGAATATGACATAGCAAGTGTAAACATTCCAAGCATAAAAATTATCAGCCACGGTACAAACTTTTTCCACATATCATATAGTTTATCGAGTTTATACCTCTCAAATACAATAGGCATAAATTCAAGAATCAGCACAGTGGTATATAACATAACACACCATGCAACTTCGAACATTGGCGAGGCGTGATTCCAGGAGTAAATTGCTCTCCAAAGATTCCACGGTCGCCCAAGATCGAAAAACAATCCGAAGATAAAAAGCAGATAGCCAAGAAGTGCTGTGAGAATTGCCGGTCTTGAGAGTGCGTGATATTTGTGTCCGCCGAAAAGATGAACAGTTCCGGCCATAACAAAACCACCCGCCGCAAGTGCAATCCCGGCTAATATATCGAA
>JACAFB010000030.1 GCA_013388545.1 Ignavibacteriaceae bacterium
AACGATACGGTTATGAAAGAAGCAAAGTTAAAAGTACAAATGGACCTCAACTCTGCATGGACAGCATACAAAGAAGAGAAAGCATTGCTTCAAATGAACGTGAGTCTTGTTGCACAGCATGAACTTTTCAGACGAGCTTTAAACAGCAACAACACAAATCCTAAAGTCAACAAACTGTTATCCGAACTTAAAGAAAAATACAAGCTTGATTTTTTGAATCTTGTAAGTAAAGATGGAAAAATAATCGGCACATCCGGAAAACCTGAAGCTCTGAATCGAAAAGTAAGATATGATCCTGTAATTGAAGAAGCTTTTCTCGGAAATGTAACAAGCGGGACGTCTCTCATATCAAGAGAAAATCTTTTACTTAAAAGTGATAAGCTGGCAGAGCAGGCTTCAATACCAATATTGCAAACGGAAATGGCTAAGCCCACCGGAAGAGCTTTTGAAGACAGAGGAATGATTCTGGAAACTGCTGTTCCGATTTTAAATGAACAAAATCAGGTTTACGGATTAGTTTACGGAGGAATTTTACTAAACCGCCGATTTGATCTTGTGGACAGAATCAGAAGTAATGTATTTGGTAATGATTATTTTGCCGGCAAGCCTCTGGGAACGGTAACTATTTTTCTTGAAGATACAAGAATTGCAACTAATGTAATTACATCTGACAGCGTGAGAGCAATCGGGACTATTGTCTCTGATGAAGTTTACAAAAAGGTTCTTGAAAGTGGTGAAAGATTTGCTGACAGAGCTTTTGTTGTTAATGATTGGTATCTCTCAGCTTACGATCCAATAACAGATGCCAAAGGAAAAATAATCGGAATTCTTTACGTTGGTTTATTAGAAAAAAAATACACTGCTTATGGTCAGGAATTAACGATAGAATTTATAGGCATAGGTTTAATTGCACTCTTAATTGCTGTGCTGCTATCTAATTATCTGTCAAGCAAAGTACGCCGTCCTATTTTAAAGTTAGTTGAAGCAACAAGAGAAATTTCTAAAGGAAAACTGGACACCCGTGTCACCAGCATTGGTCGTATAAATGAAATTTCAGAGCTTGCAAAATCATTTAACTCAATGGCAGCATCGCTTGAAGCTGATACCAAACAATTAAATGAAGCTTCGGCAAATCTTAAAAAAGCATACATTAAAGCTGATGAAAAAAATCGTGCTTATCTTGAAATGCTTGGTTTTGTTACGCACGAATTAAAATCCCCTCTTGCCTCAATTGTTTTTGCTATTGGTTCACTCAGGGATAAACTGCTTGGTCCGCTAACTTATGCGCAGGAGGATGTATTAAAATCAGCAGCACGAAGTGCAGATTATCTTAATTCCACAATTGCTAATTTTCTTAATCTCAGCCGCATCGAAGAAGGCGAACTTAAATTAAAAATTAGTACTGTTAATTTAAAAAAGGATATAATAGAACCTGCTGCAAACAGATTACAGGAAATTGCAACAGATAATAAAATGGTCGTAGAAATAAATGTTCCTGATGACCTTACTTTGGAATGCGATCCTGATTTGATGAATTCTGTTTTTCAAAATTTGATTTCGAATGCAATAAAATATGGATTCAAAGGAACGCGGGTAAAAGTAGATTCTGAATTATCAAATGGACAGGTAAAATTATCTGTTTTCAATGAGGGACAGGGATTCAGCGAGGAAGATCGTTTGAATATGTTTACCAAATTTTCCCGCTTCAGTGCAGAAAACTACAGCACAAAATCCGGAACCGGTTTAGGTTTGTTTGTAACTAAGAATATTATTTTAAAGCATAACGGTAACATTTGGGCAGAATCCGAGCAAGGCAAGTGGGCAAAGTTTAGTTTTACTGTGCCAATAAACCAAAAACAAAATAGGTAGTATTAACCATCTAATTCAGGTAATTTTATTTTACCGTTAATTAGATTTTCACGCATCCTTTCCACCTCTCTGATAAATTCTTCACAATTTTTAAGCTGAATTTCTGAATCTTCTAAAGTAGGGATGTAAAAATCTTCGTAATCGTTTTCCTGTCGATTTTCAAAAGCAGAGTGAGCTATGATGCTAAACCGTTTATCGAATATTTTTGTCTTCACAAATGCTTTGTCAAACAAAGATAGCACACCACTATGTTTTGGGCTGTCTGATTTTAACAAGGCTAAAATTGATCTTATAGAATTAAAAACAGCATAGTATGAGCGATTAACACTGCCATCATATTTGCCGTTATTGTGTAGTATTGTTGCCTGAATTAATAGATCATTTGCTTTCTTTATTCTATATTCTGATAAATCTATTGACAGCTGATCTATCATAAAGTAATACCAAATTGTTTAACCTCGGTATAGAAAAGAGTGTTGTATTTTTTATTTTTTTCCCAGATAGATTTTTCTTTTAAAATCGGAGATATTACAATATTATGATTAATAGAATAGTCGGAAGCCAGAGCGCTGATTTGCTGCTTTATTTCAGTGTCAATCTTAAATACAATAAGTAATATATCAATATCCGAACCTTCAACATTAGTATTTTTTACTTGAGAGCCAAAGATATACTGCTCAATCAAATTGTCATTTAAGATCTTCCGGCAGTCTTTAATAAAATCCTCCGCTATTCGGGAAACATTTCTATTCATTTCTGGATTGCCTTATTTTTTACAACAAATATAGTGTTTTAGATATAAACAAAACACCGAATTAAAAGATTAATAAATTAAAATGATCAATCGAATCCAATTAATTACCCGAATTACTAACCAGCAACTCTTCAATCTTTGATAACAATTCAGCAGGCTTAACCGGTTTCTCGATAAATGCATCAACAGGAAGAAGAGCCGTTCCAACTTTATCACTGAAGTTGACGTTTGTTTTTGATGTAACACTGGTCAGCATTAGAATCGGGATAGTAGAATACGAAGCATATTTTGAGTTTGGTCCACCGGTTCTCAATTCACTTACAACTCTGAAGCCTGCAACAAAATCTTCCATAATAACATCAAGTATAATTAAGTCGGGATTGAACTCAATAATTTTATTCAATCCTTCACTTGCAGAATACGCAGCAGCAAACTCAAAATTCTT
>JACAFB010000044.1 GCA_013388545.1 Ignavibacteriaceae bacterium
ATCAATTATATCCGCAGCTTTTTTAATTTCTTCAAAGGAAACATCTAAATGAGTAACTGCACGAATCAAATCAATTTTTCCTACTGAGACAAGCAAACCTTTTTCTTTACATCTTTTTAATCCTTCTTCTACAGAAATATTTTTAGGATGGAATAATAAAATATTTGTTTGAACAGCGTTCATATCAATTTCAAGATTTGGATTGGAATAAATTCTTTCTGCAAGATATTTAGCTTTTTCATGATCCTCTTTTAATCTTTCAATATTATTCTGAAGTGCAAACAAACCTGCAGCAGCAAGGATACCTGCTTGTCTCATTCCCCCGCCCCAGGCTTTTCGAACACGATAAGCTTCTTTGATAAAATCTTTTCTTCCAGCTATAATAGAACCTACCGGAGCGCCAAGTCCTTTTGAGAGACAACAGGAAACAGAGTCAAAATGCGATGCATATTCCTTTACAGAAATTCCTGTTGCAACCGAAGCATTCCAGATTCTTGCTCCGTCAAGATGAAAAAACAAATTATATTTTTTTGCCAGATGTTTTAATGAAATAGTATTTTCCATCGGCCAGATTGTTCCGCCGCCCCGATTGTGGGTATTTTCAACTTCAATAACTTTTGTACGAGGCATATAGTATGCAGAAGTTGGACGAATTATTGGTTCAACTTGCTCTGCGGTAATTACTCCATACTTTCCTTCAATCGGAAATAATTGAATTCCACTTAATGCAGCAGGAGAACCGGATTCATAATTAAATATATGCGCATCCCGGTCGCAGATTACTTCATCACCGGGATTAGTTAAAACATTTAAACAAATCTGGTTACCCATAACTCCACTTGTAACAAATAAGGCAGCTTCTTTTCCAAGTAATTCAGCCGCATACTCTTCAAGTTTGTTAACTGTGGGGTCTTCTTTAAAAACATCATCACCAACTTCAGCGTTGTATATTGCTTTGCGCATTGCTTCCGATGGGCGTGTTACTGTGTCACTTCTCAGGTCTATCATTTTTTACTCCAAGTCATTGCGAGGATGGTTCAATCAGCCGAAGCAATCTGTTGTATTTTTTATACTAAAGATCTCTTCTGGCATTGCCATCATGATGACTTCATATTTTTATAATTTCATTTTTTTCTTCAGCCATATCAGAATGTTAATTCCAAATATCCAAAAAGAAATTACAGACGATATTCCGGTAAGAATGTAAGGATGTTTAGTATAAAAAGTTTTTTCCTCATTTAGTGAAACATCGGCAACAAGAACATTTTTTGCGAACAGCCGGGTCTCTGCTTCGGTAATGCCTGACTGATTTATTACACAGCTAATTCCTCCATTTGCACATCTTATTACCGATCTCCGGTTTTCAACAGCACGCAGCACTGCAAATTCTTTATGTTGATATGGGCCGCTTGATTTTCCATACCAACTATCATTAGTTACTACGCTAATAAGATTTGCGTCTTTGTTTACAAACTCAGTCACAAATTGTTCATAGACAGACTCATAGCAAACTAGTGGACCGATTTTAACTGAATAGCCGGATTTATTTTCATCAATGTCTTTCAGATTAACTTTAAAGACTGAAGTATCTTTACCCACATTCCACCCACTCAATCCAACTCCCCACTTTAACAGATCAGCAAGAAACGGCAGTTTATCAGCAAAAGGAACTCTTTCACCGAGTGGAACAAGCTTCATCTTACCATATTTCTGTAAATCTTTTGTATAAGGTGATAGAAGGACAATTCCGTTGTAGCTTGTATAGTAATAATTTCCTGCTTTGCTGTATTTAACATCTTCAGGCATATTTTTTTCATCAAAATAATAGTTGATGTAGGGAATGCCAGTAAGGAGGTAGACTTTTTTTGTTTCAATAAAATCATAAATTCTATCAACAGCAAATGGATAATTGCCGCTAAAAAGATAAACAGGTAGTGCAGTTTCAGGCCAGACAATAATCTTTGCTCCTTTACTAACTGCCTGATCCGAAAGTTCGAGATAGAGATTCAGAAATTCATTCAACCCCCCGACTTCCCATTTATCCCAAGGATTAATATCAGGTTGAATGATTCCAACTTTTACTTTGGCTGAGCCGGATTTTCTGCCTTCTTGTTGAATCAATCCGTATGATATGAATAAACCGAAAATAATTAATACCGAGCCGGCTATTAGTAAAAATTTCGAAGTTGATTCTCTTCTGAATTTAATTGACAAATAAATCAAAATATTTATAAGCACTACAACTCCGCTTAATCCCATAGCGCCGATAATATCAGCAGCTTGAATAAAAATGTTGAAGTTCGCCAATCCGTGACCAATATTAAGCCATGGAAAGCTTAGGTCAGTTAACGTATATAAGTATTCATAAGTAATCCAGAAAAACGGCATCAGAAAGAGAGCTGCATTTTGATTCAAAACCTTTCTGGCCAAATAATAAAGCGTTGACGGAATTAAAAAAAGCAGTGGATTAAAAAATAAAAGTACAGTTCCTGCGATCATCAAAAAAGGATCGGCTTCTGACTGCCAGCTTCCTACCCAGTAAATAGTAAACAGGCAAAAAATAAAAGCAAACAGGTACATAGCTTTATTAATTGAAGCAAGCCCGCTTCTTCTTTCTAAAACAAGAAGCAGAGGTATTAGAGAAACGAATGAAAGAATTGTCAGAGGAAAAGGCATTGGAGGAAAGGAAAGAGCCAACATCAATCCTCCGGTAATTAATAGTAATCTGTCTTTTCTCAACTGCCTGATTTCTTCAGCAGACCGTGGAATTTTTTTCCGGAAAAAGAAAATTTTCACTCTAATTTTTTTCTTTTTTTTATAAAATATTTTATTGCAAAGAATATGAGTATTATTAAAGTAAGAATAACAATTGCATTGCTGTATGTGCCCAGATACTTATCAACGATTTCTACGTGATCGCCAAATACTAATCCAAGATAAATTATTATTGAGTTCCAGGCCAGAGCGCTTATTGAAGCAAGCAAGATAGATTTTTTCAGATTGAGCTCGCTCAATCCTGCAAAAAAAGAAATAACAGCTCTTGTTCCGGGGAGAAAACGATTGGCAACTATTATTCCGTAACCATATTTATTAAACCACTGTTCAACTTTGTCAAGCGTTTCAATCGAGACGAACCTGATTTTTCCTGCCCTAATTAATTTTTTATCTACAGTCGATCCAAAATAAAAAATTACTACAAAGCCAATAATACTACCGAGAGTAGTTGTTAACACTGCCGGGACAAAGTCGATTGTCCCTTTTGAGACTAAAGATCCTCCAATCACAACAACAAGATCGCTTGGAGAAGGGGGAAAAATGTTTTCTAAAAAAGAAAATAAGAATAGCGCGACATAAATCCAGGTTGGGGTTAATGAAGAGATATAGTTAAGAATATCTTCGATCATATAAGCTTTTTCTGAATAAGTGCAGTAGCAAAAGCGGCAACTCCCTCCTGCCTGCCGATGAATCCAAGTTTTTCAGTTGTTGTGGCTTTAATTGAGATCTGATCTTCATCGATATTCAGGATAGAAGCGATTTTTTCTTTCATGGCTGAAATATGCGGTGAAACTTTTGGTTTCTCCATAGCAATCATTGCATCAATGTTTCCTACTTCAAAGCCACGTTCTGTAATCAAGGAATAAACTCTTCTTAAAAGTTCCTTGCTGTCGATATCTTTAAATCTTTCATCTGTATTTGGGAAATGAAAACCTATATCGCCGAGAGAAAGTGCTCCAAGAAGTGCATCACAAATTGCGTGGAGCAAAACATCTGCATCAGAGTGACCAAGCAATCCCTTCTCCGAAGGAATTTCAATACCGCCCAGAAAAAGTTTTCTTCCCTCGGCAAAGGCATGAACATCAAATCCAAGCCCGGTTCTGTAATCTGGTTTCAATATTTTACCTCGAAAGATTTAAATTCATTTTTATATTCAATCCATTCAACAAACAGGTTGTTAACTTTTGCGTGTGAAGGCCCGATCCTGAGCAGCTTTATTAGTTCGTTTATTAGTGATGAATCACCTTCAACTTCAGTTAATACTTCACCGGTATGCAGATTCTGAGTATAACCTTTTAATCCAAGCTGTTCCGCTTTACGAACTACAAAGTAACGGTACCCCACACCCTGCACTAATCCATTAACAATAATTCTTGCACGTTTATTATCCATCTTTTTTATCCAGAATTTCCGATAATAGTAATCCGATAAATATCAATATGCATCCGAGCAAACCAAAATTAGATATTTTTTCATTCAGGATAAAGAATGCAAATATTGCCGCCATAATTGGTTCGAATGAAAATATTATTCCTGCTTTTGTCGGACTGACTTCTTTTTGAAATTTAAGTTGAATTATAGTTGCCGCAACTGATGCAAAAATTACGGTATATACGAGTGCGATTAGCACACTGCCTGAAAAAGTAAAATTTATTATTTCAATTCCTGTTAACGAAAAAATAAAAGTAAAAACTGCACCACCGATTCCGGTTATCGCCAGCTGAAGAAAAACAAGAGGCAGATAATCGAATCTCTTTGTAAAGACGTCAACATATACTACCTGGAATGCAAAAAGTACAGCACAAATTAAAGTTAAAAGATCGCCCAAATTAAAATCTGCACCAAGCTCGTCTATTAAGCTGAAAATATTTTCCCCTTTGCTTGAAAGAAAAATCAAACCGAGTAAAACCAAAAGAATACTTAGAAAATTATGCCAGCGGGGCGTTCTCCTTTCAATTAATAATTGAAGTACAGGAATTATAACAACAAAGGTACCTGTAATGAATCCCGATTTTGTTGCAGTTGTGAATTTCAGACCGATTGTTTGTGCTGCAAATCCAAGAAAATAAAATATTCCGAGCACAATGCCCGAAATAAATGCCGGTTTGGTAATTGAAACAATTTGCCTGAAAACAAAAGGAAGTAAAATCAATGCCGCAATTGAAAAACGGACCGCAAGAAAAATTGAAGGAGAAATATCGGGGAGAGCATTTTTTATTAAAGCAAATGTGCCTCCCCAAATTATAGTGTTAACAAGAAGCGCCCCTTCGCTCAGATATTTTTTTAATGATTTCAAGAAGCCGCCGGGTTTTTTTTACTCCTCATCACCATAACCAAATGCCTTGAGCATCTTTTCATCTTTACGCCAGTTCTTTCTGACTTTAACATTTAATTCCAGATAAACTTCCCTCTGTAAAAAATCTTCGATTGATTTTCTTGAAGCCAGGCCAAGTTTTTTTATCATTGAACCGCCTTTGCCAATTATTATCGCCCGCTGACTTTCTTTTTCAACTATGATTTCAGCGCTGATGAAATCTTTTGCTTCATCTCTTTCCTTAAATTCGATTATTACAACTTCACAGCTATAGGGTAATTCCTCGAAGTAAAGCTCCAGGATTTTTTCACGGATTATTTCTGAGACAAAAAATCTTTCGTTTTCATCCGTAAGCTGGTCTTCGGGGTAGTATCTGGGTCCTTCCGGAAGCAAATCCAGGATTTCACTTAAAACCCGGTCAACATTGAAATTCATGATAGCAGAAACTGGAATAACGGAGCGAAACTTTTTCATTGATTCAAATTCGTTGATCAGTTTTTTTACAATTTCAGTTTTTGACAGATCAACTTTGTTTAACAGAAGGATTACGGGCTTTTTTGTTTTTGATAATAATAATTTCACGAATTCATCATTCAGTGTTTCTTTCCCTTTTTCCGATGAAATATCAATCATTAAAACAAAAATGTCGGCATCTTTAACTGCGTCAGAAATAAATCCAGCCATTTTTTCCTGAAGCAAATATCTCGGCTTCAATATGCCTGGGGTATCCAAAAAAATGATCTGAAAATTTTCTTCAGATAAGATCCCCAATATTTTTTTTCTTGTGGTTTGTGGTTTGGGACTTATAATAGATAGTTTCTGTTTCAGCAAGGAATTCAATAAAGTTGATTTGCCGACATTTGGCAATCCAAGAATAGCCACATAACCCGATTTGAATTTCATTAGAAAATATTCCTACTCGATCTGTACTGCGGTTCCGCTTGCACTTACCATAAGCATATTTCCTCCGCTGCCGCCAATAGTTTCATAATCCAGGTCAACGCCGATAACAGCATTTGCACCCAGAGCTTTCGCTGACTCAATCATTTCATTCATTGCTATTTCTTTTGCCTTACGCAGTTCTCTTTCGTAAGAAGCTGACCTGCCGCCTACAATGTCGCGGATACCTGCAAAAAAATCTTTGAAAATGTTTGCGCCCAGAATTGCCTCACCGCTCACAATGCCATAATAGTTTTTAATTTTTTTACCTTCGAGCGTGTTTGTGGTTGTAATAAGCATAATTTATTCCTTTGGTTTATTGAACAGTTCAAATATAATAATGAAAGGTTAAATCAGAGAGATGATTTAGGAGGATCAAAAGAAAAAGGGTCCTGATTATTTTTCAAACCCGGTTTTTGATTGCCTTTTATTCTCAAAGAAGAAATAGCCGGAAATAATTATTCCAAACGAAATGATAGAACCCATTAATGATAATCCTGAACCTTTAAATAAACTCCACATGGGCTTTAATATTGCCTTAAAAATTTTGATACTATTATCAATCAAACCGGCTTCTTCCTTGTATGAATTTGGTGAAAGTCCAACAAAGAAAGGCAGAATCAGAACCAAAACACCCATAAGTATAAAAACAGATGCAATTGAAATAATAAATTTATCGTTACTCTTCTTTGATTTTTTTAATTTCCTTATTCCAGCCATAATCACCGAAGTAAATTCCGGTGAAGTTTCTTCTTCTTTAATGAGCCTGAGATTACTATCAACCAATTGAAGAGCTTTAAGTTTTATTTGGATTTCTTCCGAGCGCTCAATTTCTTCCTCAAGAAATTTCAGCTCGTCGGCACTTAATTCGCCGTCGATATATTTATTAATTATTTCGTCAATTTTTTTCATTATAAAATTTCCTTCATAAGATTATTTTTAATAATCAGATCTCTTAAAGCATTTCTTGAGCGATGAAGGATAACCTTAACATTGTTAACTGAATTTCCGGTTACTTCACTAATTTCTTCGCAAGATAAAGAATCAAGATAAAACATTGCTATAACCGAAGCATAATTTGCAGGTAGTTTTTCAATTTGTTTTGAAAGAAATTCTGCAAGGTCTGCCTTTTCGGTATAATCATAGCTGAAATCGGAATGAATTTGCAACTCTTCATCAGCCGAAATCATTTCACTTTCAGTCTTCCATCGCTTGTTTGAGAGTTTTGTCAAAGCAGAATTGTAAACTATTTTATAAAACCAGGTTGAGAACTTAGAGTCTTTCCTGAAACTATTAAGATTATTAAAAGCCTTTAAAAAACAATCCTGCAACACTTCTTCTGCATCGAATTCGTTCTTCAACATTTTCCGCAACAAAGAAAAAGCTTTGTTCTTGTACCGGTCAACCAGAATTGAGAAATCAGACTGGTTGCCTTTAAGTATCGATTCTATTATTTCAGTGTCAGTTGGCTTTTTCATCAGTTAATTAGACTATTTAACAGAACGAATGGTTACATACAATGATTTATTAAAGTTACATTATCAAAATACTCAATAAATAATCGTGACCTTGTCTTTTTTTTACATTAATAATCGTAACCTTAAAATCGAGGGAATAGTATCAACTAATAGGATCTTTAAAAAAATTTTTTTAGGTGTAACCAAACACCATCATTTATTAGTCAAAAGAAATAAAACCGAAAAGGAGTAAAAAATGGAAGATGTAGTTGCGGTATTTATACCCATTGTTATGTTTCTGGTAGCCGGGTTTGTTTTGATTACCTATTTTTACCTTAGATCTAAAGAAAGACAAATGTTAATCGAAAAGGGTCTTTCTTCCGAAGAAGTGAAAAAATATTTTGAAGAAAAAAGAGACGGCTTCGGTCTTTTTAAGATCGGAGTGATTTCAGTTCTTTTTGGACTTGGCATAGGACTCGGATTAATGCTCAAGGATGCTACTTCAAAAGAATATTGGATTCCGCTTCTGCTGTTTGTATTCACAGGTATAGGTTTCATCCTTGCTAACCTGCTTTCAAATAAAATGAAAAGAACAAACAGTCAATAATTTTTTTACCGGGCTGTCTCAGAATTGTTTTCTGAATTACTAAATGATTACTCAAGTATTTAAACTAATTTATAAACTAAAAATAATTTTCAGGAAAAGGAGGAATTTGAGACAGCCATCTATAATTAACTTTCTTGTGCCTCAAGCCAACGTTCAGCGTCAAGAGCAGCCATACAACCGGTGCCTGCAGCTGTTACTGCCTGCCTGTAAACTTTGTCAGCAACATCACCTGCAGCAAAAACACCTTCAATCCCCGTATGAGTTGAACCAGGCTTGGTAATCAAATAACCCGCCTCATCCATTTCAAGCAATCCTTTGAATAATTTTGTATTCGGCTGATGTCCAATTCCAATAAATAATCCATCTGCATGAACTTCAGAAATTGAATGATCTTTGGTGTCTTCAAGCAACACACCGGTCATCATCTTTTTCCCGTTTTCTTCTTTTCCTAAAACTTCCTTGATAACTTTATTTGTCAGAAAATTGATTTTAGGATTTTTCTTTGCGCGCTCGTACATAATTTTCGAAGCACGGAATTCATCACGGCGATGAATTATTGTAACCTCGCTTGCAAATCTAGTTAAGAAATTTGCCTCTTCCATTGCAGTATCGCCTCCGCCAACAACAAGCACTTTCAGCCCTTTGAAAAAGAACCCGTCGCAGGTTGCACATGCAGAAACACCATAACCCATATACTTCATTTCGCTTTCGATACCGAGCAATTTTGCGGATGCCCCCGTAGCAATTATTACTGAGTCAGCAGTGTATTCTTCATCGTAAGATTTTAGCCTGAAAGGACGTTTGGAAAAATCAACCTCTGTTATTTCTTTATAAACTGAAACAGCACCAAATCTGTGAGCTTGTTTTCTCATTATATCCATCAGTTCAGGCCCCTGTATTCCGTGCTCAAACCCGGGATAATTTTCAACTTCGGTTGTAATAGTAAGCTGACCACCAGGCTGCATTCCTTCAAATATTAAAGGGTTAAGATTTGCTCTTGCTGTATATAGTGCAGCAGTAAAACCAGCAGGGCCGGCGCCTATGATTATTACTTTGTGATGATTGTTTGAATTGGTTTTTTCCGACATGATTTCCTCAAAAAAAAAATACTGCTTAAAGTTTAATAATTAGTTCTAGTGAGATTCGATAAATTTGCTAAAGATTCAAAATGTTGAATAGCTCTATTCATGAATGAATTTTGAATTCCTTTGCAGACATTTCAGTTTTGCCCGTTTAACCGGACTTTCTGAAAACAATTCATTATACCGGGCTGCATCCATTTGCATAATTTCAGAATGAGTAAATTCTTTTCTCACCGGATGAAAGTTTCGGTTTTCAGTTACTGAAGCAAACCTGATATTCCAGGGACAGACTTCCTGACAAATATCACATCCGAAAATCCAATTATCAAATTTGCCTTTAAATTCATCACCTATTTCTGCTCTGTTTTCAATCGTCAAATAAGAAATGCATTTATTAGAATCGAGAAGATAAGGTTGAATTATTGCGTTAGTAGGACAAGCATCAATGCAGGCTGTGCAGGTTCCACAATGATCTGAAACAATTTCTGAATATTCAAATTCAAGATTGCTGATTATGTTAGCAATAAAAAACCAGCTACCCAAATCCGGGTTTATAATATTTGTATTTTTCCCTAGCCAGCCAATTCCCGATCTGACAGCCCAGGCTTTATCCATAACAGGACCGGTATCAACATATGATCTGGACTTAAACTCCGGATTGATCTGAGTTAAATAATCTTCGAGTTGTGCAAGCTTTTCCCAAATAACCAGATGATAGTCCTTTCCCCAGGCGTATCTTGAAATTTTCCCAAGTGATATATCCCCTGAATAATTATCTCCCGAATAATAATTCATTGCAAGCGATATAACTGATTTTGCTTCAGGTAATACTTTTCGGATATCGTGCCTTTTATCAATTCCCCTTTTTAAATAATCCATCTTTGAATGATATCCTGCTGAGATCCACTTGTTATATTTTTCAATTTCATTATCAAGTAATTCAGCTTTTGCAAAGCCAATAAGATCAAATCCAAGTTCTCTGGCTTTTTCTGCGACAAATGCGTTAGAAATTCTGCCTACCATTTAAGTTCTTTTTTCAAAAGTTTAATAAAAACTTTTCCATTAAGAATTTTTACCGGATAAACCTGAAGCCCGGCTGCCCCGGTTGGTTGCTTCCCGGTCTTCAAATTGAACATCCAACCATGTGCAGGGCATACGACAAATTCATCTTCAATTATTCCATCGTAAATTATTTTTGAATGTTGATGGGGGCAGATATTACTAACTGCGAATATCTCGTCCCTGACTTTAAATAAAGCCACCTCAGTGTTTTCCAAAATAAATCTTTTCCCGCGGTTTTCCTTCAGTTCATCCGTTCTGCAAATTTCAATAAAATTATTTTCCATTTATTCAAAATCTTTGAATGTTTTATCCAGAATAATTCCTTTTTCAAAATGCCTGACTTTTGCAATTGCAAATTCAGGATCGTGACCAAAAAATAAATTCCATTCTTCATCTGCAGCTGTTTTAAGATATTTTTTCTTTTCCTCAAGAGTAACAAGCGGTTGAAGGTCGTAAGCCATTATGTAGGGCAATCTGATTTGAGAAACAAAAGGAAGCAGATCCCCGCAATAAAGTACTGTATTTGATGAATCAGAGATTTTAATCATCTGTTGACCAAAGGTGTGACCGTTAATAACTAAAAACTCGATGTTTTCGTCAAATCTTTTTTCACCCTCAATCAGATTGAGAACCCCTTCAGATGCAAGCGGTTCAAAATTATCTTTTATATAACTGCCGCGGTCCCTGTCAGAAGGATTTTTAGCCCATTCAAAATTTTTTTTCTGAACATGATAAATTGCATTAGGAAATGCGGGTATCAGCTTTCCATTCTCCAGTTTTGTTGAACCACCAGTATGATCAAAATGCAGATGAGTTAGAATCACATCAGTTATATCGGTGAATGAAAGACCTTTCTCACGCAGTGAGTCCTCAAGATTAATTGTTTCATCAATTCTGTAAATTGATTTGGACTTTTTATCCCACTTTGTTCCCATTCCATTATCAATAAGAATCTTTCTTTTTTCGCCAATCAATAAAAGATTTCGCGTTGCAAGAGTGACTCGATTCATTTCATCTGCCGGATTTGAATTAGACCAGAGCACCTTAGGAATTATTCCGAACATAGCCCCGCCGTCAAGTCCTATATATCCCGAAAGAACCGTTTTTAACTGATATTTTCCTATGTTCATAATTATTTTAATGAAATTTTTTAATTCAAAGATAAAGTATATTTAAAATAAAAAAGGACACCATTGATTGGTGTCCCATTAAAAATTAATTACTTATTATCTGCCAAGACCGTCTAAATATTCCTTCTTCTTCAAAAGTGAATCTTTATCTTCTACATGTTTAGGATCAGGAACACAACAATCAACAGGACAAACAGCTGCACACTGAGGTTCATCATGAAAACCAACGCACTCTGTACATTTATCGGGAACGATGTAAAAGAAATCACTTGAAAAGAAACCTTCTGCGCCGGAAGGTGCAGCATCTCCGCTTCCATAGTTTTTTCCTGCTAATTCCCATTCAACGCCACCTTCATAAATTGCAGTGTTAGGGCATTCTGGTTCGCAAGCCCCACAATTGATGCATTCTTCAGTTATCATTATTGCCATAAAAAAGCCTCCTTGTCTGAAATCAGAATTTTAAGAAAAATGTGAAAAAGTTGATCAAATTTTACAAAAACTATTAAAGAACATCAATGAAATTTATATTAAATCTTCAACAAAATTACCAGCCCCCACTGGCACCACCACCACCAAAAGAGCCTCCACCGCCACCAAATCCGCCAAATCCGCCGAAACCACCGCTTTTCCCGGAGAATCCTCCAAAACCGCCCGGTGTAAAAATAATGGGACCACCTCTTCTTCCCCCTCCCTTGCCTCTGAAGAAAAACAGAAATATCATTACCAGAATAAAAAGAATGGTAAAAATCGTTGAACCAGCATTTCCCTTTTTATCCTCTTTAACAATCTTATACTCGCCGCCAATAGCAGCGATGATTGCATTGATGCCTGCAGTAATTCCAGCGAAGTACTCTTCTTTTCTGAAGTGAGGTGCTACCACATTCCTGATGATTGAGCTTGAATGTGCATCGGTTAAAACTCCTTCCAGTCCGTAACCAACTTCAATTCTCATTTTACGGTCTTTTTTGGCAATAAGAAATAAAACTCCGTTATCCCGCTTTTCTGTACCAATTTTATTTTTCTTGGCGACATCATACGAATAGTATTCAATCGGGTATCCTTCAAGTGTAACAATCATTAAAACTACCAGCTGATTCGAGGTTGAATCTTCGTATGTTTTTAACCTGAAATTCAACGAATTGATTTGATCAGGACTTAATGTGGCGGTTTGATCGGTTGCCCATTGATTCAGTTCAGGAACCTGAGGTTGAGCAAAAGCTAAACAGCCCGAAAAAAACAGTAAAACGAAATATTTCATTTCAATTAAAACTGAACCTTTGGCGCAGTTTCAGAACCGGGAGCTGATTTGAAATATTGTTTTTCGCCAAATCCAAAAATGCCAGCAAGCATTGATGTGGGAAATCTCTTAATTGCAGTGTTATAAGTTTGAACCGTTTCGTTAAAGTTCTTCCTTTCAACGCTGATCCGGTTTTCAGTTCCTTCAAGCTGAGCCTGAAGCTGCAGAAAATTTTCATTGGCTTTCAGGTTTGGATAATTTTCAACTGTTACTAATAATCTTGAAAGCGCACTGCTCAATTCCCCTTGTAGAGACTGGAATTTCTGAAATGCTGCGGGGTCGTTTAGAATTTCAGGAGTAACTGTCATCTGACTAACTTTTGATCTTGCTTCGGTGACTGCTGTTAGAACCCCTTTTTCAAAATCGGCATAACCTTTAACCGTGTTTACTAGATTAGGAATCAAGTCAGCTCTTCTCTGATATTGGTTTTCAACCTGACTCCAGGATTGGTTCACGCTTTCATTAAGCGTTACAAGATTGTTGTATGCACCAATTCCCCAAATAACAAGCATCGCAACACCTAATAATATGACTGCCAGAATTGAGCAGCCGAAAATCATACCTTTATTTTTCATTGAACCTCCGAGATATGTATTTAAAGATTATTCCTGCCTGAGTTAGGGAATAAAATTTTATAATCTAATTGAAAAATAATTCCAATTTTTATCAATATCCATAAATAATTTATGGTTTTAGCCCTGAAAATTGATATTGAAGATAGTCAAGTGCTTTGTTGGAAATTTCAAGATTTTTAATCAAGGCAAACTGTTCAGCGTTTTGAATATTGCCTGAATAAAACCGAAGCCATAAAAAATTAGCAACAGCAAATCCATCAAATATTCTTTCCTCGATGAAAGCATTTACGGTTGTGTATCCCCATAAAACATTCCATCCCAGAGAAAGGAGCCCGCTCAAAAAATTACCTGTATAAAACTGCCCTGCCCCGGGAATGATATAAGAAATGTATTTAGCAAATAAAACTGAGTAGGATTCAGAATCAATGCTATCACAAAGATCGGCTAAAGAGTTTGCGAACGATACTTGACTAAATTGCTCTGCTGCTTTGTCCCACTCTCCGTTAATAATATAAGCCCAGCCGCTCCAGTAAATTAAAGTATCCTTTTTCCTAAAAAATCTTTCATCAGCTTTTAACTCATCTATCATTTTTAATGCACGAGAAATTGTCTTTCGAAGGATATTTGATTTAATTACCTCAATTCTGCTGTCAAATATTTGCTGAGAGGACGCAGCACCGATTTCAGCTTTACTGAAATAAAAAATTGCGTCTGATAGTTTTGCACCTTCTTTATAACACTTCCCGATTAAAAAGTTTGAAATGAATTCATATTCTCTCTTCTCGTCAAAAAACTGAAGCCGCTTGAATTCAGTAATTGCATCGAAATATTTACCCTGTTCATATAATTTGTTAGCAAATTGAAATTGTTCTTTAAGTTCATCCTGAGGAAATAGTGTTTTGTTAAATACGATAATCAAAAGAAAGGCAAAGAAAATTTTTTTCATCATTTACACAAACCATAATCCGGCGAAAAATATTTTTTTTCTTCAAGGAATATTTTCAAACTGTTCTCAAAATCAATATTCAACTTTGCATTAAAAATCTGAGCCGATGCAATTGAGCCATAAATATTTCCGGCATAAAACAGACCTCCCAATCCGGCAAATAACCATCCTCTGAAATTGTGTCCGGCTTTGAAGTTAGAATAAGACAGATAACTAAAAATTCCGGTCGAGAGGAAAGCCATCAATCCATCGGCAAAGTTTTCAGTATAGATCTTGCCTGTACCTGGAATTAGGGCTGAAAGTAAACCCGCTGCAACCTCGCTTTTTATCCCGGGATTTTTTTTAAAGCCAAAGAACTTTTGAATAGTTTCAACCTCATCAGTTTGAAAAGTGTTGAGAATTACTTCCTCGTTTAAAGTTTCATTATGCATCAAAGAGAAAATACCTTTAAGCTTCAGATAACGTTTTAAAGATTGTTCCTCTGCTTTCATGTCGGAATCTTTTTCGCCGGAAAGAAAATTCTCGAAATCCTCTTGTATGAACTTAATTTTATAGAACTCAAATTTTGCATCCGGCTTGAGAGACAAATCTGAAATCCTGCTAAACCCCGAAGCTGCACTGTTATAATTTCTGGATAATGAGTAAGCTAAAGAAGATAAAAACAGAAACGAATCAACCTTAGAAATTGAAAACAATTTCTCATACTCTTCGGCAGCACGGAGATAGTCTTTATCGCAAAAAAGAAAGTCGGCAAATTGTTTTATTTTTTGCGGAGAATGGAGAAGAAAATTTTCCTGGCCAGATATTCTTGTAAAGAAAATCAGTATCAGTAAAACTGTGGGTTTAATTCTCATCTCAGAAAATTGTCAGAAAGATTTGAGATTAAAGTATCAGAGTTCAAAGTATAAAAAGCCGGCGGATCAAAATAACGACCGTTTTTAATAACCGGGTAATGTTTCTTTTTATCAATTAAATTCATATCCCTCGTGAATCTGTCGAAGAACATCAGAGTTCCCTGTAAAATATTTGTTTCTTTAACCGACTCAAGCAAAAAAGCAGAACAGCTTGGATGAAAAGGACAATTATCACCGTCCAGATCGGAAATAAAAAACCAGTAAGTATTGGTTAGAGACTTAATTAAAAATTCCTGGATATTTTCTGAGACAAAAGAATATTCTCTTTTCCTGTAATCATCCGGAATTTTATAGGATATTTCCTCTTTTTTCCATCGCTGCCAATCAGTTTGTGAACAGGCAGATGAGACAAAGATAATGAGGAGTAAAGCTAATCTCATTTGGTATCAAGTAAAGATCTTGCTATCACAATTTTCTGAATCTCAGAAGTGCCTTCATAAATCTCAGTTATTTTTGCATCACGAAGATATCGTTCAACAAGATATTCACGCACATAGCCATATCCGCCGTGAATCTGAATAGCATCAAGTGCACACTCAACTGCAATTTTTGATGAATACAACTTTGCAACTGCAGCTTCTTTATGATATGGTTGTCCGGCATCCTTTAAAGCAGCAGCTTTTAATGTCAGCAGTTTTGCAGCATCTACCTTTACAGCCATATCCGAAAGTTTGAACTGAATTGCCTGAAAATTTGAGATTGTTGAACCAAATGCTTTTCTCTCTTTTGAATATTTAATTGAAGCCTCAAGAGATGCTTCTGCAATTCCAATTGCCTGAGAAGCGATTCCTATTCTTCCACCATTCAAAGTGCTCATTGCAAAGTTAAAGCCTTTGCCTTCTTCCCAAATAAGATTTGACAAAGGTACTTTACAGGATTCAAAAGTCAGCGAGCAGGTATCCGAGCTCCTGATTCCAAGTTTATCCTCTTTCTTGCCATGATTGAAACCCGGAGTTCCTTTTTCAACAAGCAAAGTTGAAATTCCTTTATGACCTAGAGATTTATCGGTTGTTGCCATTACAAGAAAATAATCTGCCGTGGTTCCATTTGTTATCCAGTTTTTTATTCCATTAAGCACATAGAAATCGCCTTCTTTATCTGCAGTAGTCTTTTGTTTTGTTGCATCGCTGCCTGCCTCGGGTTCAGACAGAGCAAAAGCTCCAAGTTTTTCCCCTTTTGCAAGTGGAGTAAGATAGTTTTCCTTAATGTAATTTGAGCCGTATTTCTCAAGGCCGAAACAAACAAGAGAATTATTGACAGACATAATTACTCCAACACTTGCATCAACTTTTGAGATTTCAATCATCGCAAGAACATAACTAATGGTATCCATGCCTGCCCCGCCAAATTCCGGAGAGACCATAATTCCCATAAAACCCAGTTCACCTAATTTTTTTATAATCTCGTAAGGAAATTCTGCACTGATATCCCTCTCAACAGCAGAAGGAGCAATTTCGGCTTGAGCAAATTCTCTGGCGGTCTGCTGAATCATTAATTGATCTTCGGTAAAATCAAATTTCATAATAATACCTCAATTTATTCGGATTGAAAAATAAATATGCTTTTCAGTAAAATAAATCTAATATGAATTTCAATAAATCGCACAATCATGAAAGATTTTTTATCTTCAATAAATACTTTAGCTTCAACAACAATTTGTTTTTATAATTCTTATTTTTGTCTTAATGGAAATAATTGATCAAAAATCCCTTATAGAAAATCCTTCACTGACTAAAAAAGTTAATCTCAAAGGAATGACGATTGACGAACTGGAAGATTTTTTTCTTGAAATTGGCGAGCATAAGTACAGAAGCGAACAAATATTTCATTGGATGTACAACAAACTTTCCGTTTCATTCTTTGAGATGGAAAACTTTTCCAAAGAATTAAGGAACAAATTAAATGGAATTTGTGAAATCAAGGGCCTGGAGTACGTTGATTCCAAAGTCTCTGAAGAGAGCGGAACAAAAAAGTACATCTTTAAAACGTCAGATGATTTAAAAATTGAATCTGTTCTGATACCGGAAGAAAGCCGAAAAACACTTTGCATTTCAACACAGGTGGGCTGCCCGCTTGATTGCAAATTTTGCGCTACAGGTTTAATGGGTTACAAAAAAAATCTTACTCCCGGTGAAATAATTGATCAATACCTGCTTGTTGCGAAAGACGTGGGAAAAGATTATGTAACCAATATTGTTTATATGGGAATGGGTGAGCCATTATTGAATTATCACAATACACTTAAGTCTCTCGAAATACTCGCTTCCTCATTAACTAAGGGAATCAGTCTGAAAAAAGTAACTGTATCAACCGCGGGGATTGCGCCTAAAATAATCGCTCTGGCAGATTCCGGGCTCAAGCCAAAACTCGCACTTTCACTTCACTCCTGCTTTGATGAAATAAGATCGCTTATTATGCCCATTAATAATAAATACCCGATTCACGAAAACGTAAAAGCCATAAGGCACTATGCTAAGAACACAGGGACAAGAATTACATTTGAGTATGTAATGTTTAAAGATATTAACGATCGTGATGTTGATATAAAAGAGCTTGTTAAACTTTGCAAAGAAATTCCTTCAAAAGTTAATATCATTCCATTCAATTCTCTGAAGCACATGTCGCCGAAAGGATTTTCAGCAAAATTGCAGCCAACTCCGCGTGAAAGAATAGATGACTTTGTAAAAAAACTTCTTGATAAAAACATAACTGTAACGGTTCGTTATACACAGGGAACTGATATTGCCGCCGCATGTGGTCAACTTGCAATTAAGTACAAGTAATATGAAAAAACTTTCTCACGAAGAAATTTCACAAAAGCGAAGTACGATCGATAATCTCCACAAAGTAAAAAAGCTTCCTGTTTATGTTGTGTTGAATAGTATCAGAAGTTCGTACAACGTTGGTTCGATATTCAGAACTTCGGATGGAGCAATGATTGAAAAACTTTTTCTTTGTGGCTACACACCTTATCCGCCGCATCCAGATTTACCAACGGGCAATAAAGATGTTTTAAAGACATCGCTAGGCTCAACAGAAAGTGTGAAATGGGAATACGTAAAAGATCCGAAAGAAGTTATCAGAAAAATGAAAGATGATGGAATAAAAGTTTGTGCACTTGAATTGACAGATAAAAGCTTTCCGTATTATGAATTAAAGAAAAATATTTTTCCTCTCTGCCTGGTTGTTGGAAATGAAATCACAGGAGTATCACAAGAGATTTTGGATATGTGTGATTTTTCGATTGAGATTCCACAGTTTGGAATAAAGCAATCATTAAATGTTGCGGTTGCATATGGGGTGACGATTTTTAAGTTAAG
>JACAFB010000038.1 GCA_013388545.1 Ignavibacteriaceae bacterium
ATAGTTGAAGAAGATATCGGCGCAATCATAGTCGCCACAGGTTATAAACTCTATACTATTGATAAGAAGCCGGATAACAGCGAAATCAAAGGTTACGGCGAGTATGGATATGGAAAATTTAAAGATGTAATAAATGGTTTGCAGTTTGAAAGAATTGCAAGTGCCTCCGGTCCAACTTCGGGAGAAATATTAAGGCCCTCAGATAAATCTGTACCGAAAAAAGTTGTATTCATTCAATGTGTAGGTTCAAGGGATGAATCAAAAGGTTTTTCATATTGCAGCAAAATCTGCTGTATGTACACTGCAAAACATGCGATGCTATATAAGCATAAAGTTCACGAAGGAGAAGCATATGTTTTCTATATGGATATAAGAGCCGGCGGAAAAATGTATGAAGAGTTCGTACGCAGAGCAATTGAAGAAGATGGAGTAAAATATATCAGGGGAAGAGTTTCGAGAATTTATGAGAATAACGGAAAGCTTATCGTTAAAGGCGAAGATACAATCGCAGGGATGCGAATTGAAATTGATGCCGATATGGTTGTGCTTGCAACAGCTATGATTGCTCAAAGTGAAGCTCCTAAACTTGCACAGCTTCTTGGAGTGCCGTATGATAAATATGGTTTTATGCAGGAAGTTCATCCAAAACTCAGACCTGTTGAAACCAGCAGTGGTGGAATCTTTCTTGCCGGGGCATGTCATTCACCGCGAGATATTCCCGAATCAGTTGCAATGGCTTCTGCTGCAGCGGCAAAAGCATTGGTGCTTTTCGGTTCCGATGTTCTTGAGCGCGAGCCAATAGTAGCCTGCGTCAATGAATCAACGTGTGCAGGCTGTTTCTATTGTCAGAAAGTTTGTGCTTACAATGCAATTGATATTAAGGAAATAAAAGACAGGCAGGGAAATATTCGCAAAGTTGTAGCATATGTTAATTCAGGTCTTTGCCAGGGATGCGGTACCTGCAACGCGACCTGTCCTTCAAAATCAATTGAACTGATCGGCTTCAAAGATGATCAGATTCATGCTCAAATTCAGGCATTTGCCGAGGTATAGTTATGGAAAAAGTTGAAGAAAAGTTTGAACCGAAAATAGCAGCATTCGTTTGCAACTGGTGCACTTACACCGGTGCAGATCTTGCTGGAACAAGCAGATTGAAGCAGCAAACCAATGCCAGGTTGATCAGAGTGCCATGTACGGGAAGAATTGATCCGGTTTTTATTATAAAAGCATTCGAGAATGGAGCCGATGGTGTGCTGGTTTCAGGCTGTCATCCCGGTGATTGTCATTATAATGCCGGAAACTTTCACGCCCGCCGTCGATGGATTTTCTTTAAAGAATTACTTGATTTTGTCGGAATAGATTCATCACGACTTCATTTTTCATGGGTTTCAGCCTCCGAAGGCAAAAAATGGGTCGATGTTGTTGACGGAGTGATTAATTCGGTAAGAGAAAAAGGTCCATTTACACAATACAAAAAAATAAACCGGGAATTTGAAATACCTTTGGAAACAGAAAGTAAATTATGAATCAACTAATTGAATCGGCTAAAGATATTTTTCAAAACAATAAAGCTGCAATTATCATCGGTTACACAAAAGATAAAAGCGGAAGAACAAAACCGTTCATCGCACATAATTCTGATGAAGCAGAAAAATTAACATTTAATCATCACGCTGTTAATAATCTTGCTGTCTATTTAACCCGTCTGGAAAAACCGAAAGATGGAAAAATAGGAATAGTTGCAAAAGGATGTGATATCAGAGCCATAAATGCTTTGATACAGGAAAACCAGATAAGGCGAGATGATGTTCTCATTATCGCAATGAATTGCAATGGCGTTGTTGAAAATCAGAATGAAGAATTCAGCAAAGAGAATACACAAATAAAATGTAAGTATTGTCAGCTTCGTACTCCGAATAATTATGACTTCTTGCTTGGTGAACTTGAAGACTTTGAACTTCCTGAGGATTCTCAACAGGAGTTGATGAATAAACTTGAAGCAATGACCCCCGAAGAGAGATGGAATTTTTGGGAATCACAGTTCGGGAATTGTATAAAATGTTATGCTTGCCGTCAGGTTTGCCCGTTGTGTTATTGCGAGCAGTGTATTGTTGAAAAATCAATGCCCCAGTGGATTGAAACAAGCTCAACTACAAGAGGAAATTTTTCCTGGAATCTTATTCGTGCATTTCATCAGGCAGGCAGATGCATTGGATGTCACGAATGCGAAAGAGTTTGCCCGATGGATATTCCTCTAACACTTCTGACACGTAAAATGGGAATGATCGCAATGAAAGAGTTTAACTACAAACACGGCATGAATATTAATGAGCCAACGCTAATCGGAACTTACAGTACTTCCGATAACGAAGATTTTATAAAGTGAGGAGAATTTGATGAAATCATTTATTGTTACACGTTCACAGATAAATTCTCTTGCAGCAGAACTTTTAAGCAAAAACTGGAGTATCTTCACTCAATCAGAAGATAGAAAAAGATTTAAGCAATGTGAAAGTGAATCTGAAATTTCAGTTGATGGAAATGGAAAGCCTTCGGATGTTTCTTTCAAGGAGTTATTCTTTCCTAAATCTGAAACATTGTTTTACTTTAATAGAGACAATGAAGAGTTGACTCTCCTCGACCCGGCTGAGCCAGGGACAAAAACCGTTATATTCGGTGCTAAACCCTGCGATGCAGCTTCGGTCCCGGTTCTTTCGAAAGTTTTTAATTGGGATTACAACGATGAATTCTTCAACAAGCGTGTAGAGAATACAATAGTGATCAGTATCGCTTGCAGTTATTCTGATGAGTCATGTTTTTGCACCTCGGTTGGTCTTTCGCCATTTTCGGAAATTGGCTCGGATTTATTTTTAATTCCAACAGAGAAGGATTCATTTATTCTTAAAATAGTATCCGAAAAGGGCGAGAAATTTATAAATGAATTTCCTTTTATGATTCAGAAAGAATTCGAAGGAACATTTGATCTTGAAAATCAAAAAGCTTCTTTCCCAAAAGAAAAATTCGATTTTGCTTCTGTAAAAGAATGGCTCGGAAAAAACTTCAAAGATGAAATCTGGAATGAAGTTGGCGAATTGTGCCTCGGATGTGCACAGTGTGCATATGTTTGCCCGACTTGTCATTGTTTTGATATAGTTGATGAAAATTGCGGCGTGTCATGTGGAAGAAGGGTTAAAAACTGGGACAGCTGTCAGTTCGGACTTTTCACAAAACATGCCTCTGGGCATAATCCACGCGAAGATCAATCGAGAAGATACAGACAAAGGGTAAATCATAAATTCAATTACTACAAACAAAGATTTGATGAAATTCTTTGCACCGGATGCGGAAGATGTACCCGGGGTTGTCCGGTATCAATTGATATTGCACAGGTACTTGAGAAGATTCAGTGCAAGCAGTCAGCAGCCATTGTATAAAATTTGAATAGTAACAGGAAAAAGAATGAACATCTATAAACCGGAATTAGTTGAAATTAAAGAAATCATTGATGAAACTCCTGATATCAAAACTTTCAGGCTGAAATTCAAAGATGAAAAATTGCAGAATAATTTTTCATTCAAAGCAGGTCAGTTTGCTGAGTATTCAGTTTTCGGCGAAGGCGAATGTACATTCTGTATTGCTTCATCGCCAACAAGACCGGAATTCCTTGAGTGTTCGTTTAAGCTTGCAGGCAAAGTGACTAAAGCAATGAGAAAGTTAAAAATAGGCGATACTATGGGATTAAGAGGACCTTACGGCAATAGTTTTCCTCTCGAAGAAATGAAAGGTAAGAATGTCGTTTTTATAGCGGGTGGAATTGGGCTTGCACCCGTAAGATGCATTATCTGGAATGTTCTCGATCTCAGGTCTGAATTTAAAGATATAACAATTATTTATGGAGCCAGGTCGGTATCTGATCTTGTTTATAAGTATGAAATTCAGGATTGGCAGAATATGCCCGGTGTAAAAACAGTAGTTACTGTAGATCCCGGTGGTGAAACATCCGACTGGAAAGGTGAAATCGGGTTCGTCCCGTCAATTGTTGAAAAAGTTGCACCCAAAAATGAAAACACCATTGCAATCATTTGTGGTCCTCCGATTATGATTAAATATACTTTCCCGGTAATGGAAAAACTTGGTTTTAGTGAAGACAGTATAATCACTACGCTCGAAAACAGGATGAAATGCGGATTGGGCAAATGCGGCAGATGCAACATCGGGAGCGTGTATGTTTGCAAAGATGGTCCGGTGTTCACTTATCATCAGCTAAAAGAATTGCCAGATGAATTTTGATTTTAATCGGTAAAAGATTTTAGCAAAAAATATTTGTTTAATCTTCAATCGGAGATTATTTCTTTTCAAATCAAAATAAAATCAATATCGTTTTCACAAGGGGTTTCAGTTCTTTTATGTTTTTCCTGCTGATAAAATCAATTTTATTTATATCTTGAAATAATTGTTTTTAAATCGGTATCCTTTTATAAAAACGAGGAGACAATGAGTTACAAATCCAAAGATGAAATTGAAGAAATCCCAACCGAATTCAAAAGAGGACTGAATCTTTTTGATTCTACTATGATTGTTATCGGTGTTATGATTGGTTCAGGAATTTTTATTGTAAGCTCCGATATAGCACGAACTGTAGGTTCCAGCGGATTATTGATTTTAGTATGGTTGATTACCGGAATTATTACTCTCATTGGTGCATTAAGTTACGGCGAGCTTGCTGCTATGATGCCTCAGGCAGTAGGGCAATACGTTTATTTGCGTGAAGCTTACAATCCATTATTTGGATTTCTTTATGGCTGGACAATGATTCTTGTGATTCAAACAGGATCAATTGCTGCTGTGGCTGTTGCTTTTGCCAAGTTTACTGCAGTTCTGATTCCATTCTTCAGTGAAAGCAATATTGTTTTTATACCTTTTGGCTTGCCAATATCAACCAGTCAGATTCTTGCAATAATAAGTATAGTCATTCTCACATACATTAATATCAAAGGATTGAGAGAGGGAAAGTTCGTTCAGGATCTTTTTACAGTTACTAAAATCATCGCTTTAATAGGAATCATTTTGCTTGGAATTATCATTGGTTCGAATGCCCCGGCAATTCATGCCAATTTCACTAACATTTGGAGCGGCGAATGGATTCAGCTTTCTGATGGAAAGATTGAATCTGTAATTCAGCTAACAGGATTTTCGGTGGTTATTGCGATCGGAGTTGCAATGGTTGGATCTTTGTTTGCTGCTGATGCATGGAATAATATCACTTTGACTGCGGGCGAGGTTCAAAATCCCAAAAGAAATGTCCCTTTAAGCTTGTTTTACGGCACTGCTGTTGTAATTACTCTTTATATTCTTGTTAATATCTCTTATCTGATAGTTCTACCATTGAAAGGTTCTCCTGATGCAACTACTGTTTCAGGTCAGGGAATTCAGTTTGCTTTGAATGATAGAGTTGGCACAGCGGCAGCTTACATGTTCCTGGGTGAACCGGCTGCAATTGTTATGGCGGTATTGATAATGATATCAACTTTTGGTTGTAATAATGGGATGATTCTGGCGGGTGCCAGAGTTTATTACGCAATGGCAAAAGATAATTTGTTTTTCAAATCAACAGGTAAATTGAATAAAAAACTAGTCCCGGCGAATGCATTAATATTTCAGGCGGTTTGGGCAAGTTTATTATGTCTCTCAGGGACTTACAGTCAACTTTTGGATTATGTGATTTTTGCTGTGTTGATTTTTTATGTGCTGACGGTGATTGGAATTTTTATTCTCAGGAAGAAGAGACCAGAGGTATCGCGACCATATAAGGCTTTTGGATATCCTTTCCTTCCTTTATTGTATATAGTTTTAGCAACAGGAATTTGCATAATTCTTTTAATATATAAGCCAAATTATACCTGGCCCGGATTGTTGATAGTTTTGCTGGGCGTTCCGGTTTATTATATCTGGCGAAAAGCAGGTAAAACTCGAACATCAATTTGATTTTTTATTTTTCAATACTATGTTTTTGCTTGTCCCGGAAAATTTCAGAGTAAAAAAAATTAGTCTAATAATTTAAATAAGAATATTTTTAAGACGTACATAATAATCTTTAAAAGTAACAGAGAATGCAATTAAATCAACTTATTGAACTGAGTATTAAAGGCGGATTTACTGTTATCGTCCTTTTATTATGTTCTATTCTTTCGATTGGTGTTATCATTCAAAAGAGCATCTATTTAAGAGGACTTAGTGAAAAAGTCACTTCCGAATTCGCGAAAAAATTATTTCCGCTTGTAAAGGATATGAGGCTATCTGAAGCAGTAGAACTGTGTAATTCACTTCACTGGAAATTTGCAGGATTCAAAATCAATACTCCTTTGACTAATGTTGTTAAGTATATTTTAGAAAAGAGGGAAACCGAAAAAAATGATTTGCTTGATCTTTCATATAACAAGCTGGATACAGAAATAACCTCGCTTGAAAAAGGTTTAGGTGTTCTTTCAACTTTAGGCGCAATTTCTCCATTTATCGGATTGTTCGGTACAGTTGTAGGAATTATAAAGTCATTTGAGGCACTATCATTAAGTAATACTCAAAATTACAGCCAGGTAATGGCTGGCATTGCGGAAGCATTGATTGCAACTGCTGCCGGTTTGTTTGTGGCAATTCCCGCAGTGTTATTTTACAATTACTTTATGAAAAAAATCAAACTTAGCATACCCGGTTTTGATGAAGTAATTCTTGAGCTTGTACATCTTCTTAAGAAATCTTAATTGTATTATGAGACGACGGAACATTTCTGTTGAAAAAGAGTTTTCAGAAATAAATATTACACCTTTTACTGATGTTATACTTGTACTACTCATAATTTTCATGATCACAAGCCCGTTTATAATTTCGGGATCTTTAAAGATTGACCTGCCTCAGTCATTAAGCGGGGAAGGAGAGATTAATCGAAGTCTGGAATTATTTCTTACGGCACAAAATGAAATTTTTGTTAACGATCAGAAAGTGAAAATCGAAGAGCTTCCGATGCATCTGCAGATTGGTTTTTTTAATAAAGGCACAACAGAAGTAATTATTAAAGCCGATAAAAATGTTCTTCACGGTAATTTTGTAAAACTGCTTGACATTTTGAAACAAGCAGGTGCTACAAAACTTACTATTGCCACAACTAAAATTGAAAAAGAATCAAAAAACTAACATTTTGGAATGATAAGTCGAAAATTAAAAAGGCATCTTTTACCTTTTAACAGCTAAAAAATATTAAGAAAAAGTAATATTAAGTCTCTTGTATTATTAAGTAAATTTATTAGTTTTGCCGGTAAAATCATCATTATTTATTCGATAAAATTCCCGATATATCGATAAAAACAGGACGAATGTTTAATCTCATCAGCCAAATAATGAAACGGTTCAAGCCGTTCTGTATTATTTATGTAATAATTCTGATTTTATTTTTTTTCTCGAATTTCCTTAATAATCGAATTTACATTGACCAGGCTCATTCAGGTTCAGAGGACTTAAATTTTATTTTAAAGGAGGAGTTAAAATCAGTTTCTAAGAATCATACCAGGTTTATAACTTTTCTTTCGGTTCAGACTTATGAAACCCCTAAAAATTTAAATCAAATAATTTTCGTATTTAATCTTAATGATACTAATGAATATCAGTCCGCGTTAATATCTGATAAAACTAAAGATGATTCAGTATTATTTAGTGAGAAAAACCTCGCACTGATACCAAGAAGTCCGCCAGGTTTTATAATATAATTTAGAGTTTTAGCTAAACTTTGAGTTTATTTAATCGATGTCATTTTGTAAATTTAATCTGATCTTTAAATCTTAGTATTAAAATCAATTTGAAATTTAAATAAGTTGTTTTAAGCTTTTAATCAATATTTAGTGAACATTATTAAGGAGCTAATCGTGAAATCAAAATTCAGTCTTTCTGGTCTCTTCAGTGGATTTGCAATGATCGCCATTCCGATGGTATTTGTTGTTGCCTTTTTCGTATACTTTTATATAATGGGAAATCCACAGAATTTCCAAGGTGGCAACCCCGCCAACCATCCGCTGCCGGGTAATTATCTTGGTATAGTTTACAAAGGCGGCATCATTGTACCAGTTTTAATGGGATTATTATTAATGGTTTTGACATTCGTTGTTGAAAGATTTATAATAATAACAAAAGCAAAAGGCAAAGGCAGAGTTGCTGACTTTATTGTTGATGTGCACAAATTTTTATCAAAGAATGAAATTCAGAAAGCAAAAGATTCTTGTGACGTTCAAAAAGGTTCTGTTGCAAACGTTGTTAAGGCAGGATTGATAAAGTACGAAGAAATGGCAGGAAAGCAGGATATGAACAAAGATCAGAAAATGGTAGCTATCAAACAGGAATTTGAAGAAGCTACTTCACTCGAATTACCCATGCTTGAAAAAAACCTAGTTATCCTGGCTACAAATGCTTCAATTGCAACATTGATCGGATTGCTTGGAACAGTACTTGGAATGATTAAAGCGTTCGCTGCTCTTGCAACCGCAGGTGCCCCGGATGCTATTGCATTAGCAAACGGTATTTCTGAAGCACTTATAAATACTGCTCTTGGTATTGCAACTTCAGCAATCGCAATTATAACTTATAACTATTTTACAACACAAATAGATAAATTAACTTATAGTATAGATGAGGCTGGTGTAGCTATAGTTCAAAACTTTGCCGCTATGCACAAATAATTTTAATTAAGAGGTCAAAATGCCAAAAGTAAAAGTACCCCGAAAAAGTACTCTGGTTGATATGACTGCAATGTGTGATGTTGCCTTCTTGTTGCTGACATTTTTCATGTTAACAACCAAATTTAAACCTGACGATCCTATAATTGTTGACGTTCCTTCATCTGTTTCGGAAATAAAACTTCCGGATTCAGATATTATGACAATTACAATTACTCCTGAAGGTAAGGTATTTTTTGGAATAGATGGCAAGTATAACAGGGAAAGACTGCTTGGCAGAATTTCTCAGCTATATAATATTCAATTTACAGAAGATGAGGTTTACAACTTTTCTCTTACGGGAAGTTTCGGAGTTCCGATCTCGAAATTGAAAGATTTTTTGAATATTCCTCGCAATGAATTGCCAGACATTGAACAACCCGGTATTCCAATAGATTCAGTTAGCAATGAATTAGGCGTGTGGATTATTAATGGAAGGCTTTCCAATCCGAATTTCAGAATTGCTATCAAAGGCGATCAGGATGTACCATATCCGGTCGTAAAAAAGGTTATGGATACACTTCAGGATAAAAGGGTAAATAAATTTAATTTAATTACCAATATGGAAGTCAGACCACAAATTAAGGAGATTTAATTATGGCACAGATGGAAGAAAAAAGTGGTGGTAAACAAAAGAAAGGTAAAAAAGCTCATAAAACTAAAAAGGTATCAACCCGCGTAGATTTAACACCAATGGTTGACCTTGCATTTCTCCTTGTAACATTTTTTATGCTTACAACTACGTTCTCAAAACCGCAGACAATGGAAATCAATATGCCTGTTAAGGATAAAACTGCTAAGGAAGAAGGTCAGGCGGTTAAAGAATCAAAGTCTATGACGATAATTCTGGGTGGTGAAGATAAAATATTCTGGTATATGGGTCTTCCCGAGAATGCAACTGTTGATGTTACGGATTATTCTGACAAGGGAATCAGGAAAATACTTCTTGATAAAGACAGGGAGGTTGGCGGATTGATTGTGTTGATTAAGCCTTCTAAAAATTCAAGATATAAAAATGTAGTTGATATTCTTGATGAGATGAGCATTACTGAGGTTAAGCGATATGCAATAGTTGATATAACAGATAAAGATCTGGAACTAATTAAAAATATTTAACGTAAAAGCCATAAAACATTTTATATAGGTGAATATATGAGCTCAAATGAAAAAAATGACATAAATGAGCTTATCTTTGAAGGTAGGAATAAGGAATACGGAGCCTATATTCTAAGAAAAATATATAATAAGTACTTGTCTATCTCAACTTCAGGTGCTTCTTTATTCTTTATTCTGGTAATCAGTTTACCACTTATTATCGCATTCTTCACACCAAAGGAAGAAGCGGTTAAAAAGAAGGTCAAGGTAATTGACTATACTCAATTATCTGAACCACCTTCAATAGATAAAAAAGCTCCACCGCCAAACGTGGAAGCACCTCCGCCATTAAAATCAACTATGAAATTCCTGCCGCCGGTGGTAAAGCCCGACGATCAGGTTGTTGAGGAAGAACTGCCAACACAGGAAGAGTTGAAAATGGTAGATCCCGGTACAAAAACTCTTGAAGGCGATCCTTCAGGAATTGATTACAGCCTTATCGAGGTAAATGAACCTACTGAAGAAGTAGTTGAGGAAGAAAAACCCGAGATATTTACCTTCGTTGAGGAGATGCCAAGTTTTCCCGGCGGTGATCAGGCATTGCTTAAATTCTTTTCCGATAACATTGTTTATCCTGAGATTGCCAAACGAGCCGGCGTTGAAGGAAGAGTTTTCTTAACATTTGTTGTAGGAAAAGACGGTGGGATTTCCGATATCCAGGTTGCAAAAGGTATCGGTGCGGGCTGTGAAGAAGAAGCAATCCGGGTCTTGAAAACTATGCCAAGATGGAATCCTGGTAAACAAAACGGAAATCCTGTTCACGTTCGTATCTCTCTGCCAATTGTTTTCAAGCTTCAGTAATTATGAAGTATGAAATCTCTGGATTGGCGGGGCAAGGTTAAGGCAGGCTTTGATATAATTATGATACTAATCTATCTGGGTGTTGGTATTTTCATCACCCAGATGGATGGATTTTTGAACCCATATGGTAAGTATAACAATATTATTTTCGGCGCAATAATAATTTCCTACGCATTATTTCGAATCTACAAGCTAAAAAAAGATTTAAGTGAGGCAGAAGATGAATAAAATTATCTTGAATATTTTGTTTGGTTTCTGCTTACTTTTTTTTTCTTGTGGAGAGAGAAGTTCTGAGTTTTCCGACACACCAACTTCCGGCAAAATATCAATCAGCGCTGATGAATCTATTCAACCACTCATTTCTGCCGAGGTCGATTCATTTGAAGGAATTTACAAATATGCTCAGATTGACGTTTCATTCAAATCTGAATCTGAAGCAATAAACGATTTAATAAATGATAAAGTCCGGTTGATAGTTATTCCTCGGGAGTTGAACGAGACTGAAAAAAATTTAATAGCAGAACAAAAAATAATTCCCCGCTCGATAAAAGTTGCTTATGATGCTATAGCTATCATTATGAATTTGCAGCGAAATGACACCTTGTTCACCCTTGAAAAGCTGAGAGATATTCTTAATGGAACAATAAAAAACTGGAACGAGTTGAATGCAAAAAATACAAAAGAGAAAATTACTTTGGTTCTCGATAATAAAAATTCAAGTATAATCCGGTATTTAAAGGATACATTTCTCGGTAATTCAAAACTGAACGAAAACAGCTTCGCTGTTGATTCCAGTAAAAAAGTAATTGATTATGTTCAGAAGAATAAAAATGCAATTGGATTTATAGGAGTAAATTGGATAAGTGACTCAGATGATTCTGCTGCTGTGAAACTACTGAATTCAGTAAAGATTGCACAGGTTGCTCCTGATACTTCATCAAAAGGCAAAGGATTTTATTATAGACCTGTTCAGGCATATATTGCTCAGAAGTTTTATCCTTTGTACAGAACCGTTTATATTATAACCCGGGAAGCAAGAGCCGGACTTGGCTCTGGGTTTATCGCTTTCGTTTCGAGCGACAAAGGCCAGAGGATAGTGCTTAAATCAGGATTGGTCCCGGCAACAATGCCTATCCGATTAATTGAAATTGATAATGAAGAATTATAATATCTCAGAAAGCAAATCATGAAAGTAAAAATATTTTTTCTTGTATTGTCCCTATTAACATTTAACCAGGTTATATTCAGCCAGGCTGAGCAGGAAATACTTAAACTGATTGAGCTTGAAAAATATTCCTTAGCAATATTTAAGGCTCAGCAAAATGCAGCAGCTAATCCTAACGATCCGGTTGCTCAGTATTTGCTTGGCAAAGCCCTTTATGCTGACGGGATGCTTGATTCATCCGATATTTTTTTCAGGAAAGGTATTGCGGCATCAGGTGAATTTCCTTTAAACTACCTTGCAGTGGCTTTAATACATTCTCAGAAAGGCCGAAAAACAGAAGCTGCAGCTTTCGTTGATTCGGTAATGAAGAAAGATATTTCGTGGGATACACCTATGCTTCTTGAAGGCGCCCAGTATCTGAGCAAGCTTGGAACGGATTATTTTGATGATGCAGATAAACTCATATATTCGATAAATAAAAAAGAAAAAAACACTTCAGCATATTATCTGACACTTGGTGATTATTATGCAGCACAGAATAACTTTTCGCTCGCCAGCCAGAACTACCAAAAAGCTATCGACACCAATCCTTCTGAATACAGGGCATTGCTTGAAAAGTCGAAGATATATAAGCTGATAAAAAATTATACCGAAGCGGAGAGTATTTTAAACAAACTCCTTGAGATAAATCCGGATTACTCAAAAGCATATTTTGAACTCTCCGATTTATACTCTACCAATAAGCAGTTTGATAAAGCAGCTGATGCATACGCAAATTATGTTGCTAAAGCTGAGTCTTCATACTATAATCTTATGAGATTAGCAGGATTATATTTCGGCGCAAAAAAGTATGAACCGGCTATTTCGACAATCAAAGAAGTGTTAAAGCTCAATCCTGAAGATACTAATGCTTTAAGGTTACTTGCTTATTGCTATGCTGAAAACGGCAATAATAATGAGTCACTCGAGGTTTTTGGAAAATATTTTAATACCGTTCTTGTTGAGAAAATATTCTCAACAGATTTTGAAAAGTATGCTTCAATTTTAGAAAAGAGTGGTTTCGATTCTCTCGCGATTATCAATTATAAAAACGCACTTGCTCTTGATACTACAAAAGTAAAACTCTATAACACCATTTCCGGATTATATATTAAATCAAAGAAGTGGAGGGAATCTATTGAAATGCTCGAATTAAAGAAATCGAGATTCCCGGATAATTTTACAGTACAGGATCATTTCGACCTTGGAAAGAATTATTATTTCATTCAGGATTATAATAATGCGATTAACTCGTTGAATCAGGTAATTGCAATTAAACCTGATTTTCTTGCCGGCTATTTATGGCTTGCAAGAACCTCTGCAAGTCTCGATCCTGAATCTGAACAGGGATTGGCAAAACCTTACTATGAAAAATACATTGAGCTTGCGCTTGTTGATCCTCAGAAGTATAAGAAGGATTTAATAGAGGCGTACTCTTACCTGGGATATTACTACTACCTGCAGAAAGATAATGCTTCATCTAAAAAGTATTGGGAAGAAGTTCTGGTACTTGATCCCGAGAATGTACAGGCAAATGATGTAGTAAGACAGCTTAAGTAATTCACTATATATCCAAAAGGGGACTTTTGTTTTTTTACATTTCAGTGAAGCTTATTTCTTTTCTGATCGTGATATTTTTACATCATCTTTTATCCCCAAATAAATCATTTCGAGTTAGAGCATATAAAAATTCGTAAAGGAAAAATCATCTTCTACTTCCAGGACTGATTTAAGTTCCTGAATGATTAAAAAGTTGATCTGACTTATTGGTAATTAAAAAATACTTTGCAATACATTTCAAAAAAAACATCCTTTCTTTCAGTGAAGCATTAAAAATCATTTTGAGGAGTCTGATGGAACAAAAATTTTTTGCAGAGAGTGCAAGCCGCAAACATCATACACAAATTACAAGGAGATGATAAAATGAAGCCCACCTTTTTAACTCTTGCTTTTCTTTTCAGTTTGTTCATTCCACAAAGAACAAGTGTGCCTGAAGCTGATAGAGCTTCGAACAATATAATTCAGCTTGCATTATTACTTGATACAAGTAATAGCATGGATGGATTGATAGACCAGGCAAAAAGCCAACTTTGGAAAATTGTAAATGAGCTTGCAACTTCAAATAAGGATGGTGAGCCTGTGGAATTATTCGTTGCCCTTTATGAATACGGCAAAGATGATATTCCCCGCAACGAAGGTCATTTGAGAAATATTGTCCCATTCACCCGGGATCTTGATAAGATTTCAGAAGAATTGTTCAAACTCAGAACCAATGGTGGGGAAGAATTTTGTGGAAAAGTTATTCTTTCAGCAGTTGAAAACCTCAGATGGGAAAAAGAAAATGAAAATCTGAAAGTAATTTTTATTGCAGGAAATGAGCCATTCACTCAGGGAGATGTTGATTACAAAATTGCTTGCCGCAAAGCTTCTGAAAGAGGAATAATCGTTAATACGATTTTCTGCGGAAGCTACGATGAAGGCATTTCAACAATGTGGAAAGACGGAGCCGATCTTGCTGACGGAACTTATATGAATATTGACCAGAACCAGGAAATTGTTCATATAAACGCTCCCCAGGATGAAGAGATAATAAGACTCGGAATAGAATTGAATAAAACCTACATTGTTTATGGTATAGATGCGGATGAAAATAAAGTCAGGCAGGAAGAACAGGATAAAAATTCACTCGAGTTAAGCCCCGGTGTTATGGTTGAAAGATCAGTCACAAAGTCAGGTGAACAGTATAATAATTCAAGCTGGGATCTTGTAGATGCTTACAGGGATGGAGCGGTTGATCTTAAGAAGCTTGAAAGCAACTTACTGCCTGAGGAAATGAAATCGATGAATGAAAAAGAGAAGTTAAATTATATTAAAAAAATGCAAAGCGAGCGCGAATCAATTCAGAATAAAATTATGCAGCTTAACGAAGAACGGAGTAAATACATCGCAAAAAAGATGGTAGAGACTGGGAAAAATACACTCGATGCAGTAATGATAAATACGGTTAAACAGCAGGCAGAAAAGAAAAATTTTAAGTTCAAGTGAGAATAAAATGAAAGCAAATAGAAATTTTATTGTCAGAATATTAATAATATTATTTCTTCTGATTGGTTTTCAGAATGCAAAAGCAGACGGATTCATTGTAATCCGTCCGCCTGCACCAATTCAAACACCTTTCCCGCTTGAGGTATTGTACCACAGGGTTGATGTTGAAATTAATGGATTAACATCAGTTACAAAAATTGACCAGTCATTTTTTAATCCATCCGACTTCCAGCTTGAGGGATATTATATTTTCCCGATACCCAAAGGAGCAATCATCAGTGATTTCAGGATGGTGGTTAATGGAGTTGAGGTTAAAGCAGAAATGCTTGAATCGGAAAAAGCCCGGAATATTTATGAAGAGATTGTAAGACGAATGAAAGACCCGGCATTACTTGAATACAGTGAACGGGATATATTTAAGCTGAGAATCTTTCCTATTGAGCCGCGTTCCGAAAAAAAGATTTCAATAACATATTTGCAGATGCTTGAAAAGGATAATGATATAACCGAATACGTCTATCCGTTGAACACAGAAAAATTTTCTGCAGCACCTTTAAAAGATGTTTCGATTAAAATCAATCTGAAATCTGAGAGCAAGGTAAAAGATATTTATTCTCCCACACACGATATAGATGTTGTTATTAAATCAGACAAAGAAGCTTTGATATCATATGAAGAATATAATGTTAAACCGGAAATGGATTTTAAGCTTTACTTTTCGGTCAGTGAAAATAGAGTAGACTTAAACCTGATGAATTATAATGACGGGAATGAAGACGGTTATTTTCTGCTTACTGTTATGCCTTCATTTAACTATGATGAGAAGCAAATTGAAAAGAAAGATATCACTTTTATAATAGATGTTTCTGGAAGTATGACAGGAGAGAAGCTTGAGCAGGCGAAAAATGCTCTGCTTTATTGTGTCGATAATCTCAATACTGATGACAGGTTTGAGATAATTAAATTTTCAACTGAAGCTTTTGAGCTATTTGGAAAGCCAGAGATTAACAGTAAGCAGAATATCGAAAAAGCAAAAAATTTCATCTCTAAAATGAAGGCAGCAGGAGGGACAAATATAGATGAAGCATTTGAATTAGCATTCAAAAATAAATCAGACGGAAGCAGGCTTCAACTGGTAATTTTTATTACAGACGGAAAGCCAACCATTGGCGAGATAAATGATGAGAAGCTTATTCAAAAAATTCTTTCAAACAATAAAGCAAAGGCGAGAATATTTACTTTCGGAATTGGGAATGAGATTAATACCCATTTGCTGGATAAGCTGACAAGCGAAACTAAATCCTGGCGAACATACATATCACCTAAAGAAGATATCGAAGTTAAGGTCAGTAGTTTTTATGATAAGATTCAATCACCAGTTATCAGCGATTTGAAACTCGAGTTTGAAGGACCTGCGCGGATTTACAATTATTATCCGGCAGAATTAGGTGATTTGTTCAAAGGCAGCAATCTTCTTGTGTTTGGCAGGTATGATGGAGAAGGTGAAATTAAAATTAAGCTGAGCGGAATGCTTAATGGTTCGAAGCAAATTTTTATTCATGAATCGAAGCTCGATTCAAAACAAACGCATTATGATTTCATTCCTGCACTTTGGGCGGCGAGACGAATAGGCAGGCTGCTTGACCTGATAAGGCTGAACGGCGAAAGCAATGAATTAGTTAATGAGATTGTTGATCTTGCAAGGCAGCACGGCATTGTTACGCCTTATACAAGTTACCTGATAATGGAAGATGAAAACAACAGAACGATATCGGGAAATCTGCCGCAGCAATTTCAGACATTAAGGCGGGAGGGCGATTTTGACAACGAGTCGATAACGGAATACAAAAAAGAGTATGATGCAATGAAACTAAAAACAGGAGAAAGCAGTGTGCTGGTAAGCAAAGAGTTCCAGGAATTATCTACGGCAGGAAATCTCAGTCAGACACAGCAGGGAAAGGATAGAATGTATTACAGTGATGACAGGGGGAACTTAAGAAATCTCGGTCAGCAAGTGCGATTGGTGCAGGGCAGAGCTTTCTATCAGAATGGAATTTACTGGATAGACAGCAGGCTTCAGGATGGGAAAGTTAAGAATCAAAAGCGGATTCAATTTAATTCAGAAGAGTATTTTGATTTGCTTAATCAGAACCCCGGAAACGGACAGGTTCTGGCGCTCGGGAAAAATGTTCTGTTCGAATGGAAGAATGTAGTTTATGAGGTTTATGAGTAAGCGAACCAAAGATAAGTCTTCGTATCAATAATGGGGACTGTAATTTTATTGAAGTTATAATATTAGCAGGTAGAAGGTAATTAGTTGTTTTGTTTTTTAGGCAATTGTGTGCAGTCACGAAGTGATTCGTGACAGCTGGGAAAATTTACATATTGAAAAACAGAGGATTAAGATAGTTGTAAAACATTTTATCAAAGGAGGTATCTTATTTTTTTGATGTAAATGTTAGGATTTAATTGATAGATGAAGAAATGATCATATCAAACAAATCTTAAAAATCCTTAATTTTGGCTTGAGAAAATGATGAAGACTTACAAACAAACAGGCTTTATTGCCAGATTATTCACAGCACTTTTTAGTATTTGGTTGTTTGGCTGTATTTCAATTCTGCCGCAGACGAAGATTTACAATATTTTGCATAAGGGAGATGAAAGAACATTTAAGGTTGTCATTCCTGAAACATACAATCCACAGAATCCTTCATCGCTCGTAGTGGTTTTTCATGGGGGCGGAGGAAATATGCATAATGTTGAAGAGATGAGCAGGTTGACTGAAACAGCCACCAAGTTTGGTTTTATTGTTTGCTATCCTAATGGAACAGGAAGATTTAAAGAACGGCTGTTAACCTGGAATGCAGGAGAATGCTGCGGTTATGCATTAGAAAATAATGTTGATGATGTTGGTTTTATCAGGAAGATGGTAGCCAAGCTTACAAGTGAATTCAACATTGATGTAAAAAGAATTTTTGCTACAGGAATGTCGAACGGAGGAATGCTCTGCTTCAGAATTGCGTGCGAGCTTTCAGATATTTTTGCTGCAGTCGCTCCGGTTGCCTCATCGATGACAAATTTTAATTGCTCTCCCACAGAGCCCATTTCGATAATAATGTTTAATGGAATGAAGGACAAGCACGTTCCATACCACGGTGGGATAGGTGAAAAAGCTTTGGTGAAAGTTGAAAAGAAGGGGGTACCAGAAGTAGTTGATTTCTGGAAAAGTAAAAACAAATGCCCGGGAGAAGGAACAAGAATTGAAAAGGGTAACGTCATTTCGGAAACGTATAGAAATCCTGAAAACGGTACAGAGGTGGTATTATTCACAATAAAAGATGGTGGTCATTCATGGCCCGGGGGAACAAAGGGCTGGATTTTTGGCGATGAACCTTCGCAGGAAATATCTGCAAGCGAGATAATGTTGAAGTTTTTTGAAGACCATCCTAAAAAGTGAATTAAATGTTTTTTCCTGTCAAAATTTTTGAGAAATATTTTTTGGAAATAAATCTATAAAGTAAATGAGGAATCTATGACAGACAGATTAGTTGAATGCGTTCCTAATTTTTCGGAGGGGCAGAGACCAGAAATAATTAAGCTGATAACAGACGAAATAGAAAAAGTTGAGGGAGTTAAGCTGCTTGATGTTGATCCTGGATATGATATGAACAGAACAGTTGTAACATTTATCGGTACCCCTGAAGGTGTAAAAGAGGCTGCATTCAATTCGATAAAGAAAGCTGCAGAGCTGATTGATATGAGTAAACATAAAGGCACACATCCAAGAATGGGTGCAACAGATGTTTGTCCTTTTGTCCCTGTTAGCGGAATAACCACAGAAGAATGTATCGAACTATCGAAAGCAGTTGCAGAGAGAGTTGGAGAGGAATTAAATATACCTGTTTACCTGTATGAAAAGTCTGCGACAAAACCTGAAAGAGAAAATCTTGCAAAGATAAGGCAGGGCGAATACGAAGCACTTGAAGAAAAACTTAAGAAACCGGATTGGAAACCTGATTTCGGTCCCACAAAGTTTAATCCGAAAGCAGGTGCTACAGTAATCGGAGTACGCGAATTTTTAATTGCATACAACATCAACTTAAACACACGCGAAGAAAAATATGCAACTGATATAGCATTTGAATTAAGGGAGAAGGGGAGAAGTGCGCGGGAAGGCGGTAATGGTCCTTTTTATTTTAAGAGCGAAAAAATCCTCAAGTATGAAAAAAATAATTATCCCTGCGGCAATTGTGATTTTACAGGGAAGACTATAAATGAAACTATAAAGCACTGCAAAGAAGAACATAAATACGATTTGGCTGAGCTTTTGGATTTAAATGGAATTGATCCTGAGAAACCCGAAGGACAATCCGTGAAAATTCCCGGTAAATTCAGACATTGCAAAGCAATAGGATGGATGGTTCCAAAGTATGATCGTGCACAGATATCCATCAACCTTACAAATTATAAAGTAACATCGATGCATGATGTTTTTGATGAGACAGAAAAGCTTGCATCTGAAAGAGGATTAAGAGTAACCGGCAGCGAAATAGTTGGTATGGTTCCATATCCGGCATTGCTTGAAACAGGGAAATATTATTTACGCAAGCAGCATCGTTCAACCGGAATACCGATAAAAGATATATTGAATACCGCTGTCCAATCGCTTGGTTTAAATGATGTTTCCGAGTTTAAAATTGAGGAGCGGGTGCTCGGTTTACCAAAAAGTATTGAAACAGCTTTGGTTGAAATGAAGCTTACAGACTTTGTTGATGAAGTATCGAGAGAAACTCCGGCACCGGGTGGAGGATCTATTGCAGCTTTATCAGGTGCTCTTGGAGCTGCGTTATCTTCAATGGTGAGTAATCTTACAGCAAACAAACGGGGAAGCGATCCTGAAAAAGATTTAATTCTGAATGATGCAGCAGAAAAATGCCAGGAGATAAAAAATCTTTTGGTGAAAGCAGTTGATGATGATACAAATGCGTTCAATGATTTTATGGCAGCAAAGCGACTTCCGAATAAAACTCCTGATGAAAAGAAGCAAAGAGAAACAGCAATGCAGGAAGGATTGAAAAAAGCTGTGAATGTTCCTTTGAAAACTGCTCAACTAAGTTTTGAGGCAATCGGTATTGCCGGCATAGTTGCGAAGCACGGAAATCCAAATTCTATAACAGATGTCGGTGTGGGTGCACAAAGCGCATACACCGGAGTGCTTGGCGGGATTTATAATGTGCTAATAAATCTTAAAGACATAAAAGATGAAAAATTCGTTGAAGAAACCAGATCAAAATGCTCTGACCTAAAGCGCCGGGCAATTGAAAAGCTGAATGAAGTGCTGAACTATGTTGAGTCGAAACTCTGATAATGAATAATTACAACTTAAAAAATATTTACTAACAGGACCTTTAAATCCTATTTTAAGAGAGTCATTTTTTTTGTCTGAACAAACGAACCGGCTTTAAGTTGGTAGAAATAGATTCTGGATGCCAGGTTTTTGCTGCCGGCAGACAGGTCTCTGGTAACGGATGAAGCATTGAATTCAACTTTATATTCTCCTGCAGGTTTATATTCATCAAAAAGGGTTGCAATTTCGTTTCCGAGGATATCGTATATTTTTAATGATTGCCGGCCTGCAACCGGAGATTGCCAGCTGATAGTTGTATTAGGATTAAAGGGATTCGGATAATTCTGATTTAGATTGAAGTCGAAGGATAAATATTCTTCTTCGGTTGAAGAAAAAATGGAATCATTACTCGTGTAATAAATATCAGAATTTCCGGACGTTAAATCATACCAAACGCAGTGCAAAGTTTCTTGTTCGTCAACATAAATTGCCGGCTTCTTAGGCATTCGATGCATTGCAATCAAACCATTATAAGTCCAATCTGAAGTCGACTTTTCAGCCGAACCTATTCCGCTGATTAATGGATTGAGATTCAAATCATAGGTTACTTCCTCCCAGGCAATAACCACTTTTCCGCCTTTGGCAATAGCAATGTCTGCATTGAGATGGTCAATCATTATTGAGGGATTGTTCTCGGGTGGAATTCTTGTGATAGGATCCCAGACTGTTGAAGTTATTTTGAAATATAGAAAGTAATTGCAAGGGCAAACGAGCTGTAAGTGATTACATATGATATGAACATTCAGAAAATCATCATTGACCACTTTGAGATTTAAATCGAAACCCATAAACGGTGAAGCTGAAATCTCATAAGGGCCATTCCAAACACCCGTTCCTTTTGTCATATACTCTATAGTAAAATTGCTTCTTTTAAGCCAGTAACAAGCCATAACTGCATCCGGGTTGAGAACAAGCTGCGGAGTGATAAAGGAATCATTGGATGTATTATAAATGAGTGCTTTTATTTTCCAGGTTGAGGGCGTTTCTCTTTCGGAATAGTAAACATCAGTTTGTGAATTTCTTCTGACTTCCCATACTGCAGTAGGTTCCTCTGTGTTTACAGTAAAAACATCTGCTGAGATGATCTGGCTTAAAGGATGAGCTGAAACGGTGGAGGTATCAGTTAATAACCCGCTTAATACCTGACCATATCTTAAAATTTCCTGATTAGTATCCATATACTTCCACAATAAATGAATAGTATTGAACTGATCAGAAAAAACTGAAAGCAGATGAGCATTACCCCGATCAGCAATTGTATGCAATTCACTCCATAATCCTGATTGAAGGTATTTGAAAAAGATAACTCTGTTACTTCCGGAAAAATCATTCCAGAAAACATAAAGCTGATCATTTGAACCACATACGAAAGGATTATCTGAGATAGTTGAATTGCTGCTAAGGTTTAGCTGTCCCTGAGTGCTGTTGGTTAACAGCGCAATGAAAAGTAAAAACCGGATTAAAATTGCTTTTCTCACATCTGGCTCCGGGTAATATTAAAGACTAAAGAAATTACATCTTTGATTTATTATAGCGACAATAATTTTATAAAACTTATTCCTTTTAAGAGTTAAAGAAAAAATAACTCTTGCAAAAGTCATTTTCAGTTATTTAGAAAATTTAATTTCTATTTTATTTCAAAATTGAAGTAAGTTTCAGGGAATGGTTCATTCTTCAAAGTATAATGCCACCATTCGAGTTCATAATTTCTGAAACCGTATTTTTCCATTAATGTTTTCAACAAAAGCCTGTTAGCTCTCTGCTGGACTGAAATATCGTGATTATCAGTTTTTGAAATCGGGTGAAAGCAATCGAAGCCTGAGCCCATATCAATGCTATTATCTAAAAATCTTTTTTCGGTTGATTCAAAACATTCACACTGATTGTTAAAATCAAAATCAGGTTGAGGAGGAAGAGGAATCGGAACAATTGTTAAATCAACTGTGCTTCCTCTGCTGTGACTTGATTTTTCGGCAATATAACCATCAATAAACAAATTGGCTTTTAATACAGTCGGGTAAAACTCTTTTCTGGTCAGAGTGTCGGAAAGGTTCTTAGCCCAATTAACAAAGTCGTCAACGGCTCTTTGAGGTCTATAGCCGTCATAAATTTTAAGGGAAAGAGAAAATTTTCGAAGCTCCTGCTGAACCTTAGCCAGTGAGTCTGCAGCTGCCTTTGTCAGATAGCATTTTGGAGCAAGGTATCCTTCAACCGGTCTTCCCAAAAAGTTGTGATCAGAGAAGTATCTTATGTCGAGGACAATATCAGGAATTACATTTTGAATATCAACAAAATCGCTGTCAGGAAAATTTTGAGCAGCAGCACGATAACAAGCCAACAGAGGCAATATTAAAATCAACAGTAAAAGTTTTTTTTTCATTAGTTGTTATCTTTTTAATTCTAAACTGAAAATATCTTTACTCAAACGTAACTCATTGGGGAAATAAAATCAAATTTCTATAACTTTTGCTAAGTAATTCTTTTGTTGATATGAATCTTAAATCGAAACTCGAATACCATTACAAAGCATTTGACCGAACAAAAATCTCCCCCGATCCTCTGCAATTTCTCCATCTTTACTCAAATGAAAAAGATATAGAGCTAATTGGTCTGATAGTTTCAGTTTTTTCTTATGGAAACGTCACACAGATTATAAGCACACTTAAAAAAGTAGTCAGCATAATCGGAGATAAGCCGAATGAATACATCGGAAATTTTAGCTCAGATAAGGAAGGAAGAAAATTGGTTGGCCTGAAACACAGATTTTACACGGACGATGATATAGTTGATCTCTTTCAATTGCTTTCATTCGCAATTCATAAATATGGCAGAGTTAAGAATATTTTCTTATCAGGTTATTCTGAAAAGCATAATAATATTAAGGAAGGATTGAGCAATTTTTCTGAAATACTTTTACATCTTCACCCTGAGATAGCTAAAAAGCCATCAAGGGGAATAAAATTCATGTTTCCTGATCCGCGCAAAGGAAGTGCCTGTAAAAGAATGAATCTTTTTTTAAGATGGATGGTGAGAAAAGATGAACTGGATTTTGGATTGTGGCCGGAAATACCCGCAAGAAAGCTGATCATTCCGGTGGATACTCATATTGCACGAATCTGTAAGTCCTTAAAGCTAACCCGCCTTTCAATAGTAAGCTGGAAAATGGCTGAGGAAATAACCGAAAATCTTAAAGCGTATGATCAGGATGATCCGGTTAAATATGATTTTGCATTATGCCATATTGGAATGAGGAAGTTAAGATTTTAAGCCCGGATGAATTAGCAAAATTTCCGGAGAATATTAAAGAATTCTTAAAAAATTTGTTGAGTTTTAAGAAGATTACTACTTAAATTTAAGGTATTATTTAGAGAGTATGTGGCTCTAACCACATAAAAATTGCTCAGTTAAAGGAGAAAAATATGTCGGAGCAAAAACCGTTTATTCCCTTCGTATCGCCTGATACGACAATGTCTGAATTTACAATCCGCGCGCTGATAATTGGATTGGTTATGTCTGTAGTTCTTGGTGCTGCGAATGCCTACCTTGGATTAAAAGCCGGAATGACAATCGCCGCAACTTATCCCGCCGCCGTTATTGGAATGGCAATACTAAGAATATTTAAAGGGTCGATTCTTGAAGAAAATTTTGCAAGAACTGTAGGTTCTATAGGCGAATCTGTTGCCGCAGGTGCTATTTTCACAATACCTGCCTTTTTAATTGCAGGAGTATGGACCGAATTCTGGTCTGTGCAGCACTATCTCGAAGCGACTGCTATAATGTTTGTCGGAGGTGTTGTTGGAATTCTGTTTGTCACAATCCTTCGAAGAGTTATGGTTGAGGATAGAGAACTTCCGTTTCCCGAATCAGTTGCTGCTTCTGAAATACACAAAGCAGGCAGATCAGGCAAAAGTGGTGCTAAATTTTTATTCTGGGCAATGGGTCTTGGAGCTTTAATTCAGATATTAAAGCAAGTCCAGTTTTTTGCTGCTGCGTGGGAAAAGTTTATCTTTTTTGCAAAGCAGAAATTAACAATTGGCGGCGCCTCAACTGAAGCCGGAGGAGGTGCATTATTAAGCACTCCCGGTGTTAGTCCGGCATATATGGGTGTCGGATATATTATCGGTCCCAACCTTGCCGCATTGAACTTCACTGGTGGATTACTTGCATGGGGATTGTTTGTACCGCTATTGCTTTATTTCCTCGGTCCTAATTTGATTGCATCGCTTCAGGCAAATGGAGTAACAGAAATAACTGATGAAACTTGGGTCGGACTGGCTAATCAGGTATGGAGATCGATTGTTCGCCCAATAGCAATTGGCGGAATGCTTATGTCGGCTGCGTTTACATTATACAGGATGCGTAAAAGTCTCGGTGCCGGATTAAGCAGAGCAGTCGGTGATGTAAAAAAAGCTGCCTCAGGAGGTAAACACGAAGAAGTAAGACATGAAAAAGATCTTCCTTTTAAATGGGTTTTTATTGGAATCGTTCTTTCCGCAATCGGAACATTTATAATTTATAATTACTTTTCCGGAAGCGTGGTTGGAGCTCTAGTGGCTACCATTGTAATGATAATCGCCGGATTTTTCTTTGCTGCTGTTTCCGGATATCTTGTTGGATTAATAGGATCAAGTAATAATCCGATTTCAGGTTTAACAATTTCTACTTTAATTGTTGCAGCAGTTTTAATGGTAGCACTTGGTGTTACCGGAATGCCCGGTGTAGCTGCAGTCCTTGGAGTAGCGGCAGTTATTTGTGTCGCTGCTGCCGTTGCCGGTGAAATGCTTCAGGATTTAAAGGTTGGACATATTCTCGGCGGAACTCCCTGGAAGATGCAGGTGGGTGATCTTTTTGGAATTACACTTTCTGCCGCGGTGATGTTTTTCCCATTGTTGATACTTCATCAGGGAGATATTAACACAGGCGGAACAGGTTTAGGCGGTAAAGCTTATCCGGCTCCGCAAGCAAGTTTAATGGCTATTCTGGCAAAAGGTATCGTTGGTGGTGAGATGGCCTGGCCTCTAATTATAGTTGGTATTTTGATGGCAATAGGTTTTATTCTTCTTAAAGTGAAAAGCCCAATGCTCGTTTGCGTTGGTATGTATCTTCCACTGGAAACTTCGTTTGCGATTTTCATCGGAGGATTGATTAAGGGACTACTTGATAAGATATCTGAAAAGAGAAAACATAACAGTGGTCAGAAAGCGAGAATTGAAAACAATGGAGTTCTATTGGCTTCAGGATTAATTGCAGGCGAAGCACTTGTAGGTTTGCTGTTTGCATTCTTTGCTGTTATGGAATGGCAAATACCTCATATATTTGAAACTCCTTCATTCCTGGTAAGCCTGCTTGTATTTATAGTTGTCGGTTACGTTTTAATTGCTACTCCTTTGAAGAATGCCGGCCACCCGGATGAACCTGCACCTCCGAGTGCTATGGCTTGATCTTTTTATGTTTATCATTCCCGGAACAGGGATAAAACCTGAATCCGGGAATGACATTTAATTTTATTCAACAGCTTGATGTTTAAAAAAAAATCAAAAATCAATTTAAATTATCTGGACTTGACCCCTTTCAGACTTCATCGCTACCAGCTTGAGGATGATGGAAAAGTATCGGTACTGGTTCCTAGATTTACCAATAAGCTTCTTGTTAAATACCTTTCCTCAAAAATAAAGTCGCCTGATATTAAAGTAATGCTGGATACATTTGGCTCGGCGGCTTGGCTTAAGGCAGATGGAGAAAAAAAAGTTTCAGAGATTGCTGTTGAATTGCTGGATCAGTTTGGTGAAAGAATCAACCCGGTTAATGAAAGATTAACAAAATTTTATACTCAACTATATACGTATAAATTCATATCATTTAATGAAATAGAAGAAAGGTAGGAATAACTATGGGAAATGTATTAGGGCATTTACAGCCTTCATTAGTCTGGCATCATTTTGAAGAGATATGCAAATATCCCCGTCCTTCAAAAAAAGAAGAAAAAATAGCAGAATATGTTGTCTCGGTTGGAAAAAGACTTAACCTGGAGACCGAAAGAGATAAATTTGGGAATATTTTAATCCGCAAACCCGCGACTCCGGGCAAAGAACATATTAAAACCGTTGTACTGCAGTCACACATCGATATGGTTTGCGAAAAGAACAGAGACGTTGAGCACGATTTTGATAACGATCCTATTCAACCCTACATTGATGGCGAATGGGTAAAGGCAAAAGGAACCACACTTGGCGCAGATAATGGAATAGGCGCTGCCGCAGCTTTAGCTGTGCTTGAATCAACAGATCTAGAGCACGGACCAATTGAATGTCTTTTTACTCTTGATGAAGAAACAGGCTTAACAGGTGCATCAAGTTTAAAGAAGGGATGGCTTAAAGCCCAGATATTACTGAATATGGATTCAGAAGAGCTGGGTACGCTTTATATTGGATGTGCCGGCGGTAAAAACACTCAGGCCAGGTTTAAGTTCAAAGGCGAAAAACCACCAAGAAATTATTCAACTTCTGAAGTTCATGTAGCAGGATTAAAAGGTGGACACTCGGGTCTTGAGATTCACGTTGGAAGAGGAAATGCAGTAAAAATTCTTTCAAGGCTTTTGTGGAGTTATTTGAAGGATGAAAAAATTCGTATTGCGAAAATTGAAGGTGGAAATAAGCATAACGCAATTCCACGCGAAGCTTTTGCAGTTGTAATGGTTCCTAAAAATAAAGACAAGAATTTCAAGAAGTTTGTTGCAAAATTTAATGAAACAGTTAAATCTGAATTTTCATCACTTGAGCCTGATTTGCTTGTCAAAGTTGAAAAGCATGCCCAGCCAGAAAAAGTGATGGATGAAAAAACAGTTAACAAGCTTATTAACGCTTTATATGCTGTGCCTCACGGTGTAATAAAAATGTCTCCGGATATTCCAGAACTTGTTGAAACATCAACTAACCTGGCAGTGATTACGACTGAAGGAAAAAGCGTTAACATAGTAACAAGTCAGCGAAGTTCTGTTGCATCAGAGATACAGGATATTACAAATATGGTATCCTCAGTATTTATGCTTGCCGGTGCTGAGATAAATTATGGCGATGGTTACCCCGGCTGGAAACCGGATATTCATTCTGAAATACTGGGAGTATTTAAGAATACTTTTACTCAAATGTATGGCAAAGAACCTGAAGTTAAAGCTATTCACGCCGGTCTCGAATGCGGGATAATTAAGGAAAAATATCCTGATATGGACATGATTTCCTTTGGACCTACAATGTTCGGTGTGCATTCACCTGATGAGAGATTGAAAATCGATACTGTCCCTGAATTCTGGAATCAGCTTGTGACAGCTTTGAAAAATATTCCCTCAAACTAAAGTTGACCTTCTGAATACAGCAGATACTGCTTAATCGCGGTATCTGCTTTTTTGTTTAATAAAATTCTGAAGAGATGAAAAAACAAGTTTTCAAAAGATGATTTAATTCAATAAATCTTTTCATTTCTAAAACAATTACTTTTATATTGTAATCACAAATAACTATGAATCAAAAATCAAATATTACTGCTTCTCCGCCGGCTATACTTAGCTGGGTGGTTTGGCTTCTTATAAGCCTTGCAATGCTTGGCAATTATTATATCTACGACAGCATAAGTCCATTAGCTGATTTATTAAAAGCTCAGCTTGGTTTTTCTGACTCGAATATAGGCTTATTGAATGCCATTTACAGTTTCCCGAATATTATTATGGTTCTCATTGGCGGATTGATAATCGACAGGATTGGCACGAGAACTTCAGTCTTAATTTTTACAGGGCTGGTAATGCTTGGCTCAGTAATCACTGCCCTTACCGGAAATCTCTGGTTAATGGTTGCCGGCAGATTAATATTCGGCCTTGGTGCAGAATCGATGATTGTTGCCATTACAACAATAATTGCACGATGGTTTAAAGGGAAAAAGTTATCTTTTGCTTTTGGCCTAAATCTTACGGTTGCCAGACTGGGCTCATTTCTCGCTCTTAATTCTCCAACCTGGGGAAGAGAACTTTACCAATACTGGCAAAACCCTCTGTGGATTTCACTTGGTGCGGGAATATTTGCATTCATCTGCATTATTGTGTATTTCCTTCTCGATGCTTATGCAGCCAAGAATTATTATTTGTCAGGATCGGAGCAGCAGGACGAAGTTTTGATTTCTGATATTCTGCATATTAAGAATCCGTCGCGCTGGCCTTATTTGGGCATCTTTGCATTGAATTTTATTATTCTGATATTAGTCGCCCCTGATAACTGGTCAATTTATCTTATTCTTTTTATTGTAAATACACTTATTGTATTCCTTAAACCAGGATCATTTTCAAAATCATTCTGGTTCATTACTGCACTTTGTGTTACATTTTATTCGGCAATGTTTCCGTTTCAGACTTTTGCTATTAAGTTTTTCCAGGAAGCGCATGGAACGAGCAGGGAGGTCGGAGGAAATCTTTCCAGCATTCTTACTCTCGCGGCAATGATATTCACACCACTGTTTGGTTTACTGGCAGATAAGATCGGTAAAAGATCTTTGTTGATGATGTTTGGATCGCTTCTGATTATTCCAGTTTACCTTATGATGGCTTACAAAATCGATATTGCCTCTCCTTTAGGTTTGAGTGGTTCAATTCCAATCAATATTGATTTTCTCGATATTCATTCAGATATCCCGGCATATCTTATTATTCCGATGGCGATGATGGGAATTGCATTTTCACTGGTTCCGGCCGTTATGTGGCCTTCAGTAGCTTTAATAGTCGAAAATTCAAAACTTGGAACAGCTTACGGTCTGATGACAATGATCCAGAATATTGGATTGTTTGGTTTCAATCTCTTAATTGGATTTACGAACGATTTTTACGGAGCGAGCGCTGAAAATCCCGCTGGTTACAATCCCGGAATGTGGATTTTCTCAATTCTTGGTTTCCTGGGCTTATTGTTTGCTTTCTTATTAAGAAAAGCTGAAACGGGCGTTGGTGGTCACGGATTAGAAAACGGCGTGGTTAAAAAATGATTTCACACCTTAATTAAATATTCATCAGTTAAATCGGAGACTTAATGAAAAAAAATCTAACTGCTTTTGTCTTGACTTTTGTTCTGGTGTCATTTTGTGCAAAAGATGTCAGCTCGCAGAATGACTGCTGTGGAGTTGGTTCGCTGTTCAGTTATCTTGTACGAAGCGGTATCTCAGGAGGGTACGGTATTCAGCAATTTGATGCTGAGGGGTTAAATAATTATATAAGTGTTTACAACCAGAAACGAGTAAGCACTCTTACGAAAAAGATGGATGACTTTGGCCTGGCTACTGGTTTCAGGGTTGGGGCAAACTTGTTTCAGGTGCAATATGATGATATTCTGTTTGGATTAAAATTATCATATCAGTGGATGAAGCAAGAGAATGAAGCCACTGCTACTATTTCAGGCGCAACTGCAAAAAGGGAATATGAGCTTAAAATTAATACGCTTGGTGTTGGAACAAGTTTCTCTTATATTTTAAGCAAACACTTCGATATTAAAATTATTGATTTGTTGTTAACGTGGACTTCAGCGAAGTTTATAAATCGATTTTCTGAGCCCGGGAAGCCAACAACTGAAGAAACTCTTGAAAGTCCGGAAAGTTCAATTGGAGTAATCGGAGGTACAGGAATTGTCTTTTATCCGCTGCCTCCGTATGTTTCTATTGAATTAAATATTGGTTACTCAATGTTCTCTGTAGATGAAATGCAATTTTCAGATGGAACAAGTTTGCAAGTTAATGAAGATACACCTGAAATTATGACAAATTTTATCAGTGCGGGCGGCTTCTTTGCGTTTGCACAACTTAATCTTGCTGTGCCGCTCTGATTTAAGTATTCAATTATCAAAAATGCTTAAACGATTTTTCTATTTATTTATTATTTCACTTATTTCCACAACAGCCAATGCTCAAACTTTTGGCTTTGGCTGTTTGGGATTAGTTGGCGGTTATGGGGGATACAGTTATCAAAAATATAAACCTACCGGATTAAATAATTTCATTTCTGATTTTAACTTAAACAAAAAAACTTCTTTAACTTCTCCAATGAAAGAATTCGGAGAAGCAAGGGGATTCAGAGCCGGTATAAACTTTTTCAGAGCAAACTTTAAAGGAGTGTTTGTTACAGCAAAAGGTTTTTACGAATCGCTTCAGGAAAAACATGATGCGGTTAACAGGCTGAGTGATAATTCAACAGCGAATTATATTTATGAAGTCAAACTTCAGAATTATGGCCTTGGGATTGATGTTGGAATCGATATAACAAAATTTATTGGCTGGAAGATATTTGATGTCGCACTTCACTTCAACAATGTTAGTTTTTCACAAACGGAAAATCTTCCGGGTGAAACGAAGATTAAAAAATTTAATCACAAACCAACCGCTTTAAGTTATTCAATTGCTACCGGTGTTATTCTTTCGCTTATTGAAAATTATATCAGTATTGAAGGACTTGCCGGGGTCACAATTTTGAAGATTACAGATTTGAAAACTGACCAGGATGAATTACTGACAGCAACCGAAAATTCAATTACACCGATGAATAATTTTATTGAGAGCGGAGGATTTACTGCGGTTGTGCAGTTAAATGTTGGTTTCCCTTTATAAAAAAAATTATAATAAAATTACTTTCGGGAGAAAAATTGAAAAAACTTACTAAACTTGATACTGCTTCCCAAATAGCCATACGTGATTGTATGGGTGCAAAGAAAGATGAAAAAATTCTCGTTATCACTGATGAACTGAAAAGAGAAATTGGTTTATCACTTTATGAAAATGCAATCAGGTTGGGTTACTTTGCTTTACTCGTTGAAATGAAATCCGGAAAGATAAACGGTGAAGAACCTTCTCCTGAAGTTGCGGAGTTGATGCAAAAGTTTGATGTAGTATTTTGTCCCACAGCAAAATCGTTAACACATACAGACGCAAGAAGAAATGCTTCGGCAAAGGGTGTTCGCATTGCAACATTTCCCGGTATCACAAAAGAAGTAATGATCAGAGGAATGAATGCTGATTATAAATCCATTTCAAAAAGAACAGTTAAATTGAAAGATATTTTAGAAACAGGAAAAGAAATTCGTGTTACTGCACCAGCTGGAACGGATATTTCTTTTTCTATCGCTGGCAGAAAAGCTTATGCAAGCAAAGGATTATTCCACGCAAAAGGTGAAAGCGGAAATCTTCCAACCGGCGAAGCATTTCTCGCACCAGTTGAAGGAACTTCAAACGGAGTTTTTGTGGTGGATGGTTCAATGGCAGGACTCGGTCTTATCAAAAGTGCTAATATTAAAATAGAAGTTGAAAATGGTTATGCAACAAAAATTTCAGGTGGAACTCTCGCTAAAAAGTTAAAAGATATGCTTGATAAAGTTGGGAAAGATGCACGCAACATTGCAGAGTTTGGAATAGGAACAAATGATTCTGCAAAGTTGAGCGGCGTTTTACTGGAAGATGAAAAAGTAATGGGTACAATTCATATAGCTCTTGGAAATAATGTTTCTATGGGCGGAAGTGTAAATGTCCCCATTCATCTTGATGGAGTAGTCAAAAGACCAACTGTCTGGATGGATGAAAAGTTGCTGATGAAAGATGGGGAGCTGCTGGTTTAATTGAAAAGAGAAATTATTTTTTGAAGAACATAACATTCTCCAATCCTTTAAAGTCAGAGTCCTGAGTCCAGATAGTAGCGTTTACACTTCGGGCTGTTGCTATAATCAGACTGTCTGCCATTGGTATTTCATTTTCAATACTGATCTTTGCAGCTTCAACAGCAATCTGAGGTGTAACTTCTACTATATTGGCTTGCTGCATTATAGCAATTGCCTGAATTGCACTATTTTCATCTCGCTGCTGAATAATCTTCTTATAAATTTCATAAAGATTGATTGTAGAGACTACAAGATTTTCTAAATCTTGAATGATAGGTGCAAAGTGTTTTGCATTTTTTCCATCAGCAAAATATTCTAGCCAACCGGAAGAATCAACCAAATTCATCAACGGTCTCCTTCCCGCTCAATATCTGAATCAATTCCCTTTAAAAAGCCGCGTGCTTCTTTGATATCCCGAATTGGCACAAATTCAATCCGGTCTCCAAGATTAATGATTTGCATCTTTTGTCCAGGCTTGAGCTTTAGTTTATCTCGTATCTCTTTTGGGATAACGACCTGGTATTTAGGGGATAATATTACAGTTGTCATAAAATTACCAATATGTTTTACATTAAATATATCGATAATGGGAACGTATGTCAAGATAGCTTTAAAAGTTCAGATTTCACTAATTAGATATCTATTATATGAAATTCGCCCATGATATAACAAAAACCATTTTACCTGCCTTTCTTATTCAAGAAGCAATATTTAATTTTGCATAGATTTAATTAATGAAAGAGTAACTGAAAAAATGTCCATAGTCCCAATCACTCTTTGTGGTGATAAAATACTCAGAAAGAAAACTGCTAAAGTTGCCGAGATTGATGATAATATTATAGGAATCATTTCTGATATGTTTGAAACTATGCGCAATGCCAATGGAATTGGATTGGCAGCAAATCAGATTGGTTTGAACAAGCAGATATTTGTTGCTGATGTTTCTCCTGTTGAAGGTTATGAAAAATATAAACCTGTTGCGATGATAAATCCTAAAATAATTTCAAAGTCAGAGGAAACTGATTCAATTGAAGAAGGCTGTTTGAGCATACCGGAACTTCGCGCAGAAATAATCAGACCCAAAAGTGTTTTCGTTAATTATTTCGATGTGAATATGAAAGAGCACACAATTGAAGCTGATCAACTTTTTGCCCGCGTAATTCAACACGAATACGATCATCTGCAGGGTGTTCTGTTCATTGATTATCTTGATGATGAAATGAAGAAAAAATACAAAAAGCATCTCGATAAAATTAAAAAACGCAAACTCGAAATTGACTATCCTATTAGCTCTTCCACTGATTATATGTTAATCAAATAGGCGTGCAATGAACATTGTATTTATGGGCACACCGGATTTTTCAATTCCTTCGCTAAAAATTCTTCTTGAAAGTAAACACAAAATTCTGGCAGTTATAACTCAACCGGATAAAGAACGGGGCAGAGGACAAAAAATTAGTTTCAATCCTGTTAAACAATTTGCAGTTGATAAGAACATTCCTGTTTACCAACCTGAAAAGTTAAAAGGCAATCAAGAATTTGTAGAACAAATGAAAGCATTACAACCGGATTTATTTGTTGTTGTTGCATTCAGAATTTTGCCTAAAGAAATTTTTGAAATTCCAAAATTCGGCTCGTTTAATTTGCACGGATCATATCTTCCTAAATATCGCGGAGCTGCACCGATTCAGTGGGCATTAATAAATGGCGATACTGAAACCGGGTTAACAACTTTCAAACTTGCTGAGAAAGTTGACACGGGGAATATCTATCTTCAGGAGAAAGTTGAAATATATCCCGAAGATAATTTTGAAACTCTGCACGACAGGATGAGTGAA
>JACAFB010000013.1 GCA_013388545.1 Ignavibacteriaceae bacterium
AGAAAAATAGCTTCAGAAAAATAAAGAATGAAATACCGAATTATAGTAAGACCCGAAGCTGAAGGTGATTTAAGTGAAGCATTCTTATGGTATGAGGATAAAAGAAAGGGACTGGGACACGATTTTCTGCTTCACATAGACGCAGGAATCAGATTCATTGCAAGAAATCCTAATATCTATAAATCGGAATACAGAGATACAAGAAAACATCTGGTTAAAAGGTTTCCTTATAAGATAATTTATCTTATTCATAATGAGAGTTTAATTATTCTTGCCGTACTGCATATGAGGAGAAATCCAGCTTTATTAAAAAAGAGACTGCGAAAATTATAGCGGGATCGAGAACCGATACTATCCCTTTAAGGGATAGTATCGGTAAGAAGTCACTTCTTCCAAAATGCAGGTGAGAAAATTATCAACACAGTAAATAGTTCTAACCTTCCTACAAGCATAAGGAAACTCAGAATCCATTTTACAGTTTCAGGCAAATGAGAAAAATTGCTTACAGGACCAACAGTTCCTATCCCCGGACCAATATTACCTATACAGGTTGCTGTTGCACCAATGGCAGTTACAAATTCTACTCCGAGCAAAGAAATAATTATTGAACTAAATACAAAAAGTAATATGTAAAAGATAAAGAATGCCTGGACGTTTGAAATAATTTCAGAACTAACTGCCTTATTATTGAACTTGATAGGAATAACTGCTCTGGGATGTATTAATCTCTTTAATTCAGCCCAGCTATTTTTAAATAAGATTATGTGTCTTACTAATTTTATACCGCCGCCTGTTGAACCTGCACAACCTCCAATAAAAAGCAAAACAAAGAAGATCATCCGGGAAAATGGTGCCCAGTTTTCATAGTCGGAGGTTACAAATCCCGTTGTAGTTGTAAGTGAAACTACGTGAAAGAGTGATTGTCTTATTCCCTCCTCCCAATGAAAATCAACATACGGTATATGAATCACCATTATAAACAATGAAACAAAAATTGTAAAACCGAGATAGTACTTGAATTCAGTATTCGTTTTTAGAAAATTAAAATTGCCGTGAAATGCGAAGTAATGCAGTGTGAAATTCATTCCTGCAATGAACATAAAAAATATAAAAATGTATTGGACATATGGTGAAGTAAAATATGCTATGCTGTTATTCTTAGTAGAGAATCCGCCAGTACCCATCGTTGCAAATGAATGCGTGATTGCATCGAAAAAGTTTAACCCGCCAACGATCAAAAGCAAAGTTTCTGCTGCGGTTAGAATCACATAGATTCCCCATAAACGCTTGGCTGTTTCTTTTACTCTTGGATGAATTTTATCTTTTATCACACCGGGAACCTCTGCGGCAAAAAGCTGCATTCCGCCGATGCCAAGTAAAGGAAGAATTGCAAGTGAAAGTACGATAATTCCCATTCCTCCTAACCAATGAGTAAAACTCCGCCAGAATAATAATCCGTAAGGTAATTTTTCTATATCAGTTAGAATTGATGCGCCGGTTGTTGTAAAGCCTGACATTGTTTCAAAGAAAGCATCAGTATAGTTCGGAATTGCTCCATAAATTACAAAAGGAATTGCTCCGGATAGCGACATCACTATCCATCCAAGAGAGACAATCAAATAACCCTCGCGCTTTCCTAATTCTGTTATTTCTGATTTTCGTGTTGCCAGCCAGATTATAAAGCCGGAAAGAAATGTTCCGACTCCGGAAATGAGGAGAGCCAATATATCATCAGACTGATGGTAGATAGAAAATCCAATACCGGTAAGGATGAATAATCCGTTAAGAATTAATAGGAAACCAATTATATTAAAAACAACTTTGAAATTCATTTTTATTTAAAGAACTTCTCTGTTTGTTTAACGCCACCCAGAAGAGAGAACACAACCACTTTATCTCCGCTCTTAATTCTGGTATCGCCAACTGCAATTATTGATTGTTCACCGCGTATGATTCCACCGATGATTGCTTCTTTTGGAAAGTTGAGATCTTTGATCGGCTTTTTAGTTATAAGTGAGTTTGGCTGAACTACATATTCCATAATGTCTGCATCAATACCTTCGAGAGTGCTAAGTGCAATTACTTCGCTCTTACGAATGAAACGTGAAATGTTATTTGCTGCAATTAATTTTTTGTTTATTAGTGAATCCAGACCAATTGTCTGGGTGAGAGGTATGTACTCGACTTTATCTACCAATGCGATTGTTTTTTTAACTCCAAGGTGCTTTGCTAACAGACAGGTTATGATATTAGTCTCGGCATCATCTGTGACTGCTACGAATGCATCAACATCAATAATTCCTTACTGAGCAAGAAGATCTATGTTTCTTCCATCGCCTTTAATTATAAGTGTGCTGTCTAATGAATCTGCAAGCTGAAGACTTTTTTCTTCGTCAGCTTCAATCAGCTTAACTGTCATTTTATCTTCAAGTAGTTCGGCAACTCTTCGACCAATTTTACTTCCGCCAAGTATCATGATATTATCGAATTTTATATCTTCTTTTCCCGCAAGCTTCATCACAACGTTGTTACCTTCAGGTTTGGTGATTACAAAAACCTGGTCATTAGGAAGAAATCTATCATTCCCTTTGGGAATTATTGTCCGGAAGTTTCTGTGAAGTGCAACAATTCTGAAGTCGAATAATTCAAATTCTTTTGCAATCTCAACAATAGTTTTTCTGATAACCGGGGCATCTTTATCCAATCGTAAACCAATTACTGAAAGTTTACCATCTTCAAAATCCAGTACATCGGTTGCAGCGGATCTGAGAATAAGATTGACCATTTCCCTTGCGGCTAATTCTTCGGGATAAATCATAAAGTCAATTCCGATTTCAGAAAATTTTATATCAACCTTTTCGTCAA
>JACAFB010000024.1 GCA_013388545.1 Ignavibacteriaceae bacterium
CAAGAGATTTTGGATATGTGTGATTTTTCGATTGAGATTCCACAGTTTGGAATAAAGCAATCATTAAATGTTGCGGTTGCATATGGGGTGACGATTTTTAAGTTAAGAGAAATATTTGACGTAAAATCTAAAGATTGAACTATCGGTCGTTCTGAACTGGAAATAAAAACTGAGTTGATAATTTCATCTAAAATGATTTTCAACTTTATTCTATACTCTAAAAAATTTTTTTAGTAATTTTAAAGTGGATTGAGCTCAACTTATGGAAACAACTGTTATTAGAAATAAAATAGAATATTCAGAGATAATTCAAAGAATTCTTCAGGAAGTTGAAGTTGAAAAAGTAATTCTGTTTGGTTCGCGTGCAAGGGGCGATAATAAACCTGAGTCAGACCTTGATCTTCTTATTATCCAAAAAGATGATTTTTCTAAAAATAAAAGCAGATGGAATGAAACCATTAAAATCCGTAAAGCTTTAAAAGATTTTATAATACCAAAAGACATACTGCTTTTCTCTGAAGCAGAAGTTGATTATTGGAAAGATTCGCTTAATCATATTATTCCCACTTGTTTAAGGGAAGGTAAAGTTCTGTATGCAAGATCTTAAGAATGCAGTTAAAATGTTTAAGATGGCTGAAAAAGACTTTAAAGCCTTAAAGAATATGACAGATGAAACTTTATTTGATATAGAAATTTTTGGTTTTCATGCACAGCAAACGGTAGAAAAATTATTAAAAGCCTGGTTGAGTGCCATTGGAGTTAAATATGAAAAATCACACGATCTTCAGATCTTATTTTCATTATTGAATGCAAATGGACAGAACGTCCCGGCTGAACTCGAAACGCTGGAAAACCTTACTGATTTTTCAGTTAACTTCAGATATGATGTTTTCGAGAGTGTTGACGCTTCGATAGAAAGACAAGGGACAATTAATCAAATCCAACAACTGAGAGATTTAGTAAATAAAATCATTTCTTAACTACCTTGGATTCTAAAGGTGAGAAGCGAAAAGGAGATAATTTCAAGCGGTCCTAAACTAGAAACGTTAAGATTCGAGCGGATTGAAAAAACTAATTACTCTTCTTTAAATAAACTCAAATTATTTTGGATATGTGTGATTTTTCAATTGAGATTCCACAGTTTGGGATTAAGCAATCATTAAATGTTGCAGTTGCTTATGGAATTGCAATATTTGAATTGAGAAAGATTTTTGATTTGTAAGCAAAATTTATCTTGCCGCAGTAAAAAACTCTTCCCCGTTATCTTTTGTGTGGATCATCAGCAGGTTTGCACGCACCATTTTTACAAGAGTTCGAGAAGCTCTTCGTTCTGATATGTTAACGAGTTTGCTCAGCTCTTTTACAGAAATTGATTCATTGTTCGCCAAAAAACCGAATACACTTTTTTCAGTATCACCAATTGAGTATTTCTTTAATGCGGTGTTACCGGTTTGAGCTTTTAAGATTCTTATCATCTCTTTGGAAGCAAGAACACTTTTATCATTTACCCTTATTGTAACCTGAGCTTTGTTTATATCCAATTCATTAAGGTAATCCTGCAAGCGGTGAGGTTTTTTGTTTGATTCAGGTATTCCAACAATAACTATTTCTCTTCCGTATAACTCCCGGTAATCAATATAAACATCAACAGGAGGCTCACAATAATTCTTTGCAGTTTCCAAAACCAGTTCTGCAACCTCTTTTTCGGATTCTACACCAGCTATTTCTTTATTATCATCAACCCCTATTAAAATGTATCCTCCTTTTGTATTTGCAAAGGCTATCATTTCACGTGCAATTTTTTCATGAGTAGAAAATTTTCTCTTGAACTCACATTGAATATTCTCCCCTTCTTCAATCAGTTCTTTAAGGTCTTTTCTTTTCATTTTCTGCCTCAGGGAAAAGAATAATATCACCCATTCTTCCACGGATAATTGAAGACCGTCTCAGAACATATGATGAATTAACATTAGGCTTGTGTTTTAAAGGAGAAGGTATAACTGCTGCAAGCCTTGAACATTCATTCACATTTAATTCTTCAGGCTCTTTACTGAAATATTCTTCTGCTGCTTTTTCAATTCCAAAAATTCCGTCGCCCCACTCAACTGCATTAATATAAGCCTGTAAAATTCCTTTTTTGGAAACTTCTTTTTCAAACCTGAAAGCAATTAAAAGTTCTTTGGCTTTTCGAAAAATATTTTTTTCAGTGGTTAAAAACAGATTTTTTGCAAGCTGCATAGTTATTGTACTTGCACCTCTTGCTGATTTTCCCCGTCGCTCATTTATGCGCATCGAAGTTTTTAATTCCTTCCAGTCAATTCCGTGATGATTGAAGAAACTCCCGTCTTCCATAGAAATAATTGCTTTTAGTAAGTTGGGATTCACATCGTCAATATCAACCCAGCATTGTTCAGGATAATATATCATTAAATCTGAAATAGCACGTTGTTCCATTAAAGATGTAACTCTGAAACGATTGTGCTCAAAATATGGAATCTGGAAAGAAGGAATACTCAAATAGAGAATCAAGAGAACGTAAATCAGGATATATTTGATTTTCTTTTTCTTGAAACCGGGCAGGGTTTTCCCGAGAATAATTCCCAACTCATTAGGAGGAAACTGCAGGTAATCCATCAATTATAAAACTAACTCAAAAATATTTCGTTAAAAAGACAAATCTTTTTTGAATTTCGCCCCTCGTAAATAACTTCAGGCTGAATCATTAAATAACTTACATTACCATTCTGTGGTGTTTTTTTCTCATCCTCACCCTTTAGATTTTGTTTTAATGAATCAGGCTTTTCGTTGCCAGGATTATCTTCTTCGTTAAGAATTTCGTTAATCTGATTTACCGGGTTAATATTCTCTTCTCCGGGGGTTTCAACTTCATTCAATAATATTTTCAGAGAATCCTCTGAACTAACATCCGGCACTTCCTGTTGCTTTTTAGTATCTTCAATCACCCTGCGTTTTCTTTCCTGTTCTTGTTTCCAGGTATTAAGCTTTGGCCTTATCTTCATTGCAAAGGTGGATGAAGGATATTTTACATTTATTCTTTCATAAACCATCGCTGCAGAATCGGGCATACCAAGTTCATTCTCAAGAATATATCCTGCAGAATACAAAGCTTTTGGCGCAAACGCAGATTGCGGATATTTCAAGAATATTTCATAAAAGTCATTTGCCGAGGCATCAAAATTTTTATTTTTCATCTTTTCTTCTGCATTGAGATAAAGATCTCTGGCAGGATCATAATTTAAATCGATAAGCGGTTTGTTGATTTTAATTGCTGCTGCATTTACTATGGATTCATTTTTGAAATTATCATATATGTAATTAAAAATACTGTCAGACTTAATTGAATCCTCTGCAGTCAGATAATAAGTTCCCATTGCATATAATAAAGATGCTTTGTAACGTGTATCGGGGTAATTTGTCAATACCTGGTCATAGTATTTATAAGCGCTGTCAGACAAATTAAATTCAGTCAGAAACAAGTTTCCCATTTCAAGTTTATTTTTTGCAAGAATTGTCTTCAATGAATCAAGAGAAATAGTTGGGAGAACAGGCTTTTTACGCGTTAGATTTAATTTAACATTTTTATTTATGCCCTGATTTTGGTTTGAAAGATTTGAAAGATTTCTGTTCTCACCTCGGTTTCTGTTTGGATTATTTCCGAACGGATCGCCTTTATCACCCAGAGAATCCGGTTCCTCATTTCCGGTAATAAAAAATCCCTGCTGATTAGTTTGATTAACTGAGTCCGGATTTTGAACCTGATTTCTGGTTGTGTCTCCCGGCAAATTATTTCCAAAAAGATCTTTTATCTCAAGTTCACTTAACGCTCTTAATGAATCCTGAACGTACTCAAGCGAATCTTTAGAATACTCGGAAGGATTCAGAGCATAAAACAATTGTCTGTCAAACCTAATAATCTGCTTTTTAAGATTAACATATTTTTTAAACAACTGGTCTTTTTCTCTTGCAGGAAGAATATAATCTTCAGGTAAAGCCGATCCCGTTGCTTTTGTATAGAAGAATGATGCAGAATCAAGGTTCTTATAATTTTCTTCAAAGATTTTTCCAATTTCATAACGAGCAGCTCCAAGATACTTAGAACTTTGGTACAATGAATCGACAAGCTTGAGAGAAATTAATGCATCTTCAATCCTTCCAAGCTTGCTGAGTGTTATTCCTTTTTCAACTTCAATCACATCTATCGATGAAGCATATTTGTCTTCAGAACCCATATCTTCGAATACGAGAAGAGCATCTTCAAAACGGCCGGCATTGCGAAGCGCTCTGCCGTATTCAATGCGCGCTCGTTGCTCAAGATCGTAATCGGGTGAATACTCAAAAACTTTCCCGAAAGCAGCAACAGCATTTTCAAGTGAATTTGTTTTATTATATAGTTTACCTACTTCAAACTGAACTTCGGCATTTACAACATCATCATCAGACATGCCTAGAAATTCATTTGCAAGTTCAATTGACTTCAAATAGCTTTCTTCCGCCAGAAAGTAAATTATTTCTTCAACATAAGTTTCTTTTAATAACTCTTCTTCATCTTCTGCAATTGCATATTCTCTTACTTTGTTCAGCAGTTCAAGGCCTTTGTTATAGTTTTTCAGACGCATATATGATTTGCCAAGCCACAGCTCAGCTTCGGGATATAAACTACTTTCTGTTTGAGTTGCAATCAGCTCTTCAAATTTTCTGACTGCCTTCTGATAATTTCTCTGATAGTAAAAAGATTTACCAAGCATTATCAGTGCATCATCAACAAACCCGGTTTCAGAGCTAAACTGAAGAATTCTGGAGCATTTTTCAATCACTTTTGTTAATTGTGTGTTTGCATTTGCAGGAACAGTTATTGGCTGGTTTGAAAACAGATCACGCTTTTGTTCATAGATTGATTTCTCTGCCTGTTCAAAGAGATCCGATGCATTATAGTAGAGATTAAAATAAGTTGTAAAACTATTCCAAACCCCGCAGCCCGGAAGTAAAAGAGCAAAAGCGAGAAAGATTAAAATTCTTCGGAAAGTTTTTTTTAATTCAAGATTCATAATTGAAGCTATTAAAGATTATTACAAAGCAAAAGGTAAAATATTGTCTTCTTTACAATGCCTCCTTCCCTGATTCTTCAGTTCTGATCCTGATTACCTCTTTAATGTCATAAATAAAAATTTTACCGTCACCAACCTGCCCGGTTTTAGCTGATCTTAAAATTGCATCAACCACTTTTTCGAGTTTGTTATCTTCTACTATAACTTCAATTTTTATTTTGGGAACGAACTCAATCCTGTACTCGCTGCCACGGTAAGTTTCAGTGTGACCTTTTTGCCTTCCATAACCCCTGACTTCGGTTATAGTAATTCCTCTTACACCTTCCTCGCTTAAAGCTTCTTTAACTTCATCGAGTTTGAAGGGACGTATAATAGCTTCAACTTTTTTCATACCTTAATCCCATTATCTTCCGTGGCAATGTTTATATTTTTTTCCGCTCCCGCAAGGGCAAGGATCGTTTCTTCCGACTTTTTCCTCCACCTTTACGGGTGCAAGGGTTATAGTGGCTGCTTCTTGCGTTCTTTTCTGGTCGGATGATAAACCAATATTCGTTGTACTCGGTTTTGATTCAACCATTCTAATGGGCTGACGCCTTCTTCTCTCCTGAACGTCATCGCTAGCCTGCGGAAAAAACTTGAATGTGAATGAGACCACCTCATCTCTCATTTCCTCTAGCAAGGAAACAAAAAGTTTATATGCTTCACTTTTATATTCAACTAAAGGATCCTTCTGTCCGTAAGCTCTTAATCCAATTCCTTCTTTCAAATCATCCATTTCCCTTAAATGCTCTTTCCATTTATGATCGATTACACTGAGCATAGCATAGCGTTCAAGTCTTGACATTAAATCAGAGCCAAGCATTTCTTCTTTTTTGTTGTAAAATTCTCGTGCGGCAGTAATGATTCTTTCTTTAATTCCTTCCTTTCCAAGAGATTCAAACTCAGAAGGTTCAATTGGAACATCTATCAATAGACTGGTAAGGATTGATTCACGTAATCCGGTGGCATCAGCCTCATCAAAATGTTTTGAAATTATATGAGTTACAAGTTCATCCAGCATATCAAGCACTTCTGATTTGAGACGGTCGCCCTGGATTGCACGATTTCTTCTTGAGTAAATAACTTCTCTTTGAGAGTTCATCGTGTCGTCATATTCAAGGAGACGTTTTCGGATTGCGAAGTTGTTTTCTTCAACTTTCTTCTGTGCACGCTCGACCGATTTAGTAATAAGAGGATGCTGAATTACTTCACCTTCCTTGATTCCCATTTTACCCATTACAGAAGAAATTCTGTCGCTTCCGAATAATCTCATCAAATCGTCTTCAAGTGAAAGATAAAATTTTGAAATACCGGGATCTCCCTGTCTTCCCGCCCTGCCACGAAGCTGACGATCAATTCTTCTGGATTCATGTCTTTCTGTTCCGAGAATAAACAAGCCTCCTCTTTCAGTTACTCCGGCACCAAGCTTTATATCCGTTCCACGGCCTGCCATATTAGTTGCAATTGTAACTGCACCTTTCTGCCCGGCATAGGCCACAATTTCTGCTTCGCGCTGATGCTGCTTGGCATTCAAAACATTATGAGCGATTCCCTTTCTTTTAAGCATTCTGCTGATCGTCTCTGAGACTTCCACCGATGTAGTACCAACAAGAACCGGCTGCTCGTTCTTTTTAAGTTCTTCAATCTTCTCAATAATTGCATTATATTTTTCACGCTTGGTGCGATAAATTGCGTCATCCTGATCATCCCTGATCATCTTTTTATGCGTTGGGATAACCACAACTTCCAGCTTATAGATCTGGAAGAATTCTCCTTCTTCGGTTTCTGCAGTACCGGTCATTCCCGCAAGCTTGTTGTACATTCTGAAATAATTCTGAAGAGTGATAGTTGCTAATGTTTGAGAGTCGCGTTCAACTTTAACATTTTCTTTTGCTTCAATGGCCTGATGAAGTCCATCAGAATATCTTCTGCCGGGCAGGATTCTGCCTGTAAACTCATCAACAATTGCAATCTTACCTTCTTCGGTTACAACATATTCAACATCTTTTTCGAATAGCGTATAAGCTTTCAGAAGCTGATGGATTGTGTGGATTCGTTCACTTGCATCGGAATATTTTTTATAAAGTATTTCTTTGCGTTTATTTTTTTCTTCAGGAGACAGTGAGGTATCATTTTCAAATTTGCTAATTTCAGTTCCCAGATCCGGTAGAACAAAAAAGTCTTTTTCCATTCCGCTGCCTTTTGCAAGTTCAATTCTTCCTTTTTCAGTCAGATCAATCTGGTTGCTTTTTTCGTCGATAACAAAATACAACTCATCATCAATGATGTGCATATTGCGGCCTTTTTCACGAAGGTATTCCAGCTCTGTATCCTGCATCAGTTTTTTAGATGCACCATCAGCGAAAATCTTAGAAAGTTTATTATGCTTTGGAAGACCTCTGTAAGCTCTTAACAGCAGAACACCTGCCTCGGCACTATTTGGTCCTTCTTTTTCCAAAAGCTCTTCAGCCTGCTGAACAATCTGTGCAACAAGAGATTTTTGAGCCCTGAACAGTCTTTCAATTCTTGGTTTCATCTCGTTAAATTTATGATCATCAACATCAACAGGGCCGGAAATAATCAAAGGAGTACGGGCTTCATCAATCAATACTGAGTCAACTTCGTCAACGATTGCAAAATTATGACCCCGCTGAACCTGCAATTCCTTATCTATTGCCATATTATCACGGAGGTAATCGAAACCAAATTCGTTGTTTGTGCCATAGGTAATATCACTGGCATAAACTTTTTTTCTTTGATTTGTATCCATAGTGTTCAGAAGACAGCTGACAGTCAGGCCATGAAATCTGAAAATTTCCCCCATCCATTCGCTGTCACGCTGAGCTAAATAGTCATTAACCGTTACTAAATGAACACCTCTTCCGGTCAAAGCATTCAAATAAAGGGGAAGAGTTGCAACAAGAGTTTTACCTTCACCGGTAGCCATTTCTGCAATTTTACCCTGATGCAAAACAATACCACCCATAAGCTGCACGTCATATGGAACCATATCCCAGGTAATACGGTGACCAACAACATTCCAGCTTTTACCGACTAATTTTGCACAGGTTAATTTCACAACAGCGAATGCTTCGGGTAGAATTTCGTCGAGGATTTCATCATACTTATCATTGAGTTCGGATTCGAGCCTGTCTAATTCATCGTAAGCTTCGTGCCTGTCAAAGTCTTCATTTGATGCAAGGCGGTTTCTTAATTCGGCAATCTGATTCCGGAGTTGTTCGGTGTGTTTCTGTATTCTTTCTTTGAATTCAGTTGTTTTTGCGCGCAGTTCCTCGTCGGAGAAATTTTTGATCTTTTCATATTCCACGTTAATCTGTTCAACAATAGGCCACAGAGCCTGCTGATCACGCTGATGCTTATCACCAAAAAACTTTTTAAATATATTGAGCATTTATGTCCTGTTTTCTTTTCAATTAAAAGTGGTGAAAATTAAAGATTGAGATTTTGAAATGCAATTTAAGAATATTTGGTTATGATTGGGTTAAAATTGTTTTAACATACATTTATGAAATAATTAAGTGATAAATGTTTCAGAATGCAGGGCTTTTGGTTACTTAATAGACTATTTCGCAATTAAACCATTTTTCTTTTCTTTGCCTCTTCACAATCAATGATGAAAAATTGTTTTATAGTTCAAACCAAGCTTAAAAAATATATCGGGAAATGATTTTTTAACCGGCACCAATTTCCGGAATATTAGTCACTATCTACAGTCTTGAAATAAAAAGTCCCTTCTGATTTGCAGAAGGGACCTTTATGTGATCAGGCAAGTTTATAAAAAAAAGCTTTCTACTTTAAAAGTACCATCTTTTTCGTCTGAACAAAATCACCAGCCTGAACAGAATAAATATAAGTGCCACTGGCAACTTGCTGCCCGGCATTATTTTTACCATTCCAGGTAACTTCGTAAGTGCCTGCAGCCTGATAATTATTTACCAGTACAGCAACTTCTCTTCCGCGGATATCATAAATAATAATTTTAACATTTTTCCCTTCAGGCAATGCATACCGGAACTGAGTTGTGGGATTAAAAGGATTCGGGAAGTTCTGCGTCAACTCAAACTTATCGGGAATAAGATTAGAAATCTCAGCAACGGAAGTGGTGGTTTGAATAGTAGCTCTCATAAAATATGTTTCATTCCAGGCTGACCAGGAAGATCCGTTAAAATCCCAGGCGCGGTTATTGTTTGCAGGATCGTAACCAAAAGCCGGGGTGTTAACACCATCGTATTTCAATCCGATAAAGAAATCACCGTTTACAGTAATGTTATAAGAACTAAGATTTGTCACATCCCACCCGGGAACTGAAGAGGCAACTTTAAATGAATGAGAGATAATATCACTACCGGGCGATCCTCCGTTATTATTTAAAACAATTGGTTTATAAGTCGCCGTACCAGAAACGACAGATGTAAAATAAATCTCCATGCTGACCAATTGAGCATTGCTTAAAGTTGGGGTCATTCTGTTTGCAGAGCCCTGTCCGTTTGAAGGCCAGTAGTATCCGCTGGTTGGAACACCATCATCATAAATAAGCTGAGCAGTTTGAGTACCTCCGCTGCCTCCGCTAAGACTTGATGAATACATACTTCTTCCGTGAGTTGCAGCGAATATTTTACCATCAGATGATCTATAATCAAGATCGAAAACAGGAACATTTGCCATTCCGGTGTTATCCTGTGTCCAGGTATTGCCGCTGTTAGTCGTTGTAAAAACTCCAAGGTCAGTGCCTGCAAACACAGTATTTGCATCAGATGGATTAACGAGAAGACAATTAACCGGAATGTTAGGAAGATTACCAGATGCATTAGTCCAGCTTTGTCCGTAGTCAGTTGTTTTGAAAACTTTATTACCGGATAAAAATCCAGAGAAAGATACATAAGCAACTGCAGGATTATTTGCATCAGTTGAAATTCTTGTTACATAAGCATTCGGCAAACCGCTGTTTCTTAAATTCCAGTTTGAACCGGCATTAGTTGTAACCTGAACTCGGCCATTGGTGCAGCCGACATAAATCACATTAGAGTTTCCTTTAGCTACGGTAACTGCCGAAATCTTAGCGCCGTTGGTCCCGGAACCATCACCTGTTAAATCACTGCTAATTGCAGACCAGTTTGAAGCACCGTTGGTTGTTCGCCAGACTCTGTAAGTTCCACCTACGATAGTGCTTGAATTATTAGGATCCATCGTGAAAGGAGTGATGAAAAGAGTCCGGTCGGTTGTTCCGTCAAAAAGATTTGGCCCGGTAGGAATGCCGTTCATCGCTTTGAAATAAGATGCGCCGCCGTCAGTAGATTTATAAAAAGCAAAATTCACGTATTCCATATAGATATTGTTGGGATTTACAAAATCTACTTCAGTTGCACCGCCATCACCGCCTAAAATTTCAAACCAGGAAGTGCTGCCATTTGTTGCCAGAGTACCATTATCCTGTGTACCACCGTAATATTTAGTGCCGTTAGGAGCAACTGCACCATAATAAAACTGGGTTATATATAACCCGTTATTTATAGCAGACCAGTTTTCACCCTTATTTGTGGATTTAAACATTCCACCGTCAGTTCCTAAATACATTATATTTGAATTTGATGGTGCAAATTGAATTGCGTGATGGTCAGCGTGAACATACTGAGGTGCACCGGATTGAACATACCAATTAGTTTTTTGTGTCCAGCTGTTTCCATTATTATTACTTTTCCAGAAATCAATTCCACCCGCATACAAAACTGCCGGGTTATCAGGATCAACAGAAAGGATGTTATCATACCATGCCTGTGTTCCGGCATAGTTTGAAGCTCCTGAATATGAAGGACCCGGAACTGTTATCGAATACCAGCTTCCTCCGCCGTCAGTTGTAATTCCCATTATACCAACACCGTAAGTATTCAGATCGAGCATTGAAACATAAGCAACAAGCGGATTTGAATTTGAAACTGCCAGCTCAATTCTGCCCATCCCACTCTGGCTGAGGTTTGCCTGGAAACTTGCTCCACCATCAATACTTCTGTATACAGTCGATTGATTAAATAAACCAAAGCAGGCATAAATTGTTGCCGGCGATGTATAAGCAATCTCAATATCTGTGCAATGTACATCCGATCCTCCTGAACTTAGTACCGTTGAGAAGGATGTTCCACCGTTATTTGACCGGAATAATCCTTTTCTTGTTGCTGCATAAATTGCACCATTTGTATTATCAATGGCCAGATCATTTACATAATAGAAATCAGAATTATTTGTTGAACTTAATCTTGACCACGTTGTGCCCGCATCAGTGGTTTTAAATATTCCTGCGCCTTGAATCGCATCAAGGTTAAAGAATCCTTCTCCGGTACCAGCATATAAAATATTAGGATTTGCAGGATCCATAACCAGTGCACAAACTGCAAGGTTCTCCATAAAGTCTGTAAGTGCACTCCAGTTGCTGCCCCCGTCTGTGGTTTTCCAAACTCCGCCAGCAACACCGCCGACATAAACAATATTCGGATTACTGGGATGAATAGCAATTGACCTGATTCTTCCACCGATATTAGCCGGACCTAATTGCGTCCAGTTTAATGCCGCAGGAGAGTTACTTTCCGAAATGTTATTCAGCCTGATGTGCTCATAAGCTTCATCTCGCCAGTTTTCCGGAATGTAACCAAGAGGATATGCTCTTTGTTCATAGTACCATTTGATGGCTTCATCGGGTTGATCATACTTAATATTCTGTTTCGATATTTTTCTTTCAATGTTGAATTGAATGAAATCGGCCATAGTTTTAATTGAAGATGATTCATTTGAGAAAAACATAAACGTAAGAGTAAAAGAGCACAGTGCGGTAAAAAGAAAAACATACCTTTTCATGTTTCACCTTTCTATTATTTATGGTTATTTAATTTCTGCAAAAACTACGCTACAGAAGGTAAGATTCAGAACTCTACAATGACCACAAGCAAGAATAAATTATTCAGTTCCTAAGAATTTTTGAATAATCCATCCCTGCGGATAGGCGAATGATATTTCTAATTTTACTTTATCGCCTTTTTTAAATTTACTTAACATTTTCAACCCGTTATTGACATCATTATCAATCATTGACCCGTCATCAATTCTGAAGTTAGGAGCTAACAGGTAAGAAGATCCCGATACGGCAATACTTGGATATCCTGCTGATTCATCCGCTTTATTGATTTTCAACTTCAGGATGTAATCAATTTCAGTTTTCAGGTAAATCTCTTCAATAACGCCTGTTACAATCGATATGTTTTCTTTTATTGAAGCAGGATTTTGCTGACCCTGATTACCAATTATGCCAGCGTTTTCATTTTCTTTGGAAACATTGCTGCAGCAGCCGCCTGCAAGAACTGTAAAAATTAACAAAGAAGCGATTTTTAATTGAATCAATTGCAACTCCTTATTTTTCTAACCTGAAGATAAATCATTTTATTTAAATTTCAACTAATTATAATATTAATTTTTTCATCAGTTCCAGTAAACTTGAAAAACAAGATTGAATTCTCAGAAGACTTTGTAATGAAGATTGAAAAGATTGTAGCCGGATTTTTTTCACCGGAACAATCAGATGCTTTATTTCAGCTGTTCATAAATGAAAGCAGAAATCATTTCTTCAATCGAAATGTCGAATCAAACCTGCTGAGGATGATATCTGCGATGTATGATAAAACTTCTTTTCTGCTCGACTGTCTGCAATATCCTCATTACATGGAAATACTTTTTTCAATTTCCTCGAATAGTAATTATCTGTCAGATATAATTGTCAGAAACCCCGAATATTTTTATTGGGTGGTTAATCCTTCAACACTTAAATACAAACTGGAATCAGAAAGTCTGAAAGAAGATCTGAAACAAAAATTAAATGTCTTTAAAACTTTTGAAGCAAAAGTTTCAACCCTGCGATCGATTAAGAGAAAAGAAATACTGCGAATCGGGCTAAAAGATATTTTTATGAAATCCGGCCTCGATGAAATCACTGAAGAACTTTCAATTTTAGCTAAGGCAATCAGTTCAATACTCTACCAGCTATGCTACCAGGAAGTGCTAAGCAAATATAAACTGAAAAAATGTTCAGAAGATTATTGCATTGTATCACTAGGTAAACTTGGCGGAAACGAATTGAATTACAGTTCAGATATTGATCTGATTATTTTTTACGAAAACGACAGAAAGCTAAATGCATCATTAACTTATAAGCAAGTAATTAATGAGAGCACGTTACTCTTTGTTGAAAAAGCAACTGAAATTACCTCAAGTGGATTTTTATACCGAATTGATTTAAGACTTCGTCCCGATGGCAGGAATTCCCCGCTATGCAGAAGTTTAACTGAATACCTCGATTATTATGAAAGCCGGGGAGAGGATTGGGAAAGACAAATGCTGATTAAAGCAGGTTTTGTTGGAGGTAACAAATCTCTATACGAAAAATTTGTCAGATATCTAACTCCTTTTATTTATCCAAATACACTCACAGCCTCGCCACTTGAACAAATAAAAAGAATAAAATCGAACATTGAAAAAAGAACAAACGAAGCTGATAACATTAAGCTCTCGAGCGGTGGAATAAGAGATATAGAATTTTCTGTTCAGGCACTTCAACTCCTGAATGGCGGAGCAATAAAGGAATTAAGAACCGGGAATACTCTTAATGCAATCAATACTTTGACTTTGAATAAGCTGTTATCTGAAGATGAACATAAGAAGCTAACCGAAGCATATATATTCTACAGAAAAGTTGAGCATTATATTCAGTTAATGAACGACCGACAAACTCATACAATTCCCGTTGAAGGTGAAATACCAGAACGACTTGCGTCATTTTTGAAATTTAAAGATGTAAAAGAGTTCAGGGGAACAGTTGCCAATCACAGGAAAAATGTATCTGCAATTTTCAACTCAATAATTAATGTTGATGTTCAAACAGAGAAAGAAAATTTTATCGACGAAATAATATTCGTCAATAAAAGCAAAGCTCAGAAGAATCTTGATTTTCTGCGCGAAGGAAAAGGTTTGCTTGGAAATCGGGAATTTGATAAAAAATCTATAGATGCGTTCAATTTAATTGAGGGACATCTTTACAAAAGGCTGAAAGAATCAGTTGACCCGGATAGATTACTTGAGAATTTTGTACGCGTTATCAGGAATGCTCAGTTCCCTTCAATCTGGTATTCTGAATTTTCTGATGCAGAGTTTTTCAATTTCTTTCTGAAGCTTTGTGAGTCCTGCCAGTTTTGCATTGACCAGTTTTCAGAGGAGAAAGAACTCCGCGAAATGTTTTTAAGCAGAAAAGTTTTTGTACAGCCCAAACCTGAACAATTAAACGAGATGAACATTAAGCAAATCCGGTTTTTACTTTCCTCACAGTTCTCACTTGGACTTTTAAAGAGAAGAGATGTTTCTGAAATTTTACAAAGCAGCATTTCTAATTTTATTTTCCGGAAATTTTCCGAACTGAATAAAAACAAAATAAAAGAAAATAATTTCCTGATATTTGCTTTAGGAAGTTTTGCTAATTCAGAAATGAGTTTTTCATCAGATGTTGATCTTGTATTTATTGCCGAAGAGTCGTCCATCAATAATCAAACAAATAAACTGTTTCAGAATTTGCTGCTGGCTCTTAAAATGGAATTGAAACCAGTAGATGTTGATTGCAGGCTCAGACCCGAAGGTAAAAGCAGTCAGCTTTTATGGGGAATAAAAAGTTATAACAATTATCTTCTAAGCCGCGCCCGAAACTGGGAGATACAAGCATTAAGCAAAGCAAGGTTTCTTGCCGGAAACAGAAATATGTTTAAATTACTTTTAACTTCGATTAAAAAACGGATTCAGGAAGAACGACCGGAGAAGATAAAGAAAGAACTTTTAGAAATGCGGAAGAAACTATATCCCGTAAACATCGGCGGTATAGATGAACAGTTCAACCTCAGGAAAAGCCGCGGCGCGATTGCAGATGTTGAGTTCATCATTCAATACTTTTTGCTTCAGAATGCGAAAGCCTTCATTCGTTTTATCGGAATGAGGACTGATAAAACCGCACCAGGTTTAAAAGAAATATTTCCTGAATTTCAAAATACGGATGAACTTGTTTCAGGATTTGAGTTCCTTAAAAAAGTTGAAATGGTTTTACAATGTACTTTCGGCAGTAATCTGCCAAAAATTCCTTCTGAGAAGGCAAAGCTGAAATTATTAAGTCATAATCTGGGATTTAAGTCAAATGAAGATTTTCTTAAGGAATTAAATCGAGTCACAGCATCCAATCATAAATTGTTCAATAAATATTTTGGTACATAAATGAAATTATTCTACCGTTTAAATTTTCTTGCAGCCGGGCTGATAAGTTTTTTAATTTACCTTATAACACTTGCTCCAACAGTCATCCAGATTGATTCAGGTGAGCTTTCTGCAGTTCAGGCAACACTCGGGATAGCCCACCCGACAGGGTATCCACTTTTTACAATTTCAGGGCACCTTTTCTCTTTGATTCCATTACCGTTTTCAAAAATATATCAGCTTAATTTGTTTGCTGCTATTCTTTGCAGCGCAGGAATTATTGTCTTCGTTCTTTCTTCAAATATGTTGTTAAGTAACATTGATCAGTTTAAGCCGTTAAATAAATCTGTTAAACAAGCCGGCAAGAAAACAAAAAAAGCAAAGCCCATCTTTGAAAATATTATTGAACCAAATGATGAAATAATAAAATCTGCAGCGTTCTTTGGCGGTCTGGTTTTAGCTTTCAGTTCAACGTTCTGGTTTCAAAGTACCTCAGTAGAAGTTTATTCACTGCATATTCTGTTAATAAACTTTGTAATCTATTTTTTGTTAAAAGCATTTTTTTCAACAGAATCTGATAACAAGAAAAAAAATTTAAACTGGTTTTTGTTCGCTGTTATACTTGCTCTCGGCTTTACAAATCATATGACAACCCTGCTTGTCATTCCCGCAGCAGCATATCTTTACTTTTTGAAGAATGGATTTAAAAAAGAAAGCCTCATCAGAATAGGTCTGATGATTTTTTTCTTTTCCATAGTTCTTATAGCTTTCTATCTTTATTTACCGGTTCGGGCAAGTCAAAACCCGTTGCTGAACTGGGGAAACCCTGTTGATTCTGAGAGAATTCTCAGACACGTATCCGGAAAGCAGTACCAGGTCTGGTTGTTTTCATCAACCGAGGCAGCAAAAAAACAACTTGGATATTTTTTTGAAACTTTACCCCGTGAGTTTGGTTTCAGTTTGCTTATCATCGCATATGGATTGATAGCATCTTTCATTTCAGCGAGAAAATATTTTTACTTTACCATAATCTTATTCGCATCAACAGTTTTGTATTCGATCAATTATGATATAGTTGATATCGACTCTTATTTTCTCCTTGCATACATTTCTTTAGTGTTTTTTGCTGCCTATGGATTTTATAGAATTTTTATAAATAAAAGCCTTCAAAAAAATTTAATCGCAGTCATTTCAGCAAGTGTGATTCTAACTGCACTTCAGCTATACCTTAATTTCGGTCGTAATAATCAAAGCAATAACTTCACTTTTGAAGATTATACAAAAGAACTTGTTAACAGTGTCCCGAAAAATTCTATCATTTTCAGTTATCAATGGGATTTTTTCATCTCGCCTGCATATTATTTTCAGTATGTTGAGGGATTCAGAAAAGATGTAGTAATAATTGACAAAGAATTGCTGCGCCGCTCATGGTATTATAATCAGCTTGAAAAGAATTATCCTGGTTTATTAGAAGGTATAAAAAGCGAGCAGGAGCTTTTCCTTAAAGCTTTAAGTCCTTTTGAAATAGATGAAAGTTTTGATGCCAATCTTCTTGAATCACTATATATGAGGATTATGACTAACCTAATTTCAACGAATATTGGAAAGCGTAATTACTTCATTGCACCCGAGGTCATCGACAACGAAATGAAAAACGGAAGCTTTGCACTTCCCGAAGGATTTACTCTGGTTCCTGATTTGTTTTTGTTTAAAGTAGTGAAAGGCGGTGAATACATTCCTGCAGCCGATCCTGATTTCAAAATCCGTTTCAAAAAAGAAAAAGATCGTTACACTTCACAAATTGAATTATTTATTTGTTCAATGCTGGTTCGAAGAGCATTATATGAAATGCAATATCAGAAAACCGATCGGGCAAAAATTTATGTTGGTAAAATATTGAACGACTTTCCGGATTATCCGGTTCCTCCCGATCTTTTAAGACTGATGCAGTAAACAGTTAATTCAAAGAATTAAGAAGTTCAGATTTTCTTGATTCGCTCAACTCATCCAGTGTTTTAAATGAACGAAGAATCACATCTATTTGCTGAAGAGTGTTTCTCTTATAATACTTTGGGGCATAAATACTGCCGTCAATCATATAAACCCGGTTTGTTGTCGGATCAAAAAAAGTATAATTGATAAACGGACCGCCCATTCCTTTCACATTTAAATCCCACAGACCCTGCGTCAGGATTGAATACCTTCCATTAAAATCAACTTCAGCAGTTACGAAATAATCTTCGGCAATTATCACAAAAGCACTATCGTCTGAAGTTTGATAAAATTTTGAAGTCGTCCGGTTACGAATAGATTTTACAGAGTCGGCATTCAGATATTCAGGTGAAGCATTATCAATCCAGTAAATAAAAATCCATCTTTCCAAATCGCTGCCGGGAGACTGCCGAAGCCACACAAAATTTTCATTTGGCTTGTTCCGGGCAACCTTGTAATCTGCATGAACATACATCATCCAGCCATAATCTTTCAGGAGTTTTGCCTGAATTTGTTTCTGCTCATACTCGGGATTATAAAGACTTTCAGACAAGCGTTTATCCGATATCTCCTGGTAATGACGCAGAAGGTTTTTGCTGTTTCTTATTATCCTATCTCTCAACTCTTCTATTGAAGAAGCGGTTAATACAGTTAAAAGCTGATTTTTGGCCCACAGATCTTTTTTAAGCAAAAGAAAATCAGAGTTAAATTGAAGTTTTTTCTTTGCAGATGAATCAATCATCCTGTTAAGTAGTTTAGAAGTTTTGGAATTGGAATTTAGCGGAGCGGTGATAAGAATATTTTTTTTCAGACGGATTTTTTCAATTTCATCGGCGTCTATTCGAATAAGAGTAAAAAGATTTTCGGGTTGAGGAGTAAATATCTTTTTACAAAATGTTTCTTCAAGCGCTGGTTGAATGGATAAATACTCGGAAGAATCTGCAACAATATAAATCTCATCCTCAGGTCCAATTGCCATTCTTTCATCCGGTTGACATCCCGAAGAAATTAAAACAAGAATAAATGATGCTAAAGCCTCAGAAAATTTTTTCATATCAAAGTGGAGCCCCTCTGAGCACAAGTTGAAGATGAGGCAGAAAAATCAGGTATAATCCCCACATTGAAAAACCGATTGACAGCGGGATTGAAAGATTATCATCTGCAAAGCCGAATGAAATATTTTCAGCTACTGCGCCAATTCCGGCCGCAAGAAATCCAATCAGATATTCTACAAATAAACCTTCAACTTTAGGTGTAAACAGAACAACTATTACTGCGCTGAAAAAGAATGCTAATGTCCCCTCAAGACTTTTGGCAAGAAATTTATGCCGGCCAAATTTTCTTCCAATTAAAGCCGCAAATGAATCGCTGATAATAAGGATTGAAAATGCAGTAATGAAAATAATCTTGGGAAATAAAATGACCGAAACCAAAGCCGAGATCAGTACATAAGTTGCACCGTTAAGATTTTTCTTTTTCTCATCAAGTTCATGTTTCCTTAAAAGAAACCCGAAAATTTTATAAAATATTTTTCCAATTGATGGGAAAAAATATCTCGAGATATCAAGTACCAGGGCCATACCGGCAAGAGTTGCAAGAATGATAACTGCAGTCTTCTGTGGAATAAAATAATAAACTATCGGGATTAAAAGAGAGAAGAGATGAATCAGCTTTCTGACTAATTCATCTCTGTAATTTATAGTTCCGTTGTCAATTTGAGTCATAATCTGGAGCAGAAGTTTTCTTTTTTCTCTGTTCCAATAGTTGTTTTACATGCTCGGGTAATTCCTGGTTGTCATTTCCGTTGTTACCGGAGGTTTTTTCCAGGGGAGGAAGCTCTTCACCGCGGATCAATGAATCAATCTCTTCGGAATCGAGAATTTCTCTTTCAAGCAGTTCATTCGATAGCTTATGAAGCAGATTAATATTGTCTTTCAAAATAGTTTCAGCGCGAAGCATAGAAGTATTGATTATACCTCTGACTTCTTCATCGATTTCAATTGCAGTTTTTTCACTGTAATCTCTGTGTCTTTGAATTTCCCTTCCAAGAAATATTTCTTCCTGCTTTGCACCGTAGCTCAAAGGACCCAGCTTATCGCTCATACCCCATTCACAAACCATTTTACGGGCAATTGAGGTTGCTTTCTCAATATCATTTCCCGCACCGGTAGTATAATGATCAAAGATTAGCTTTTCAGCCGCTCTTCCGCCAAGTGCGTAGGTAATAATTGCCTCGAGATATTTTTTCGAATAAGTATGCTTTTCATCAATAGGAAGATAACTTGTAACACCCAGCGCTCTTCCGCGGGGAATAATTGTTACTTTATGAACCGGATCAGCTTCTGGAATCATTCTGGCAACAAGCACGTGACCGATTTCGTGATATGCTGTTGTTCTTTTTTCTTCTTCAGAGATGATCAGGCTCTTGCGTTCCATTCCCATCATAACTTTATCTTTAGCTTCTTCAAAGTCGATCATTTCAACTTTTTTCTTGTTCTTTCTTGCAGCAAGAAGCGCGGCTTCATTAACAAGATTAGCCAATTCAGCTCCTGCCAGGCCGGGAGTACCTTTTGCAAGGATTTCGAGATTTACATCCGGATTTAAAGGAATATTTCGTGTGTGAACTTTCAATATTCCTTCTCTTCCCTTCACATCAGGTCTGTCAACAACTACCTGACGATCAAACCTTCCGGGTCTTAGTAAAGCAGGATCAAGAACATCGGGTCTGTTTGTAGCAGCGATTATTATTACACCGCTGTTCTGTTCAAATCCATCCATTTCAACCAACAACTGATTTAAAGTCTGCTCTCTTTCATCGTGACCACCACCAAGCCCTGCACCACGATGTCTTCCCACCGCATCTATTTCATCAATAAATATTATGCAAGGTGCATTTTTTTTGCCCTGATCAAAAAGGTCCCGGACTCGGCTTGCACCCACTCCTACAAACATTTCGACAAAATCTGCACCGCTAATTGAAAAGAACGGAACACCGGCTTCACCGGCAACTGCACGAGCCAACAATGTTTTTCCGGTTCCCGGAGGTCCAAGCAGAAGAACACCACGAGGAATTTTACCACCAAGTTTCTGAAATTTACTCGGTTCTTTTAGGAATTCAATTATTTCCTGAAGTTCAACTTTTGCTTCATCCGCACCAGCAACATCTTTGAATGTTACTCTTAATCCGGATTGAGTGATCATTTTGGCTTTACTTTTTCCAAATGAAAAGATGCCTCGGCTTCCACCTGTCTGTCCCTGCATTCTTCGCATAATAATAATCCATACTGCAATAATTAGTATCCAGGGAATAAAGCCAAGCAATATGTTTAACCACTCGCTCGATTCTTTATCGAAAGAATAATTTATTCCTTTTGTTTTCCAGATTGCTTCTTGTTCTTTGATCAAAGGCTCAGGGATGTAAACAGAAATAGCTTTTACCGAAACAGGTTTGTTGTTAACCAAAACGTTGGTTTCATTGGTTAGTTCGGCTTTAAAGTAGTAGTCGTTAACATCGGCTTTAACAATTTTTGCTGAGGCAATTTTATCAGGTTGTGCAATTATCTTTTCATATTCACCATAGGGGACTTCAATAAAGTTTTCGTTTCCTGAGCGAAAAACCTGCATTACAATCACTGCCGCAATTATTACAGCGCCCCATCCAAAAACCATCCTGATGATTTTTGACCAGTCAAATCCGTCATCGGGTTTTACAGGGCCTTGTCCTTTTTGTCCCTTCAGCGGCTGTTTTTTATCATTATTGTTTTCAGACATAAATACAATTAATCCAATTTTTTTAACTAATCTTTGAGAATGTAAATCGATCTTAGATTCCGGTATTTCTGAGCATAGTCTAATCCATAACCTATAACGAATTTACTTGGAATTTTGAATCCAATATAATCAATTTTTACGTCATATTTAGTGCTATCAGGTTTAACCAATAGCGAAACAACCTTCATGCTTTTAGGCGTTTTTTTCGAAAATAACTCTTCGATAAATTTAACTGAAAGCCCGGAATCAACAATATCTTCAACAATTATTACATCTCTTTCGTTCACATCACAATTAAGTTCTTTTAGAAGCCTGACCCGTCCTGAAGAGATTTTTTCATCTCCGTAACTGGATAATTTGAAAAAATCAATTTCGCAATCAATTGTAACAGATTTTATCAGGTCAGACATAAAAATAAAAGAACCGTTGAGCACACCGATAAAAATCGGGATAATACCGGCGTAATCCCCTGATATTTCTTCTGCTAACTCTTTTACTCTTTTCTGGATTGTATCTTCATTCAAAAAAGGGACGAATATGTCGCTGCCGATTTTTATTTGATTTGGTTGTAACATTTTAATTCAGTGTCAATTTCAATATTCGTTTTGTGTTTTTATTCACTTTGAATCTTTCATCAATTCTTTCACCGATAACCCATACAATTTTTTGATTATTGAGTAAGACCTGCCGGGATTTCTTTTCGGAAGGTTTAATTTTTTGATCAGTAAGAAAATCCGAAACTTTTTTTGAATGATTCATTCCGAGCGGAATAAATTTATCGCCTTTTTTCCAGCATCTCAATTCAAAATCGCCTTCAATTGTATCTGCAGAAATATATTCAATATTCTTTTTATTTGTCAAAGCAATCTTACTTGCGGATACATTTTCTATTTTAAGTTTTCCGGCGGGGATAACCACTTCGGAACCAACCTTTATTTTAACTATTTCATCTTTTGAATTTAATGGCCTTTTGATAGTTAATGAATTACGCTCATTATGAACATTATAACCGCCGCTGATTTCAACTTTCAATCCTGCAGTTTTATCTAACAAAGAAAGAACCTTATTTACGTCAACAAAAGAAGCCTGAATGTTCAGATATTTTTCAAGAATTGTTTTAATGAAAATTCCGTAAAATCCTTCAGGCAATTTTAAAAAAGCATCTTTGCTGATTTCAATTTCGGTTTGATGCTTTCTGACAAATCCGGATACAAATCTTTCAAGTGTTTCTTCAATTCCGGAAAGAAGATTCCTGAAATTTTCAGAGTTCCTGAAAACAGTTTGAGAAAAATTCGGATTGAGATTTTCTTCAAGCAAGGGAATTATTTTATTTCGCAAAAAATTTCTTTCAAAATCAGACGACAGGTTGCTGGAGTCCAGACGAAAATTGATTTTACTTATCTTCAGATAACTAAGTATTTCAGATTTATCAAGACATAAAACAGGTCTGATGATATTTCCTCTTCTTGCAGGAATGCCCGAAATTCCTGATAATCCGCTTCCCTTAATAAAATTCAGAAGAACCGTTTCAGAGTTATCATCGCAGTTATGAGCAGTTGCAATTTTATTGAAGTGATTTTCCAGTGCAATTTCTTCAAGTTCAGAGTACCGAACCATTCTCCCGGCTTCTTCAACCGAAATTTTATTCTTCTTTGCTTCCGAAAGAATATCCCTTTTTGTGCAGTAAAAATCCAAACCCAGCTTGTCTGCTAATCTCGCACAAAATTTTTCATCAGCATCTGATTCAGCTCCTCTTAGCATATGATTCAAATGAAACGCACCAATTCTGATATCAAATCGCTTTTTGAACTTTGACAAAAAATGTATCAGAAAAACTGAATCAGGGCCTCCGCTTAGTGAAATAAGCAAGTTGTCTTTTTTTTCAATCAGATTATGCCTGTCAATGAACCTGAATACTTTTTCTTCGATCTTTTTCATTTAATTAATTCATTCAGCTGAATCAGTTTTACTTTGCATTATTCTTTCAACGTACTTTCCGAGAACATCAAACTCCAGATTAACCGTATCACCAACTTTCTTTTTAGAAAAAACGGTAACCTGCCAGGTATGCGGAATTACACCCACTCCAAAAACATTTCCCTGAAGCTCAGCAATAGTCATACTGACCCCGTCAATAGCAACTGAACCGACATAAATCAGATATTTAGTGAATGCTTTGGGAAATTTAATTCTAACGAAATGACTATTGGAAAGTTCGTTTATTGATAAAATTTCTCCTGTTGTATCGATATGCCCCAATACAAAGTGTCCTCCTAATCTGGCATCTGCTTTTAATGGCCGTTCAAGATTTACTTTATCACCAATTTCCAGTTTGCCAAGATTAGTTTTTTTCAGTGTTTCTTCTATTGTGTCGAGTGAAAAGCCTGAAGAATCTTTTTCAACCACAGTTAAACAGCATCCGTTAACTGCAATGCTGCTTCCGATTTCTAAATCTTCCATCACAACTTTTCCGGCAACAACAAGTCTGTATCCATCTCCTGTGGGTATTTTATTTATGAGAGTTCCCATCTCTTCAACAAGCCCGGTGAACATCATTTACTCCTGATATTAAATGTCTAAAAATACAAAAATCAAAAAACAGTCTGAATTTTAATGTGCAACAGAGAGATGAACATGAAAATAAAGGAACTAGTTTTTTATAAGCTCAATTAGACAATCATCGCCGATTTTTTCAGCGGATTTAATTTCAAGCTTTACAGCACGGTTTAATCTTTTAATTCCAAGGTTGCCGATGATTTGAATTCCATTCCCAAGAATTGATGGGCTTACAAATAAAAGCATTTCGTCAAACAAATCTTCTTTAATGAATGATGTAAAAACCCGGCTTCCCCCTTCAACAAGAATTGAAGTAATGTTCAATTCAGCAAGTTCTGAAAGTACATCTTTCAAATCGAGCAGCCCGTTCTTCTTTTTCCGCACGAAAATAATCTTTACACCTTTCGATTTTAACTGATGGAGTTTTTTGTGTTTTTTGACACTTGCCCGGGAAGTAATCAGGATCAGGTTTTTATCGCGATTACCTGCAAATATTTTATGATGCAAGTTCAGCTTAAGATTTGTATCAAGTACGATACGTTTGGGATTTCTGCCTTCAACTAATCTTACAGTGAGTTTTGGATCATCACGCTCAACCGTGCCTGATCCGATTAATACCCCATCGTAGCTTGCACGCAGCTGGTGTACATAATTTCTTGAAGGAACTGAGGAAATCCAGTTCGAAAAACCTCCTGCATCTGCGATTTTTCCATCAATAGTTTGTGCAGCTTTTAATGTAACGTATGGAAGGTTTTTATTCACGAACTTGAAGAAAAACTTGTTTAGTTGAATGCAGGCTTCGGGCAGGACTCCGACTTTAACTTCTATCCCTGCATCTTTTAACTTTTTAATTCCTTTTCCACCAACCAAGGGGTTTGGATCGAGTGTACCAATTACAACTCTTTTGATTTTTTCTTTTATGATCCGATCAACGCAAGGAGGGGTTTTTCCAAAATGGCTGCAGGGCTCAAGATTGGAGAACAGAGTAGCACCTTCAAGGCTTTCTTTGCAAGCTTCAATCGCATTTATTTCAGCATGTTTTCCACCAAACCTTTCATGAAATCCGGCTCCGACAATTTTATCTCCTTTGACGATTATACTTCCAACTAAAGGATTGGGGCTAACCTTTCCGCTTCCCTTTTTTGCTAGCTCTAAGGAAAGCTTTATGTAGGATTCATCATTCACAAAAAAAAGTATTATTCAAGTGAAAGAATTTCAAATTCCATTACTCCTGCAGGAGCTTTAACGGTTACTTTATCCCCTGGTTTAGAGCCAAGCAACCCCTGACCAACTGGCGAAGTAACAGAAATTTTGCCTGATTGAAAATCAGCTTCTTCAGGTGAAACGAGTGTATAATCAAAAATTTTGTTCGTTTTAATATTCTTTATTTTAACTTTAGAAAGGATATGCACCTCATCGGGGGGAAACTGGGATGGATCAATAAGCCTAACACGGGCTAATATTGATTCGAGCTTATGAATCCTGAGCTCGTGTAAACCTTGTTCTTCCTTTGCAGCATCATACTCGGCATTTTCAGAAAGATCACCATGCGATCGGGCTTCAGCAATTTTCTGAGCAATTTCTTTTCTTCCATTGGTTTTCAACTCTTTAAGCTCTTTTTCCAGCTCAAGCAGTCTCTCTCGTGTCAGATATACAAAATTTGCGTCATTCATAATGAAGATTTCTAATAATTGTTTAATCATTTAAAAAAAATAGCCACCGCATTATCAGCAGTGGCACAACAAAAATAAGTAATTACAAGTAATGATGTCAAGAAATTATTTCATCAAAATCATTTTCTTAGTTTGAATTATTCCTTGTCCTGAATTTATTTCAGGGCTTCGAATCCTTAATTGATAATAATATACACCACTCGAAAGGTTCTGATCTTCGTCAGAATGACCACTGAATCCTACCTCATAACTACCCGCAGGTTTGTATTCATCAACAAGAGTAGTGATTTCTCTTCCGAGAATGTCGTAAACGTCTAACAGAAAAGGGAACAAGTCCCTTGTTTCCTCTCAGGGTAAGGACCCCATACAAGCCGTGGATGGTTGTCTGAAGTTGGTATCAGCACTAAACAGTTTTGCCAGAAATCCGGGAGTTCTTCAGTACAATAATTTGGGTAATTATTAATTTCTCCAATCCTGTACATTGAATATAGCCCAACTTGTCGAAAATTCTCAAGCGATGATTCAGTGATTAAGCCTGGAGCTAGGTATAGCCCAACATCTTTTAAATATCTTATTGTAATATCTTGACCATAATTGCCATAATTACAGTCTCGATAATCAACATAAAAAATAAAAGCATAATTATTATAGTTAACAGTGATTTTGTTAATACAACTCCAAAATTTTGGATAACCGTTATTGTTATTGCAAAAATCAAATCCATAATCAGGATCACCTTGGTAACCGCTTGGAGACAAATAATTACCTTCGATGCATAGGTAACTATCCGAAGGATTTTCAAAATACCATTCCTCCTCAAATCGGTCATAACAATATGTCGTTCCTTCAACAGGATTAGTATGGAAACAAATTATATCTTCTTCTTCAAAGTTCTGAGTTTGAGGTAATATTTCCATTAAAAATGGGGGTGGGGTGCTTTGTGAAAAAGAAATATTGAAGAAAAAAAGAATAAACAAGCCCGATCTAATCATTGAATTTTCCTTTATTTAATAGCATAAAAATATTTTGATTCCCAGGTGGGGATGTAAAGATGGCCAGTTGAACCAAGCGCGGGACTAAAACCGCTAAATTGATTATCGAGATCAATTGTCCATAGGACATTTCCATGTTTACTCACAGCAAAATATTTTGAAGATACTCCAACATTCAAAAAAATTGTTCCTTCAGCGTCACAAACTAAAGAACACCATGATGATTCACCTAAAAATAGTTTCCACCTAATTCCGCCTTTGTAATTAAAAGAATAAAGAGTATCGGTTGCAAAATAATAATTGCCTTCTTTATCAATAGTTCCTTCACAGAAATATCTATTAACTCCTTCGTAGCCTAAATCATAGTTCCATTTAATCGTTCCATCTCTTCGAAGACAATAAACAGAGTATCTGCCTGAATTAATAGAATCTACTTCTGAGGCCAGATAAATATTTCCCAAAGCATCAATCTGAGGAGCTCCGTTTAACGGGCTATTACCAAACTGCCACATTAGAGCTTTAGAATAAATATCTATTGCTAATAGTGATGGATTATTCCCGGTTACGTAGATCGCATTTCCTTCAGGTGAAAACGAGATTCCCCCGGTCTCAGAATTATTTATTGCAGAATTTTCATAAGTCCAAAAAATATTTCCTGTTGAATCAACCGCTAATAATTTGGGGACACCTGATCCACCTCCTGCAAGCACATAAATATTTCCTTCCTTATCTATGTTCATCGAAGCGGAAACACCACCGGCCAGGTTATTTTTCCACTTAATTTTTCCATCAGGCTGAATTGCATAACAACTTATATAAATAGTTCCATCCTTTGAGATTATTGGGGTAGAAACAGCACCAAATATGATATCCTTAAATTGCCAATTAATTTTACCATCGGGTGATACAGCGAACAATCCTTTTTTGTTGAATGAAATAAAATACATTGTATTATCTTTCCCAATTGAAACACCGGAACCCATATATAAGCTATCAAGTCTCCAATCTATCTGTCCTAAATTAGGCCCAACATACTTACTTCTTCCTGTACTCTGCGGATCTGCGTGGTTCATCGGCCAGGGGCTATCTGCCAAACTTGGCCAGGGTATGTCTTCCTGGTAGCCCGGCGGTTTTGGCTCAGGACATATCGGCTCGGTGGGATTACACGTTGTTAATGTGAATGAGATCAGAGAAACTACTGCGGCTATGATTATTGAATAATATCTCTTTATTCC
>JACAFB010000049.1 GCA_013388545.1 Ignavibacteriaceae bacterium
GAACGAAGCACTTTAATATGCTTAACTCCTCTGAACAAAAACCATAATTGTGTAATAACGCCAATTCCTCTGCCTATGTTTGTTGCAATAGCAGCTCCTTCAACTCCTAATTCAGGAAATGGACCTAAGCCGAAAATTAAAACCGGATCGAGGATAATATTTATTCCGTTTGCAATCCAGAGAACTCTCATTGCAATTGCTGCATCTCCGGCTCCGCGAAAAATTGCATTGATAATAAACAGAAGCATAATAACTACATTTCCCCCGAGCATCCATTGAGTGTAACGATAACCATGTTCAAGCACCCAGTAATCAGCACCCATCAACGCGAGCAACTCTTTCGAATAAAATATTCCGGCTATTGCGAAAGGAAGTGAAATTAAGACAGCAAGAAAAATTGATTGAACTGCACTGATGCCCGCTTTCTCTTTTTCTTTCTCTCCGATTCTTCGGGCAACAATTGCGGTTACTGCCATCGACAATCCCATTCCTATTGAATAAAGCAGGAATAAGTAAGTTTCAGTTAAACCAACTGTTGCGACAGCGGAAGGACCGAGCTTTCCAACAAAGAATATATCAACCACTGCAAAAGTTGATTCCATTATCAGTTCAAGTATCATCGGAACAGCAAGCAGGAAAATTGCTTTACCAATTTTTATTTCTGTATAATCAGCTTCACTGCCGCGAATTGCATCCTTTAATTCATACCAGAGAGAACCAGATTTTTGATCCACAGGTTTATCTTTTTTATCCAAATCAAAATTAAAATTTTCTTTCATAGAATATTCAGTTAAGATTTCCGAAAAATTCATAGATGTCATTTCGAAAGAGCTGAGCGACTGACAAATCTAATCGGAACTTCTGCCTCTGCCTACCGCAGGCAGGTCGATCGAAATGGCAAACAGCATTTATCAGAGGGTTCTAGTTATAAATAATTTTTTCTTTGTGAAAACAAGAAACACTTTATTTTGCAGTTTTATCAGATAAAAGTTAAAAGATTTTTAACTTCGAAATAAAAAATGCTTTCCTTAATCATAAACCAGATGGCGATATCGTTGGCAAATTACGAATTAACATTCAAGACAGGCTTTGAGAAATCTCCCGACATATCCAAAGTCTTAATCATCAAAAAAATGATTTATAATTTTATACCAAGCTGATTTACAGAAATTAAAATTTTTGTGGTTTCCTTTTCTTTCTGATGGTTAATATAATAAAAATGATTACCAGAGTAAGAATGATAAATGGCCAGAGACTTACAAGAATAATTATGAACCAAAGCAATGCAGTCCAGCCATTCTCAAGTGCTTTAACAAGTTTAGAAGCGAAACCAAACGGGGAAGCAACCTTTTCATAAAAAGTAATTGTAAGACTACTCAGGGCAATTCTGTTTTTAAGATAATTCATTCTTCCTTCAAGCGATTCAATTTCTGAACGAAGATTGCCCATCTCTCTTTCAATATTCAGTATTTCATCAACCCGAGCTGCTTTCTTAAGAATTTCTTTATACCGGGCTTCGAGTTCTTTCTTTGTTTTAATTCTAGCTTCAACATCAATAAACTCTTCGGTTACATCAACAGTGGAAATGTTTTTGCTTTCAAGCTTTTCAACTGAAGAAGAAATTTTATCTATCAGTAAATTAAATTTATCTTCAGGCACACGGACTTCTACAGTGTGCTCAATGCGGTCTTCAAAGTTGTAAACATTTTCATTTCCTATGTAGCCGCCAAGTTCTGCAACAGTGTTTTTTATGAACTTGTGAGTTTCTTTAACATTTACAGTTTCAAAACGAATACTGCCGGATTTAATAATTTTTCTCTCAACAGAACCTGTGCTGACTTGTTCTTTTGAAAAGCTTTTGTTAAGCGATTCCTGTTGAGCAAAATCGGTTGAGATATTATTTGTGCCATCATTTGAATTGCAAGAATAAAGAACCAACAATAATAAAATTGATATTGCTGGAAGAATAGTTTTTAATGATTTGAATCTGATAGTCATATTGATTTCCTTTATAGAGCTTTAGTTGAGATGGTTACTCTTACTTTTGGCATTTAAATATGTTTTCGATCTGAATCAAAATGTATGCTCGCTGGGACACACCCACTACTATGTTTGTAGGAAACTGTTAACTGAGTAGCAACCAACGAATTTAAAAAAACTATTAGCGAAAACATTGTATAGAAATTTTGTAATATTGTAAATCTTATTAAGTATACTATCAAGAAAATAATTTTGTAAACCAACTTTTAATCTTTTTGAATAGCGCTTTCAAATCAATGCTAATACCATAAATCCCTGGTTTTAATTGAATCAGACTTTGATTTTCCTGATCTGTAAATTTAAGCGCACTAATATGTTTCTCTATCTTATTACTTAATTTATCAAGGAGATTAATTAGTTCTGGAAGCTTCTTATCATCTATTAACTCATTAATTTTTTTTAGTTCTTTTTGGAAATGTTTGATAGATGATAAACACTCTAGGTCTTTTCTTAATAATTCAAATGAAAAAACCTCAACAGCTTTTCTGTGCAATTCACTTTGATAAGGTTTATTTTCGATTATATGTATAAAGTTTTTTCGTTCCTTTTTCAATCGGTCTAATACGGTTTCAAAACATTGTTGGTTAAAAAAAATATTTTTCATTTTACAAAATTTTAGTTTTGTTGAAATGTATTCTTCCCTTCAACCTCTCTTCTCTTTTGCCAGCTTATAAAGCTCTAAATATTTCTCCGCAGATTTTTTCCAGCTAAAATCTAATTTCATTCCGTTCAATTGTATTTTTCTCCAGATGTCTTTGTGCTTAAAAGTATTAACAGCACGCTCGACAGATTTGTAAAGCGCAAAACCCGTATAATCATAAAATGAAAAACCATTTCCGTGATCAAAACCATAATGATTCTCTTCATCCCAGTCTTTAACCGTGTCTGCAAGTCCGCCTGTTTTTCTAACAACCGGTACAGTCCCGTATTTTAAGCTGTAGATCTGATTAAGTCCACAAGGTTCATAACGCGAAGGCATAAGGAAAATGTCTGCACCAGCTTCAATCAAATGAGAAAGCTCATTATTAAAACCTATGTAGCTTGCAAATTTATAGGGGTGGCTGTAAGAAAGATTCCGGAATATTTTTTCATAGTTATCTTCACCGCTTCCGAGAAGGATCCATTGGGCATCAAGCTTAAGCAGATCATTAATTACACTTACAAGAATGTCAAACCCCTTCTGGCTTACAACTCTTGATACCATTCCGATTAATGGAACATCGGGATTAAAGGGCAGCCTGAAGTGATCCATCAGAAATTTTTTATTCTTAATCTTTCCGGAAAGATCTTTCATCGAATATTTGTAAGGAAGATATTTATCGGTTTCAGGATTCCACTCATCGTAATCTACTCCGTTAAGAATTCCGTAAACATCCTGTCTTCGTGAATTAAGAGTATGATGCAGGCCTGCGCCAAATTCTTCAGTTAAAATTTCGTGCGAGTATTTGTTGCTGACTGTGTTTATCAGATCGGCAAATACAATTCCGGCTTTCATAAAAGAGACTGAATTCTCAAACTCAACAGGGCCGCCGGGATAGTAAAGGTCGCCTCTTATTTCTGCAGAGAACAGTGTAGATTGAGAAAATCTTCCCTGGTAGCCGATGTTATGAATAGTCAGCACAGTTGATGTATGATCAAACATACGATCCCAATTGTAGTTGTCTTTAATGAAAAGAGGAATGAGTGCAGATTGCCAGTCGTTGCAGTTGATAACATCGGGCGCCCAGCCGAATCTCTGAAGAAGCTCAATTACACCCTTACTGAAAAGAATGAATCTTTCATCTTCATCCATGTCGTTTGTGTAAATTCTTCCGCGATTAAAGTAATGAGGGCAATCGATAAAATTAACTTCTACGTTTGAACCGGGAAGCGTTGCCTGGTGTAAATGTACATATCTTGAAACACCGTTAATCCTGATCGGGATTTCGCCGATGGTCCAGTTATAGTGAAGTCCGAATTTTGATTCATCGATAGACAAATATTTAGGCATAAATATTTTTACTTCGCAGCCAAGCTTTTCAAGCGCTTTTGGTAATGAACCTGCAACATCGGCAAGCCCACCGGTTTTTGCATAAGGCACGACTTCAGCAGAAACGTAAGCAACCTTCATAAATATTCCGATTTCTTTTTCGTTAAGGATTGGTTAAATTTTGAAAAATTATTTACAAGTTAAATTTAACTATGACTATTATAAAAAGTAACCTTGAAGTTTTTAGAAGCGGCAGCCCGAATAACCGTGCAATTATTTTTATTCATGGCTTTCCTTACGATCACCTGATGTGGAATCACCAGGTGAACGAATTTATGAACGACTATTACTGCATAGCCTACGATGTCCGCGGCTTAGGAGAATCTCCCGTTGGCGACGGGCAATACACAATGGAGCTTTTTGTTGATGATCTTTTTGAAATTCTCGATGTCTATAAACCTTTTCATCCGGTTCTTTGCGGACTATCGATGGGCGGCTATATTGCCTTAAGGGCAATGGAGAGATTCGGAGAAAAATTTTCAGGGCTCATACTTTGCGATACCAAACCGCAAGCAGATACAAATGAAGGAAAAATTAAACGTGCACTTGGAATTAAAATGATCAACGAAGAAGGGGTTGAAAAATTTGTTTCTGATTTTGTCCCAAATTGTTTTGGTGAAAATTTCAGAAAGAAAAATTTTGCCGAATACAATACTATTCTTCAACGGTCGCTTAATTCCAATCCGACTGCAGTTAAAGGTTGCCTGCTTGCAATGGCAGGAAGAACTGATACAACAGAGTCTCTTTCTTCTATTCGCATTCCATCAATGGTTATTTGCGGAGAACATGATGCGCTCTCAACTCCACAAGTGATGAAAGAAATGGCTTCAAGAATTCCCGGAAGCAGGTTCGTACTTGTGCCGACCTCGGGGCATATGTCGCCGATTGAAAACCATGATTTTGTCAACAAGATGATCAGAAATTTTTTGGCTGCCTATAATTTGTAGGTTTACTCCCCCCTCAAAAAAATATTTATTGGCTATTGTATATATTGAATATTTTAAGCATAATGAGTTTGTAATGCAATTTGTTTTGGAAGACTTTTGGAGACGGCTTAACTAATCAACTAAATACCAAATAATAAATAAAAACAACGGAGGTATAATGAAAAAATCTGCATACGTTCTTTTTGCAGTAATGTTTCTGGTTCTTGGAGCTAATATGATATTTTCACAGGATGCTCCCAGTCTTACAGGAAAAGGTAAGGTTGAAATGTTTCCACCAACAGAAGCTGTTCTTTATGAACAGATGGCCAACGCAGGTACTAACAGTCTTACATCTCAGAATTTCGAAGCTTCTTTTGATGCTTACGATAATCAGGGCGCAGATGATTTTACAGTGCCTGCTGGTTTAGTCTGGACAATACAGTCTGTTGAAGTTTTGGGCGTTTACTATAATGGAGCCGGCCCTGCAAACTCGGTGAATGTTTGGTTTTATAATAACAATGCCGGATTTCCTGGAACAACGGCAGCCGAGGTTTTGAATATTGTTCCTTCTGGTGGTCTTGCAACCGGTTCATTCATAATAACATTTGCTTCTCCCATACCATTGAGTGAAGGCAGCTACTGGCTTTCTGTTCAGTGTAATATGGATTATAGTGTCGGCGGTCAGTGGGGCTGGACAGAGCAAACACAGAACGGGTTAGAATCCACATGGAGAAATCCAGGCGGCGGTTTTGGTACACCATGTACTGCCTGGGGTTACAGAGTTACTAACTGCGTAATCGGAGCTTCACCATATTTTGATTTTTCATTCAGGCTGAATGGAACTTCGGCTCCAATCCCGGTTGAATTAACTTCTTTCACAGCATCAGCTAATAACGGTATTGTTGAGCTTAACTGGTCAACTGCTACCGAGACTAACAATAAGGGATTTGAAATTGAAAGATCAGTCAATGGACAATTTGTAAACATTGGTTATGTTGCCGGGCACGGAACTGTTACCGAAAAACAAAATTATTCTTTTGTTGATAGAAATCTTTCAGCCGGCACTTATACTTACAGGCTGAAACAAATCGATTTCAATGGTGAGTTTGAATATTCAAATGAAGTTGAGGTTGAAGTTTCTGCACCGGCTGAGTTTTCACTTGGTCAGAATTATCCGAATCCGTTCAACCCGAGTACAAAGATTTCTTACAGTCTTGCTGTAGATTCAAAAGTAAGCCTTAAGATATTTAATGTTCTGGGTCAGCAGGTTGCACAGCTTTTGAATTCATCGGTTCCCGCCGGAGTTCATGAAGTTAATTTTTATGCATCCGGATTTAACAGCGGCGTTTATTTCTATCAGTTGGAAGCAAACGGCATCGACGGACAAACATTCTCATCAACTCAAAAGATGATACTTTCTAAATAAAGTTTTTATTTTTTATAAAGCCCCGATAACACCGGGGCTTTTTTTATTTTTTCCGCAGATGTTTTCTCTCGATTATATATGGCTTGAATCTTTCAAAGATAAAATGTTCCCAAACTTTTTCAACAGTACCCTGCATACCTTCTTCGAGCTCACCGGAACCATGAACAGATACTTTCATAAGTGTTGAGTCGGCTCCAACCGGAGTAAATTCATAAGTGGTTACAAGCTGTACTGCTCTTCCTGATAACCCGAGCGGACCATCGAATCTGATCATTTCCCCTCTATGAGAATAAATGACTGTTGCATGCAGAACACCGTTTCCTTCTTCGTCAAATATTTCCCAGAAGCCTCCTCCGGGCTTTGCTTCGATATAAAACTTATAAGGATTTTGAGAGAATGAATGATCCCACCAGCCGCTTATATCGCCGGTAGCTGCATCAAAAATAACTTCGGGAGTTCCCGGAAGAGTTAGCTGCTTATCAAACGAAAAAATATCAAATCGGGTTTTGTCACTTTCCTGCGGCAAAATTGAGATTGAAACAAGAATTAAAATTAATTGAATGAAAAAAATATTTTTAATCATTTCCTTTTCCTTTAAAAAATTGTTAAAAGATGAAGCTGCCAGATTCAACAGGGCTTTGTGGCTTCAAAGAGCGTCTGAAAAATAATTATATTTACTTTTGAAAATTTAATCTTCAAGGAATATAAATGACAAAAAATGAAAACATATCCGGCAATCAACCCGAAAGAACATTTGAAGCAGAAATAGCTCTGCTTGATAAAATTTATTCTGAAATTATGGAAGCAATTCAGGGAAAGCCAATCAATACTGATTATGAAACCATGAGAAACTACGTCGATAATGTTTATGTGATTCTCAACAGAACAGCATTCGCCGTTAAAGAACTTAAGAATTCACTTACTCAGGGAAGCAAGTATAATCTTGAAACCTGGAATCCTCCGGCTTAGTTTGTGTTTATCGTAAAAAGGGGATTATTTGTTTTTCTGAAAGATGAAAATGTATTCGTGCTTAAAGATGTAGAATCCTCCGGCCAAAGCGCGATAGCGCCATAGTTCTTTCTGTTGTCTTTTTGCAGTTGTTTCATCAAAATTTTTTACCACGGTTGATTTGAGCTTCAATCCGCGATTTAAAAATTCTTTCATAACATAAAAGCCAAGCGGAATCCATTCGCCGCCGGAATATTTATCCCCGATCACTACGGCAATGAATCTGCCTTTATCGAGTATCTTCAGGCAGTTTTCAAGCACAGCAGAAAATGATTTGAGGAATTCTTCGACCGATCCTGAATTTGAGAGATCACTTTCGTCATCGCTGAACTTAATAATATCCCAATATGGCGGATGCATCAAAACAAACTGTACTTTTTGTATGCCAAAGTTTTTTATTTCTGAGTGAAGATTAATTTTTCCGCTGTCGGCCAGTATTACAGGACTAGAAATTTTAAAGGGATTTTTTTCTTCGGCAATGTTTCTTTCTGCCAGCCGGCAAACTTTTGGATTAATATCGATGCCCATTCCGTTTCTGCCTAATCTTCTGCATTCAATTAATGTAGTTCCGCTTCCTAAAAACGGATCGAGCACCCACTCTCCTTTTTTTGTATAGCGCTGGATAAGCTGGTTGGGTATTTGCGGTATAAAATTGCCCCAGTACCCGGCATTATGAGCGCCGCTGCTATCACGCTTTTTAAATATCCACAGGCTGTCAGTAATTATCCCATCATATTCTTTCCAGCGATTCAGATTCAGGTCATTTACTTTCCCTGTTCTCTTTTCACTAACGCTTTTAACAAGCCGCTTTAGATAATAATGAGTCCTTTCGAGGGTTTTTGTTTCCAGTATCTGTTGAATCTCACCGTCAAGAAATTTTTTGCTTATTTCTACGACAGAATCATTTGAAATAATTTCAATTATACCTGATTCATCTGCGGGAAATTTTTTTAATGATTCTCTCATCTGCTTTAAATCATTTTTAATCTGCTGCAGATTGTTTGATTCGACAAGATTCTTCAACCGAAGTTTGATATCGAAATTATTTAAGTCCGAATTATTCAATTTCTCAAAAGCCTTATGAACCGATTAGTTTGAAATTTTTTTAATGATTAAATCAGAAATAAATTTCCCAATACTTATTGAAGCAGTTGCCGCCGGAGAAGGAGCGTTGAGAACGTGAATCATTTTTTCAGTTTCAACTATTCTGAAATCATCGACAAGCTTTCCATTTGGTTCAAGCGCCTGAGCTCTTACGCCCGCACCGCCGGCTTCAATATCATTATGTTCAATTTCGGGAATTAATTTTTGAAGCGCTTTAACAAAAGCATTTTTACTGAAAGACCTGTAAAACTCACCAAGCCCCATCTTGTAATGTTTTGAGGCCATTTTCCAGAAGCCGGAATAAGTCAGCAATTCAAATATATCTTTCGGTGATAAATCTTTTTTCCTGTAACCTTCTCTTTTTAAAGCAAGCACTGCATTTGGCCCGGCTTCAACGCCGCCGCGAATCATCCGGGTGAAGTGAACTCCTAAAAACGGATATTGAGGGTCAGGTACAGGGTAAATAAGGTTTTTTACAAGATATTCTTTTTCTTTTTTAAGCTTGTAATATTCTCCTCTGAAAGGAATTATTTTTAAACCCGGATTAACACCGCAGATAAGGGCAATCCTGTCGGAATAAAGTCCACCACAGTTAACTAAAAATCCGGATCTGAACTCCCCTTTACTTGTTGAGATGATTAATTCATTACCGAATTTTCTTACTGAGTTGAATTTTGTGTTAAGTAAAACCTCTCCGCCATTTTCGGTAATAATTTTTGAAAAAGCTTCTGTCACCTGTATGTAATCTACAATTCCTGTTTGAGGAACAAATAATCCTTCAATGCCGGCAACGTGAGGCTCGTATTCTCTTAGTTCGTCTTTTTTTAGTCTTTTTAACCCGGCAAGACCATTGGCTTCACCTCTTTCCTCAAGAAGGTTTAAAGCATGCAATTCGGATTTGTTTGTTGCAACTACAATTTTTCCGCAGCGTTCATATTTTATATTATTTTCCTCACAGAATTTGTAAAGCATTTCTCTGCCGCTTGTACAATTATTCGCCTTCAGGGACCCTGGTTTATAGTAGAGTCCCGAATGGATTACTCCGCTGTTATTTCCTGTTTGATGAAGCGCCAGCTTTTTTTCGGCTTCAATTACAAGCACCGAATCATAACCCGATTTAACCAATGACATTGCAGTTGAAGTACCGACAATTCCCCCGCCGATTATAATTATTTGATAGGGTTTTGTGTTTGACATTTTTAGGAGTAAGTGTGCTGAAACATTAAAATTATTCTATTATTGATCAAAAATAATCAAAAGGAACTTCAAATATAGATAGTTTGTTTTAAGTCCCGAGGAGTAATTATGAATAAAAAACAAAAAATCACTGTTTATTTATCACTCGCTGCTGTCATAGGAGTATTTGTTTATTGGATTGCAAGCGGAGCAGAAATTTTTACCAAAAATAAAGTGCTGGTAGAAAAAACCGACGAAATTTTTGGTACCACTTACAAAGAATGGCAGGATAAGTTTGTCTGGGGATTGGATTATACCGCTGTTGCAACATTGTTAATAATAATCATCTCAGGAGCTTTAATTTATTTATTCAAAAATCGAAAGGAGGCCTAATGAAAAGCCTATTATCAGTAACTTTCATAATCTTATTTGCAGTCACTACATTTTCTCAGGGTTTTAATGTAAAAGCCAAAGGAAAACAGACCTTTTCATTTAAAGATAACAGTGGCAGAAATCAGGCTACATTTTTCAGCACAACGCCGCTTGAAGATATTAACGGCTTAACTTCAGATATCAATGGGACAGTTACATTTGATGTTAATAATTTAGCTAATGGAATATCAGGCGAAATCATGATTTCTACAGCCTCTCTTAAATCAGGAATTGACCTGAGAGATGAGCATATCAGAGGAGAGAAATGGCTTAATGCAGAAAAGTATCCAAATATTTCCTACAAGATCAGTAAAATCGAAAATATTAAACCTGAAAGTGATATTAAATTATCAGCTAAAGTTTTTGGTGAGTTTACGCTTAACGGAGTTAAGAAACAGATTCCTGCTAATGTAACATTAACATATCTCGATGAAAGTGAAAAAACCAGGAAACGTGCGCCTGGTGATTTGCTTGGAGTTCAGGCAAAGTTTCAGGTTAAGCTTTCAGACTTTGGTGTGAAGAACGAGATAATCGGAGAGAAAGTCGCAGATATTATTGAAGTTGGTGTAAACATGGTTGGATCAAATAAGTTTTAGCATAATGCCTCAGGTTCCGGTCGAATAGTTTTAACCTCAGATCGGAACCTTCTTTTTTAATCACTTTTCCCCCATCAAAATTTTACCAGTAGCCGGATTAATTTCTTAATAGTTTCCCTAAATTTCTGTAAAATAATTTTCCTTCAAAAAACCAAACAAAAGCTTGTCATTTACTTTGTTATTTTTGAAGTAGTAAATCGAAGAGAATATTAATGAATAAAACCATCACCATTTTTGGCAGCTCTCTTCCTTCCGAAGGAAGTGATCAATATGAACTGTCATATGAACTCGGGAAAAAACTAGCATTAAATGGTTTCAATATTTGCACGGGCGGATACAAAGGAATAATGGAAGCTGCCTCCCGCGGGGCTTATGACAACGGAGGAATGATTTATGCGGTTACGATTGATCTTTGGAACTCGCAGCCCAACCCATTTATTACTATTGAAGTAAGGGGAAAAACATTATTTGAAAGAGTTGAAAAATTAATTGAATTGGGAGATGCTTATGTAATATTGCAGGGAGGCACAGGCACTTTTCTTGAGTTCGCTGCTGTTTGGGAGTATGCGAATAAAAATCTTCAGAAGAAGAAACCAATTTATTATCACTCCTGGTTATGGAAGCAAATAGTTGATTTGATGAACAAACAAATGCTTCTTGAGGGAAGAGATGCAAATCTTGTAAGAAACTTTAATTCAGTCGATGAATTAATTGATCGTTTGAAAAAAGATTTTAATCTTTAAGATTTAGCATTTTGTCCGCCGCACTATAAACCATTTCTGTTGAAAGCTCTTTAATACACTTAAACTCAACATCTTTTCTTGAACAGGCCAATGGCTTTGGAGAATAATAAAAGCAGGGTGCGCAATCGAGATTGAGGCTGACAATTTCGTGGTTTGTTTTCCACGGATGAATATAAGCTGTATTAGTTGGGCCAATGATTGCAACAACTTTCAGCTTTAAAGCGGAAGCTACATGCATCAGACTGGAATCGTTGGTAATAAACAAATCACATCTTTTCATAACTGCGGCTGTTTGAGAAAGAGAATTTGTTTTAACAACCCGAGCTCTTTCAGATCTGATAGAGTTGAATATGGATTCTTTTAACTCGTCTTCTTCGTGCCCGCCAAAGATTAAAATCCGCGCGTCTTTCTGAGTAATTAATCTTTTCCCAAGCCCGGCAAATTTTTCTGTTTCCCATCGTCGTTTCGAATGATTCTTTAAAGTTGCACAGCCCGGATGAAATCCAATGACCAATTCGTTTTTATTTATGCCGGCATCAGCAAGATATTTTTCGGAAAAAGAAATATCTTCTTCGGAAAGAAAAATTTCCATTGGCAGTTCGTCGGTCAGGTTCTTTTTAAGCAGCTTTGAAACAAGAGCAATATTAGTCATCACATTGTGAGTAGAGTCGTTTTCTAAAACCCTGAGGTTGTTCAGCCATCCAAGATTTGCTTTATTCATTCGCAGGTAATCAACGGCGGCTCGTTGTTTTGCACCGATTAAAAAGCTTATAAGATTGTACTCTTTGCGATTTGATGGATAGACATTTACAGAAGCATCATACGTTTTGCGGAGTTTAAGCAAGAACAGTAATGATTTAAACGCCCCCTCCTTTAGAAAATCAAAACGTATAACCCGATCTAAGCAGGGATTGTTCTTTAAAATATCTTCCGCGCCTTTAAACATCACCAGCGCACTAATTTCAGTATCGGGCAGGTTCTGTTTCAACAGTCTCAACGCCGGAGTAAACATCAGTGCGTCGCCAATTCCGGATAAAGCAATAATTAAGATTTTTTTCATGCTAATTGTTAAAAAAATAAGCGGCTTTTAAACCGCTTATTTAAAAAATATTTCCTTCTAAACTTACTTTGAAGCTGCAGTATCCTTACCATCTGCAAGCTTTTGATACTTTTCAATGTTTGATTTTACGTTTGGATCGTTTGGATACATAACCTGTATTTTCTGCCAGACTTCAATAAGCTTTTTATATTGTTTGGTGTTTTCATAAACATCAAGAAGAATCCTGTAAGGATTGTAATAGGTTTGAACATCGCTGGGATTATCAGCAAGTTTTTGCAAAGCAATTTTTTCTATTTCAGAAGCATACTGGTTATATTGCTGCTGAGCACCGGCAGTGAGATAAAGATTGCCAACCTCGTAGAGCAAGCCGAATTCCATTCCAAGATTTTTTTTCGGAAGTTTTCTTTCCATTTCATCAAGTATTAAAGCAGCTTGCTGTTTTCTGTCGGTATTCAGATAATGAATTGCTAGACGGATAAAAGCATTGCGATAGTTTTGAATCATTCTTCTATGGTTATCATCGAAGAAAATTTCCGGATCGTTCAATCCTCTGAATTTAAATCCGGGTTTAAAGTCTTTACTGTACCCGGGATTTTCGGTTAACTGTTTTTCAAGTATTTCGGGATTGACAAACTCCATGCCTGGTTTGCGTTTTTCAGGTACAAGCCTCAAAGCCATTCCTTCCATTCTCAGGTAGTCCTGCATTCCGATTTTACTGTCATCAGAGCAGGTAACAGCAAAATAGATTGGGCGTTCCCAGTTATTCGCCTCAACAATTTCACGAACCATAATGTCCTGAACCCTGATTGCATTTACATCACCAAAGTTCAAAGTGGGATTCATTCTAAATCTTATAAAGCCATCCTTAAATGCACTTGAATCAGCAAGATTATACTGCTGGAACATTTCACTTGCTTTTCCATCAGTGCCGCTTTTAGGAAGAGGCACAGTAATATCCCGCGGCTCCCAGGCGGTTGGTCTTAATTGATCAATCTGAGCATCGGACATACGGATTTTTATTACTCCAACATTGTAGGGATCGTTTCCTTTCAACTGTTTTATATACCAATTTGTATTCAACAGGCTTAGGTTAGCAATCTTAACATCTCGCCTTATTCCTTCAACATCCTGTAAATACCAGAGTGGAAAAGTGTCGTTATCTCCATTGGTGAATAATACAGCATTTGGCGCACAGCTTTGAAGTAGATTGTAGGAATAATCCCACGGAACCCAGTTTTTCGATCTGTCGTGCGAGTAATAATTTGCCTGAAGCATTCTTACGGGAACGAATACAAATGCTAAAAACAGAACTGCGTATCCAAATGTATTTTGTGTTTTTTGATTCTTAACTTTTAATTGAAGAAGATCAATCAGTCCGCGCACGCCAAGGGCAATCCAGACTGAAAAAACAAAAAAGGCACCCACATAAAAATAATCTCTTTCTCTCGGCTGGGGCTCCTGTTGATTTTGATAGAACGCAGTTAAATAGCCCATAAGAATAAACATGATCATGAACACCGAAGCCATCTTCCAGTCTTTTCTGAAGTGAAAGATTATTCCGAAGATTCCAAGTAGTAGTGGTATGCCAAACAGAGAGTCTTTAACACCACCGGCAAAATTAACGCTGATAATTTTACCAATAATGTTTCCAATTGGATTTAGCGGAGCCATATTAGCACCATCATCCTGAGTCCAGCCTTCCCTTCCGGCATAATTCCAAAGCAGATAACGGGTCATCATATGATTCATCTGGTATTTATAAAAGAAATCCAGATCACTGGAATAATTATTATAAACCACCATTTGGTGGGGCTCAGTTGCATACCTTCTCTTGAAAGTAGGAAAATCTCCATATTGCTCTCTGTTCAAATAAGAAACAAGCTCGGTAAAATCGTTTGGTTCGTTTTCATTCATAGGCGGATTTTGATTGGAACGAATAATTACCATTGAGAAAGTAGTGAATCCAACAAGAATAAAAATTATAGACAGCAAAACAAGGTTAAGGGTGGGCTTGTTATTATTTACAGAGTAATATACCCCATAACCCAATCCAGCCAGTATTAAGATAAAGATAAAAATTTCGAGAGTTATATTATCGCCGCCAAGCGCAGTCATTATAGCCGGAAGGAATTTTACTATTCCCGGATACGTGAAGAAAAGGGCAATACCGCCGATTATCAGTGGAAGATAAAATGAATTTCTATTGAAAATTTTCTTCCAGAAAATACCCATTATTACAACGCTTATGCCGATTATAAAAATTTTGAATTTTGAATCAAACTCCTGGTAATCTTCCATCATTGGCGGCGTCGCTGATTTTTCTCCCGCCCACCAAACCACTGCTATCAGCAGGATAATTGCAACATGTGCAATGAAAATATAAGCGGTCTTTTTTAACGATTCTTCATCTTCAAGATATTTTCTGAACATAATTACCATCACAACCGGCACAACTGCCAGCACGCTCATAAGATGAACTCCCGTGGATAATCCCACAAGGTAGGCAATCATAAGAATATATTTTTCATTGTCTCGGCTGTCAGCTCTTTCCTGCCATCTCATCATTAAATAAGTTACAAGCGCAAATAAAAAAGTGCTGAACGCATAAACCTCTGCTTCAACACCGTTGAACCAAAAAGTATCGCTGAAGGAGAAGGATAAGGCTCCGATAGCAGCAGCAAAGTAAGTGCTTATGGCATCTGATATATTTCCGGGTTTATTACCTTTATAGTTGTTGATAAGCTTTACTGCAATCAAATATAGAAGCGTTACCGCTAATGCGCTCGACAACACAGAAATTATGTTTACGCGCAGCCCGATATTTTCTGCAAAAGGGATCATAGAAAATATTCTGCCTATTAAAAGGAAAAATGGGGTTCCCGGGGGATGAGGAACCTGCAGATAGTAGCTTGCCGCTATAAATTCACCACAATCCCAAAAGGAAACTGAAGGTTGAACAGTAAGAAACAAGACAATTAAAGAAATCAGAAAAACTGCAGCAGTAAATATTCTGTGAAGGAGCTTTAAATTCATTATTACCTCAAATTAAAAGAGTTGAAAATTACTTACATTGCGTATCTAATACAACGCTAAAAAACAGGTTTTACTGGTTATTCTTTTTGAATAAGGCATCAAGCTTGCTTTTATCAGGAGGGACGTAATACTTCTGATATAGTTCTCTTAGCCTGCTTAAAGATAAAGTATCAAAATCCTCATCATCTTTGTTTCGTTTGACAAAAAGTTTGTATTCTTCAAGCTCTTTCGGATTCATTTTTTTTTCAAATTTTCTCAGTTCTTCTATCAGCTTCTGTTGTTCTCTGAATGCCATAATGCCTCCTTTGAGGAATTTATATTTATTTAAGTTCAAAATAATAAATACAGTTGTTTAATTAAATGTTTCGAGCTGGATAAAAAAACCGGTTGGTTGCCCTGTAATTTAGTCCTCACTTGAACTTTTTACTGGATGAGAGAACAGTAAAGAAACCTTGTCGCAGAACTCAATGAGATATCTAAGAAGTTCATCGGGAGATGAAAAAGTATTTGAAATAATAAGTCTTAAAACCTCCTTCTGCTGATTGAACCTAACCTGATCTTTATATTCATTCATAATAAATCTCATCAGTTCAACAAACCTTGCTTTGTAATAATCCTCCTTTTCGGCACGCGGAAGAATTATGAAAATATTTTTTCTTTGCATTATTATCCTGTCGAACAAAGCATGAGAAGCATAGAGTTTAAGTGTGGCGGTTTCGATTAATCTTTTAACTAAAATTGGCAGCGGACCAAATCGATCGATAATTTCTTCCTTAAGATCGGCGATTTCCTGAAGCGACTTCACTGAATATAATGCCGCATAATAATCAAGCCGGTCAACCTGATCGGGCATGTATTCAACGGGAATTCCGATTTCAAAAAAGGTGTCAATTGAAGGCTCAGACTTTTCCTCCGGCCCGGGAAGGCTTTTAAATACATCTTTGAATTCCTGATATTTTAATTCTTCTACAGCTTCATTTATTAATTTTATGTATAAGTCAAATCCTATTTCATTGATAAAGCCGGTTTGTTCTGTTCCAAGTAAATTTCCGGCACCACGAATTTCAAGATCTCTCATTGAAAGATTAAACCCCGAGCCGATCTCGGTATACTCCTCAATTACTTCAAGTCTTCTTAAAGCCTTTTTTGTAATGCTTGAAAGAGAAGGAACAATGAAATATGCATAAGCCTGCCTGATGGACCTGCCGACACGGCCTCTTAGCTGATGAAGTTCGGCAAGACCGAACCGATCAGCTTTATTTACGATTATGGTATTTACATTTGGAATATCAATGCCCGATTCAATAATCTTTGTTGAAAGAAGAACGTCATATTTTTTGTTTAGAAAATCGTGAACCACATTTTCAAGCTGCGATGGCTTCATCTGACCGTGAGCAACGGCGAGTCGTATTTCGGGAATGTATTTTTTAATGTATGCAGCTAATTTGTCAATCGAATGAACTCTGTCGTGAACAAAATAAACCTGCCCGTTTCTTTTTACTTCATTCAATATCCACTCTTTAATTCTGAAAATATCAAATGTGGAAACGTGAGTATAGATTGGCTGCCTGTTGGGAGGAGGAGTTGAAATTATTGACAGATCTCTGGCTCCAAGCAAAGATAAATTCAAAGTTCGCGGAATTGGAGTTGCCGTGAGTGAAAGTGTGTCAACATTAACTTTAATACTTCTCAGTTTTTCTTTGGCTTTAACTCCAAAGCGGTGTTCTTCGTCAATTATCAGCAAGCCAAGATCTTTGAACTGAACATCCTTAGAAATAATTCTGTGAGTTCCGATCAAAACATCGATAGTGCCCGCCGCTAATTCTTTTAATATTTGAGATTGTTCTTTCTTTGATTGGAACCTGGACAGCGCAGCTGCTTTGACCGGAAAATTTGCAAGCCGGTCTGTAAAGGTATTGAAATGCTGTTCTGCGAGAATAGTTGTTGGCACTAAAACTGCCGTTTGCTTTCCATCCTGTGCTGCTTTAAATGCAGCTCTTATTGCAATTTCAGTTTTGCCAAATCCGACATCGCCGCAAATTAATCTATCCATTGGATTAGGTGCCTGCATGTCTGATTTTACTTCTTCAGTTACTTTTGCTTGATCAGGAGTATCCTCATATTGAAAAGAGGCTTCAAGTTCTTTCTGCCAGATTGTATCTGTGCTGAATTCAAATCCATTTGTCGCCTTTCTTTTTGCATACAATTCAATTAATTCGCGCGCTGCCTCTTTAATTTTTTTCTTTGTTTTCTGTTTGGTATTTACCCACTCAGCAGTTCCTAGCGTTGAGAGCGTTGGTGCTAATACCTGATTTGAGGAATATTTTTTTACGAGGGATAAATAATTCAGATTTACATAAACAACACCACCCTCGTTATAAAGAATCTTCATTGATTCCTGCTTAACATCACCGATGCTGATTGTTTCAAGCCCCACATATTTTCCAATTCCAAAATCCTCGTGAACAACAAAATCTCCCTTTTTTATTGAAGCAAAATTTTTTGATTTATGACTTTTAAGAGGTCTTCTTTTAGAAAGTTTTGTACGGTATGGCTTATTGAATATTTCGTAATCTGAAAATATTGCAAGCTTTTTTTCAGAGAGAATGAACCCCTTTTTAATCGCAATAGTTGAGACTTTAAGCTTTCCATCTTCAATCAGGAGCGAGAGCTTATAATTAAGCTCTGTCAACAGATCAACCAGGCGAGAAGATTGAATTTCATTTTCACAGGCGATAAGAATTTCAAATTCCTTCGAGCAAAAATCAATCAGGGTATTTGCAAGAAGTTCGAAGTTAGAATTTATTGATGGAGATTGTTTAATGCCGAGTTCTATTCTTTTTCCAGTGCTGTTTATTTCGTCTTCAATTATCCATAAAACATCCTGCTTTTCAAGCAAGCCGCTATTTTGAGACATATTATCAGTGACGGGCTCTTCTTTTTGGGGAACTAAAACCGGTTCGGGAAAAAGATCATCAGAATCATTTTCGCTTGAAGTTAATTCATTATCATCAGGTAACTTTGCAAATTCATCCTCCCAGGACAAATCCTGTCGAACAGAATTTTGCAACTCGTAATTTGATGCAAGAATTACAGGGTCTTGAATATAATCGAAAATATCGGATTTGCCTCCAACACTTTCTAACTCTGAAGCCTCAAGAGCGCCGGAGAGAATTATTTTATCAGTAAATTCAATTGATCTTTGACTATCCGGATCAAAATATCTTATAGACTCGATAAAGTCTCCGTCAAATTCCAGCCGCACCGGGTTTTGTTCACCATAAGACCAGAAATCTATTATTGCTCCGCGCTGAGAGTAGCAGCCCCTGGTCTCTACAAACTTATCTCGCGTGAACTTCAGTAAACGCAAATATTCCAGTAAATTCTCATAGGTTAAATCTGCACCGGTTTGAACTTGAATTATTTTTCGATCAAGCACTTTTTTTGAGGGGAGCTTGCACTGCAATAGTCCGTATATAGCCAGTAAAACAAATTTCTCTGATTTAGAAATCAGCGCCAGCTTTTCCTGAATAAATTCTGAACTCAAATTTCCGATCGTGATAATCGGGCAGGAGATTTGCAGCATGTTTAATTCGACTTCCATTTCCGCGATACTTTTTTCATCTGGCATCAACACAAGCAAATGTTTCTTGCTTTTGGCAAGCTCCGAAATTAAAATGCTCTTCGATGAACCATATAGCGGAGATATATACAAAGGTGAACTTTTTGTAAGTACGGAAGCTGTAAGATTAGAAAAAACTTTCTCAAATATTTTCAGGGCGTAATTCATTTAATAAAATCAAAGCGAGTATCTGAAATTAATTAATGGAAAAGTTGTTTGTGGATTAGTCCATTGATTTGAAATTTTATTTGTGTGATGTTCACTTACAAACTTTCCTATAAAATATCCCAGCATAGCACCAAAAACAATATCTGAAAACCAGTGTGCATTATTGTAAACCCTTGCAATAGATGTAAGAAAGGCAAGTGAGTACCAACCAGCCCGCCAAAAGAATCCATCTTTTTCAAATGCCATAACAGTAGAAAATGAAAATGCAAGGGAAGAATGCCCTGATGGAAACGAGGTTTGTTCCCAAGAAAAATTTATAGGATTAAACTCAAGATTATCATTTGAACTCGAAGGTCTGGTTCTGCCGGTCAATACCTTGATCATCAAAGTTGCAGCCCCCGTATAAATAGTCGCTTCGCTAAGCCTGAGCCCGAGGTTGGTTAAATCATTATCTTTACTTACAGCTCCATAAATGAATAATCCCGCTGTGCTGATTGCCATGGTTTCAATATGATAATATTCATCAATTCCGAAAATAGCATCAAGGAAATCAGTTTTATTCGATTGAGAAAACGATTTTAGTTCCGGATCAAGGAGTGATGCAGCGGCAGTTAATCCGGCGACACCAATAGAAATAGCCGCATCATCCTTGTTGAAATTACCGGGGGCTTTTATCAAATCTTTTCCCACAGTAAAGAAGTCATTAAATCTATTTTCGCGCTGAGGAAAAGCAGAGGTAAGAGTGATTAAAAAAAATAAAAAGTATTTCATTAACGAAAGCTTACTATGAGAATACGAAGAATCAATAATACTGAAATGCAGAAATGATTTTTTATTTATTCAATTCAATAAGGATCAGCTTTTTCTCCTTCTTGTTCCTTACGTTGGTTGGTTTATAGTATAGATCATAAATTGTTGATTTTTTAATGAATGATTTATACTTGGTTTCGGCAAGTTTAAATTCATCAATCAAATCACCACCCTTCATTGCCAGCAAGAAAGCTTTTTCTTTTATCAGCGGGATGCTGTAACGGAATAGAATTATCAATGGAACAGTTACTCTGCTGACAATCAAATCAAAATGATTGCTGTATTTTTCAATGAAATGAGAACTTTCAACACGATCATTTTCTGCCTTCAAGTTTCCCAGCTTCAGCTTATTAATAAATTCTTTCACTGCTTCAATCTTTTTGCCAGTCGAATCAACAAGAATTCCTTTCAATTCTGGCCTCATAATACCAATAGGAATACCCGGGAATCCGCCACCTGTTCCAATATCTAAAAAATAGGTGCATTTTTCCGGAATAAACTTGGTAATATAAGCTGATATGAAGACATGCTTTTCAATTATCGAATCACTATCTCTGCGCGAAATAAGGTTTACCTTTTCATTTTTTTCAGCAACAAGCTGAGCAAAGTAAGCAAGAGTTTCTGTGCGGACCTGTTCTGGATTAAATGCGTTTTCCCAACAGAACATTCTTAATTCTTTTAAAAACTTATCGCGTTTGTCTGCCATTATTGAAAAAAGTTTTGGATTACTTCTTTAAATATACCAATAAAACAGAAATATCTGAAGGTGTTACTCCTGAAATACGCATTGCCTGTCCAATAGACCTCGGTTTAACTTTGTTAAGTTTTTCTTTTCCTTCGTTTGACAGATTCTTTATATTTAAATAATTTAATGTTAAAGGAATTTGAAGCTTTTCATATTTTTCAAGTTTATCTATCATATCAAGCTGGCGCTTAATGTAGCCCTCATATTTTAATTCAATCTCAACCTGTTCAAGGGCAAATCCGTCGTTTGTTATCTCTTTCGAAATTTCCATTGATTGGATTCTCTCCAGATTGATAATTTCAGCCAGAGATAATTCGGGTCTTTTGCACAATTTTGCAATGGTTTCGGGAGATTCTAGCGAAGCCATTCCTTTAGACTGAAGTATCAGATCAATCTCAGGGGGGGGTATTTTTGTATTGCTGAAAAAATCAATTGATTTTGTAATCAAGTTTTCTCTTTTAATAAGCTCCTCATAGGCAGTAGCATCAATAAGCCCAAGCTCAAATCCTTTTTTCATTAATCTTCGATCTGCGTTATCCTGTCGCAACAGCAATCTGTATTCCGCCCTCGAGGTAAACATTCTATAAGGTTCGTCAGTTGATTTGTTTACGAGGTCATCTATCAAAACCCCGATATATGCCTCGCTTCGCGTCAAGACAAACTCCGGCCTTTTTTGAATTTTAAGGGCAGCATTAATTCCCGCAATCAGACCTTGTGCTGCAGCTTCTTCATATCCCGAAGTGCCATTAATTTGTCCGGCAAAATAGAGCCCCTGTATTTTTTTAGTCTCGAGAGTTAAATCAACTTGATGAGGGGGAAAGTAATCATATTCAACAGCGTAACCGGGACGAATCATTTCCACCTCTTCAAGCCCTCTGACTTTTCTCAATGCTTCGAGTTGAATTTCTGCCGGCAAAGAGGTTGAAAAACCATTTACATAAATCAAGTCTGAATCGATTCCTTCGGGCTCGAGAAAAAGTTGATGTCTCTCTTTATCTGCGAAGCGAACAATTTTATCTTCGATTGAAGGACAATATCTTGGCCCTGTACCTTTAATAAGACCTGTAAACATTGGGGACTCAGAAAATCCTTTTTCAAGAATTTTGTGAATTGCTTGATCAGTATAAGTTATATAACAGCTTAGTTGTGGAAGCGAAGGGAACTTGGATAAATCGGTTTTATATGAAAATGGCTGCGGTTTTTTATCTCCTTGCTGTTCTTCTAAAATAGTCCAGTTGATAGAATTCTTTTTTAGCCGTGGAGGTGTTCCGGTTTTTAGTCTTCCATGTTCAAATCCTAATTTATCCAGGGATTCAGTGATACCAACGGATGCATTTTCGCCAAACCTTCCGCCAACTGTTGATTGAAGACCGGTGTGCATTAAGCCATTTAAAAAAGTACCTGAGGATAAAATTAATGCCTGGCATAAAATTTCACCGTGGCTTCTTGATTTGACTCCAACAATTCTTGAATCTTCGACAATAACATCGCAAGCTGAATCTTCGATGATTTCAATATCAGAAATACTAAGCAATAAAGATTGAGCAGCCTGAGAATATAGCTTTCGATCAGATTGACATCTAGGAGACCATACTGCAGGGCCCTTGGAACGATTGAGCATTCGAAACTGAATTCCCGTCGAATCTGCAAGTTGGCCCATCACTCCACCTAATGCATCTATTTCACGAACAAGATGACCTTTGGCCGTTCCCCCAATTGCGGGGTTGCAGGACATTCGCCCGATTGCCCGGGAATCCATTGTAATTAACCCAACAGAACAGCCCATTCTGGCAGCAACAGAAGCCGCTTCAATTCCGGCATGTCCGCCACCAACCACTACAACGTCAAATTTTTTAACCATTTACAACCTTTTCACGTGAAACAAAAATTCTTGTTATTTAACAAACAATGTTTCACGTGAAACTCACTTACCTATGCAAAACTTCATGAAAATGTTATTTAATATATCATCCGAGGTCACTTCTCCAATAATCTCCGCCAAGCTTAACTCGGCATTTCTTAGATCAAAAGCTATAAACTCTCCACTCATTCTCTCTAAAATTGAGTTGCGGGCAGAAATTAAATTTTCCCTGGATTTTCTAAGACAATTATAATGTCTTAAGTTTGTTACAACTGCTGTTTTTTCAGAATAATAGTCTGAACCTATTGCTTTTTCTTTCAATTTGTTAAAGAATATTTCAATACCCTCTCCGGTTTTTGCAGAAATTCTAACATCTGAATCTATTAAACAATTCCGATTCAGGTCAATTTTATTTAGTACTCTTATAATTTTTTCAGGATTCGTCAGATTCATTAATTCTTTGAATAAATCATTTGCCTCTCCTTGGGTTGTATCCATCAAAAACACAACAATGTCTGCATTAAAAACTGTATCTCGGCTTCTAATGATTCCCTCTTTTTCTATAACATCCTCAGAAAAACGTATACCAGCGGTATCAAATAACCTGAATAGAATCCCATCTATTGAAACCTCTTCCCGGATTATATCTCTTGTGGTCCCGGGTATCTCACTTACAATAGCTCGTGATTCTTTAAGGATATAATTTAATAAAGAAGATTTTCCGACATTCGGCCTTCCAACTAAAGCAACATTAACCCCATCGCGTATGATTTTACCGAATGAATAGCTTTCGAGCAGCGTATCAATTTCGATAATTACTGAATCAACTTTTTTAAGTAATTCATCCTGTTTAAAGAAGTGAAGATCTTCTTCTGCAAAGTCGAGTTCGAGTTCAACGTAGCTGGATAAATTAACAAGCATAGCCCTTAATTCTGAAACCTTGCTTGACAGCAATCCATCAAGCTGATTTCGGGCACCTCTAAATGAGGCTTCGGTTCGGGCTGCGATAATATCTGATACTGCCTCGGCTTTAGCAAGATCGATGCGGTTGTTTAGAAAAGCTCGTTTTGTAAATTCACCCGGTTCAGCTAGCCGGATGTTGGGAAGAGAAATCAACTCATTAATTATTTTCTGTGTAATAATTGGGTTTCCATGAGTACTAATCTCGGCAACATCCTCGCCGGTATACGAATTCGGATTTTTAAATACAGAGACTAGCACATCGTCAATATGGAGCCCATCGGCACTGTAGAAATCGCCATAGTGTATTGTATGAGAATCTGCCTGGGCAATCCTTTTCTTACCTCTGAAAAATTTATCAACCGAATTAAAAGTTTCTTGCCCGCTTATTCTGATTACCGAGATTGCACCTGTACCCGCTGGGGTTGCTATTGCAACTATAGTATCTTCGTTCATTTTAATATTGAATTTATTAATTGTTTAAAATAAAGAATAGAGTTTGGCTAATCAATTAATTACAGTCAAAACAATTAGTCTCTAAAATTTTTAAATATGATTTAATGTCAGCAAAGCAAGACTGTTTTGCAAATATTCTGAGAGTATGCCAGCAGATGCGTCAAATTGGCTTGCTTTTATTAATGATTTGATTTTTCCATAACTTATTTTATTATAATGAGTTAAGGCTTTATCTTGTTGATGGTACACAAGTTGATAAAATTAGACAAAAAGTAAAAATATAATTATTAAACAAATAAGGAGAAAAACAATGACACTCGTAAAATTTAACCCAATGAGAGATCTTGTTGATTTCGAAAGAGAATTCAGCAGGATGTTTAATGCTCTTGAAAATCGTTTTGGAATTTCCAGAAGCAAAGAAGACGATGAATACGAAAATGCTGTATGGATGCCATTAACCGATATTTATGAAGACAAGGATAAATACACCTTGAAGCTTGATTTACCAGGAATTAAAAAAGATGATGTTAAAATATCTTATGTAGATGGTAGATTAAGTATTAGCGGTGAGCGGACTCAGGAGAGCGAACATAAAGACTCGAAGTGCCATAGAATTGAAAGATCTTTTGGAAAGTATTACAGATCATTCAATTTACCTGAGCACATTCAATCTGATAAAATTAATGCTGAATTCAAAGACGGGCAGTTAACCATAATTGTTCCCAAAGCTGAGGAAGCAAAACCAAAAGAGATTGAGATAAAGGTGAAATAATTTAGAGTCGAAGGCTTAGAGTGAGAAGGGTAACTATACAGTTACCCTTTTCTTTTGCGTAAATTCCGGCAGTAGATTTTAGGTGATAAAGAATGGAATTTAAGGATTATTATAAAATTCTTGGTGTCGAAAAATCCGCCACTCAGGATGAAATTAAAAAAGCTTATCGTAAGCTTGCAATGAAATTTCATCCCGATAGAAACCCCGGAAATAAATCTGCTGAGGAAAAATTTAAAGAGATCACAGAAGCAAATGAAGTGCTCAGTGATCCTGAAAAAAGGAAAAAATATGATACGCTCGGTGCTAACTGGAAACAATATCAGCATACAGGTACAGGATTCGATGATTTCTTTTCACAGTTTGGGGGCGCTAGAAGAAGTGGCGGTACTTCTTATGAATTTTATGGTGATTTGGGTGATCTGTTTGGTGGAATGGGCGGGGGATTTTCTGATTTCTTTGAATCCTTTTTTGGTGAAAGCGGAAGAAGAACAAGAAGCGGATTTGGTTCACAAGGTTTTCAGGATCAACCAGCAGGAGTTGATGTTGAAGCCGACCTAAACATTACTCTTGAAGAAGCTTTTAATGGAAGTGAAAGACAAATAAATATTGATGGGAAAAAATTAAAAATAAAAATTGCCCCCGGAACAAAAGATGGACAAAAGCTCAGGTTAAAGGGCTTGGGCAGATCACGAACAGTTAATGGTAACAAAGGGGATCTTTATTTAAACATTCATATACTTCAACATCCATTTTATGAAATAAAAGATGACGATTTATATTATAACCTTGATGTTGATTTGTTCACCGCAGTTCTTGGCGGAGAAGAAAAGATTAAAACTTTAGATGGGAAAACAATTAGTATAAATATTCCGGAAGGTACTGAATCCGAAAATATTTTAAGATTAAAAGGACTTGGGTTAACTAAAAATTATGGCAGGGGAGACTTGTTTGTTAAAGTACATGTAAACAACCCAAAACATTTAAGTAAAGAAGAAAAAGAATTATTTAAAAAGTTAAAATCAATCAGACAAGACTAATCTCATTGCGATCCCGATCTTGTCTGTCGGCAGACAGGTTTATCGGGAGGAGCAATCTACAATATTACAGATTGCTTCGTCTGGCAGAGCCATCTTTGCAATGACTCTTAGAATAAAGGAGAAACAATGACAGAAACACACAAAACAAAATTTGAGTTTAAAGCTGAAACTAAAAAGTTGCTTGATATACTTGTACACTCTCTGTACACAAGCAAAGAAATATTTTTACGCGAGTTGATTTCAAATGCATCTGATGCTTTAGATAAACTTCGCTTTGAATCGAATAAAGGAACTGATATTGCAGATAAAGATTTGCCTTTAGAGATAAGAATAAATTTTGACGAGAAAAAAAATACAATCATAATCTCTGATACCGGAATTGGGATGACCCGTGACGAAATGATTGCCAATATCGGAACAATTGCTAAATCGGGATCGGAGGAGTTTTTAAAGCAATTATCAGAAAATAAAGAAGCGATTAATAATATAATAGGAAGATTCGGAATTGGTTTCTACTCGGTCTTTATGGTTGCCAAAGAAGTTATTATTAAATCAAAATCTTATAAAAAAGATGAAGCTGCAGTTGAATGGAAATCCGATGGGCTTGGTGATTATGAAATTGCTGATCTTGATGATAAAGTAAACCGCGGAACAACAATTGAAATATTTCTTAAAGACGACGCTAAAGAATTTGCTGATAAGTATCGTTTAGAAACAATTATTAAAAAACACTCTAACTTTATTTCTTATCCAATTTATCTTGATAAAGAAAAAATAAATACCATTGCAGCAATATGGCGTGAACCAAAATCAAATCTTAAAAAAGAGCAGTATGATGAGTTCTACAAATTTTTAACTTACGATACAGAAGAACCATTTGAGACCATCCATACCTCTGTTGATGCACCAATTCAGTTTAGCGCTTTGCTTTTTATCCCTAAGAAAAGTTATGAATTCTGGAGAGTTAACCGTGAAGATTATGGTTTGGATTTATATGTCAGAAGAGTTCTGATCCAGCATCAAAACAAAGATTTGTTACCAGAGTATCTTAGCTTTGTTAAAGGTGTGGTTGATTCTGAAGATCTTCCGTTAAATATCTCTAGAGAAACCTTGCAGGAAAATATAATCTTTACAAAAATTTCTCAGAGCGTAACGAGTAATGTTCTTTCTCATCTGACTAAAGTTGCTAAAGATTCACCGGAACGATATGCTGATTTCTGGAGAGAACATGGAAGAATTTTCAAACTTGGCTATATGGATTTTAGTAACGCAGAAAAATACCAGGCATTATTAAGATTTAATTCTTCTGCAAGCAAAGATGAAAAAGAACTTGTATCGCTTGAAGATTATGTTGCCAGAATGAAGAAAGATCAGAAAGAAATTTATTATGCATTTGGTACAAGCAGGGAAGCTGTTGATTTAAATCCGCATCTTGAAATCTTTAAAGCAAAAGGATTGGAAGTTTTTTATTTATATGATCCGGTCGATGAGTTTGTAATTTCTTCTATACGCAAGCATAAAGATTTCGAATTTAAATCTGTTGATAATATAAACTTAAAAGATCTTGAAAAATTTGAAGATGTTGTAAAGGATGAAGAGCCAAAAGAAGCATACAGCAAAGAAGACGACAAAGC
>JACAFB010000082.1 GCA_013388545.1 Ignavibacteriaceae bacterium
GTGTAATCAGCAAACAATAAGTAAGAATCGAAACGGATAAACTCACTTTGTGCAATGCTGACTGAAATAGCCATTGATAATCCTGCCAATATCATCAGTCCGGGTAATATTGATTCGGCTCTTTCAACAAAAAATTTTTTAGTAAGTGAAAGTGCAGTTCCTGCAGCACCGAATCCGAGCAGTGCAACAGAAATTACCATATATGCAAAATGATACCACTGAGTAATAGAGAGAATTTGAATTAGTGAAAGCTGGAAAGCAACTACCGCTGCCGAAAGCAGTGAGATGGAAAATGAAAGTTTAATCGGAAAAATTTTTCCTGTATTCAATCACCCCTCGTAAACGGAACAAATCTTACCGGCAGAAGAGAGGTTGTTGTTATCTCTTTGCCATTTTTTTCAACAAGAATTAATGTTTGATTCAAAAACGGAGAGCCAACAGGAATGATCATCTTTCCGCCGTCTTTTAACTGTTCTATTAAAGGAGGAGGGATGTGTTCTGCAGCAGCAGTTACAACAATTGCATCGAATGGCGCGGCTTGTTTCCAGCCGTAGTAGCCATCAGCATTTTTGCAGATTACATTTTTATATCCAAGCTCTTTTAGTCTTTTCTCTGAAGAATTATAAAGTTCTGTTATGATTTCAATTGTATAAACCGAATCAACAATTTCAGCGAGCACTGCAGCCTGATAACCCGAACCAGTTCCGATTTCTAAAACTTTCTGACCTGGCTTTGGGTCAATTACTTCTGTCATATAAGCAACGATATAAGGCTGTGAGATTGTTTGACCGTATCCAATTGGTAGCGGACTGTCGTTGTAAGCTTTGTCAATATTATTAGGAGGAACAAATTTGTGGCGAGGGACTTTCTTCATTGCATCGAGCGTTGGTTTATTCCTTATTCCTCTATCTTCAATTTGTTCTTTAACCATTTCATTTCTGGCCTTAGTGTATTTATCCTGCTGGGATGAGCAGGAAATAATTAAGAACAATATGACAAGCAAAACATAATTCATTCTTATAAGCAATTTCATTCGGCGGAGATGATTTTAATGTTAGTTAAATTAATCAAATTTAAAGGCAAGTTCCATAATCTGAAAAGTAAATCCTTGATTTGGTTTAAGAAAATTTGTAAGCGGATAAAGAAAAACCAGATTTGAATATTTATTGAGCTGTTATTTCCGTTGGTTTATTATATAAGTAATTTTCTAGTGAGAAAATAATCTGTAAGCAGCTTATGAGAACAAAAATCAATTACCGTGGCCGTATTGAATTAATCCTTATGACCTCAATCTCTATTTTAAATCTTCTTATATACTTAATCACTCAGGCTCTTTTTGCATACGGAATTTTCCGTGATGAACTTTATTATATTGCTTGCGCAAACAGACCCGATATAGGCTATGTCGATCATCCTCCCTTTTCAATCTGGATACTTGCAATCTGGCAATCTCTTTTCGGTGATTCAATGTTTGCAATACGAATTGTACCGGCGATTGTTACTTCGGTAATTCTTTTTATAATAGGTTTATTTACTTTACGGCTTGGCGGGGGGAAAACAGCGGTTAGTATTTCTACAATTGCATTTATGCTCAGCCCGATATTCCTGGGAATGAACACAATCTATTCAATGAATGTTTTTGATTTCTTGTTCTGGATTTCTTCTGCCTATATTTTCCTGAGAATTATTCAGACTGAAAACAGAAAGCTCTGGCTCTTACTTGGAATTGTTATTGGATTTGGACTCCTCAACAAAACGAGTATGCTCTGGCTAAGTTCGGGAATTGCTGCGGGAATAATTTTTACTCCATTAAGGAAAGTGTTGAAGACAAAATATCCGTACATCGCTGTTGCAATTGCTCTATTAATTTTTTCACCATACATCATTTGGAACATCACTCACGACTTTGCACATCTTGAATTTATGAGAAACGCTGCATCGAGGAAGTA
>JACAFB010000083.1 GCA_013388545.1 Ignavibacteriaceae bacterium
GTTGTGCTCGGGTTGAACGGATTCGGGAAGTTCTGCCATAAGATATAATCCAATGGTAATGCCGGTGGATTTCCATAGATCATCTCTACCTGTATCTTGGTCAGTATCTGTCTGTCCATATTTACAAGTATTATCTTGTCAAGTGTAACTTCTTCTGGATTGCTGATCCTGAATGGCATATCTGCCATAAAGTGTTCGCCTGCTTCAATGTATTTCTGTGCAAGTCGGTCATACTGCAATGTTCTTAGTAGATCTCCAACCTGCAGATAGTATCCCTGACCTAATTCGGTATTGATTACCATTCCTGTTGGATCTCCATTTACGTTGGCAAACTCGATCTGTGCACCACGTATTGCAACAGTTGATTCAAGGTATGTTGTTATTCCTTCACTATTGATATAGATGGTTACCTTTGCTTCTGCTTCGCCTCCAATCTTTGGAAGTATTGCATATGTGCAAGGTCCTACTGGTATATTGTTCGGGAAGAAGCCCGTTAAGATTATGTTCTGTATCAATGAAAGATCCTGAACGTTTACAAATCCATCCGGATTTGGTTCTGTTGCTCCCGGTGACCACGGTGCTATGTCTGCTCTTGCGAATTCATCCGTCTCTAATGAGTCAACACCTATGATATGATCTACTACCATTATCAGGTCTAATATGTCCAAACAGCCATCGCCGTTTACATCACCAAGCCCTGATACTCTGTTCTGTGCTAATACCATCATATAATCTCTTGATGGTGTTATATCTATTGCAAATCCTTCATTCGTGCTGGCTTCTGCATTTGTTATTAAGAATGATGATGGAACCAGATCCTGAAGTGCCGGTAAATCTGCTACACGGTATTTTACTTTCAGAAGTTCTGTGTAGTTACCGGGCAGTAATCCACCATTCTGATTCAGGTTATACAACAATACATATATTTCATCCTGTGACGCTCCGTTTGCCTGAATCGGACCTCTGAATATATTATAATTTAATACCCAGCTTGGATCTGCTACATCTAAGCCCTTCTGTATGTTCTGGAATGTTAGTATCGTATTATCTCCTGCTCTTTTGTTTACTAACAATCTGAACTGAAGTGCCTGTACTTTTGCTCCTCCCGGTGGATCGATTGCCATCAACTGTATTATATCTGTATATGAATCATCTTCCAATCTTACTACTGTGTCTTTTTCGAATATTAATCCGAATGTTGCTACCCCATTACCTGATAATGATACGTTGCTTGGTGATCCCGGTGCATTGTGTGTGAATGTTAAGGTTCCGGCTACAACGCCTGGTGCTGTTGGTGTAAATGTTACCGTAAATACCTGACTTCCAAGTGGTGGAACTACTGCATTTGACGGTGATACTGTGTATACACCAGGTGTAGCACTTGCAGCTGTTATGTTCAATGGATTTACTGACCCATCATTATAAACCGTAACATCCAGGTTTGCTGATGATCCAACTCCAACATTACCGAAATTCAATGAGCCTGGCTCTACTCTGAATGTTGGTCCCGGTTCACTGCCTGTTCCCTGAACTGAGTAAGCGGTTGGTGAACCTGCTGCATTGTGTGTAAATGTAATGGTGGCTGCCTGTGGACCTGCTGATGTTGGGGTAAATATTATATCAAACACCAGATTTCCTGCTGGTGCTATCACCAACGGATATGGACCGTTCGGTGTGAATGTGAACTGTCCGTTTGATGATGTTATGTTTGTTATTTCAAGATTTGCATCTCCGGTGTTTGTAACTGTTGCCTGCAATGTTGATGAGCTTCCAACTGCTACTGTACCGAAATCTAATGATGGCGGTGCAATTGTAAATACTGGTGCCGGACCTGATGGAGCAATATTTACATAGTCTACTAATACCTGTAATTGTCCAATTGCCGGACTGCTAACTACCAGGCTATTATTACCTGAAAAGCTTGCACTTATCAGTACACCACCAAACATATCTCTGATTACACTTGTTGATGCAATCTCAGGTGGTAAATTCCAGCTAATTGTAACTGGATAGTCTGTTGTTTGAAATTTAATGTTGTGTTGTATCTGTCCGGTAAACGGAAATGCCGGAGGAGTTCCCGGTGCTCTGTAATCTTTCCAGGAAGATAATGCACCTGCAAACGGCGGAATCCACCATCTTGCATCAAATGCATTTCCCGGAGGTGGTGGAGGAAGATCTCCTTCACCCAGAGCTACATCTATATCATCTGTAGCTGTGAGATCAAGCCCGAAATCAATTATCTGGCTGAATCCAGCATTGTCCTCTACTAGGACAGGAAAACTTACTGCTGCTTGTCCGAA
>JACAFB010000048.1 GCA_013388545.1 Ignavibacteriaceae bacterium
CAATTAATAGTTTATGACCTTTTAGGCAGAGAAGCAGCGGTGCTTGTAAATGAAGAAAAGCAGCCCGGTGTTTATGAAGAAGTTTTTGATGGCAGCAATTTACCAAGCGGTGTTTATCTCTACAGATTAACTGCCGGTGAATTCAACGATACAAAGAAATTGATTTTGTTAAAATAAAATTTGGAAAGCCATCCGGAGGCTGACCAAAAATTAAAATAGAGATGCAACTTTAATTATTTTTGTTCGATTTTATTTTTGTTTTCAAATATGGAGTAGCACAGATTACTAATCTGTGCTACATTTTAATCAGCCTCACGGGTCGTTAAACTCCGTCAGAGTCTAACGGACTCTCACGAGGTGAGGCCTCAATATGTTAACGAATAAAAACCTGCGGTAAATACAAAGTTGATTTTAATATCCCCCGGGGTAATCGGGATCTGATATTAAAGTATTATTTCATCAAAACCATTTTTTTAACTTCACTAAAATTTCCGGCAGTCAGCTTGTAAAAATAAATTCCTGTTGGAAGCTCTCCTGAGTTGAAAGAAATTTCATAAGTGCCGGCAGGCTTAAATCCATCTTTAATTTTCATTACTTCATTTCCTAACAAATCAAAAACCGATAAAAAAACATAACCAGCTTCCCGAACACGAAATCTTATCTTTGTTTCGCCATTGAACGGATTCGGATAATTCTGATATAATTCAAAATCCTGCACAGTATTTTGGTTAAGCTCTTCCACATTTATTTCTGAAATCGGAATCGGTACCGTCCAAAGCTGATAAACTCCTGTTGAATTATCCATCCATATTGGCCACAATGTATTATTGGCAGAAGTGATTGCAATATTATCACCCTGGTATCCCTGCCCGAGTCCGCCAATTGGTGTAGGTTTAAAGTTGTGATCACTGATTTCATATTCTGTCCAGGTATTTCCGCCATCAACAGATCTTGAAAGAAAAACTCCTGACGAATCACTGGTTGTATTTCTGTCATCGTAATAAATAATATTTACAGCACCTGTGTTATCAACATGTATTGCAGGGAAATATTGAATATTTCCGTTATTAACTGCATCCTGGTTTACTCTGATGCTTTGTGACCAGGTAACGCCTCCATCGGTTGAATAGTTTAGAATAATATCCGGATCACTTCCGGCAGGTGCCAGATTTTTCTGTGTGGTTACTATATAAATCCATCCATCGCGGCTTCCTCCGCTTTTATCAACAGCAATTCTTGGATAACCATTTACTCTCACGTTTTGTTTTTCAGGAAGAATTCCCTGGATGCCGTTTGTATTAAATGCATTTTCATCTACTACCCAGCTTAATCCTCCGTCTGTTGAGGAAGCGAAACCGACAAGAATTTCGGTGAACGGTGAACTTGATGTTACACCTGCCCAGCAAACATATACTTTCCCGTTTTTATAAATTGCTGCATCCCCACCAGCTGATCTTTGTGAAGGATTATTGATTTGTGAGGGTGTTGACCAGTTCTGAGCACCATTATCAGTCTTTGTGAAATTGATTGCATATGGTGGTGAAAGTTCAACCCAGAAAGCGTATGTTCTTCCGAAAAATGTACTGGCAGAAAATCCATCTGAAACAACAACTGCTCTTTCAAGATCGTCGGTAGTTATTGTTTTACCAGTTGACCAGCTTAACCCGTTATCGTTCGAGAAATGAGAATAAAGCCCCGTAAACGGATCTCTGCCTAATCGTGTGAGGATGAATGTTCCGTTCTTATCAATAGCTATGCCGGGGTCTCCGCCATGAAACTGAATGTTAGCACCTTTGCAAGTGTCGCTTCCATACCAGCTATTACCCGAGTTAGTGGTAACATAAATCCCTTCACTGATAAATAATGTTGGAAGAAAGTTTACCGTGTTTGCTGAAGAAAAAATAATCGATGGGTTTAAGGGATGAACAGTAACCATTGCTTCTGTTTGAGAAATAGTGCTTGGGTAAAGCCTGTAATTTGTCCCTATCGGAAAATCATAGAGATATTGTGAATAGGAAGAGATACAGAAAATCAGAATAAAAAGTGATGTCTTCAGTTTAGAAAGTTTTATGATCATGAATTCGTTAAGAGTTTTTGAAAAAATTTAATGTCTTAATATAAATTAAGAAATCCGGATTTGATTCCGGATTCCTCTTAAAATAAAGAGTTAAAATGAGTAACCAGCTTTTAATGAAGCAAAGTAGCTTCTTGGTTCACCCGCCTCATAAAATCTCCCGCTTGTAGAATTAATATTTATAAAACCAACATATACTTTGTTAAAAACATTATTGACTCCGCCCGAAAGAATGAAGTTGAATTTATCAATCGAATAATCAAGTCCGGCTGTGAAATTTAACAGATTGTAACCGGAGGTTTTATCGGAGTTAGCATCATTAACAAACATACCGCTGATAAAGTTGAAATTGACTTTTGTAAATGCAGTAAAGTTTTCGAGAAGCATCTTTTCGTATAATACGGATGCCGAAAGATTGTGCTTTGGAACAGAGGGAACAAAATTTCCCGAAAAATCTCTCTGCTTTTCGACAAAGTTCTGAAGTGAATCCTGTTCAATATTAAGTGCGGTGTATGTTTTATATGTAAATTGGGAAAAAGTATAAGTAAGCTGAAGCTTAAGTCCTTGTATAAGTTCGAGGTCACTTCCAGCTTCAAATCCCAGCCGATTGGTCTTTGCAGAATTTCTGTAAAACACCGAACCCAAAACTTCAAAGGGGACTATTTCGTTATTAACAAGTATGTTGAAAAAGGCAAACTCGAAAAAGATGTTCCTGAAAAATTTAGAGTTAAGATTTGTCACGCTGCCTTTGATTCCGATTTCAAAATTATTTGATTCCTGTGGTTTCAAATCCGGATTCAGTAATTTACCCGGACTGCTGCTGGTTGGGAAATTATCCAGTTCATTACCCGCAGGGGAATCAAAGCTTATCCCGTATGAAGTGTAAGCAGCGATAAATGGTGTGAACTTGTAATTAAGAGCAGCCTTGGGAGTGAAGGATTTAAAGCGTCTCGAATCATTTTGTGATTCAAGTGTGTTATTCTTCTGATCGAATAAAACATTATCGTATCTTCCTGTTATTAGTAAATACAATTGCTTGTTATACAATTCGAAGTAATCCTGTACATAGAACCCGATGTTGCTAATCATTTCGTCAATTATTGCACTTAATTGATCTCCCTTTTTACCGTTGATGTTATCATAGTATTCAACCGGTCCGGCCTGATAAAAAATATCGGAGCCGACAGAAAATTCATTGCTTCTGTTGAAGATGGTTGAACGGTTCACATATCTTCCGCTACCGCCAATTCCATAACGGTTCATCACGCGATAATCTCTTTGTGTACGTTCAAAATATTTTATTGTGCCATAAGTTGTGATCTCTATTTCATTTGAATTTCCTTCGCCAAAAAATGAATTAAACCTGATTCCAACTCTTCCTTTCTTGGAAATTCTTCTGAAGTCGAAATCAACTTCCCGTTTGGCTGCCTGGTATGGATCGGCATCAAACTCGGCTTTAGTCAGAGAGCCGGGCAACCGGATAAGACCGGAAGTAAAGTACCCGAGAATTTCTAGTTTTGATCTGTCGTTTGGAATGGTTTCAAGCACAAGATTCAGGATGTGCCAGTAATCCTCGCTGTGTGCTCTGAATCCTTTGTAATTATGATAAGTGTAAGTTGCTATGAAACCATAGTCGGAAGTTCTGATTCCAAGTTTTAATCCGTTTCTTCGCAGATTAAATTCACCATAATCATTAAAGCTGGTTGCATAACTTGCCGGGAAGTAAATATTGTTTATAAAATTAACAACACCGCCCGGCGCATTTGTGTAAAGAGACGATGAGTTGCCTTTAACTATTTCTATTGAACCGACAGCATTAAAATCGATTGCCTCGATTCGTGTCTGACCATCAGGCTCAGATTCGGGAATGCCGTCAAGCAGAATTCTTACTCCTCTTATTCCGGAGTTTGATCTGCTTCCAAATCCTCTGATTGAAATACGAACATCATGATTTCCGTATCTCGATTGCATAAAAACGCCTGGAACGCTCCCGAGCACATTATTTATTGCAAGCTTCTTTTCAAATTTAAATTGAGTGTTGCTAATTCTTGAAATTGAATAAGGCACATCAATTATTTTTGAATTCACTCTCGTTCCTGTTACGACGATTTCATCGGTAATGTAATAAACTGAATCAGGCTTAACGGAGAGTGTATCCTGCCTGCCCGATTGGGCACAGGCGTTTCCTACCCACAAACAACAAAGAACAAGAAACATGACAAAAGATAGGAGTCTTTTAGAAGACATATTTCACCTGTTAAATTGTTTCTGAATTTCTATTTACGTAATAACACAAAACAGAAATCAGGATCGGGGAGGAGGGGTAAGAACCTCAGGATAGTTCAGAATATTGAATTCACTTTTGAAATTGTTTCTGATTATCCTGCAGGAAAAATGGTTCTTCGAAAAGTCATCAAAAGCCGGAGGTTCTGTAATTAACTGACTGATGGCTTTGTATGTATTATTATTAGTGGTTTTGTTATCGGAGTTTTGTTCTATGTGTTTGGAAAACACAGAAAAAAGGTGATCTTCGTTTTTATCGTTTATACAATGAAAGAAAATACTGTCTGCGGTTTCAATTTCTTCGATTATGTCATACATCATTCCATTGTATCTGAATTCTTTTTTATCGATTCTCTGAAACTGAAGTTTGCCGGAAGCCAAATCATCTTTCTTAAAGGCAATTAGCTCCGACTTGTCTTCAAAGTCCGATTGAAATATTTTGCTGAAAGCAATTTCTTCGTAGACTTCTTTCAGGATAAAATGTGTTATCAAAAATCCAAAGGAATGATAGACGATAAAGGTTAACAATAATATTGAAATTGTTTTTTTCAATCTAATCCGCATTTTACAACATAATGCTTAATTAAAAATAAGAAATTATTATCGCATATTTAACATAAATTTTTCAGATTGTAATTTAATGCCTGATCAATAGTGGTAATTTTGAGTAATAAAATGGTTTATCCTTTTACTATCCAGATAGTTTATCTCCGGAGTCCATTGAGAAATATTAAAGCATCGAAGTGATTTTAAGAATTGCTTGTTTTTTCCGATTTCACTGACATTAGAATTTTATGTTAAATGTTTTCATAATGCTTTTACAAATTGATGATTTTCAAAGAGTTTGTTTATTTTGAATATTAATGATTATACTAAATTTATTATTTATCATCAGCAGAAAGCTAATTATTGTTAGAGGAGAAAAATGAAGTCAATAAAAACTTTAATCCTGTTTTTGTTCTTAATTTTAACTTCAGGCGAAATCACCGGTCAAACCGTGAATCTGAAAATTATTGCCACAAGTGATGTTCACGGTGCCATTTTCCCATATGATCTTATAAACGATCGTAAATCATCAGGTTCTTTGGCACAGGTAATGACATATCTGGATCAGGAGAGAAACAAATCCAACCAGGAAGTCATTCTGCTCGATAATGGAGATATTTTGCAAGGGCAGCCAACAGTTTACTATTACAATTTCGAAAAGCCTGATACGACTCATTTGCTTGCGAGCGTAATGAATTACATGAAATATGATGCGGCAACAATCGGCAACCACGATATTGAAACGGGGCATGATGTTTATGATAAGTTCACCCGGGAAATAAACTTTCCATGGCTTGCGGCTAATGCGGTTGATATAAATACCGGCGCACCATATTTCAAACCTTATACAATAATTGAAAGAAAAGGAATTAAAGTGGCAGTGCTGGGTTTAATCACACCCGCAATTCCCAAGTGGCTTCCGTCTGTTATTTATGAAGGAATCTTCTTTGATGATATGATTGAAACTGCCAGACTATGGGTTAAAAAAATCAGAGCTGAAGAGCAGCCGGACATTTTGATCGGATTGTTTCATTCAGGCGTAGAATGGAATTATGGGGGGCAAACGAGCGAAGATAAATTTAATGAAAATGCCTCTCAGCTTATTGCGGAACGGGTAGCTGGGTTTGATGTAATTTTTGTCGGTCACGATCATCATGGATGGAATTACACTGTAAAAGGTCCTGAAGGAAATGATGTACTCATTGTGGGGCCTTTGTCAGGAGCCAAAACTCTGGCTGTTGCAAACTTCACTTTGAGTTTTGATAAGACTTGTCAATTATGGAATTCAAAAGCAACAGGAGAAATTATTGAGGTTAAAAATTATGAGCCCGATGCTAATTTTCTTTCAAAGTTTAATCCATTCCTTGAGGAAGTTAAAAAATATGTAGCGAGACCAATAGGTAAACTTACTAATGCAATCGATACAAGAGAATCTCTCTTCGGCCCCTCTTCATTTACCGATTTGGTTAACAGGCTGCAGCTTGATATATCGGGAGCAGATATTTCCTTCACTGATCCGCAATCAATCAATCTCGTTATTAACGAAGGCAATATTTATGTACGGGACTTGTTCAAGATATACAGGTATGAAAATCTTCTCTACACAATGGAATTAACCGGGAAAGAAATTGATGCATATCTCGAATTTTCAAACGGTAACTGGTACAATCAGATGTCATCCGAGACAGATCATATTCTGAGGTTCAGGAAAGATTCTTCCGGTAATATTATTTTTTCTGAGAGAAATGAAATTCCCGAACTTGAAGAAAGATTCTATAATTTTTCATCTGCCGCCGGAATTAATTATACGGTAGATATAACAAAACCATTTGGTGAAAGAGTTGAAATCAGTTCTCTGTCAACCGGAGAACAGTTTAGTTTTGATAATAAATATAAAGTTGCTGTTAATTCTTACCGTGGAAACGGCGGTGGCGAACATTTAACTCTCGGCTCTGGTATTCCACAGAAGGAATTATCGAAACGAATTGTATCTTCAACCGAAAGAGATCTCCGATTCTATATCATGAAATGGATTGAAGAGCAAAGAGAAGTAACTCCCTTATTGCTTAACAACTGGAAAGTTGTTCCCGAAGAATGGTGGAGAAAAGCAATGGAGAGAGATTTTAATCTGATTTTTAATTAATCAGTTTTTCAATGAATAAATTGCAATTAACCGGGATTTACATTTACCCGATTAAGTCCTGCAGTGGTATTAGCCTGCAATCTTCTGAAGTTGAAGATCGGGGACTTAAATATGACCGAAGATGGATGATTGTTGATGAAAATGGAACGTTCCTGACCCAACGAGATCATCCTCAAATGACGAAAATAAAAATATCGCTTCTTGATGAAGGATTGCTGGCAACTGACAAATTAACTAAATCTTCGGTTAAAATTCCTTTTGATTTTAAAGGAGAAAAAATAAAAGTGAAAATTTGGGGAGATGTTTGTTTGGCAAGAGTTTTTAACAATACAGTTAATCTCTGGTTTTCAGATGTGCTTAAAATTAACTGCAAACTTGTCTTTATGCCTGATGATGAAAAACGAATTGCAGACAGGAATTATGTTGAAGATGAACGGCTGGTCAGCTTTGCTGATGCATATCCATTCTTAATTGTTGGTCAATCATCACTTGATGATCTAAATCAAAAACTTGATTCGCCGGTTCCTGTTGATCGTTTCAGACCAAACTTTGTTTTCAGCGGAGGTGAACCCTTCTGTGAAGATAACCTGAAGAATTTCAAAATCGGGAATGTTAACTTTAGATCTGTAAAACCCTGCTCGCGCTGCGTCATTGTAACCACGGATCAAATGACTGCAGAAAGATTTGATGAACCCTTAAAAACCCTGAGCACCTACAGGAAAAAAGGAAATAAAGTTTACTTCGGACAGAATCTTATTTCACTTAACAAAGGCATTGTAAGAGTTGGCGATGAAATAATTTTAACTGACAATCATTCTCTTGAATAACTTAAAGCATCATATAAATAAAAAAACGATCTATCATTTTCATTTATTAAAGAAAAACTGGTGAGTGATCTTTATTGAAACAACAACGGGCAATTTCTTGAAAAAACTTACGAGAGGTTTGATCCTGAATTCTTTCTGTCTGTAGTCAATTCATTGTCGATCCGGAAGAATATCCCGTAAAGTTATCGCCGGACATTCATACATTGCCTGAAACCGACGAAACTATATTCCCATGGAAAAGGTAAGCTTGATGTTCTTAAAGGTAAAGATGTTGTTACCTTTACTTTCTCATTATTCAAAGAAATGAGCTCTCTTCATAAATAGTTGGCAAAATAACTGGTTTGGTCAAATTTATTCTGCCCGAAGAAAAAAGTATTAGCTTTGCTTTTTCTCTCTGTCAAAAACAAATCTGTAAACTAATAAAGCTGAAGCAGCAGCAAATCCAATTGCAGCAAAGTAAAACCAGATATAGTATGATTGATCATAAGCTGTTTTTAATTGTTCCGGCGACAGTGTTGCAGGATCAGGTGCGTAAGTTGTAAGCAGGTATCCTGAAATTCCAAATCCAAGAATTGATGAAAGAAAAGAATGTAAATGACTGAATCCAAGGTACAAACCCTCTTCACCCTTAGGTGCCTGCAGTGAAAAATACTCAAGATACCGCGGAGAGATAAAACACTCTGCCAATCCCTGCACTACAATACCAGTAATCATCATAATCGTAATCGGATGTGCAGAAAATAATCCGAATACAGAAACAGATTCTCCCATTGCATTTTCAAGCAAGTAACTTGAAGCCATCAGCAATGCCGAAACGGGCATAAGAAACATTCCGACAGACATTGATGTAACGGCTTTAACACTTCTCATTATATTTGTTATAAATACTACGCTTATCATAACCACAAATGGGTTTACGTTTGCAATCCACTCGGGCGATGCTGATTCTCCAACAGTACGCAGCACATATTTTGGCATTGTTGCATAAAGCTGATGTTGAATTATCCAGAAGCCTGTTACAATAAAAATCAGCAGCACCAATCTAAGATTCGAAAGAACCCTGATGAGACTATTCCAGACTTCCTTGAAAGTTTTTCCTTCTCCATCAGCATTTACAGATTTATAGAAAAAAAACACAACGATAAGCGCAATAAATGTCATTGCTGCAGAATAGAAATTGATGGAGGTTAAACCCCATTCAAGCCTGAGAGGGTAAGCAAATGTTTTTCCAAGAAAAGCGCCCACATTAACCATTCCATAAAAAATAGAATAACCTTTTGCACGGTTTTCCTTGTTGGTGGTTTTAGCAACTGTGCCTGTTATTATTGATTTGATAAAAGATCCGCCAAACATCAGCACAACAAGTGAGGGCAGTACAATGGCTTTATAGGGCAAGGCTCCGAGAGTGAAATATCCGACAGTTAAAAGAAAGAATGCCAGGATGATCGCTTTTCTGAATCCGATTTTATCGGCGAATGCACCAGTGAAAGGCGGCAGGAAATATAATCCGGCAGAAAAAATTCCGCTGATCCAGGCGGCATCAATATCATCAAAACCAACAACCCGCGAAAGGTAAAGTGTAATAGCAATAAACACAGCATAATAAGCTGCTCTTTCAAAAAGCTCTACAATATTTGCAGTCCAGAATGCAGTTGGAAAATTCCATTTGGATTGTTTGGTTTGGAGAGTAGTTTCTTCTGCCAAGTTATTTCCTTTTTTTCGTTAAGATATTCTTAAACACTAAGATAATAAAGAAAGAAAATATTTCGCTGAAAAAATTCAGGTGGGAAAAAAGAATTGATTACCCGGACAAGTTTGCCCGGGTAATCCTTGGAAGCCATCATCAGGTTTCAATTGGATGCTACATCAACAGGTTTACTGTACTTCTCCAATAAGTAAGCGTTATAAAAGTTTCTGCACATTCTTCTCACCCAATCGCTTTCATCAAATTTAATTGCCTGTTTAATGGCAAAAATTCCTCTCGCATCGCCGATCTTGTAAAGTGATAATGCAGCTAGGATTCTTAATTCTTCACAATCACAATTATGTAATATGCTTAAAAGTGGAATTACTGCCTTTGAACAGCAAAACTCTCCGAGCAGGTATGTGCATTTTGCTTTTACTCCAGGGTTATCTGAATGGACTCCCATTAACAGGCTTTCCGAGATGTTTTGAAGATTAGCCGAAGATTTTATTTCCACGGGTGTTTGAGCTATTGAGCAGATATTCAGAATTACAACCCACACCAACAACAAGCTTAAAGAACCGAACCTTTTCATATCGACTCCTATGTTGCTCAATTGATGGCCAAAAAATATTCTTAATAAAATGCCTCATCAAATGATTTGGTACAGAAGGATAATTCTGCAATCAGAGCGGCTGTTAAATAAATCAGAAGGAAGAAACAGATTCTCCTTTCGCAAGTAATTTAAAATTCATATATAGCAAATCAAAAAAACAGGATTATCTGATGAGCGAAAAAGAAAACAATAAACAGAATAAAAGTAACTTATATTTTTTCTTTGCAGGAATTGCTGCGGCATTTTTGCTGATCGGAGCAGCAGTTTATTTTTATTTTGCTAACAATCCCGAAACAATTGCACAAATGAGCGATAACTATTTTCCGCAGGGATATAAAATTATTTCTCCTCAACTACCTGAAAAAATTTTCTTTGCCGGAGAAAGAGTCCCACTTGAAAATTTTGAGGTAAAAGAAAGAATAGAAAGAGAAATTCTCGTGAATACTTACTGGCATTCAGCAACAATTCTTGCAATCAAACGCGCAGGCAGATGGTTCCCGGTTATTGAGCCTATTTTAAAAAAGAACGGAATTCCAGAGGACTTTAAGTATCTGGCTATTGCCGAAAGTAATCTTGATAATGTAGTTTCTCCTGCAAACGCCAGGGGGTTCTGGCAATTCATTGATGCCGCAGCACAAAAATACGGACTGGAAGTCAGCTCTGAAGTTGATGAAAGATATGATGTAATTAAATCAACTGAAGCTGCCTGCTTGTATCTTAAAGAAGCTTATGAAAAATTTGGTTCCTGGACTCTGGCTGCTGCTTCTTATAATATGGGCATCAATGGTTTAGATAAACAGCTAACTCGGCAAAAAGCCCGAAACTATTATAACCTGGTTTTGGGTGAAGAAACTTCAAGATACATTGCGCGAATTATTTCACTGAAATTAATCATTGAAGCGCCGGCTAAATTTGGCTACGACATCAGCGACGCAGATTTATATAAGCCATTAAAATATTTTGAAGTTGAGGTTGACACTCCCATTTATAACCTTGCCGATTTTTCAATAGCTAAAGGATTTAATTATAAAATTCTGAAACTTTATAATCCCTGGCTCAGGGATACTTTATTACTTAATAAATACAATAAAAAGTATCTCATTAAATTTCCCGAAAAAGGCAGTATTGAAATCATTAGAGATTAAGTATTAGCTGCACCCGGATTTTTTAATTAGAGAAGTGTTCAAATTATTTCCTGAAACTATGAATCTTTTTTGTGATTTGTTGTTATAATGTTTACATATTATGGAAAAGACTTTAAAGCAAATAAAAAGACTGGTTGTGGCTGTAATCGGGTTTACTGTTTTATTTATTGGTTTACTTATGATAATTCTTCCCGGGCCGGCTTTCATAGTTATTCCTGTCGGATTAGGAATTCTTGCCACTGAGTTTATCTGGGCAAAAAATTTGCTTGAGAAGGTTAAGGCTAATCTTTCCAGGTTAAAAACAAGTAAAGAAAACAAAGACGGGAAAAAGAACAAATAAAATTTTGCTCATCTTGCATTATTAATAGTTCCGATGCCCGAATCGATTTTCTTTAAGGTTTTAAAGATGAGAAGCTCCAATTAAAAAAAAATTTATTGAAGCAGGTTTAATTTTCCGCAGCTACAAATCTTTCAATTTCAAATAACTCGTAAATACCTCCGGCACTTGCCCCGAATATTATATGAGAAACCATTAAAGGCCAGCTTTTTATGAACTCAAACCAGGGAGAGAAATAAGAAAGAACATATAAATCAATTCCATAAACACCTAAACCTAAAAATGCGCCGCCGATAATTCCCACAAGCAGTCCCCACCGGTAAATTATGTACGCAATTAAAAATGCAAACAGAGCAGAGAAAGAAAAATGAATTATTACAACAAGAATGAATACTTTGGGATCGAAGACAGGGGGATTGGTTAAATGCTCTTCCCCCAAAAAAATTGAAGCGATATCTCTTATCATTATCCAGATATCCTGTTCAAGAAATCCCGGAATGATCAGAAGGTTTAAGAGAATAAAAATTATTCCGGAGATTAATCCCGATAGCACAGCTGCGTGCCAGTCCAAAACCCGGCGCATTCTTGTAATAGGTTGTGTCATTCTACTAATCTGTAAATAAGATCAATTTCCGTATTAATATGATAGGAAAAGTAAGGGAAATACGAAAGAGTTTTTTAAAGTGATTTGGCTTTGATTATCAAACAGCAGTTTTTGTGCAGCCATCGCAATTGCCGCAGTTTTTTTCTCCGGGAAATCCAAAATAGTCTGAAATAAATATTCGCCTGCAGCTGTTATTTCTGAAATAATTCACGACCGATAATAATTTTTTGTTGTCACTCAGAAGTTTTTGCTTTAAATACTCCTCATCTTCAAGCTGGTGAGGAAGATCTGTAATCAATCTTAAATTTTTTTTATCAATTGTTCCGTCTGTTACTCCATAACGATCAAGCATTCCAAGAGCTGTTTCGAGTCTGAAATCATTTCTGTCTTTATAGTGTAACTGCTCGCGAAGATAATCTAATCCATTTGCGTTAATTGCTGTCAGATCTCGTTTTAATGTATCAAATAAAACTGAATAGTAATTAGCATCAGGATTTGACCATTTGATAAATTCCATTTGTGTATAAAGATCCTGCTGGGAATAGATTAACAAGCAAAGAGAATCCAATCCGTCTCTGCCAGCCCGCCCTATTTCCTGGTAATAAGATTCAATTGATGACGGAACTTCAGCGTGGATTACAAATCTGATATCTGGTTTATCAATTCCCATTCCGAAGGCATTTGTTGCCAGCATTAGCTTTTCGCTTCCTGACAGGAAAAGACGCTGGATATTCTTTCTTTTCTTCGCTTCAAGATTACCATGGTAAATCCCATGTTTAATTCCTTGCCGCTCAAGCTGCTCTGAAAACTTTTCAAGGGTTTTTATCAGTGAAAAATAAATGATACCTGATCCATTATAGTTTTCAATAACCTTTAAAATATTTGAGAGTTTTTCTTTGTCATCCCAGACTTCCACCGCCTCAAGACGGAGGTTGGGTCTGTCAATCCCCTGGTGAAAAACTTTAATCTCATTTTCCTTTAAATGTAATTTTGCAATAATATCTTTTTGAACATCCAAAGTAGCTGTTGCGGTGAGAGCAATTGTAAGCGGGTTGCCGATTAGATCTCTGAACTCACCAATCCTTGAGTAATCCGGTCGGAAATCGTGACCCCATTCAGAGATGCAGTGTGCTTCATCGACTGCAAGTAAATCAATTGAAGAATCTTTAATTAAACCGGAAAACTCTTTTTTCCTGAATCGTTCGGGGGTAACATAAAGAATTTTAATTTTCCTTTCGCCGAAACTTTTCATCCTGCTTTCTCTTTCTTGTTTCGACAAAGATGAATTTATGAATCCCGCAGGAATATTTTTTTTCTTCAATGAATCCACCTGATCCTGCATTAATGCAATTAAAGGGCTGATTACAATTGTCTGTCCCTCAAAACTTAAAGCGGGAATCTGATAACAAAGTGATTTACCGCTTCCGGTAGGCATTATTACCAGGCTGTGTTTTCTATCCCTGACTGTTCTATTTATGATCTCTTCCTGCTGCCCGCGGAAGCTGTCGATGTTAAAGTATTCCTTTAAAAGCTGATGAATAGTTTTCAATTTTTCTGAATGCTGTTAAAACTCAATAAATATTATTTTTCTTACTAATAAATAATAAAAATAATATTACAAACAATTGTTTCTGAAAACTCAATTAAGGGTAATCGGGGCGTACCTGAAGAGTGATTTTTGATGAAGTGTTATTTCGCTTATGCTGAAAATAAAATAATCTTTAAGCGGAAACCGCAAGATAATATCTTGTGCATCTTTTAAAGATTCTGCGCGAAGTATAATCCAGATCTTTCCTCTTTCTCTTGAAAAAGAATAACTATCAATTCTGCCTTCACTAATAAGCTGATTGACAATCTTCTGTTGATAAGGGAGCCTTGAAATAAAATCCATGGAAAAGTTAGATACAAGGTCAATATCAACCATAAATTCTTTGAGCTCAATTGATTTATTTACAGGCATTTTGCTTAAAATTATTAAAATGTTGATTTATAATTATGTTTCATTTTATCAAACACGGTTCGTTGGGTTAAGGTTCAATAACGATCAATCTTTTTGATGTAACTTGAATTACACAGGTAATGAACGTCCATTTCTTAAATTATTTATTTTATTCACAATTCCTGCTATTTTTTTTCTATCAGGAGAATTCAGCCATTTACCTCCTCTTTTGAAGGCTGAACCAATAATAAATCCATCCGCGGCTGTAAAAAACTTTTCAACATTTTCCACAGTGATGCCGGAACCGATTAAAACCGGAATGCTGACAGACTTGGAAACCGCAGATATTTCATTAATATCTGCTTCCTTGCCGGTAGATTTTCCCTTAAGTATTATTCCGTCGCTAAGAAAGAATTCTGCAGCGTGAGCGGTTTCAACAATATCTGTATCTGATGTTATTGAATGTGAAGAATGTTTCTTTTTTATATCAGTAAAAACCAGAATCTCATCGGCATAAATGTTTTTTCTGTATCTTAATAATTCACCAGCTGAAGATTCAATTATTCCCTCATCGGCAACGTGAGCGAAAACAAATCCCTCTGCTCTTATAAAATCTAATCCTGCAGAATTTGCTGCAGCCAATGCCTCAATATTAGCACCGGCAAGAATCTGAATTCCGCAAGGCAATCCGGTTTTGTTCTTAACTTCGTAACCGATGATGCTCATTATTGAGGTAATTTCTGGTCCTGTTTTTCCCTTAATGTAGGGTACGTCGTGCATATTTTCGATGATGAGTGAATCAACTCCCGAGGAATAATAAACTTCAGATTCTTTGACTGCTTTTTCTATTATCGGTTTGACATTGCCTTTGAAAGAGGGTGTGCCCGGTAACGAATCAACGTGGATTACTGCAATTACCGGTTTTTCTTCTTTAAATACTTTTTTGAATCTCTTAGTTCTCATTTACAATTTTTTCTTTTTGATAATTACCTGAAGCAAGCTCAATCAAAGATGAATATGCCAGGTTAACAATTGCTTCGTATAATTCGGGATTCAATGTGTCAACCCTGTCGGTTCTTTCGTGAAGGTGTTCATAACTGTTAGTTGTTACAAAGTAAGCAGATGGAATACCAATATCATGAAAAGGACTTGCATCCGCACCTCCGCCTGCCCATGTTCTTTCAACCATTAACCCTGAAGATTTTTCATCAATTTTTTTTATAAGCTGCCAAAGCACCGGAGCACTTTTACCATTGCCTATCTGAATACTGTCACCATGACCTATACAATCAAGATTGAGCATTGCGACTATTTTGTCTGGATTGACAGGAGGGCTTTTCACAAAATGTTTTGAGCCGAACAATCCAAGTTCTTCACTGGCAAAAAGCACAAAAATAACAGATCGTTTCAGACTCGATCTGCTTTTAGAAAGAGTTTCAGCTATTTGTATAACTCCGGCGGATCCCGATGCATTATCATTTGCGCCGTAGAAAATCACCTTTCCTGCCTGTGAACCAACGTGATCAAGATGCGCACCTATCACAATAAATTCTTTCTTCAAGACAGAGTCGCTCCCTTCGATTATTCCAACAACGTTCATAGTCGGGGCTTGTTTATTATATTCAGCAGTTGCAATAACATGTACTTTCGAATAAGTATTAAAAGAAAATGATTGTTTGGTAGAATCAATTTTACTTTGAAGATCTTTTAATTTGTATCCGGTCTGCTCTAGAATATCATCAGCAGCTTCTATGCTTATATGAAGCTGAGGGAAGGTTATCAGATGTTCCCCTTCGCCGTCAAGAATACTCCCAATTACGCCCTGAGGTTTTTTGTCATTAGGAAATGAAACAAAAATTATTGCTTTTGCACCGTGTTCAAATGCCAATCTTGATTTTTCTCTGATACTGCCATTTTTAATTTCTATTCCTTCCTTCTGCCATCGGGGATGATATTTGAACACCATCACGATTTTCCCGTTTACATTTACATCTTTGTAATCATCAAATCCATCTTCAGGCTGAGAAATTCCATAACCGCAAAATACCACCTGAGCTTTTACATCAGCACTTCCTGTAAATCCTCTGAATATAAAATCCCGTCCTAATTCATATTCTTTAAATACTTTTCCTTCTTTTAGAAGATTAAAAACTGCGGGCTGAAGAATTTTGTTGTACTCAACTTTCAGATTTTGAAAATATCCTTCATCGCCTGCGGGTTTTAGATTAAAGCTTTTGAATAATTCTGCTGAATATGCTGCTGCCTTGTTATAACCATCACTGCCGGAAAGTCTTCCTTCAAATTCATCCGATGTCAGCACTGAAACTTTTTCAAGCAGATCCTTTTTCGAAATTAAGTTTGAATTGGTATTTGAATATATCTGCGCAAAGAGCTCAAAACTTATGAGCAGGTAGAGCGCAATCAGATAAACTTGCCTTAATATTTTCATTTATTTCCTTTTAAATTCTGTTTTACAATATTGAAATATAAATTTCGCCTGTCTTATATTTCAAATGAGAGCTTAAATAAAAATAATTTAATCTTTTGAAAATAATCTAAATAAGAAAAGAACAAAAAATGAATGGGAAAATAATTTTAATAACCGGATCAACTGATGGAATAGGGAAACAAGCGGCATTTGAACTGGCTGAAAGTGGTGCCTCTGTTGTAATTCATGGAAGAGATAAAAACAGGGTTCAATCTACTGTTGATGAAATAAAAAAAATTGCTTCAGAAGAAAATGTGCTTTCGGTAACTGCAGATCTTTCTTCACTAAAATCAGTGAGAAAAATGGTTGAAGACCTGAAAACCATCTGCTCTAAGATAGATGTGTTGATTAACAATGCCGGTGTTTTTATGAATACAAAGAAGCTGACTGAAGACGGTTATGAAACAACATTCGCTGTAAATCATTTATCACATTTTCTCCTGACTAATCTGCTGTTGAACGAGAATATGATAAGTTCTAAAGGAAGAATTATTACTGTAAGTTCGATTGCACACCACAATGCCTCATATGATCCGTCAAATCTGCAGGGAGAAAGAAGCTTCTCCGGTTATAGTGCTTATGCACTTTCAAAGCTTGCAAACATTCTTTTCGCATATGAGTTATCAGAAAAATTAAAGTCGACAGAAATTACCTCGAATGCACTGCATCCGGGGGTTATATCAACAAAACTATTAAAGGAAGGATTTAACTCAACAGGTGCAAGTCTTATTCAGGGGGCAGCAACTCTTGTCTATCTGGCTTCCTCTGAAGAGGTAGAAGGAATATCGGGGAAATACTTTGTAAACAATAAAATTTCGGAGTCTTCCAGAATAAGTTATGATAAGAAAATCATGAGCCGCTTCTGGGAAATCAGCTTGAAGTTAGCAGGATTAAGTTGATCATCCACAAAAAAAATATTTATTTGAATTAGGAAACCTTAATACATATTTTCCTTCCTGATTTTCACGGGAAATTTTATGAAGAATATCACCCCCAAAACCGAGCTCGTAAGAGGCTTGGGTTTAATATCTGCAATGATGATTGTAGCCGGTTCGATGATAGGTTCGGGTATTTTCAGAAAACCAGCAACAATGGCCGGACAATTAATGTCTCCTGAGCTTTTGCTGATTGTTTGGCTTGTTGCCGGACTTATTACTTTCATCGGTGCATTGTGCAATGCAGAAGTAGCCGGAATGATTAATGCCACCGGAGGACAATATGTTTATTTCAGAGAGATGTATGGAAAATTCACTTCCTATCTCTACGGGTGGTCGGTTTTTGCAGTAATTCAAACTGGAAGCCAGGCAGCAATTGCTTATGTTTTCGGTGAGTATCTTGGATATTTTATTTCATATCCTTTACTTCCTCAGTACCTGAAGGATTTTTCTGTTTATGTCCCGATTGTGGGGCATATTTATCCTTTCCTTGAATTTGGACCTAAGATCGCTGCAATAACGTGCATCGTTTTTCTTACAGGTATTAATTATATCGGGGTTGTTTTCGGAGGTTCGGTTCAATCAGTTATAACATTTATTAAGATAGGCTCAATAGTTTTGCTTGCTCTTTTATTATTCGTATTTGGAAACGGAAGCTTTAATAATATCTATCATGATTTTGCCTTAAAGCCAGAAGTAAGCACAAATTTATTTGCACTAATTGGACTGGCATTAGCCGGAGCTTTTTGGGCTTATGATGGCTGGAACAATTTGACTTTTGTGTCGGGTGAAGTTAAAAATCCACAGCGAAATGTTCCTCTCGGGCTTCTTCTGGGAACAATGATAGTTGTGGCTGTTTATATGATTGTAAATGCTGCTTATTTATATGTTTTGCCTATAAATGAAATGGCAAGATCACCTTTAGTAGCTGCAACAGCGGCAGAAGTTATTTTTGGGAATTACGGCGCATCAATAATTTCAATAGCAGTTATAGTTTCAACTTTTGGGGCGCTGAATGGAAGCATACTTGCAACTGCAAGAGTTCATTATGCGTTGGCAAAAGATAAAATGTTTTTTGGCCCGCTTGCTAAAGTACACCCGCGTTTTGGAACTCCGCATGTTTCACTTGCAGTGCAGGGCACCTGGTCTTGTATACTTGTAATGACCGGATCATTTGACACAATCACTGATTATGTGATGTTTGCTGCATGGTTATTTTATATGCTTGGCGCATTCGGAGTTTTTGTACTCCGGAAAAAGATGCCTGATGCAAAAAGACCATATAAAGTGATTTGGTATCCTTTCTTGCCAGCTTTATTCGTTATTGTATCATTATTGTTTTTAATTAATACTATAATATCAGATACGAGCAATGCTGCGATGGGAGCTATTCTGATTCTGCTTGGCTTGCCAATTTACTTTTGGAAAAATTACCGCAAAGAAACAACAAGGTAATTTTCCGGAAGAAGCCTTTATTGCTACGGGAGAATGTTTTCTTAACTTGTATGTAAAATTGTATAGGTAAAAGCACCTTTCAATATTCGCTGATTCGTTGTAACTTTCATTGCCATCTAAAATTTGATTTAATAACCCATCCTATCCGAAGAAAGCATCCGGAAAAGTTACAATTCAAAATTTTAAGCGGCCAAAAAATTTCAAACATTTTAAGGATTTCAAAATGAACATCTTTGTAGGAAATCTTTCTAACGAAGTAGTTGAGGAAGATTTAATGAATCTTTTTTCACAGCACGGAAAAGTGAGAGAGGTTAAAATTATCCGGGATTTATTTTCGCAGCAGTCAAAAGGATTTGGATTTGTAGAAATGCCGGCATTTTCTGAAGCACAAAAAGCAATTAAAGAGCTAAACACTTTCGATCTTAAAGGAAAGAAACTTAAAGTAGGTGAAGCACGTGCAAAACGTGATGGCGGCCAAAGAAATAACAGGTTTGGCAGGAAACGCTAAGACTTTTTCTGAATTTAAGATTATTTAATTAGGTTATTATCTTTCAATGTACTATGTTTCAACCCTCCGGAAAATTAGTCCGGTTTTTATTAAACTTTTTTTGAGGTTCTTGTGAGTACTAAGTTATTTGTGGGTTCTCTTCCCTGGTCAGTTGATGATGAACTGCTGAAAGAAACATTCCAGAGTCATGGAAAAGTTATTTCCGCCAAAGTAGTAAAAGACAGGGAAACAGGCAGATCCAGAGGTTTTGGATTTGTCGAAATGGAGGATTCAACCGATGCAAAAAATGCTATTGAAGCATTGAATGAATCGGAACTTAAGGGAAGAAATATCGTAGTGAACGAAGCAAAGTCCAGAAACTAATCTGATATTTTTACATTAAGGTCTGCAAGGCGTCTTTCGACGCCTTTTTTATTATTAATCATTTAATATGATGTGTTGCTACTTGCTAACTTTTGCTCGTGAACCTTCCGAACCCGACAAAAATATTAATAAGTCAAAAAGACACTAAAAAAGAAAATAAAGATTACCTTAAGTTTTTATTATAGTGCATCTCAAAATTCAAAATGGCCCGCGTCCATTAATAATGAATTGTTGATAATTGTTGCTTGTCGGCAAATTATTTAGTAATATTTAACGGGCATAATTCTTATAATCTCAAACACTTTTCGAAGGAGTCATTATGTATCTTGTCCGTGATGTATTTAGAACAAAGCCGGGTATGGCAAAAGAGCTTGTTAAAAAATTCAAGCAGGTATTTCCGCATATGCATAATTCAGGATTCAACAATCCTCGTATCATGACAGATGCAATTGCCGGATATTGGACAGTTGTACTTGAAGGTGAAGTTGAGAGCCTTGCTGTCTTTGAAAAACAGGAAGGTTTTACATCAAAACCAGAAGTCCGGGAAATAATGAAAGGATATTTGGATCTTGTTGAAACAGGATTTCGTGAAATTTATAAGCTAGAATAATTCTTCATCATCTTTTTCCAGCAGCTTAAATTTCTTTTGCTGATAAAAACCGCTTTAATTGAGCCTGGCACCCAATTATTATGAATTATATCTGTATTAGTAAACTTTTTCCGGGAGATAGTATGTACAGATACAGATTCATTGGCGGATAATGTTAGTTCTTGCTTCCGTATTTATGTTTGTATTTAATTATGGAAGCACATCAGGAAGAACCGCTATTGCTGTAATCGGTTTGGTACTTATTGTTGTATCGGGAAAAAATGAAAGAAGAAATTAAGTGATCAATACGCTGATTGATAGTTTATACTCACCTTATTTAGAATTTTGATTCTCTGCTTTTAAGTGAATCTTCTTTTACTTGAACTTCGTGATAATTATTCTTTATATGCTTTAATCGAATCATTAATGATGATTTCTTTCATTTGCAGCATTGTTATTGACCAAAGATTTTTTACAGAAAGAATGAGTAGTCTGGTACAGGATAACGGATATCGGATATTGGATAGTTGAAGCCGGATTACAAGTATCAGCTATAAAATATAGAAGGAATATTTGCCAAATGCTTTACTTTCATCCGCCGAATGTTTTAGCATAATGAATATTAGTTTTTGTTAAGCATTCAGTCCTTTAAAAAAATAAAAGGCGCGATTGCTCGTGCCTTTTATAAAATTTATTAAAGTAAATTAAAACTTATTTCAACAGAGTCATCTTTTTTGTCGCGCCAAAACTACCCGAAGTTAATTTGTAGAAATAAATGCCGCTTGACAGATTAGATGCATCGAATATTACAGTATGACTTCCGGCTTGTATTTCTTCATTAACAAGCGTCGCAACTTCATTTCCCAAAACATCATACACTTTTAGAGTTACAAATTGATTGCTCCCAATTGCATATTTAATGATCGTTTCCGGGTTAAACGGGTTGGGATAATTTTGTAAGAGTGAGAACTCTTTTAAAATCTCAGGATCATCTACTGACGTAGCGATTAAAGTACCGGTCAACCAGAAATCAGAATCCCATGTGTGCGGGCTCCAGTCTCCCCAGGTTTCAGCTTCCTGATCATTTGTAACATATTTACTATACCTTTCCCCACCCAAATAACCAGCAAACTGATCACAACCCTGACCAGAATATACCATATTTGAATCGTAACCGCCGACCAAATAAGCCGAGAAAATATATTTGCCTGCATCGGTCAGGTCGAGATTGATATTTGACCAGGTTATCCAGCCGCCGTAAAATGTATCCCCGACAAAAACCTGGTTTGCCTGGAGAATCGTGCCAAGAGAATCACGAATATGCAATTTAAGTAATACATCATGCCCGGTCCCGGTTCCATTAAATGCATAATCAAACGGAGCAGTAAAATAGAATGCAAAGGATTCAAGTGTAATTGGTTCTTCAATAAATACGCTTTGAGCTACTGCAACATTTCTTTGCTGACCCGGACGGTTGTCTCCCCCAAACCAGCCGCTTGCGCTGAGGGTATCGAATTTGATTTCATAATTCTGAGCCATTGATAAAAAGCTGCAAAGAATCAAAAAAGAAATCAGTGTAAGTAAATAGAGTTTCATTAAGGATTATCCTTTCTTTTTATTTGATTAATGTCATCTTTTTGATTTTTGAGCTAATACCTGTAGTAAGCTTATAAAAATATATACCGCTGGATAATCCGGCTGCATCAAACTCAATCTCATAAGCCCCGGCAGGTTTGTATTCGTCAACAAGAGTTGCAACTTCATTACCAAGAACATCAAAAACTTTTAATTTTACGAATTGGCTGCTGCCTATTGAATATTGAATACTGGTAGATGGATTAAATGGATTAGGATAGTTTTGTTCAAGCGAAAATGAAGTAGGTGTTTCTGTAGAAGTATTTTCTACTGAAGTTATATTGTTCTTATCATAGCGATAAACACCCCCGCCAAGTGTCGCTGCATATAAATAAGTATCATCGTACATTAACTCGACTATTGAACCATTTGGATTGCCCTCGTTAAATGTTTGCCAGGTGTTTCCATAATCATAAGAAATAAAAACTCCGGCATTAGCTGTACCAGCAAAAATCAGCGTATCGTAAGCTAATAATGCATAAATTGTTTGAGAAGTTAATCCTACCTGTGTCCAATTATTTCCAAAATCTGATGAACGAAATACTCCATTATAAGCTGTGCCAGCAAAAAAGTAATTACCTAATGCTGCAAGCCTGTAAGCTATTGAAGCAGTTAAACCATTATTGGATAAAGTCCAGTTGTTGCCATTATTTGTAGAGCGATACATTCCGGTTCCATTATTTGCAGCAAGCAATGTATCTCCAAAGGAAAGTATGTCCCAAAATGTTAGATAATTCAATCCATTGTTTATCTGTGCCCAGTTGGCTCCTCCATCTGAAGATCTGAAAATACCTTGTCCCCAGGTAGCAGCAAATAAATATTTATTATTAGAAATAAATCCACGAACAGAACTGTTGAGTGAGCCAACAATCATAGTATCCCAGGTGTTTCCATGATTAGTTGATCGGAAAGCCCCGGGACCATAAAAACCAACAAAGAGAGTATCGTTATTTGAATAAAGTTCCCATGCATTTGAGTTTGGTAATCCAGCATTAACAGATGTCCAGTTATTTCCCTTGTCAGAAGAGCGATAAACACCTGATGCAGACATTCCGGCGTAAATATATTGTCCGTCTGCAGCAAGTCCGTAAACAGAAGTGCCGGGCAATCCGGAATTAATTTGCTGCCACTGAGCGTATCCAAATGATGCAGCTAATAAAATTATAAATAATGTTGTGTGTAAGATTTTCACTTAAATACTCCTCTTGATTATAGTTAAATAATGTTGGATTGAATTTTGAAAATATATTTTACTTAATGAGAATCAGCTTTTTTGTTTCGGTAAAACTGTTTGCCGATAATCTGTATAAATATATTCCGCTGGCTAACTCCCTTGCATCGAAGGTAACTTGATGACTACCCGCAGGTTTTTCTTCGTTTACCAGAGTTGCAACTTCCTTACCAAGAACATCAAAAACTTTTAATGTTACGAATTGGCTGCTGCCTATTGAATATTGAATACTGGTCGATGGGTTAAATGGATTAGGGTAATTCTGTTGGAGCGAGTAATCTGATAAAGATGTACTTCTATTATCTTCGACAGATGTAATAGGTGAAGTTGTGCGATATACACCAAGATTTTCAATCGCTGCAAAAAGAACATCGGATTTACCAAAAGCAAGATCACTGAACTCACAATTCTGAGCACCCTCGGTAAAGGGGTTCCAGTTTAATCCCAGATCATCCGACCTGTGAGCAGAAACATAACCACCGGCAAATATACTTCCATCAGGATGAATGGCAATAGAAAGAGCACCGTCATTTAATCCGGAGGTTTCGGGAGTCCAGCTTGAGCCCGCATTAGTAGAACGATAAACGCCCTGATTTGTTCCAGCATAAATATATCCATTTGGATGTTCAGCAATTGAAAATTTATATCCTGAAACTCCGGCACTAACATCAGTCCAGTTGTCACCGTTGTTAGTTGATTTTAAAATTATCTCGTCGAAAAGAAAATATAAATCTCCTGTCGAACTCATAAAGACATCATAAGGATAACCGGAACTGACTTGAATTGTAATTTCAGTCCAGTTTGCTGAAGTTCGCGGTGTTCTGAAAATTTTTCCATCGGTGCCTGCAGCAAAATAGTAGTCTGGGCTTACTTCCAATAAATATATGTTCTGATTTGTTAATCCGGTGTTGAATGAATTCCAGCTCGACAAATCTGTTGTAATGTATATACCGTTATAAACATTATAAACAATTAAACCGCCAGAAGGAATAACATCAACAGTTCTTATAAATGTATCTTCTTAATTATTTACAATCGTTATTTTAGTCCAGGTGCTTCCATTATTTGTTGAGGAGTAAAGCCCTTTACCGCTTATTGCTGCAAAAAGATTGCCCGAAGCATCTGATTTGAGAGACTGGATTAAAGTTGAAGAAATACCATTTACATAATTTGTCCAGTTATTACCGCTATCAGTTGATTTTATAATTCCTGAGTGAACGGTGCCTGCATAAATATAATCGTTATTATCCACATAAAGATTTTGATAAGCAAATCCGTTGAACATCGTTGTAATTGCCGTCCAATTAGTACCTCCGTTGGTTGACTTAAAAATATTCTGGTCGATGGCAACAAGTAATTCGTTTGCTGAAGTCTGATTGATATCATTCAAATAAACAAGAGAGAGATCTCCTTTTATCGACACCCAGTTATTTCCGTTATCGGTAGATTTAAATGGACCATTTCCAAAAGATGCAACAAGAATTTCTCCGGCAGAATTTGAAGTAACGCTTCGTGGATAATAATTTATATCGTAACCATTGTTCGACAATGTCCAGCTATTGCCGAAGTTAGTTGAGATATATAATCCCGAATAGAGATCAGCAGCAACAAGAATATTATTAGATGTAAAATCAAGATTTATAATATACCTTCCTGGATTTATTCCTGTATTAATTTGGTTCCAGGTAATGCCGTCGTCTGTTGATTTATATACGCCTCCGGTTGCATTTGCCGCATAAATATTGCCCGAACCGTCAAAAACTATATCCTGAGCATAACCGCCGGGAGGAAAAGAGCTGCCCACCCTGTTCCAGGTTAATCCAAGGTCAGTGGATTTAAATATGGATTGTGTTGTGCCGGCATATAAGTTCCCGTTTGGAGCTTTTTGCAGAATAAATACACCAATGTTTTCAACCTGCTCAGAAATTGAATACCAGTTTACTCCTCCGTCAGTAGATCTGAATAATCCGCCTCCAGCATAACCGGCGAGGAAAATATTGTTATCTACTTTCAATATTGTATTAACTCTTCCCCCATCTACTCCGCCCGTTGTTTCCCAAATATTCTGAGCGTAAGTCGGAATATTCAGAATGAAACAGGAAAAAACTACAATCTTCCAATAATTTATATACTTCACCCGGACCTCCATGATGTTTTTAATAATAAATTGATTTTAAGCGGAAAAGGATACTTAATATAAATAAAAATTTTTGAATTAAACTAATTCAAAATTCAGACCAAATATTTTTTCTCCTTGAGGGAATTTCATTTTTCGTCTAAGATAAATTTCCCGCTCATAGAATAATAACCGGCAATTTTAGTTAAACCTGATGATGCAAAAAAGAAAAACATTTGCCGCAGGAAAGTAATTTTGTGTATGTGGTGACGCTATCTCACCAACTACTTTTATTTACCAAAGACTTAATCAAACAGCTTTAATCAGATAAGAATAAAAAGTTGTACAGGAGGGATATTTGACACAGGAAGCAGCATTCCCGATATCTGATAATTAATAAAAAATGAATTTTCACTCAACGGTATTCTCATCGATACGATACTTAATAATTATAAAGATTCCCGTCTGATTGCCAAACCACAAAAAGTTAACAGAATCACAGTCTTCATAGCTTCATGATTGATTCTGATTGGAGTTGCACTAGTCAAACGTGGAAATACATTAGCGTTGAAAAAATAGTTTTTTTAATAAATGTAGTTTTTCCGCTTAAGATATTAGTTATTGCAACTAATCCACAACTTCAACATCTAACTGTCCAAAAAAATTATTATGAATCCTGAAGCAATTATATCATCCGCTAAAAAGAAAAAGTATTTGATAATAAGTGAGCCTGAATTGAATGAGCTTCTATCTCATTCGAATATTATCATCGAAGAGAATACTTACATATCAGATAAAATCAGACTGCTTCAGTTTGAAGATGTTTTAATCATCCAGGAAAAAACCACAAAGAATGAATATCTGATCAGAGTAATGAAAACAAAAAAAGAAGCTGAGGAATTAATAAAACATAGATTGGAAATTTATGACAAGATGTGGGATGGATGCGGCTGCAAAGTAGAATATTATGAATGAATTATAAGTATCAAATAAATCCCACCAAGTATCACCAGCACACCGCAAATTCTTTTAATCCATGAAATTGTTTTTGAGCCTTCTGACCAGTTAAGATACTTCTGAACTTTGCCTGTTAATGTTCCCGCTCCAACAATAACAGCACAGTGACCAATTCCAAAGGCTGCGAGTAAAACGATAGAAAAGAAATAGTCAGTTTGTGCTGTTTGAAAAACTACTCCAAGAACCGGTGCCATATATGCAAATGTGCAGGGACCAAGTGCAAGTCCGAAAAGTAATCCAAGAATCAATGCTGCGAGCAAACCTTTTGATTTTGTTTTTCTTAATCCGGCATTGTTCCAATCAAGTTTTATAATATCGAGAAGATACAATCCAACAACAAAAAAGATTACAGCAACAAAATAATTTCCAAATGAACCGAGATCACCCATCAACCTTCCGAGTGATGCAGTGATAACTCCAATTAACCCGATTGTGAATAAAATTCCCAACGAGAAGACAAGTGAAATATTAAAAGTTCTGCCAACTGTCATTTTTCCTTGAGAGCTAATGAATCCTACAATCAACGGAATACTGGAGAGATGACATGGCGAAAGAATGATAC
>JACAFB010000060.1 GCA_013388545.1 Ignavibacteriaceae bacterium
GGATTAGGCAGAACCACATGCTCATATTTTATGCCGGATGATAACCAAATAATTTATGCTTCAACTCACCATTATGACGAGCAGTGCCCTCCCCCGCCAGACAAATCGAGGGGCTATGTATGGAAGCTTTATGAAACATTTGACATTTTCGTTTCTGATCTGGATGGTTCAAATTTAAAGCAATTGACACATACTTACGGCTACGATGCCGAAGCAACTGTCTCACCACTTGGAGACAAAATTGTTTTTACATCAACCCGTGATGGCGATCCGGAGATCTACGTAATGAATATTGATGGATCAAATCAAACAAGATTGACTTTCGAAAAAGGCTATGACGGCGGAGCGTTTTTTTCACCAGATGGATCAAAGATTGTTTTCCGGGCAAGTCGTCCTAAAACCGAAAAAGAATTTGCTGATTATAATGAACTTGTAAAGGAAGGTTTAGTCAGACCTACCGCGCTGGAAATTTTTGTTATGGATGCCGATGGACAAAATATCAAGCAAATTACAAATTTAGGAAAAGCAAGTTTCGCTCCCTTCTTTCATCCTGATGCCAAACGGATTATTTTCTCTTCAAATGCTGAAAGTAAAAACGGCAGAGATTTTGATTTATACTTAATCAATATCGACGGTACAAATCTTGAACGAATCACCTTCAACGACACATTCGATGGCTTTCCAATGTTTACCCGCGACGGCAAAAAATTAGTCTTTGCCTCCAACCGCTTCAGTAAAAAGGAAGGTGAGACAAATATTTTTATTACAGACTGGGTCGACTAATATTTCAGATAAGTTTATCATAGAGGAAACATTATGAAAATAAAAAGAATATTATTTCTGCTTTCACTGATACTAATAAATTTCTTAAATGTTAAAGGTCAGCCGGAAACTTCAGAAAAAATAACTGCAGAAGATTTAAAGCTTCATTTAACATACCTTGCTTCTGATGAATTAAAAGGAAGATACTCGGGTTCAGAAGAATGCAGAATGGCTGCTTTATACATCGCTAAAGAATTTGAAAAATTCAACCTGAAACCATTATTCGGAAATGATTACTTTCAGGAATTCCCCTTTGTTGATGGAGTTGAATTCACTGCCAACAACTCACTCGTAATTAAAACATCAAACGGCGAAAATGTACTTGCCATAAATGAAGACTTTGTAGTTGCACCTTTTTCAGACAGAAGAGATTTAACATCAAATCTTGTCTTTGCCGGCTATGGAATTTCGGCGCCCGAATTAAATTACGATGACTATGCCGGAATTGATGTGAAAGGCAAAGTAGTTCTGATAATGCGCAATAATCCTGAATACAATTTACCTCATTCAAAATTTGAAAATTATTCCGCACTTAGATTTAAAGTAAATACTGCTAGAGAGAAAGGTGCAGCTGGAGTAATTTTTGTTAATGGCTATGAACCCAAAGATGAACTCGATAAGTTTATTGATGTAAAATATGACCGTGGTGGTTTTATCACAGGAATCTCTGCAGTACAAATCAAACGTAATTTCGTTGATGATCTTTTCAAAAAAATGGGAATGGATTTTGCCCAACATCAGAAAAAAATTAATGAAACTAAAGCTCCGGCTTCATTTGAGTTCAAAGATTTAACAGTCACTTTAAAGACTGAAATAATCGAAATTGAAAAAACAAGCTGGAATGTTGCAGGTTATATTGAAGGAACCGATCCTTTTCTAAAAAATGAATATTTGGTTATTGGTGCTCACTTCGATCATCTTGGAATGGGTGGTGAAAATTCTTTATATCAGGGTGAAGAGAAACTGATTCATAATGGAGCTGATGACAATGCTTCGGGTACCTCAGGTTTGCTTGAATTAGCAGAGAAATTCTCCTTCAATCCCGAAAACCAAAAACGAAGTATAATCTTTGTCGCCTTTTCGGGTGAAGAATTAGGTGTTCTCGGATCAAATTATTTTGTTAATCATTCTCCGGTACCATCCGGCCAGATGATTACCATGCTGAATATGGATATGATTGGCAGGTTGAATGAAAAAAAGCAATTGATAGTTTACGGCACAGGTACATCAAGTTCCTGGAAAGATTTGCTGAACAAATACAACCACTCAAGTTTTGAACTCACCTTCAACGATGAAGGGTATGGACCAAGTGATCACACATCTTTTTATGGAAAACAAATTCCTGTATTATTCTTCTTCACCGGAACTCACGAAGATTATCATAAACCATCAGATGACGTTGATAAAATTAATTTTGAAGGTCAGCAGCAGGTGGTGCAGTATGTTTACGATCTTGCAAATGAAATCAATAACTCATCAAGACCCGACTATCTGGTTGTACAAAGAAAAGATCAGCAAAATATGACAAGAACAAAAGTCTGGGTTGGCACAATTCCGGATTTTGCCGGGAATGTTGATGGTTATAAGTTGAGTGGAGTAACAGATAACAGCCCTGCTCAAATTGCAGGTTTAAAAGCCGGCGATATTATTATTAAGTTTGGGGAGAAGAAAATTTCTAATATTTATGATTTTACTTATGCCATTGGAGAACATTCACCGGGAGAAAAAGTAAATATTGTTGTTCTCAGGGATGGAAAAGAAATGAGCTTTGAAATTGAACTCGGGAGCAGATAAAAATAATTTTGTTAAACCAAAAAGAATTTTCCGGAAAATAAAATGAAAAAAATATTAATCCTTGTTCTTTTATCAGCACTTGTCGTAGCAGGTTATTTTCTTTTCGATTATTTCTCCGTAAAAAGAATAACAGCTAACGAGCTTTCAATAGTTTATCAGTCATCGAAAGCAGATGCAGATGAAAAATATCTTGGTTCCAGAGTAGAAGTTACCGGTGTTGTTAAAGCATATTATGAAATGCTCGGAACAAGAAAAGTACTTGAATTTGAGACTGGTGCTGAAAAACCTGTCTTTTGTTTTTTCAATAACGAACCTTTGGAATTCAAAGCAAGCCAGCTTTTGCAAGGGCAAAAAATAACTGTTATCGGCACTTGCGTTGGCGAGGATAAGTATAATTTCATTAAAGGAATTAAAATTGATGTTTACGACATCTTAGATTAAGATGAACTTTTTTCAAAAAGAAATTGTGTTAGAAAAAAAGCCAAGGGGATTTCATCTTATCACATCTGAAATTCTCTCAAAAGTTCCTGAAATAAAAAATTTCTCTGTCGGCATAATGCATCTGTTCATCAAACATACATCAGCTTCTCTTACAATCAACGAAAATTTTGATGCTGATGTAAGATCAGATCTTGAGTCACACTTCAATCAAACTGTTCTGGAGAATGCATCTTATTACCGCCATCGTTCCGAAGGACCGGACGATATGCCGGCACATATTAAATCCTCTATAATAGGTGCAGGAATATCAATTCCAATCACTGATGGAAGATTAAATTTAGGCACTTGGCAAGGTATCTATTACTGCGAGCATAGAAATTACTCAAGTAACAGAAGACTTGTTGCAACTATAATAGGCGAACTTATCTCTAATAATAAAACCTGAATCCTACTCTTACCATCAAACCGCTCATATCAAAAATTCTTTCATAAATTTTTGGAGGTCCTCCGAGTGGATTATCAACTTCATATTCCCAGCCTGGCTCGGAACTATGATAAGTTACTTCAGCAATCAAATCTGATAAACTGCCAAGTTGAAAAGCGGCGCCAGCCCCAATCCGCCAATTGAAATCAAAAGCTCCTTTTAATTCATCGTTATCAGGATTTTGAAAATTCCGATAGTAAATTAACAGTAATTCTGCTCCCAGGCCACCGGTAATAAAAATTTCCATCCTTGGCATTACCGGGTAATAAGCAGTTGCAGTGAACATTAAAGGAAAATCATGCAGATTGGTTTTGGCTCTGAGTTCATTTATTTCACCATTGCCGATTCCATAAAGTTCATTGAAATCCTGAACTAATCTTTTATCAACATAATTTTTATGAAACCAATCAACTGACCAGCCGATATTAAAATTCCTGTCCAAAAATCTTCCACCCTCGAAGCCAATAATAAAACCGCCCTCTGTTGCATCAGGACTGAAATGGCCAAGTTTAACAGAACCAGTATTTCTTTGAGCAATTACCGGAAGGCTGAAAATTATTAGTATAAAAAAAATATTCTTTTTCATTTTAAAATCCTTTTTGTTTCTGCCGGAGTAAATTGACAATTGCAATGCCAGATGCTGAATGGAAAATACTTGCTTTAATTTGAATAAATATTGCTATAAAAATTTAATGGGTAGTTAAAAGAGGACACGTTGTACAATATTTATTTCATAGTATGTTTTTGATTTCGATAAAAAATTGAACAGGAAGGATTGTTCAGGCTTTCATTCTTCAATCTATCTAGTGATGAAACTACATATGTAATATCAGAGGAACTGAAAAGACTATTATCAATAAAATAATTCGTTTTTCCATCCACAATTCCGATTATCGCTGCGGGATTACTCAAATCAATTTTCGAATTTGAATTAAATCTATAGATAACAAATTGATTTGGCTTTTCACCATCAGATGCAATACCCGGAGATGACCATTGAATTTTATTTCCGCTATAAGTGGCTTCGGCATTAACTTTAACCGGAGGCAGAGGAGGCACTGAATCGATCCATTCCATTACAGGTACGATTGCAGGATACCTGAACAATTTTTGTTTTAATGTATCCGAAAAACTTCGGGTATTTTTTACAATAGAACTTGCACTAAAAAAAACAGAACCGAGAACATTGTCAAGCTTTCTGTTCATTCTTACCTGATCGCCAAGCTCCGAAGATTTTCCAAAATAATTATACGAAGTCATTTTAGTTGAGTAATGACCAATGTAAAGATGCCGTTCCTGAATTACCGACGCCCACCAGGGTAAAAGCCTTGAATAATCAGCAGTTGGTTTTCCAATTTCCCAGTAAAGCTGGGGAATTACGTAATCTATTGTTCTGTTTTTTAACCAGTTCAAAGGATCACAATAAATTTCAGAGTATGAGTTAAGACCACGGGTCCCGGCAAATTTATTTTCTACAATTCCGAACGGGCTTATTCCAAATTTAACATAAGGTTTCACAGATTTTATTGAGGAGTTTACCTTTTCTATCAGTTTGTTTATGTTATTTCTTCTCCAATCCTGAATATGCGTAAAATCATTTCCATACTTCTTAAAATCTGATACATCCTCATACTTAATGGTTGGAGAGTAAGGATAGAAATAATCATCAAAGGTAATTCCATCAACATCGTACCTGCTCACAATATCAGAGACAATTTCAGCAATATAATTTCTTACTTCAGGAATACCGGGGTTCAGCATGCAATAATTAGTAAAGTATAAAATCCAATCCGGATTTCGATTACTAATATGATCACTGCAAGCTTCATTTAGATTTCCGTTTCTTGAAACTCTCAAAGGGTTTAACCATGCATGCAACTCTAGTCCTCTTTTATGAGCCTGGTCAATCGCAAATTCAAGAGGATCATAAAACGGAGAAGGAGGAGTTCCCTGCCTGCCTGTCAAAAAAATTGACCAGGGTTCATAATTTGATTTATAAAAAGCATCGCATTCTGTACGCACCTGAAAAAACACCGTGTTGATTCCGGATGCTTTTAACTTATCGAGAATCGATATGAGTTCCTCTTTTTGTTCCCACGATGAAAGATTTCTTGAGCTTGGCCAATCAATATTGGTGATGGTTGCAATCCAGGCTCCACGCATTTCTCTTTTAGGGGAACTGCTTTGGGAACTGATTACTGATGAAAATAATATTATGAAAAGAAGGACACGCAAATAGTTTTTTTCGATTAAGTTATTCAGATAAACTTATCAAAAGATAAAGGAATAATTCGTAATTTCGAAAAAGAAAATTTTCAGAAATTATTTGCTTATGATCCAGAAAAAAATATTATTCGTTTGCCTTGGAAATATCTGCCGCTCCCCTGCTGCAGAAGGTATATTGAAAAAGATATTAAAAGAAAAAGGACTGAATAGAAGCGTTGAGGTCGATTCAGCAGGAACTATAGCTTACCATTCAGGTGAGCTGCCTGATAGCAGAATGATTAAACATGCTGCTAAACGCGGATACATTCTTGATCATATCGCCAGAAAATTTAATCCTTCAATAGACTTTAACAGCTTCGACCTGATAATTCCGATGGACAATCAGAATTATGAAGATGTGATTGCTTCTTATAAAAGTGGAAATCCAAAAAGTAAGGTTATAAAAATGACAGATTTCTCGTCAAATAAAATATATGACGAAGTCCCTGATCCTTATGACTCAGACCAAAGAGGATTTGAACTTGTTCTTGATATTCTTGAAGATGCCTGCAAAAACTTAGCCGATAAAATTGAAGATGAAATCATTAGAATCAATAAAAAAGAAAATTGAAGAACATCTTGGTTCACCAGTTATTGAAACTATACCAATGGGCGGGGGCTGCATAAATAATGCTTCAAAAATAGTATTAGCTTCAAAAGACGTTTTATTTCTTAAATATAATTTCCGCCTGCCGAAGGATATCTTCACAAAGGAAGCCAACGGATTAAATGAACTTTTAAAAGCTGATGCTATTAGAGTTCCAAAAGTCATTTTGTCCGATGAAAATTTTTTGCTTATTGAGTTTATTAACTCATCAAGTAAAGAAAAAAAATTCTTTGAATATTTCGGGAAAAAATTTGCAGCATTACACAAATTTACCGGCGCATCATTTGGCTTTTATGAAAACAATTATATAGGCTCAAACTTACAACTTAATACCGGCGCTGATTGCAGTGACTGGACTCAGTTCTATTTCGAAAATCGTTTACTCTTTCAATTCAGGCTTGCAGAAAAAAATGGTTATGCTACGGATGAATTAAAAAATAAAATGTTCGCTCTCGAAAAAAAAATTCATAATATTTTAAGCGGGATAAATCCTCAACCGTCGTTGCTTCACGGTGATCTTTGGAGTGGAAATTTCATCTCTGATAAGGCAGGAAAAGCTTGTTTAATCGATCCGGCTGTTTACTACGGTCATAGAGAAGCAGACCTGGCTATGACAAAACTCTTTGGTGGATTTGACAAAGCTTTTTATGAATCATACAATGAGGCATATCCGCTCGAAGATGGTTATGCTTACCGTGAAAACATCTACAAGCTTTACCACGTATTAAATCACCTTAATCTTTTTGGAAGAGGTTATTATTCTCAGGCAATTTCTCTGATGAATTTTTATTTATAATTCAAAATCCCCTCTTGATTTTTTAGTGAATCACTGAACGTTTAATACCTCAACATCAAAATACAAAGTTGAATTTGGAGGAATTGTTCCAACCTGAGTTGAACCATAAGCCAGTGCCGGAGGAATGATAAGCTTAACCTTATCTCCCTGTCTCATCAAAGCAATACCTTCCTCCCAGCCGGGAATAACCTGTCCCTCGCCAATAACAAACGAAAATGGTTCATCCCTTTCAAATGAACTGTCGAATCTTGAACCATCTTCAAGAAAACCGGAGTAATGAACTGTAACCAGCTTTCCCGATTCAACTTTCTGTCCTGCACCTTTGGATATAAAGCCATATTTTAATCCGGATTTTGTTGTAGTTAAGGAGGTGTTGTCAATTTTCCACTGCTCGATCTTTGGAGCTTCCTTTGCTGCTAAAACAGTTACAACAACTTTCAAGCTGGAATTTGGAGGAACAGGACCCATTCCCAATTTTCCATATGCTAAACCAGATGGGATTATTATTGTTCTTGTTCCACCGACTTTCATTCCAACAATTCCTTCATCTGTTCCTTTGATGAATGAGTCATTTCCTAAGATGAATTTAATTGGCTGATTCTTATCATAGGAGCTTCCGATATTATACTGAAGCTTTGTAGAGTCATTAGACCAATCTTTATAGAGATCGGAAGAATCCTTAATTATCCATCCGTTGTAGTGAATTGTTATCAGATCGCCTTTTTTAACTTCGACACCTGTGCCTAAAGTATCATTAGCGTAAAGCAAACCGCTATCTCTTTTAATTACTTCAGGCTTTTTTTCACAACCGATGAGAACAAGAACGATAAAAATTACCGCAATGAATTGATATACTTTCATTAAATTTCCTTTGTTTTTTCGAGTGCAAATATATTCAAAAAATATAAATACATTGCTCATTCTTAAATTCGTGGAAGATTATAAAATTATTTTATTATGAAATTGGAAAATCTTTTTATTTTGATCTCACTCTCCTTTACCCTGTTGATAATGAGTACAATTGATTATCAAAATACTACTTCAATCGTAAAATTAACCGGCAGCGAGAAAAAAATTTTCAGAACCGATTCTTTAGAAGTTATTATCGACTCCGATTTAACATTTGAACAATCTGTTTCAGGAATAAATGCACCGGCTGAGATAATACGAAATCTTGAGTTGGTTGAAGTAAAATATTATTCTTTCGATAAAAAAATTCACCAGGGGCAATTGGTAATTAATAAAAGCTTATCAAAAGATATTCGGGAAATATTCGAGCAGATTCTTAAAAACAAATTTCCGGTTGAAAAGGTAATTCCAATTATCAAATACAATTGGTCTGATGAAGAATCGATGAGAGATAACAATACCTCAGCATTTAATTACAGGTTTATCAGAGGGACCAAAATTCTTACTGCGCACGGAAATGGATCAGCAATTGATATTAATCCTTTTCTAAACCCTCACATAAAAAAAGGAAAAACAATTCCTGAAGGGGCGGAATATAATCCACAAAAAGAAGGAACAATTACAGCTGAATCCTTTCTGGTAAAAGAATTCAGAAAGAGAGGATGGCAATGGGGCGGTAACTGGAGAAGCTCAAAAGATTATCAGCATTTCCAGAAAAAAATCAGATAAAATTATTGCCCGCCAAGTTCAGTATAAGCGGCATTTAGATTCATTTTCAGCGCATCATCCCACAAACCAGTCATAATTTCGAAACCAGGAATTGCTTCAGCTAAAAGAATTTCATCCCGGGACTTACCTTTGCTTATTTCCTTCTTAACATAATCCATAAGCGCAGACAGATAATCGCGCTGGTAAGCGAGGTCTAATTTATTTCCATAAAGATGATCTTCGTTCAGGCCGTGTCCAAAAACAATCAGAGTATCCCTTGTAAAAAGATCGATGCATTTATCCAGAAACTTTATCCAGCCTTCGATATTTCCGCCGCCTTCGAGATCTATGAATGGATAAACTTTATTGAAAACGAGGTCGCCCATATGAGCAACATTCAGATACTCCAGTTGAATAACAGCATCGCCGCCGGTGTGAGCAGGAAAATAATGACGGGCTTTAATTATCTCATTACCAACGAATTGTTTCCAAAGAGTTCCGAAAGTAATATCTGCATAAACCTGTTCAGATTCGCGCGGAGTTCCTTCATTCGCCTGCTTTTGTAGGATAGGACAGTTTTCCTGAGCTACAATTTTCAATACGTTATTTTTAAGTATAAAGTTTCCGGATGTATGATCTAAATGATGGTGCGTATTAAAAAGAATATCAATTTTACGAGGAGTCTTTTTTCTCAGCCCGGTTAAAAAGTTTGCCACTGAATCCGGAAATTGAGAATCTATGACCATAACAAAATCATTACGGACATACCAGCCGATAGTACCACCGCGTTCAAAAAACAATCCGAAGTTTTCACGAAGGGTTTTAAATCCCTTCGGTTCAGAAGAAAGAAGACGAGCAAACGTATCTTGTGGCGAAAGGATTAATCCGCCTGCTAAAAGAGCAGAACTTTTAATAAAGTTTTTTCTTGATTGTTTCATTGCATAGCTTCCTTCAATAGTTTCAATCTAAATGATTGATTTCCACAATTAAACATAACTCAAATTTTAATTTACAGCAAACAAAAACTTTAAAGCCCGCCAAAATCTGCTTGCCCAAAACTTTTCTGAATGCTGTGCATTTGTATCAAAGTAATAATAAATATCTCTGCCTTGCATAAAATCCCTTGAATTCAAGGCTCGAAGCATTTCATCAACTCCCGGCTGAAGACGCTTATCCAATCCTACACCGCCATTATCAATATAAATCTTTACTTGCTTCTTTTGGCCGGAATACTGAAGGACATTCTGAACATAATCGAGCGCTCCAATCTGAAAGGCAGGAGAAACACAAATGGCTTTAGAGAAAACTTCGGGATATTCCCAAACCATCATAAATGAAATCAAACCTCCCAAAGAAGAACCACCAATAGCGGTATTTTCTCTATCAGAAAGAGTTCTATAATGAGAGTCGATAAATGGTTTTACTTTATTCACAATAAAATCCATGTATGCTTTGCCGGTATCCCCCGGAGTATATTCCACCCATCTGTTTTTCGAATTATTTATTCCAACTATAATAATTTTTTGAATATCTCCTGATCTTATCAAACTATCTGCTGTTTCATCAACCTGCCAGTCAAAACCAAATGATGATGTTGCAGGGTCAATAATATTCTGCCCATCATGCATATACAGCACTGGATATCTTTCATCAGTATTTTCATCGTACCCCGGAGGAAGCCATACAATCAGGTCACGGTCTGCAATCTTATCTGCGTTGAAATTATGATGATAATTTACTTTACCTGTTATTTGACCGTAAACTAAGGGTGATATTTGTTTTCCCCAGTTAGTAATCTTTAATGTTATAATTGTATCGCGCTGAATAGAAAGAACAGAATTTTGAGGTACTTGTTTATTTTCATTCAATGCTTCACTCTCCCACGTTCCTAAAGTGAATTTATATTCAATTTCAGTCCCATTTGTTAAAGTGAAACTTTTAGTCCACAGGGTATCACTGACTTTCATTAACCCTACTATGGCAGGATTCCAATTGCCAAGTTCAGGATAACTGCCTGTTATAAAGACTTTGCTGCTGTCATTCTTATCAAAATTCGTTATAATATTAAAAGTGATGGTACTGAATTGCTGAGATATAATCGCCGGGGAAAGAATTAGAAATAAGCAAAAAGTTTTGAAAAACATAACAATTTCAATAAAAAAATTTTTCTAGCTGAAAATATAAGAAGCAGTAACTGAATAATCTATAATAACTACTACCCGATATATGACACCGAATAATTACCTCTTCTACTTGTAAGATTAGTCAAATGAATTTACTTTCGCAATTAACTTTGCAATTTCATATTAGGATTATTCATAAAGGTAACCTTTGGAATTTAAATTTGGCCAATGGCTTATAAGAAATTACTCTTACGATGATAAGCTTTCTCTGATTAAATATGCCAATGACCCTGAAGTTGCTGAAAACTTGCTTGATAGTTTCCCTCATCCTTATACTGAAAGCGACGCTGATTACTGGTTGAACTTTGTGCATAATCAGGATATATGTACTAACTTTGCACTGGCTGATTCGGTGGAATTGATTGGAGCTATAGGACTGGTATTACATAAAGGTCAAAGATATGGTACTGCAAATATTGGCTATTGGCTCGGAAAACCTTTTTGGGGAAAAGGAATTATGTCACAGGCACTGAAGTATATGACAACTTTTGCATTCGAAAAATATGAGCTGAGAAAAATATATGCTGAAGTATTTGAGGGAAATATTGGGTCTATGAGAGTGCTTGAAAAAGCAGGTTACACACTTGAAGCTACCTTTAAAAAGCATTTCATAAAATTTGAGAAAGAAATTGACTGCCTGATTTATTCAATATTCAGAGAGGACATGAAAGTTTAAAATGGAAATTCATAACGAACACAAGCTAATTAAACTATTTGAAGATTGGTCTGGAGAAAAAGTTACATCGATTTCTCCCCTTCCGCCATCAGGTTCACCAAGAGAGTATATCAGAATTTCAGGCGAAAGTAAAACTGCTATCGGGGCATACAACAGTGATGAAAAGGAAAATAATGCTTTTATAAGGTTTTCAGAACATTTTCGCAAACACAGGCTAAATGTTCCCGAAGTATATTCCTACAAGGCTGATGAAAACATATATTTGCAGGAAGATCTGGGAGATACTACTCTTTTTTCTCTTATTGTCCATAAAAGAATTGACGATTCATTTCCCGATGAACTGATAAAGATCTATAAAAAAGTCATTGATCAGTTACCTCAATTTCAGGTCGCAGCATCTTCAGATTTTGATTACAGCATATGTTATCCTAGTCATAGCTTTGACAAACCTTCTATGATGTGGGATTTAAACTACTTCAAGTATTATTTCCTCCGATTGGCAAAAATTAGCTTTGATGAACAAAAGCTAGAAGATGATTTTCATTCTTTCACTAATTTTTTACTGGAAACTGAAAGTAATTTTTTCTTATACCGCGATTTCCAATCCCGAAATGTAATGTTCAAAACAGATGAACCATACTTTATCGATTTCCAGGGCGGAAGGAAAGGCGCGCTGCAATACGATCTTGCTTCATTGCTTTATGATGCTAAAGCCGACATACCACAGCCGATTCGGGATGATCTGCTGGATTACTATCTTGAAGTTGTAAACAAACATACCAGAACTGATCCTAAGGTATTCAAAAAATTTTATTGGGGATTTGTACTGATCAGAATTATGCAAGCAATGGGAGCTTACGGCTATCGTGGATTCTATGAACGTAAGGAACATTTCCTGAAAAGTATTCCATATGCAGTAAAGAATCTAAAGTGGATTCTGGATAATGTAAAAATAGAAACAAACATTAAGGAACTTGTTAAAGTTTTTCATTCAATAACTGAATCACAGGAATTAAAAAAGTTCGAACGTTTTGTTAGTCCTCCCAATTCATTAACAGTTCGGATAAACAGTTTTTCATACCGCAAAGGTATTCCCCTTGATAAAAGCGGTAATGGAGGCGGTTTTGTTTTTGATTGTCGCTTTATAACCAATCCCGGAAGGTTTGATGAATTCAAAGATAAAACAGGTCTGGATTCGGAGGTGATCGCCTTTTTCAAAAAAGACAAGTCTGTTGAAAAATTTCTTGAAAATGTGTACTCGATGGTGGATCAATCCGTTGAGAGGTATCTGGAAAGAAACTTCACCAGTTTAATGGTAAGTTTCGGATGTACAGGTGGTCAGCATCGTTCAGTATATGCTGCTGAAAATTTAGCCTCTCATTTGGCTGACAGATATGACATCAAAGTTGAAGTAACTCATATTGAGCTTGAATACTTGGAAAAAGAGAAAACACAAAAAATTATTGCGTAATGAAAATTGAATTCAGCCTATGAAAGCGATGATACTTGCAGCAGGGCTTGGCACGCGGTTGAAACCGATCACTGAAAAAATTCCCAAAGCATTGCTTGATATAAAAGGAACAACGCTCCTCGAACTTGCAATCCGAAAACTTTGCAAACACGGTGTGGATAGTTTTGTTGTTAATATTCATCACAAAGGTGAACAAATTATTGAGTTCCTCGAAAAGAAAAATTATTTCAATCTTCACATTGATATTTCTGACGAAAGAGAATTACTACTAGATACCGGAGGTGCACTAAAAAAAGCAGAAAAATATCTTAAAGGTGATGATGCGTTCTTTGTATACAATGTTGATACGATCACAGATTTAGATTTATCAGCGCTTTTTGACGATCATAAGAGCTCAAATGCGATTGCAACACTTGCTGTGATGGATCGGCCATCTTCAAGATATCTTTTGGTAAATGGAGAAAATGTTCTTTGCGGCTGGGAGAATGCAAAGACAAAAGAGGTAATTATCGTAAGAGATAAGAATTCAAAACTTGCCCGTAAAGCTTTCAGCGGAATTCACGTAATAAGTCCTCTGTTATTTAATCTGATGCCTGAAGAAAATGTTTTTTCTATCATATCATTATATCTGAAAGTTGCAGTTAACAACCAGATAAAAGTATTTGAGCACAATGATTCTAACTGGATGGATTTAGGTAAGATTCAGGATCTGAACGCTGCAAACGAAATGATATTAAAATTTCTTCCCTAAGATTAAGAATATCTGTCCAACCTGAACTTTTCACCCAGATAAAGCTTTTTAACCTCCTCGTCATTGGCCAGTTCTTCTGCACTTCCGTGTTTAAAGATTACTCCATTGATAAGGATATAAGCTTTATCAACAATACTTAAAGTTTCATGCACATTATGATCGGTTATCAAAACTCCGATTCCACGGTTTTTTAGATTGGCTACTATATTCATTATATCTTCAACGGCGATAGGATCGATGCCAGCAAATGGTTCGTCGAGCAAAATGAAACTCGGATCAGTAGCCAGCGCTCTTGCAATTTCAGTTCTTCTTCTCTCACCGCCGCTCAACTGAAATCCTTTGCTCTTCCTGATATTACCAATTGAAAGTTCTTCAATTAGTTTATCGCATTTTGCTTTTTGATCTTTTGTTGAAAGACTTGTCATCTGGAGAACTGCCATTAAGTTTTCTTCAACTGTAAGTCTTCTGAATATAGATGCCTCCTGCGGTAAATAACCAATTCCCATCTGAGCACGCTTGTACATCGGGACTGTTGTGATTTCTTTTTCATCGAGAAACACTTTGCCTTTTTCAGGCTTTATCATGCCTGTAATCATATAAAATGTTGTGGTTTTTCCAGCACCGTTAGGACCAAGAAGTCCTACTATTTCACCTTTTGAAACCTGGACTGATGCTTTATTAACAACTGTTCTTTTTTTATAAATCTTTACAAGATCTTCGCTTCTAAGTGTAGTTGGATTCATAATTTAGTTTTTAATAGATAATTTTGATTTGGGTTTAATTTTACTAAAGTAATTTTTTAATAAAATTTCTTTAATAGGACGATTTTCATAAAAGAAGAATCTGGGAAGATTAAATGATTTTTCAAGTCCAACTACTTTATTCTCGGGATAATATTCACTGTTCGGTGAGCCGAAAAGCCTTACTTCGTCCACTTCATTATCTGTAAATATGATTTTTGCACTTTGAGAGGATGATTTGATTAATCCATTAGGTTCGTCCTCTTCAAAGATGTAATAAATGCTGAAGACCGAGCCGTCAAATTCTGATTTATCAACTTTATTATCATCAAAAAATATGCGGATAGTATCACCGGTGCTTTGATCAAACCTTTGTTTGAAAATCTTATGCTGCGAAAGTAAAAATGCATTTCGGAAAATGAACAGATTCTTAATTGAGTTTTCGTGCAAAGATATTAATACTGAGTCACCGGTTAACTGAGAATTTTCATACCATAAAACAGGCTGTTGTTTTGATTTACCGGTTTTCATCGTTACAATTTTTTCAGCCGACCGGAAATAAATAGTTAAATCATTTATCGAGGCAAAATCCCCTCTTACAATTTTTACAGAGTCAGTTGCTATGAATTTATTTGTTGAGTCCCTGAAAGCTTCCATAACTTTTGAAACAATAACAAGAGTATCAAGACGCTGTTCCTTTCGTTCCCGAACACCGAATTCAGTAGTGTCAGTTACAGTTACATATGAAGTATCGATTTGCATCAGGAGAGGATTCCGGTTGACAAGCGTATAATTTTTTCCAGAATAATCTTCAAGATGATCGCCGTAAATGATAGTGTTATTTTCAAGGCTCTTTACACTCACATTTGAATTAGCGATGGTGTTCTTTTCTTTTCTATAATGTTCCAAACTATCTGCCTGAATCAAACTTTTTGGATCGACTATTTTAACTCTTCCAACAGCAATTGCTTTATCCAGGTTTCTGAAATACGTTAACTCGTCGGAGGTAAGTGTGCTAACTGAATCATACAATACAACATTCTGCCAGAAATATGCTCTGTCCTCATTAAAAAAGTATTTACCATTCTGAGCTTTCAAAATTACTTTCCCATCGTCAAGTGTAACTCCTTTGGTGCTTTCTGATTTTCTCTGGTTTCCGTAATAAAATCCTTCCGGGGTTCTGATAGTCAGGCTATCCTGTTTTGCAACCACATCGCCAATCAGTTCAGCATCATTTCTGGAGATATACTGAATTGCTTTATTGCAGGTAATTACCACATTACCCTGAGTTAAGACAACATTGCCATAAACCTCTCTGATTGATTCTCCGTTAATCATTTTCCCGACAAGGCTGTCACCCACTACTGTAATGAACTGGTTTTCCTCCTGAGAATAGGAAAATGAAAAAAGTATTAAGCATAAAACTGCGATTCGGATTAACATAAAAAATTATAAACTATCCCGTCTTGTAATATATGTGATATTGTAAATTACATAGTTCCTTAAATTTTGATCTGATTCAAAGCCATAACCCTGAATTTTTTCTTTTGGCGTCAGAATTGTAACGAATTTATCAGAAATAATTTTTCTGTCACGGTTTCTCCACTTCATTTCTTCAGTAGTGATAACAATTCCGCTGTCATTAACTGCAACAACACTATCAATTGCGTATAAATCATTGGTTCGATCATCAACTTTGCCGCGTTTAGCAGTTAAAGTGGTTGTTTTAACTTCCTGCTGATTAAAAAAATCAACTCTGATGTTTTTATCAAGAAGAGTTTCCCGTGATTCACGAAAAACACGTATATGTCCGGCATTCAAAATTGCACGTGTTTTTCCCGAGTCTGTGAAGAACACTCTTGAGTTCCAGCTTTCCTGTGCAGGAAGCTCTCTTACATTCAAATCTTTGTTAATTGCTGGTTTAACTCTTTCACTATCGCATGAAATGAAACTGAGAAGCAACAAAATCATTAAAAAGATTTTCATCTTTGCTTCAATCCAAGGTTAATTAAATCATGCAAATGAACAATTCCAATGGGAAAATTCCTATCATCTATTACAATAAGCGAAGTAATTTTATAATTTTCCATTTGCTGCAAAGCCAGTGAAGCAAGTTGAGTAGGTTTTATTGTTTTGGGATTCTTTGTCATAACATCTTTGGCTTTGAGGTCTTTAATATCAAGAGTACGTTCAAGCAATCTTCTTAAATCACCGTCTGTAATTATTCCACAGAGAAGCCCATTATCATCAATCACACAAGTTGTCCCAAGTCTTTTAGAGGTGATCTCGATAATAACATCTTTGATTGAAGCTTCTTTGTTGACCAGCGGAATTTTATCTCCGGTAATCATTATTTCACGTAGTTCGAGTGAAAGACGTTTACCAAGACTTCCTCCGGGATGAAGCATAGCAAAGTCTTCCCTGGTAAAGTTTCTGAGTTTAAGAAGCGCAACAGACAATGCATCACCCATAACTAATGCAGCTGTGGTTGATGATGTAGGGGCAAGATCATAAGGACAGGCTTCTTCTTTAACGAAAATATTGAGCCAAATATCACATTGACTGGCAATTTTACTCTTTTCATCACCTGTCATTGCAATTAATTTTATATTCAATCTCCTGAGCATTGGGACCAGATTCATTATCTCTTCAGTGGCGCCGCTTTTACTAATAAGAATTACCACATCTTCTTTTCGAACCATTCCGAGATCACCATGTAATGCATCAGTAGGATGTAAATAAATTGCCGGTGAGCCGGTTGAGTTTAAGGTTGCTACAATCTTCCGGGCAATAATTCCGGATTTACCCATTCCGGTTAAAACAATACGGCCTTTACATTCATAAAGAATTTTTACTGCTTTGGCAAAGTTTTCATTTATGCTCTTATTGAGGTTTATAATTGCTTCGCCTTCAATTCTGATGACTTCAAGGCCTTGCTTAATTATTTCTTCAGTCGACAATAGTTTTTCTCCTTAACACTTAATTTTTTGAACTACCGGTTTCAAAGAAATTTCTGATTCTTTTTTCATCAATTTTAATACTGTGCAGATACTTACTATAGCTCAGAAGTGCTGATGCCAGTTCTAAATCTGTAAATGTATCAAGCCTTTCAAAGAAGGATCCGGGTTTTAAAGCGATTTTGGCATCACGAATGTTTTTAACCCGCATAACTTCATTAAAAAAATTAGTAACCGGCAGAATTGTATTTACTCCGCTCGAAAAATCATATAGCCAGATTTTCTTAAATGTTACCGAAAATGCAAGTACTTTTTCATCCGGCAGAATTATTAGCTCACGAACTTTTTTATCGTCCGCCGGCAACTTTTGACCCGGAATCCATTCTGAAAAATTCCAGCCTTTAAGTTTATTCAGGTCGGTGATGAAGCTTAAGTCATCAATTCCCAGATCAAATTCTATCTGATCATTGTTAAACTGATGAATAATTACGTCAATTGACTGATCATCGTAATAATAATTACCAACTGCAAAAACCGGAGAGGTCGGAATCTGTAAATCAATAACAGAATTTTCTTTGCCTAATATTTTGTTTCCATTTCCGAAACGACCGTAGCCAATAACCATTAAATCGTTTATCAAATCCCTGTATAAAAGATAACCGGGTTTATTAGCCGGCAGTACAAGGGACAGCAAATGTTTTTCAACCCCTGTTAGTTCACGTGGAAAATTTCCGTAACCAGCTTCAATCATTTTAAGGATTTCACCAAATTGTCAATTTCCATTACTTCGGTCAGAAGTGACTCGAGCTGGCTAAGTGGTAACTGACTGTGAGCATCACTTAATGCTTCCTGTGGATTTGGGTGAACTTCAAGAAACAAACCATCAATTCCAACAGCAGCGGCAGCTTTTGCCAATGGTTTTATAAATTTCGGCTGCCCGCTGCTCATAGCCGAAGCACCGGGCAATTGAACGGAATGAGTTGCATCCATTATCACCGGGTAACCCAATTCTCTCATAATTATTAATGAACGCATATCAACAACAAGATTATGATACCCGAATGTCGTCCCTCTTTCGGTTAACATGATTTTTTTATTTCCAGTAGATTCAACCTTTGTAGCAGCATATTTCATTTCTTCAGGCGAAAGGAATTGACCTTTCTTGATATTAATTATTTTCCCGCTCGATCCGGCAGCAATTAGCAGTTCAGTTTGCCGGCATAAAAACGCAGGTATCTGCAAAACATCTGCAGCATCGCCAACCAGATCAACATCATCCGGAAGATGAATATCAGTGATCACCGGGAAGTTTAGTTCATATTTAACTTTCCTGAGAATTGCTACAGCGGCTTTATCTCCAAGGCTGGCAAATGAATCAAGACTTGTACGGTTAGCTTTCTTGAAGCTTGATTTAAAGATAAAATGTACCTTTAGTTTAGAGGCGATTTTGCCTATCTCTTCGGCTGTTGAGAGAATCATTTTTTCATTTTCAACCACGCACGGACCAGCGATAAGCACAAGCGGTTGATTTTGACCGATAACGAAATCCTTTAAATTGATCATTCATCCTGTATCTTTTAACTGGGAACAAATATAAAAAAATCAGCACTTTAAATGAATTAAGATTTAATGCTTTTCTATTACACTGCAAATAATAGGATACATTTGTTCTCCGGTAATGCTTTGAATTAATTATTTATATATTGTATCATCTAAACCAAATGAATTTCATTTAATACTTTTTGCGGTTAATTTCTGATGATAAAAACAAAGCAGCTAATTTCATTTGTTTACTTGTTTTCCACGTTATTCACCAATTTCTCAGTCGCACAGCCAAAGCTCACAAAAAATGCTTCTGAAATAAAATTAGATCTTCAAAAGCTTAATGTACTGGGAAGCGTGCTTTTTATTGCAGCTCACCCCGATGACGAAAATACAGCCGTGCTTGCCTACTATTCAAAAGGAAAATTGCTGCAGACAAGTTATCTATCTCTTACCCGCGGAGATGGCGGACAAAATCTTATTGGGACCGAACAATCCGAAGAACTTGGTTTGATAAGAACACAGGAGCTTCTTTCTGCGCGCAGAATCGACGGAGCTGAACAGTTCTTTACAAGAGCGGTTGATTTTGGTTATTCAAAATCTGCAGAAGAAACTTTCCAGATTTGGAATAAAGAAAAACTGCTTTCAGATGTTGTGTGGGTCATAAGAAAAGTAAGACCTGATATTATCATTACCAGGTTTCCTTCAACCGGCGAAGGTGGACATGGTCAGCACACTGCTTCAGCTTTACTGGCAGAGAAAGCTTTTTATTTAGCAGGCAATGAAACAGAATTTCCTGAGCAGCTTCAGCATTTGAAAGACTGGCAGCCACGGCGTTTATTCTGGAATGCCTGGCTTCCTCAGGACCAGCAGAAAGACTATAAAAAATTGGGATATATCAGATTGAATATCGGCGAGTTCAATAAATTATTAGGAAAGTCCTATACTGAAATCTCTGCAAACAGCAGAACAATGCATAAAAGTCAGGGCTTTGGTTCTTCTGCAATCCGGGGTGATTATTTTAACTACTTTAAATTAATTTATGGAGATTCGGTTGTAAATGATTTATTTGAAGGGATTGATCTGAGCTGGAATAGAATCAGGAACAGTGAAAAAATTCAATCACTGATAACTCTGGCTAATAATAAGTTTAATTATGAAGATCCTTCACAAATACTTCCGATTTTAACCGAGCTATATTCGGAGATTTCAAAAATTGATGATGATTATTGGAGAGAAATAAAATTAACCGAAGTATCTGAGATTATCAGATCTTGCTCAGGCCTATGGTTTGAAGCTGTATCAACTGAAAATTTTTTAACGCCGGGATCATCAGTTAAAATTAATTTGGGAATTGTGAATAGATCTGAATCCGATATGATTTTGGAAAAAATAAGATTGCAGTTCATGGCAGAGGATATTATTCTTAATCAAAAGCTTCTTAATAACCAGTTAGTTTCAAGTTCAGCCACCATTAAAATTCCCGAATCAATTCAATACTCTAATCCGTTCTGGCTTGGAGATAAAAGATCCGACTCACTTTACTCGATTACTGATCAAAAATTAATTGGAAAAGCAGACAGAGACCCTGCAATAGTTGCAGAATTTGTTGTGATAATTAACGGAAAGTACTTTACATTCAAAACACCGGTCAACTTTAAGTTTACAGACCAGGTTGATGGCGAAATATACAGACCAATTGAAATTATTCCGGCTGTGACATTAAGATTCGCAGAAAGAGTAATTGTGTTTTCAGATCTTAATCCAAAAAAACTTAACTTCACTTTAACGAGTTACAAAGATTCAACCTCAGGAAAGGTTAAAATTATTTTACCTTCGGGATGGAAGTGTGAACCCGAACTACAAGATTTCTCAATCGACACTAAAGGTGAAACTTTAAGGTTAAGCTGTATGGTTTATCCGCCAACAAATAATTCATCAGGTGAAATAAATGCTGCGCTATTGATGTCAGAAACCTCAACTGCAAGAGATGTAATGCATATTGATTACAAGCACATTCCGTTTTTAACACTGATTCCGGTTTCAAAAATTGCTTGCCTGAAACTTGATACAAAAAAAATCATAAATAAAATCGGCTACATAATGGGTTCAGGCGATGAAATTCCACAAATATTATCTCAGCTTGGTTATGAAGTTACATCGCTTTCTGATGAGATGATCGCAAATGAAAAACTTGATGAGTTTGATGCAATTATTTCCGGGGTACGGGCCTATAATACAAGAAACATTCTGTCATCATTAAATTCAAAACTTCTTGAATATGTTAATAACGGCGGAACATATATAGTTCAGTACAACATAAACCGCGGGCTCGTCGTAAATCAGATAGGACCTTATCGTTTTAATATATCCAGGGATAGAGTTACCGAAGAAAATTCCAGCGTTAATTTTGAGGATCCTTCTCATCTCTTATTAAATTCTCCCAATAAAATTTCGCAAGAAGATTTTAATAACTGGATTCAGGAAAGAGGCTTGTACTTTGCAGATAGCTGGGCCGAAAACTATGAAACACCACTTTCGTGCAATGATAAGAATGAAGAAAACAAATCCGGTGGTCTTTTATACACGAGGTTTGGAAAAGGAGTTTTCATATATACAGGCTACTCCTGGTTCAGACAATTACCTGCAGCGGTTCCTGGTGCAATCAGGTTTTTTGTTAATTTAATTTCTGCGGGCAAAGTCAATGATTGAAAAACATCAGCAAAAAAAAGATGAAGAATCTCCCCCGCTTTTTAAGAGCTGGGAAAAATTTTATTTATTTGTTTTGATTGACTTATTGTTAATGATAGTTGTTTTCTACTTCTTCACACGGATATTTGAATGAGCATTATTGACTGGTTAATTCTCTCCGCATTTATATTATTCGTAGTTATATACGGAAGCTGGAAAACAAGAAATACAAAAAACATCGATGCATACATTCGAGCCGGTAAAAGCACACCCTGGTTTATAGTTACACTTTCAATTATGGCAACCCAGGCAAGTGCAATTACTTTTTTATCAACACCGGGGCAGGCATATGTTGATGGAATGAGATTCCTTCAATTCTATCTTGGATTACCAATTGCTATGATTATTCTTTCAATTGCCGCTGTACCAGTTTATCATAAATTAAATATTTACACTGCCTACGAATATCTTGAAAAGAGATTCGACCTGAAGAACAGATTGCTCGGAAGTATTTTATTTTTACTTCAGCGTGGATTGGCAGCAGGATTCACAATTTTTGCACCTGCATTAATTCTCTCTGTTATTTTAAAGTGGAATATAAATTATACAATTTTAATTACCGGCGGACTGGTAATCATTTATACAACAATTGGTGGAACAAGAGCTGTCAATCAAACTCATTTGTATCAAATGATAATAATCACTCTTGGTATGTTTACAGCATTCTTTTTGATATTTCATCTCCTGCCAAAAGATATCTCTCCCCTTGATGCACTTCAGGTTGCGGGTAAAATGGGAAAATTAAATACTATCGATTTTTCATTTAATCTTAATGACCGATACACATTCTGGTCAGGATTAATTGGTGGAACTTTTTTAATGCTTTCATATTTTGGGACTGATCAGTCACAGGTTCAAAGATATCTTGGCGGGAGTTCTATTACACAAAGCCGGGTCGGTCTTTTAATGAATGGAATAATTAAAATCCCGATGCAGTTTTTCATTCTCCTTACCGGGGCGTTGGTATTTGTGTTCTATCAATTTATTACTCCTCCGCTATACTTTAATCCCGTAGAGATGAAAACTATGAGCGAAGGAATTTATGCAAGTGAGTTTAAAGAACTTGAAAAAGAACATGCTCACATATTTGAAATTAAGAAGGATAAAATCCGCAAATTGCTTTCAGGAATAAATTCCGGAAATAATTCCTTAGTTGAAAATACAAAAAGTGAAATTGCAGCCTTAAATAAGCAATCAGAGGAAATTAAAAATGAAGCTAAAAAAATTATTAATAAATCTGTTTCCGCTTCTGATGGAAACGATACAAATTACATCTTCATATCATTTGTAATTGGTTTTTTACCGATTGGAGTGATAGGACTTGTAATTGCAGCAATCCTGTCTGCAAGTATGTCTTCAACTTCTGCAGAACTAAATGCTTTAGCATCAACCACTGTGGTTGATATTTATAAGCGATTATTTCGTAAAGAGGCTTCTGATAAACATTATCTGGCAGTTTCAAAATTAGCAACGGTCTTTTGGGGAGTGTACGCAATCATATTTGCTTTGTTTGCTAATCAGCTTGGGACTTTGATTGAAGCAGTAAACATTCTTGGTTCGCTGGTGTACGGAACTATTCTTGGAATTTTTATGGTAGCATTCTTCTTTAAAGGAATTTCAGGCACACCAACTTTTATTGCTGCTTTGGTTGCTGAACTAACAATTCTCTATTGTTATTTTTTTACAGAGATTCCTTTTTTATGGTTTAACGTTATTTCCTGTGCTATAGTTGTAATTATTTCTATGTTAATACAATTTTTCTTGAAACCAGCGACTTGAAAAGTAAGACTTAAATAATTTATTTTAGTTTCAGAGAATCGATTAAAATATTTTGAGGTTATAAATGGCAATGGGCAGAGATAAAACCGGTGTGCTTTTAACAGGAATTCTCATTGGCGGCTTGATAGGTGCTGTTTTAGCTCTGCTTTATGCACCAACTTCCGGTAAAAGATTGAGAAGAGATATTGCACGTAAAGCTGAAGAATTTGCGGATGATGTTGAGAATATTTATCACGATGGAAAAGAAAAAGCTTTTGAGTGGATCAAAGAGGGAAAGAAAAAAGCCGCTTCGGTAGTTGAAGATGCTAAAAATATTTTCAAATCATCAACATAATTAACTCAGCGCCCGATATTGGATAAAGAGCGAAAAATCCAGATTGTCAAAGCTGCCGTAAAAAGGTTTGCCAGGCACGGATATCACAAAACTACTCTTGATGAAGTTGCAAGAGATTTGAGAATCGGCAAAGCAACTATCTATCATTATTTTGCTTCGAAAGATGAGCTGTATTATGATTCAATTAAATGGGAGACGTCTCAGTATCTTGAAGAAATTAAAAAAATCTTCAACAGAGAAGATTTAAGCGAACTCCAAAAATTTTCTGAATACATTTCTCTTAAAGAAGATATTTCAAACAGATACAATCTTATTTACAACCTTCTGATAAATCTTTTAAATTCCGAAATAAAAGAAGAAGAATCGAAACTCCTCTTATTGATTATCTCCGGTGAAGAAGAAATTGTAAAACTTATCTTAAGCTCCTTTTATAAAGACAAAGTTGAAACTTTAGACAGCGAGTTACCGGCTATGATAGTTAATGCAAGCTGGGGATTAGTATTCAGCAGAAGTTTATACAGCAAATTTAAACCTGAAAGTAAGGCAAGCTCCAGGGATATATTTTCAAAAGCGATTGAACAGCTCTGGAAATGAATTAAACTATCTCCTCACTGTCATCTGCCTCATCCTGCTGCTCAGCGAAAATGTACTTTTCATATTTATGCTTTATCAGGTTAGCCTTAACAATAAAATATACATCCTCTGCAATGTTGGTTGTGTGATCTCCGATTCTCTCCATTTGCCGCGACATTCCCAGAAATTCAACCGCAGCATCAATGTTTGCAGGATTTTCTTTCATTATTGAAATTAAAATTTGATAATTCTCAGAATTCAGATTATCCAGAAGCTTATCGGTTTGTATTACCTTTTCAGCAAGATCAGCATTTTGCTGGATGAAAGAATCAATTGAATTTCTGAGCATTTCTTTGAGAAGATTTGCCATTTCCTGGAATTTGGTACGATTGAAGAAGTCAGGTTTTTGCTTAAGCCTCAAATAATTCTCAGCAATATTAACCGCAATGTCTCCTATCCTTTCAAGATTGGAGTTAATTGTTACCGAAGACATTATTAGTCTTAGGTCCATAGCAACAGGCTGAGAAAGCGCAAAAAGCTTTAGGCAAATCTTATCAATTTTAAGATCGTATTTATCAACCTTCGCATCCCTGTCGATTACCATTTTTGCTAATTCCGGGTTTTCCTCATTAACTGCCCGTATTGCCATATCAACCTGCTCATCAACAAGGCTGCACATTTTAATCAATCTTGTTTTTAGTTTTTCAAGATTTTCGTCTATTATTCTTTCCATTTAATTCTCTCCTCGCGATAATTTTTTAACCAAAACGTCCGGTTACATAGTCTTCCGTTTGTTTTTTAGATGGATTCATGAAAATAGTTGTTGTTTTATCATATTCAATCAACTCTCCAAGATAAAAGAATGCAGTTATGTCGCTTACCCTGGCTGCCTGCTGCATGTTATGAGTAACAATAACTATAGTGTACTTTTGTTTTAATTCATGAATTAGTTCTTCAATTTTAGCAGTTGATATAGGATCCAATGCACTTGCCGGTTCGTCCATTAGAATAATTTCAGGTTCTACAGCAAGTGCACGGGCAATGCACAGCCGCTGTTGCTGTCCGCCGGAAAGGCTAAGTGCGTTGTCGTTTAATCTATCTTTAACTTCATCCCAAAGTGCGGCTTTGTTTAAGGTTTTCTCCACAATTTCGTCAAGAATTTTTTTATCCTTAATGCCATTTATCCTCGGGCCATATATAACATTTTCATAAACACTCTTAGGGAAAAGATTGGCTTTCTGAAAAACCATTCCTATATTTTTCCTGAGGTTTACTACGTCAAGATTCTTGTCGTAAATATTTACCCCGTCAACATAAACCTCGCCCTCAATTTTAACATGATCGATTAGATCATTCATCCTGTTTAAAACACGAAGGAAAGTTGATTTTCCGCATCCGGAAGGACCTATAAATGCAGTTACCCTGTTCTCGGGAATATCCAGAGTTACATCTTTAAGAGCCTGTTTATTACCATAGTAAAGGTTGAGATTCTTTACAACTATTTTAATTTCTTTCATTCGTTTAACCTGATAAATCCCTAAATCTTTCCAATAATTTTTCTGAAGCGATATCTGAAAATTATTGCAGTAATATTTAATAGAAAAGTTAATGTGATCAGAACTAATGTTGACCCATATTGCAAAGGTAATGTTTTTGTTGGATTTGCCGACTGTGTTGCAAGAATGAAAATATGATAAGCCAGATACATAAATTGCTGAGTAGGATTAATGATCGGTAGGCAATAATCTCCAATACAAAGATCAGCAACCGGAAGAGACGGAAGAAAAAATGCCGCTCCTAAAAATAACACAGGAGCAGTTTCTCCGGCGCCTCTGCTGACTGCCAGAATAGTACCGGTAAGAATTCCGGGTCTTGCCTGAGGAAGCACAACGTTTTTAATTGTCTGCCATTTAGTTGCACCCAAACCATAGGAAGCTTCCCGATGAGATTTGGGAACTGAATTCAATGCCTCGAGTGTAGCAACAATAACAATCGGCAGAACAAGAACAGCCAAAGTTGCTGATGCCCAGATCAAAGCGGGCTGTCCAAATAATAAACCGGTTTGAAGGACTTCGTCGAGATTTTTACCAACAAATAAAATGAAAAAGCCGAGACCAAATAATCCAAAAACAATTGACGGAACACCGGCAAGATTATTAATTGATGTTCTGATTATCCTTGTAAAGAAAGTATCTCTTGCATATTCATTAAGATAAATTGCAGAAAAAACCCCCAGCGGCACTGTAAATAAAACCATAATAAAGGTAACAGCAAGGGTGCCGAAAATAGCTGGCCAGATACCGCCTTCAGTCATATTATTTTTGGGTTCAGAGAAGAGAAATTCATACGAAATGGTATCCAAACCCTGAATAAATATTTTCCCTAGCAGAAAGAGAAGCACAATAACCAGGGAAAAGAACATAAGTCTTACTAATCCGAGTGAAACAGCTCCTGCAATATCCTTTTTTCTTTTGACTACTTTCATAGGTTAAAATGTATTCTTTTTTCTCATTCTATTAATAATAATTTCCGCAACCAGATTTAAAATAAAAGTAATCGTGAACAATACGATCCCGATAAAAAACAGAGCATAGTAATGATCGGATCCCTGAGATACTTCTCCCATTTCAGCTGCGATAGTGGCTGTCATTGTCCTTACTGAAAGAAAAATATCTGTCGTAAGATTAGCAGCATTACCTGCAGCCATCAGAACAATCATTGTTTCGCCAATAGCTCTTCCAAAACCCAGAAGTATGCTGGCGGAAACCCCGCTAAAAGCAGCCGGAAGTATAACTTTGCTGACTGTCTGCCATTTTGTAGCTCCTAAGCCATAAGAAGCCATTCGCAAATCATTTGGGATTGAATGTAAAGCATCTTCAGTCAAAGAAGCAATTACCGGAATAATTACAAAAGATAAACCAATTGATGCAACAAATGCGTTAAGCCTGTTGTCCGGATGAAGAAGGTCATTGAAAAAACTTGCTCCTGTAACAAGCATAATAAAACCAAGTACTACCGTCGGGATTCCGGCAAACAATTCAATCATAGGTTTTAAGAATTCCTTTATTTTTGGGTTTGCTATTTCAGATAGGTAAACTCCGGCAGCAACCCCAAGTATAGTTGAAAAAATTGTCGCAGGAATAGAGGTTAGTAGTGTTCCAACAATTAGTGGTAGAAGAGAATATCTTGGTTCTTCTGAAGTGGGATACCACTGAAAAACCCTATCCACAGAACCAGCAGCTGAGACTCTGTCAGTAAATATAAAATCTAATAAGCCGATATGCTCTAACGCTTTGAATCCCTCTTTAAAGAGAAAAATAAATATCAGTATGATAAATATTAAAGCCATCATTCCATTCAGCGCAAAAAACGTTTTTATCGATGATTCTTTAATCCTGGTGGCTTTCTTAATCTTCTTCCCATATTTTGAAGAAGAAGATTTTTCAAAAAACTCTTTATGTTTTTCTGTTGACTTCAATATTATAATTAGAAATTAATACTTAAAGTTATTCTTCCAGTTATAGAAGGATCAATTGAAATCGCATTATCCGGATTTGCAAGAGTTTCAATAAGCACATTTGGCATAATTGAGACGTCCTTTTCAGGAATAAAATCCAATCCGGCAATAAATAAATTCCGTGTATCCCCTTTAATATCAGCGTCAATACTTGGGTCAAAAAAGTCGAAGCGGAAGAAGCTTCCTAGTTTTTCACTAAACTTATAAGACGCAAAAAGCGAGAAAGCCACAGCTTTGAGGTCTTTAACTTCAATATCAGATCCCGATAATTTTATCAGACCGTTCCGGGTTGTAAGCATAGCTCCTTCAACGCCAATGCTAAAAAGATCTTCTAAACTATATCCAATAAACAATGCTGATGCTATTGCGTTATTGCTGATAGCTGAAGTGCTGTCCTTTGGATCGGCTATTGATGGTTTGCTCACTAAATCTCCTGTCAGTGTTATACTCAACCCGCTGATAGGCTTATATTCAAGATGAACATAATACCTTTTATATTTATCTGTTTTAACACCAGAAAAGCTGTTGCTTCCTAACAATAACCAGTAGTTAATTTTACTATCGTCATCCAATCTTCCTCTTAAAGCAACTCCTATATCACGGGAAGAGTTGAAACCCCGTAAATCCTGAACTGTTTTTTCAATTGAACGATAGCTCCAGAATTTTTCCGAGATTTCGAAAGAGGGTGTTGGCTGCATTCCAACTATCAAGTCACTGCCATCAAAAAGGTTATTCAATTTAATAAATGCATCTTTAACAAAAACTCCAATGTTGTTATCGGAGGTTAATGATCTTGAATTTGCTTCAAGTCTGAATCTTGATGAAAATTTCTCTGAGATTTTGTAGTCATAAGTAAAATAAGCTCTTCTGATAAGAAAACCATTCAGATCCTTATTACCTTCAAGTACGGTGTTTTCCAAATTAGCAAATGAATTATCTCTTGAAATATTATAAAAGTAATCAATATAAAACTGACCTGAAAACTTTCCTGGTGAAACTTCCTGAGCAACTATTAAACCCGAAAGTATGAGCAAGAACATTGCAATAGAAAAAGAACGCATAATATTTTCTCTCTTCGACGACTAACAAAATTTGAGGGAAGCAATTCTCTCTCCAAAATCGCTTCCCTTTGGGTATAAGTTATTTCTTTACAGGCAATGGAATATATTCCATCTGTTTAACTAAGTCCTGACCTTCAGGTGACATAATAAAATCAATGAAGTTCTTTACTTCACCTTTTGCTTCTCCATTAGTGAAGCAGTAAAGGTACCTTGAAATTGAATATTCACCATTCCAGATTACCTCGTAATTAACTTTATTATTTTCAACAGGTGAAATTGAAGGTGAATTTTCATCTTTTTTGATATGGAGAATTTTTACATCGGTTCTCTCAGCAAAGTAACCTACACCCCCGTAGCCAATTCCTTTTTTATCGCGTGCGATTGCTTCGCCAAGAGCTGCAGTTCCCTGAAGTACCTGAGTTGAAGGAGAATAATCAATCTGCTTGCCTTCGGTATCTTTGCCTAAAACGTGATCTTTAAAGAATTCATAAGTTCCACTGCTGTTCTCCCTTCCGTACAGGGTGATCGGCATATCAACACCGCCAACTTCTTTCCAGTTTTTAATTTTACCTGAAAAGATATCACTGACTTGTTTTATGGTTAAGTTATCAACTTTATTTTCTGGATTAACGATAATAGCAATACCGTCAAGAGCAACTTCATAAACTTTTGGGGTAATTCCTTTTTCTTTGGCTTTTTCGAGCTCAGCCGGTTTTAATTCCCTTGATGAATTTGCAAGATCGGTAGTACCATTTAACAATGATGCGACACCATTTCCCGAACCTCCACCAGTTACCTGAATAGCAACTAACGGATTTTTTTTCATATAAATTTCAGCCCATTTCTGGGAAAGGTTAACCATAGTGTCAGATCCTTTTACAGTGACAACAGCTTTTTGCATTTCATCCTTCTTCTTACAGCCGTAAAAAAGAAATGGAACAGTAACGAGAAGAATCAAAAACAATTCAAAGTATTTTACTTTTTTCATCTTAAACCTTTCAGGAAATAAAATAACACATTTTGTAACTAAGAAATATAAATTTCATTATACTAAGTATTTGTAAGGCCAAAATTAAATTAATGTTAAGTTTTATTGAAAAGTATAATTTTCAAAAAATAATTAAAAATTAACGTTATTAAGTATTTAGAGTAGAATTTTGATTAGTATTTTTACCACCGCTTCAATTATATTAAATATTATAAATAAGCATTTTTTCTTAATTCATTAAAATTAAGTCAACTATTCAGAGCTAAACTATGCCGTCATTTTCACATTCCTGGCTTCCATTCATATATCTCTATGCAGCCGGAGGATTTTTCTTTCTTGCGGGGTTGTTAATTGTTCAGAAAGCCAAAGGTTTAAACACCAACCGTAAAGCACACCGAAAATGGAGAAGAGTTCTTATTTTCGGATACTTTTATTTCATGCTAATTCACGCCATTTTAATAATTGCAGCACTTTATTGGTAAAATAATTTATGGAATCTCTACATAGCCTGGGAACTACAACCGATTGGGTTGTAATGATTGCCTACTTTTTAGGCATTATGCTATTCGGAAGTTACTTTGCAAAATACAACAGAAGCACTAACGACTTCTTTTTCGGCGGCAGAAGATTTGCCTGGTGGTTAATTACAGTTTCAATTGTTGCTACCGGAGTTGGTAGTCATAGCTTCGTTAAATATTCGGCAAAGGGTTTTGATTATGGTCTCTCGTCCACAATGACTTATATGAATGACTGGTTCTTTATGCCATTGTTTCTTTTTGGATGGCTGCCAATTGTGGTTTATACGAAAATCCGATCTATACCCGAATATTTTGAAAGAAGATTCAGTCCAACAGTTAGATTGATAGCAACAGTCTTCCAACTGTTATATATGATTGGATACCTTGGAATCGGTTTATTAACTCTCGGAAAAGTTTTCACTCCCCTCCTCCCTGAAGCTTTTCATATTCTGGGAATTACTATCCCTGTAACATTGATGGGAGTAATAATCACAATTGCATTCATTACCGGTGTATACACAACCTTTGGAGGACAAACCGCTGTTATATTCACTGACTTGCTCCAGGGAGTAATATTAATTGCCACTGGTGTGTTGATCTTCTTTATGGGTGTTAGCTATGTTGGCGGCTTTGAAGCATTCTGGCATTTACTTCCACCTGACTGGAGACTTCCTCTTGCCGATTTTAATTCTCCGCCAGATTTTAATTTTGTAGGAATTTTTTGGCAGGATGGTGTTGCCGGTTCTATCGGTTTCCTTTTTATGAATATGGGGCTGCTGATGCGGTTTATGTCAGCAAAAAGTGTTAATGAAGGCAGGAAAGCCGCTGCATTTAATGTGCTTTTTATGCTTCCGGTAAGTGCCATAATTGTTGGATGTGCTGGTTGGATTGGAAAAGCATTAACCGAAATGAATCCTTCCCCCCTCAATCCTGATGTAAATCCCGATCAGGTTTTTGTTGCTGTTACGCATATCATTGCATCTAAAGGTGTATTTGGCTTTGTGCTGGCAGCTTTAACTGCAACTTTGCTTTCAACTGTTGATTCACTGATAAATGCAATTGCTGCTGTCTACATAAACGATGTTCATCGGCCAATAAAAAAGCTGATCAAACGAAGATTAGCCTCTGAAGAGGTTGAAGCAAAAAGAGAATTGGGAGCTGCACGATTAGCCTCAATATTTTTTACTATAATTGGTATAATTGCCACGATTCCATTTAATAGTTATCCAACTGTTTATGAGGCACATGGTTACTTCCACTCGACATTAACGCCACCATTGGTTACTGCAATTTTCCTGGGAGTTTTCTGGAAGAAATTTACACCTGCCGGCGTACTGGCAACTTTTCTTGGTGGTTCTTCATTGATGATTCTTGGTGCACGTTATCCTGGAATTATGATAACGCCATTTGCACATGGCACTGCAATGGACCCCGTGCATCCATACACATATATTAGTGCATTATATAACACAGTTGCCTGTCTCTCAATAGGAGTGATTACAACTTATCTTCAGCCAATTATTTTAAGAACTGCAAATAAGTTCCGGGAGAATAAACACCATAAGAACATAATGACTTCAATGGTTGTTTTAATTATCGTTTCTCTTCTTTTGGTTTGGTTCAATATTGGTAATCTGATTTTCTTACTTGTAATAATATTTCTTATGACATTTATGGTTGCAATAACTGCAGCATATTTCATAAAATTCGATCCTGCGGTTCATCTTGAAGGACTCACAGTTTGGTCTATAAAACGAGCTAAGGAATTATTTAAGGGCAGTAAATTGAACGAAAGAGAAGGAGAAAGAGTTAATCTAATGTGGCGTTTAAGAAAAGATGATGAAGATTATGTTAATCTTTCCCGCGAAGATATGAAAAAAATGGAAGCCGAAATCGGGGATATAATTTATCTTTGCGATACCAGAAAATATCTTGGTGGATTGAAGTCGGTCCATACAAAAGTGGGTGAACCCCATAATGAAACTGGAATCGTTTATATAAGCAAAGAGCATAAACTTACTGCTCTTTTCCAGGAAGGTAAAATGCTCTATGCGGAAAAGGAAATGTAATTTTTAATTCTTTCTTGACCTAACATTTAATTAAAATTTATCGAAAATGATTATTAAGGTTTCATAAAGAAATATATATGGAAAATATTTCGTTATTCCCATTTACAGATTATTGGCTGTTCTATGTTCTATTTACAGTTTTTGTATTGATTGTTCTTGCACTTGATTTGGGTGTTTTTCATCGCGAAGCACACGAAGTTAAATTTAAGGAAGCTGCGATCTGGAGCGTGATTTGGGTTGCGCTTGCTCTGCTTTTTAACTTTTTATTTTATCACTACTCTCTCTGGAAATTTTCAACTGATGAAGTTTTGCTCTCTGTTCCCGGTTTTCAACCCGAAGTTGCTGCTAAAAATTCGGCGCTCGAGTTCCTCACCGGATATATAGTTGAAAAATCTTTGGCAGTTGATAACATTTTCGTATTTGTTGTCGTTTTCACGTTTTTTGCCATTCCAGCTAAATACCAGCACAGAGTATTATTCTTTGGAATTATTGGTGCTTTGATTTTCAGAATTATATTTATAGCATTAGGTGCAATTTTAATTCAATATAAGATTATCGTCATTATCTTTGGGGTGTTTTTAATATTCACGGGAATTAAAATTCTGTTCTCTCCTGAAAAACCGATTGACCCCGGTAAAAATCCAATAATAAAATTGTTAAAGAAATATCTGCCAATTCATCCACAAATTGAGGGGCAGAAGTTCTTTATCAGGCAAGGAAAAACCCTGTTTGCTACTCCACTATTTCTGGCTCTGGTCTTTATTGAAATTTCAGATATTATTTTTGCAGTTGATTCTGTCCCTGCTATTTTTGCAATTACAAAAGAGCCACTGATAGTTTTTACATCGAACGTGTTTGCAATACTTGGTTTGCGGGCAATGTATTTCTTATTAGCCGGTGTGGTTGATAAATTTCGTTATCTTAAATATGGTCTTGGTGTCGTCCTGATTTTCGTTGGTCTTAAAATGGTCTGGTTAAATGACTTGTATGATGGAAAGTTCCCAATAACCTGGTCATTGCTGATTATTATTGCTGTAATTGGAATATCAATTTTACTTTCACTTTTTATTAAAAAGAAAACAGAATAACATAACTTAATCACTAATCAGGAGTGCTGATGAAGACAAAAGAATCCTGGGGCACACGTGTTGGACTTGTGCTTGCAGTTGCAGGCAATGCTGTCGGGTTGGGAAACTTTTTAAGGTTTCCGGCTCAGGCATCGCAAAACGGTGGGGGCGCTTTTATTATCCCTTATCTTATAGCTTTTCTTTTGATGGGGTTTCCGCTTTTATATATTGAATGGGCAATTGGTAGACATGGAGGAAAATCGAATCATCATTCAACTCCGGGAATGTTTGACGTTTTAGGTAAGTCCCGGGTCTTAAAATATATTGGCGTCTTTGGTTTGTTTTCCAACCTTACAATTGCTGCTTACTATTGTTACATTGAATCCTGGACTTTATCATATGTGTTCCACTCAATCATCGGAACTTTTCAACAGATTGCGCCAACTGATTTCTTCCCAAATTATCTTGGCATTCACGAAGCATCACTTTTTTCTTTACCCAAGGAAGCCTTCTTTTGGTTTGTTCTTACACTTGCTCTCAATGTTTGGATTTTATCCCGAGGATTAGTTAAAGGAATTGAACTTATTGCAAAAATCGGAATGCCACTTTTAATACTATTTGGAATTATACTCGCAATCCGAGGATTATCTTTAGATAACAGCAATCCCGGAGTTGTTCAAAGCCCATGGATAGGACTAAATTTCGTTTGGGAGCCAAATTTTTCCGGGCTCACAAATCCAACTACCTGGTTAGCAGCAGCCGGACAAATATTTTTTACCTTATCACTTGGAATGGGTTCTATTCATTGTTACGCTTCTTATGTGAAAGAAAAACAGGATATCGCACTCAATGCTTCTTCTGCAGGATGGATGAATGAATTTGTTGAAGTGCTTCTCGGAGGTTCTATCTTAATTCCCATTGCAACCGCTTATTTAGGTTTAGCCGCTGTTCAGGAATCCACTGCTGGCGGAAGCGGATTTGCTCTTGGCTTTTTAACCTTGCCAACTTTGTTCAACAATTGGGGTTGGTTCGCGCCGATTGCTGGAGCAATGTGGTTTGGCCTATTGTTTTTCGCAGGAATCACATCTTCGATGGCTATGGGTCAACCCTTGATGGCTTTTATGAATGATGAGTATAAAATTTCTCGTCAGAGAAGTGCAATTCTATTTGGTTTGGCTACTTTCTTACTAGGGTTTATTTGCGTCTGGCTTTATCCGGGTGGTTCCTTTGATGAATTCGACTTCTGGACAGGTACTTTCTCGCTTGTAACTTTCGCATTATTAGAATCACTTGTGTTTGCCTACATTTTCGGAATTGATAAGGGATGGAAAGAAATTACTGACGGTGCCGATATTACCGTACCTAATATTTTCAAGTTCGTTATCAAATACGTAACCCCGATTTTTATCCTTCTGGTTTTTGTCGGTGCAGTAATTAAACCAAGTACGGATTGGCTAACTGCAATAAATTATCTTTTTAGCGGCAAAGGCTGGCCTTTTGCAACTGACAGTGTTATCGGTGTAATCTTCCACGTTGGAATTGACAAATACGTTTGGTTTGAAAATGGCGAACCTACTCGTGAATTTGTTAAGGATGCAACCAGAGTTTTATTACTTCTCACATTCTTTGGGTTTAGCTTCCTGGTTTATAAAGCATGGAAAAAGAAAAATTCAACCAAAATCAGAGGTGCAAATTGACAACTTCTGCAATAATTATGATGCTTATTTCGTGGTTCGTAATATCATTTTTCACAATTAAATTTTTTATCAAGGTTCTTAATACTCCTCAAGACAAAAAATGAAAAAGTATCAAGATAGTAGTCAGGGTGCCTGAATTGAAGGACGAAAAAGGTGGAGGAAGATTGATTCTTTTCACATATGAAGGATTAATCTTCAGCGAAATTGTCAACAGATTCCTTAGTCAGTTTGTTTACAAAAGAAGGAAATTAATCTTTTTATCCGCCTCTCTTCCATCTTTGCTTTTTCTCGTTTCTCCTGTGATTAGCGGGGTAAGCACCATCTGCTTTAATTGCGAGGGTGATAACAACTACCATTGCAATTTTTGCTGCATATCATTTAGGCGAGACTTTCGGTGAATCGGGATTATATTGAAGACATTTTATTACTCATCCTCAAAATTTAACGTATGGAATTTATAAACTACTTAATCGATTTATTTTTGAATCTCGATCAGCACCTTGCCGAACTCATCTCTCAGTACGGTCTATTAACTTACTTGATATTATTTGTAATAATATTTGCCGAAACCGGATTGGTTTTTACGCCCTTTCTGCCTGGTGATTCTCTTCTATTTGCAGCGGGTGCACTTTCTGCAATAACTGAACTAAACGTTCATTTGCTTGTGTTAATATTATCTGCAGCAGCTGTGCTTGGCGATACAGCAAATTACTGGATTGGTCATTTCATAGGTGAAAAACTCTTTCAAAAATATCCACGCATACTTAAAAAAGAATACCTCGATAAAACACATAACTTTTATGAAAAGTATGGCGGGAAAACGATTGTGATTGCCAGATTTGTTCCAATCGTTAGAACTTTCGCTCCATTTGTTGCGGGAGTGGGAAAAATGACTTATTCCAAATTTCTTTTTTATAATATCACTGGCGGTATGCTCTGGGTTTTACTTTTTGTTTATGGTGGATATTTCTTTGGGAATATTCCTCTCATCAAAGACAATTTTTCAATCGTGATACTTGCGATAATTTTTATTTCTCTCCTCCCGGGGATAATTCATTACTTCCAGGTAAAATTTAAAAAGAATTCAGCAGTCGAATAATTTTTTCAACTGCTGATTGGAATTAAATACTTACCCGTACTTTATTGAAATAATTATTTTTGATTACTTCAGGATAAATTCATTGTCTTTTCTGTTTGAATCAGGAATTTGTTTGCTTCCTAATATAACTTTTTTCAGATCGCCATTGTTTTCGGTTTCAAACCATAATTTATCTTCACCACTGCTCCAGATCCTGGCAGTCTCATAAATGCTGGTTTCTTTGCCATCTTCAAATTGGAATTTCAGACTAACCGGAACAGGAATGCTGCCTTTCTTTTCAACAAGAACTTTAACCACTTTACCGTCTGCATTAACTTCCTTTATTGATAAATCAGGATAGCCATTCTCAAAAAACCAGGGAATAAAAAACCAGTTTAAATCCATTCCTGATACATCATCGAACGTATTGAAGAAATCGTATGGAATGGGATGTTTTCCATTCCACCTGCGGATAAATTCGAGAAGACATTTTTTAAATAAATCATTTCCCAATGCATCTCTGAGAAAATCATAAGCCAAACCGGGACGAGAATATGCTGCAGTTCTATATGAGTTGCCGATTAAATTTACTGATGGAATCATCAGTGGCAGTTCCATTTCCTTTCCTGCAAAGTTTTGATAGTCTTCAACATTTCTGCCGCGCGGATCATTATCTTTTACTGCTCTTTCCTGAAAATCGAATGGCAGCATCACAGCCCAGCCTTCATCCATCCAGGCATATTTTCTTTCATTTATCCCCATATAAAATGGAAAATAAGTGTGGGCAATTTCATGTGAAGTTAATCCTACTGTAGACATCAAACTTGATGTTGAGCCATCGTTGACTATCATCGGAAATTCCATTCCTCCTGCACCGTTGAAAACTGTCATAGTTGGATATGGATATGGAACTCCGGGCATTTCGTTTGAAAAATACTCGATTGTGTTTCTTGCAATCAAAGCGACATCATAAAAATCTTTTGAATTTTCATTGTATGCAGCACAAATAAATGATCTTCTGCCGCTTTCATTATCAACTATTAAACTTACTCCATCCCACAAATAGTGATCACTAAATGCAAATGCAAAATCGGGTACGTATTCAGCTCTGAATTTCCAAACATTTAATTCACTATTAGAAGCAAAGACTTTCCCTTTAGAGTAGTCCTCCTTAGTTATAATTTTAATTACCTGGTCTGATGAATTAGCAAGTTTATATTTTTCTACAAACTCCGGAAGCAGGACTTCATCAGGATTGAGCAGTATTCCTGTCGACCAAACACCGAAATTATTCGGGACAGAAATTTCAACATCAAAATTGGCAAAGTCATTATACATTTCAACCTGACCTTTGTAATCAAATCTATCCCATCCATCAATATCATCATAAACGGAAATCTGAGGATACCAATAAGCCATAAAGAAAGTTGTTGAGTCATACTTTCCCATTCTGGGTAGTTGATTTTCAGGCAGCTCAAAGTTCCAATCGACCTCAACATCAACCCTGGACTTTGGAAGAATTGGCTTGGATAAACGATAAAAAATATTTGTCCCATAGCGCCCGTAATTTTGGCTTTCAAAATCTGCCTGTTCACCTCCAACAGAAAGCTTTTCAATTATAACCCCATCGTTGATCAATTCAGCATTAAGGGTAAAATCTCGGGGATTTCCTTTTTTTGTTAAATCCTGATAAGTACGAATTACAATGTTCTTTAATGTATCAGGACTATTATTGTAATAAATAATTTTTTCACTTCCTTTGAGAAGATTACTTTTCAAATCTATAAGCACTTTGATTTTATAGTCGGATGAATTTTGCCAATAATTTTCACCGGGCTTTCCATCCACGGACCTAGTTTTATTTTCAAATGCTTTCTGGATGTTTCTTGGAATAAAGTAATCCTGCTGAGCAAATAAACTTCCAAAAAATGAAAAGAATAACACTGTGATCAAATTAACTTTTAGTTGAGCTATTGTTTTCATTAATTCTCCTGGAAAAATATCTATTGATCAAATAACGATTTTGAGTTTGAAGATTTCGTTCTTGATTTTTCAAATCGTTTATACGCAAGATCGGTTGCTTCGCGGCCGCGGGGAGTCCGATGAATAAAACCTTGCTGAATTAGGAATGGTTCATATACTTCTTCAATTGTTCCGGGATCTTCATTTACTGCAACAGCAATTGTTCCAAGCCCCACCGGGCCACCATTATATTTTTCTATTATCGTTAAAATAATTTCTTTATCCATTTCATCAAGACCATACTCATCAACTTCAAGAGCGTTTAAAGATTTTTTAGCAATTTGGATATCAATCATTTTTTTATTTTCATAATCAGCAAAATCCCGGGTACGTTTAAGCAGCCTGTTCGAAATTCTTGGTGTACCCCTTGCACGTTTCGCAATTTCATATGATGCATCTTCGTCAATATTAATTTTTAAGATTCCAGCTGACCGGATTACAATCTTCTTTAATATATCGGGTGTGTAATAATCCAATCTGAATTTAATTCCAAACCTGTCTCGAAGCGGAGAGGTTAACATTCCCGCGCGCGTTGTTGCTCCGATCAAAGTATATTTTGGAAGTTTGATCTGAATACTGCGCGCATTAGGACCGCTGTCAATCATAATATCAAGCTTATAATCCTCCATTGCAGAATAAAGATACTCTTCTACAACCGGGCTGAGGCGATGTATTTCATCAATGAATAAAACTGATTTTTCCTCAAGTGTGGTAAGCAAGCCGGCAAGATCACCCGGTTTTTCAAGAACCGGACCTGACGTAATCTTTAGTTTTACCTGCATTTCATGTGCGATTATATGAGCAAGTGTTGTCTTACCCAATCCCGGAGGCCCGGTGAGAAGTACGTGATCAAGCGATTCAGCTCTTTTTTTAGCAGCCGTAATAAATACATTCAAATTTTCTGTGATCTTTGGCTGTCCCATAAAATCGCTAATCTGAATCGGACGAAGAGATTGTTCGAAAATTTTTTCATCTTCTTTAATGGAAGGATCGGTAGTAGAGGATTTTCTCATATACAATTATGGGTAAATTAAGTTACCAGTTGTTTGCTTTTAATTTTGTACCTGTCAAGTAAAAGTACCATTATCGCCATCAGAAATAACATAAATACTGCTGCAAATACTGTCGGCCAGACAGAGAAACTTTTTGCAAAGAATAGGCTAAGTCCCGGATTCCAGGCGCTTCCAAAAATAATTACGAGGTGAACGATATAAATTAACAATGTATTTCTTCCGACAAGAATAAAAAGTTTTGGAATGGTTTCAACATTTAATGAAATATATGACACAAGTGCGTTCAAACAAAGCACAAAACCTAAACGCAATAGTATCACGCTGACAGTTTCGGTATAGAACAGATCATTCACACCAATAAAAGTCTGATAAAGAAATACTAAGAGAGCAATAACTAAAAATCCCAATCCAAAAATTAAAAGCATCTGACTAAACTTAGCGGATCGAAATGCCAAAGGATTTTTTGCGAGATAGCTGCCAAGCACAGCACCAAGAATCACAAATCCAGCCCAGGGAAATATTGGGAATAATGATCCATTCCCGGTGTAAAAATATCCTGAAATAAAATCAGGAAGAAAATCGGACCAATTTATTTTTTCAAAATAAAGATGTAAACCAAAAATCAAAAAACCTGAAAAGATGAATGTAAAATAATCACCGAGTTTGGTTACTTCAGAAATGAAAGATAAAATCAGAATTATAAGCAAAGAAAAACCAATTAGATGAAGCACATCAACGGTTTTAAATATCTGCCATCCTTCCGGTGTAACAATTGAGAAATCGATAATGAATGGGGTAGGATAGCGAAGTAAATAACCAAGAAAAACCAGCAGCAGGAATCTTTTAAATCCCTTGAAAACGCGCGGGTTTGAAAAAAATGGTCTGTTCACAAGTCTGAATAAGTAAGTAAAAACAATACCCGAAGTAAACATAAAGATCGGAGCTGTCATTCCCCGCATAAAATGCCAGACTGCGTAAACCGGGTATGATGTATCTCTGAAACTGTCAGCAAGCAAAGCATCAACAGTATGCCCCTGTACCATTTGTAAAACAGCAAATGCACGCATCAGATCTATAAAGATGATGCGATGTTTTTTTTCGACATGCGTCATTTAATGTTCAGATTCACTTTCAGTTTTGTCTTACTAAATGGTAGTAAAAAATAAGTATTCTGATTTAATTATTAAATACAATATTTAAAATAAAAAGCCCGCAACAAAATGCGGGCTTCGATTTTAATTAACAGCTTAATTGATTTACTTATCTTTGTCGTCGTCAACTACCTCATAAGAAGCATCCTGAACTTCGTCCTTATCAGATTTCTTTTCCTCTTTAGGTGCTTGCTGTTGTTGACCTTGCGCCGAGCCGGTTTGAGAGTACATCTGCGCAGCAATTTCGTTCCATGCTTTGCTCAAAGATTCAGTTGAATTTTTTATTCTTTCAGTATTTCCTGAAGCAATTGCTTCCTCAACATTCTTTATTTCGGATTCAAGACGGGATTTGGCTTCAGGTGAAATTTTATCCTTCAACTCTTCAATTTGTTTCTTGGTTTGGAATACCAAACTATCAGCCTGGTTTTTTGCATCAACTGATTCCTTTTTCATTTTATCCTCGGCAGCATGTTCTTTTGCATCTCGCTTCATTTTTTCAATTTCATCACTGCTCAAACCACTTGATGAGGTTATTCGTATACTTTGTTCTTTGCCTGTAGCTTTATCTTTAGCATTGACATGCATAATTCCGTTAGCGTCAATATCAAAAGTTACTTCAATTTGGGGTATTCCTCTTGGTGCAGGTGGAATTCCATCAAGATGAAATCTTCCAAGGGTTCTGTTATCTGATGCCATTGGCCTTTCGCCCTGAAGAATATGGATTTCAACAGAAGTTTGGTTATCGGCAGCGGTTGAAAATACTTCACTTTTCTTTGTGGGAATTGTAGTATTTGCTTCAATCAGTTTTGTCATAACCCCGCCAAGAGTTTCAATTCCTAAAGACAATGGGGTAACATCGAGCAGCAGAACATCTTTAACGTCGCCTGCAAGAACTCCGCCCTGAATTGCAGCACCCACTGCAACTACTTCATCAGGATTTACACCTTTATGAGGGTCTTTGCCGAAGATTTTCTTCACCAATTCCTGAACCATAGGAATTCTTGTAGAGCCGCCTACAAGTATTACTTCATCAATCTGTGAAGGTACAACACCGGCATCTTTCATTGCTTGTTCGCAAGGAACCTTGGTTCGTTGAACAAGATCATCAATCAATTGCTCAAACTTTGCTCTTGAAAGATTGATGTTCAAATGTTTCGGACCTTCGTTAGTGGCAGTAATAAAAGGTAAATTAATATCAGTTGACGAAGAAGATGATAATTCAATCTTAGCTTTTTCTGCAGCTTCTTTCAATCTTTGAAGCGCCATTGCATCTTTTCTTAAATCAATTCCTTCCATTCTTTTGAATTCATCGGCGAGATAGTCAATAACCCGCTGATCAAAGTCATCACCTCCGAGATGTGTATCACCATTAGTAGATTTAACTTCAAAAACTCCATCTCCAAGCTGAAGAATTGAAATATCAAATGTACCACCACCTAAATCATACACAGCAACCAATTCATCTTTATTTTTTTTATCCAGTCCATATGCAAGAGCTGCTGCAGTTGGTTCGTTGATAATTCTTCGGACTTTTAATCCGGCGATTTCACCAGCGTCTTTAGTTGCCTGTCTCTGTGCATCATTAAAATAAGCAGGCACAGTAATTACTGCTTCAGTAACATCCTGACCCAAATATTCTTCAGCAGTTTTTTTCATTTTCTGAAGAATCATTGCACTGATTTCGGGCGGTGAATAAATTCTGTCAGAAATCTTAACTCTTGCTGAACGATTTTCACCTTCAACCACTTCATAAGGAACTTCCTGTGTTTCCCTCCCAACTTCAGAGATAAACCTGCCCATAAATCTTTTTATTGAAAAGATTGTATTCTTCGGGTTTGTAATTGCCTGACGTTTAGCCGGCTGACCTACAAGTCTTTCTCCTGATTTTGTGAATGCAACAACAGAAGGGGTTGTTCTTCCGCCCTCTGAGTTTGGGATTACTACCGGGTCATTCCCTTCCATAACCGCAACGCAAGAGTTTGTAGTACCTAAATCAATTCCTATGATCTTACTCATTATTTTCTCCTGTTAACTTCGTTTTTGTGAATTTTAGTGTTTTATTAAAAACATACTAATATTACAATCAATATGCCATCTATAGGTAAAGCCTGTAACTTATTATATTTTACCAGTTACAGGATTTATTTATTTCTAGTCACAAGAATTTCATTGTCAGACATTATGCCACAATGTCGTAATATCTTATGTATTTAGTCAAATATGCATAATACAAATTTCAGTTAAAGCAGTGATAAAAAAATAGTTTCAACTCTTTTTTTTCATATTTTTGTAATAGAGGTTATATGGATAAGGCTTTTAATTTTGAGAGTTTTGATATCAAACTCGAAACAGATTTTATTGGGCGGAATTTCATCTATATTGAGGAAATTGATTCCACAAACAGATTCCTTTCATCTTCCAACGAAAAATATGATAACGGAACAGTCGTTTTAGCTGAAAAGCAAACCGAAGGAAAAGGAAGAAAAGACAGAGTCTGGTTGAGTGCCAGAGGACTAAACCTTACATTTTCAATTCTTTTAACCGAAAAAAAAATTATTCTGAAAAATCATCAATTGATTAATTTAGCCTCTAGCTTATGTGTGGCTCTGTCTCTCGAGAATCTGTACCAGCTCCACCCCGAATTAAAATGGCCCAACGATATTCTCATAGACAATCGTAAAATCTGTGGAATATTAATCGAATCAACTTCTAAGGGCAGTTCGCTTGAAAAATTAATTGTCGGGGTTGGGCTTAATGTGAATCAAGCTCATTTCCAGGGTGATTTTCGTATTGAACCTACGTCAATAAAAATCGAAGTTGATGAAAATGTTGAACGGGAAAAAGTACTTGCTGAATATTTAAACTGCTTTGAGGAAGTTCTTTCTAAAATAAAATCAAATCCTTCGTGGATAACTTCAGAGTGGAGAGAAAGATGCAGAATGATCGGAAAAAGAATTGCAGTAACTGAAGATGATAAAATCAGGTATGGAATTTTTACCGACATCAGCGAAGATGGATTCTTATTATTACGTAATGGCAGCAAGGTTGAGGAAATACATTTTGGAGATATATCAGTAACATGACATTTCTGGTTTTTGATATTGGACATTCAACAATCAAGCTTGGCAGATTCAAAGGTGACAAATTGATTGCTTTTGAAGTTTACAACGATTTGGAAGAGTGCTCTGAAATAATTGATGACAATGGTATAACTGGAGCTGCAATTTCTTCTGTAGAACAGTCTGAATCCGAAAAACTTGCCAGATTTTTAAGAGACACTTACAACATTAATCCTTTTCTTGTTACTCCCGAAAATAAGTATAACCTTCAGATTGTTTATCAAACACCTTTGCTTTTGGGAATCGACCGAATCTGCGCAGCGGAAGGGGCATTTTATCTTTTCAGGAAAAAATACGAGAAGGAATTTCTTGACAGGAAAAATTATATAATAGTTGTTGATTTCGGGACCACTACAACATTAAGTCTTATCAAGTACCCCAATATCTTTAAGGGATGTACAATTACCCCTGGTATTGGTTTGATGTTTAAGACTATTAAAAGTTTTCAACCTTCCAAAGTTAATATCACTGCAGAAAATTATGTCGGATACATTGGAAAAAACCTAAAAGAATCTGTGGCTGCAGGAATAATGAATACTCATCTTGGTATGATCGAAAAGGTTGTGAACATACTCAAGAAAAAAAAGGGAGCTGAAAAGATTTTTATTTATGTAACCGGAGGAAATTCAGAAAAGATTCTAAAGTATTTAAATTTTGATTATAAATTTGAACGCGGCCTTGTACATTATGGAATAAAATCAATTTTCGACTTAAATACAGCCAAGGAATAAAAATAATCAGCCGATCTGTTAAGAAAGCAAATTTATAACTTTTGAAATTGTACTCTTCAAATCCTTTCTGTGAGAAATTATATCGACAAAACCCTGATCCAGTAAAAATTCAGAACGCTGAAAGCCCGGCGGTAAATCTTTACCAACTGCCTGTCGAATTACTCGTGGTCCTGCAAATCCGATGAGTGCTTTTGGTTCGGCAATATGAACATCTCCAAGCATAGCATAACTTGCAGTAGTACCGCCTGTGGTTGGATCAGTCATAACTGAGATATAGGGAATTTTTGCTTCTGCAAGCCGGGCGAGTCTTGACGAAGTTTTTGCAAGCTGCATTAGAGAAAAAGCTCCCTCCATCATTCTTGCACCACCGCTGGCTGAAATAATAACAAGTGGTATTTTTTCTTTATAAGCTTTGTCAATCACTCTGGCTATTTTTTCTCCAACTACTGAACCCATACTTCCGCCAATGAATTGGAAATCCATACAAGCAAATGCAATTTCAGTTCCGTTAATTTTTCCGGTACCTGTTCTGACGGCATCAAACAAGCCAAGTTTTTTTATAGTCTCTGCTATTCTCTTTGTGTATTTCTTTGTGTCTTCAAAATCAAGTGGATCGGCCGATCGCATCTTTTTATCCATTTCTTTGAACGTACCCGCATCGAGTAAAATACCGATATATTCGCCGCTTCCTATCCTGAAATGATAATCGCACTTCAGACAGGTCCATAGATTTGCTTCAAGCTGTTTTTTATGAATGATTTCGTTACAACTCGGACACTTTTCCCACATCCCATCCGGTAAATCTTTTTTTTGTGAATCCGGAGAAATATTTTGCTTTGATCTTTTAAACCAGGGCATCTTTATTGACCTTTCTGAACATCTGCATAAATAGTTAGTACTTTTACTGATTCCCTCGGATCATTAGAAGTTATAGTTATTGTTCTGCTCATTCTACCGTTTCGCTTCGCAGTATCTAATTGAACTTTAAGTGTTCCTTCTTCCCCGGGCTTCAATTCATCGCTGCTGATTAATGCTGCAGTACAACCGCAGGAAGTTTTTATGTCCTTTATTTTAAGATTGACCGAACCGGTATTTTTCATTTTAAAGATATAATCCACCACTTTTCCTTCAGGTACAACACCAAAGTCATGCTGAGTTTCAGGCAAATAAAGCTGCGGCACATTTGCATTATCTGAAACAGGTACAACAACATTGCAGGTAATTTTTAATTTTACTTCTGGATTATTAGCATCGTTGGTAGTTATGGTTACAAATTTTGTTTGGACGCCTCTTCTACCTTTTGTATTGAATGTAACTTTAATATTTGTCGATTCACCGGGCCCTAATTCTTTCTTTTCAGGATTGGCAGCAGTACAACCACAAGATGATTGAACACCGGTAATTTTAAGCAGATCACCGCCGCTGTTTGTTAAAACAAAAACATGCGAAACGCTTTCTCCCTCTTTTACATCTCCGAAGTCGTATTCACTTTGTTGAACTACTAACCTGGGTTCAATAAGCTGTGCGCACGCAATAAAGGGCGTAAATAAAATTATTATCAACAGGTTTTTAATCATATTTCTTTTCCTTTATTACAAAGTTCTTTAAATAAAGAGGTTCGAGGTAATCAAAATCTGAAATTGCCAAATTCCGGCCAAATTTTTCTGCCCATTTTGCAACAAACATCGCTGAGGGTGTAGAAAATTTGTTTCCAAAATAATTACCGAATTTCAAACATCCTTCTGAATATTCTTCTGCTACTGTGGCATTTATGATTTTTAACTCTTCTGTAAATATAAAACCTTCAGGTATAATTTTAAACTTAGCGAAATATAGTTCATCTTTATTCACTTTATTAGCAATCACAAACTGAGTATTCACAGGTAATATTTCCGAAACCTGAAAAGCAATGGCATTAAAAGTAGGAACGGGAATTATTTTCAATCCTGCACCTACAGCAATTCCCTTTGCTGCAGACATTCCGATCCGAAGACCTGTGAATGAACCCGGGCCTGAAGAGACAGCAATTGCACCAAGTTCTTTCAAATTCAACTTGCTTGTAGTGAGTATCTTTTCAATTATTTCAAAAACTTTCTCAGAGTGCGAGTTCTTCAATGAGACCGACATTTCATAAAATTTTTCCTCCGAAAAATAGATGCATGCTGAACACACAATCCCGGTAGTTTCAATCGACAGTATCGGCAGCTCGTTATTCATATTTTACGATTTCTATTTTCCTTTTTGAACCTTCAAGAATGATTATATCTATTTCATATCTGCGTTTTGGTAGAATTTCCGGAAATAAATTCCCCCACTCGATGAATGAAATTGAATCTGTATTGTTTAAGTAATCATTAAAACCAATGTCATATAATTCCTGCACTGAATTAATTCTGTAAAAATCAAAATGATTAATGTGAATTATACCTTCATATTCATTTACAAGTGCAAAAGTGGGGCTATTCACATCACCGGCATTAAACTCCTCAGCAACTCTTTTAATGAAAAAAGTCTTACCTGCTCCGAGATTGCCATTTAAGGAAATTACATCCCCAGCTTTTATAATCTTTGAAAAGCTATGGGCTATGCCGGCAGTTTCAGACTCTGTGCCGGCGATTTTAGAAAATGGGAGCTTCAAATTACTTTGGCTCAAGAATAATTACTGGTAATATCATTTCCTCCATTGAAATTCCCCCATGCTGAAAAGTATCTTTATAATAAGTCAGGTACTTATGATAGTCAGTTGGATAAACAAAATAATAATCTTCTTTTGAAATTATATAGCTGATCGTAACTCCTCTTTTGGGAAGTTTATACTCAAGAGGATTTTTTATATACACTGCATTCTTTTCATCAACCTTAAGATTTCTTCCGTACTTAAACCTGAGATTAGTTGATGCTTCCCTGTCACCAAGAACCTTAGCTCCCCTCAAAGCCCTGATACTTCCGTGATCTGTTGTAATTATAATCTTAGCATTCCTGAATTTTGCAATCGACTTAAGCGTTGAAAACAATGATGAGTGCATAAACCAGCTATTTGTAAGTGAACGGTATGCCGCCTCGTCCGGGGCAATTTCTTTCAGCAAATCAGAATCAGATCTTCCGTGGGCAATCATATCCAGAAAATTAACCACTACGGCTGTTAAATGATTATTCTGAAAAGAGTGAATATTCTGCTCAAAATTTCTACCGACATCAGGATCAATTATCTTAATATATTTTATTTCATTCCTTAGCTTAATTCTTCTTCGCTCAATCAACTGCTGAAGTAGTTCTTTTTCATACTTATTCATGCTTCGTTCATCTTCCTCTTTTCCGGTAGTCCAAAGTTCAGGATAATATTTTTCTATCTCAACCGGGAACAATCCGCTGAAAAGAGCATTACGCGCATAAGGAGTTGCAGTAGGCAGAATAGAGTAATAGTAGTCTTTATTAATTCTGAAAAAATCATTTAAGTGCTTTTCCATTATTATCCATTGGTCAAGCCTTAAACAGTCGAGCACAAAAAAGAATATTGAACTGTTATCATCCCGCAAATAATCTAAAACATATTTTTGAACTATTTCTGTTGAAAGAGTTGGAGTATCGGGCGCACCAACATTATTAATCCAGTGCTTATAATTTTTCTCAACAAATTTTGAAAATTCTTTGTTTGCTTCCTTTTTCTGATCATTCAGAGTATCTCTTAGTCCGAGATCGGGATGAAGATCAAGTTCAAGATCCCAGTTTACAATCTTGAGATAAATATCAATCCAGTCGCCAAATCCGGGGTTACTCAACATTGACTGCGAGATTTGATTAAAGTCCTGCAAATAATCTTTCGCAGCGTACTGACCGGTAATTCTTTTAGCTTCAAGAATTTTTTTGCAAACGAGCAGTATCTGACTTGGATTTACCGGCTTGGTCAAATAGTCAGCAATCTTTCCACCGATTGCTTCATCCATTAAAGATTCTTCTTCGCTTTTGGTTATCATTACCACGGGGATTGACTGGTTTATTTCTTTAAGCTTTGCAAGTGTTTCAAGCCCGCCCATTCCAGCCATCATTTCATCAAGTAAAATCAGATCGAAATCACTTTCCTGAACTGCATTAATCGCATCTTCTCCATTAGTTACTGTATCTACTATGTATCCTTTTTCGGAGAGAAAAATAATGTGAGATCTCAGCAATTCTATTTCATCATCTATCCAGAGAATTTTCTTATTAGGCATTCTTATTATTCCATTTCAGATAATTCATTCTTATCTATTTAAAGTTGTAAAAAAACAGTTCAAAAAAAACGGATCATAACTTTATTAAATCAAGTAACCGATTCAATGTGATGTTACTGAATAGTTATATTAACATCAAGCCCGGCTTCGTTCGTAGTTGTGGGTGGAATTCTGGCAGCACCCTCCGGTTCAACACTTGACCTTTTATAAAATATTGATAGCTGAACTTTAGAACTGATAGTGTATTTGATCCGGGGTTCAATTGTTGTACGGGTCGTTCCATCCTGAGGAATTCCTTCTTCGGTGAAATTATTCATTTCATATCTGACAACAGAGTTTTGCGAGCTTGAGTAAGAGAAACTGAATTCAATATCATTCTTCAGTGCTACACCGAATAATGGGATTTCAAATCCCTGTTTTGTATAACCGGCGGTAATTCCTATTTCCCTTGAAAAAGTTTCGGTAATATTTTTAGTAGTTACTCCAAGATCAAAGCTTGTTTTAGTGGAATACTTGAAGTTGCTTGTTAAATTTCCTCCCCAGAGCTGACCAAAAGTGAAATTCAAACCAACCAGAGGTTGAAAACCATAATCAATTTTTTGCGTTTGAATCTCCTGCACACCATCAGGATTAATTTTCCACCCTTCAGTATAATTTGAACTGTACGAGTGATCGAGTGAAACCTTTTTAGCAAACGCTTTAAAGATGAACAATTTTTCAAGCCCATCCCAGTTGATTCGCCAGTTTGGCCTTGGAATATACTTTGCCACGTCAGAGAGAAAACCAAATTTTGAAAGCAGAGGAAAACTTTCGAATCCTTCGATAAACGCCGCTGATAAATTTTCCTGGGCATTCTCCGATTCCGGATTATAAAGTTCGCTAACTCTCTTTATTCCGCTCTTGAAAACACTTAGGAATAAAACCGGGGGCATAGTAAAAAAGGATCGCGATATATTACCGGTTGATGTTATGTTCGTAACCGAAACGTTTCCGAATTCATCCGATGTAAGTGTTGTATTTTTATTCAAAGACCAACCAACCTTCCAGTTAAGATCAATTTTTGCTCCTTCCCACAAAGGTCTGGACGTACGAAACTCAAGATTATTCTTTTGTGAAAATACATCGCTGAGGTTTGCATTCGGAGCTCTTCGCCCGACATTATTACTAATGCCAAGCATAAATCCGCGCGAAGGACCATTACTTTCGTTAAACACTAACCCCCAGAAATTATAAAATCCTGTTCCCTGGCCAGCAATACCTGATTTAGAAAGTGAGTTATCGTTAGTGAAATTGAAATTGATGTTTTCATAATCAAAGAAAATAGTTTTGGCTACACTCTTTAAAAATGACAGCGCCATCGTTAAGCTGGATTTCTTTCCCGTAGTTTGAACATTAAGTGAATCAACCTCCTCGATTAACTGTCCGGGAAGCTGATTCTTGTTTTCACCGGTACTGAGATTCAATGCTGCTTCAAGATCCCTGTCCCTTCCTCGCCGCTTTGTTTTCGGTTTAAGCTTCGTTTCTTTTAATTGCTTCTGTTCCTCCACCTCTTCTTTCTTCTCGGTTTCTTTGAATAATGGATCCATCAAAGCTTTTAATCGAAGTGTTAATCCAAGAGTTGACTTTGATGAATAACCTGCACTCCTTCCAAGCTCCGGCTGATTGAAATCAAAATTCCACTGGTATGATGCAGAGTAAGAAGCATTTACAGAAAAGAATTTATTGATATCCCAGATAGAAGGAATTCTTGGTGCAGTTCTGAAATCAATCGATTGCTGATACCGGTAGTCTGTTCCGAAAAACACTCTTGAAAAAATATCTTTCCAGATCTCACTCTCAGGCCTTTGCTGACCTGAGGCATCAGTTTCAAGATAAAGCAGTGATGAACTTATGTTAACATTATAATTTGTTGTCAAATTAATAATGCCTCCTTCGGTCATCTTCCAGTTTAAAGTAAAGCCTCTGGTTGTCATGAAATCTCTGGAGATAACTTCCTGGCTCGGTGCAATTCCCCTCGGTCTTGTAACATTTGAATTCCGGTTTCTTCTTGCGGTAACATTTAATGAAATGTTTTGCGGAGTAAAATATACTTTCGTATTGGAATAATCCTTAAGTAAAGCGAAGATTGTTCCAAGCACAGGAATTTTTACAGGCTCAAAGAAATAATCGGGACTAAAGTTCAAACCATAGTTTACAGTTGCATTCCAAACCCACGTTTTGTTATTTAATACAGTAGGGCTTCTGCTGAAAGTTTTATTATAGTTGAAGCCAAATGACAAAGCATTAAACGTATCGCGGATGTACCATAAAGTTGTCGGAATTTTAATTTTAATATTTGAAAGAGTCCAGGTATCTGAAACATTCACAGTTTGAGTTTCAGCTCTGAAATCTTCGGGATTGGTTCTGATTTTATTTTTACCGGTATCACTTTGAGCTTCTTGAAGCTGCTGCACGGCTTCATCAACCCTGATATCTGTCCCGGGAACATAAAGTGGTTTACCAACGCTTTCGGTATGTGAGTAATTTAGTTTAAAGCTGCTTTCAGGAAAATTTATGGGCAGAAGTTTCATTATATCGAGATCTGTGCTTATGCCCCAATTCCGGCTTTCCACTCTTGAGCCAAATCTGTCTGAAAGCTTATGAAAATATGGATTAGTTTGACTGAGATTCAGATTTACTGTCATCAGGTCAGCAAATTTGAATGATGATGAAACACTGAAAGCCCAGCCGGGCGAATCGTCAGCCCCAATTACTCTGAGCTCGTTTATCCAAACCTGACCCGAAACAGGCCCGATATGATTTGCATCGTTAATATTGAAAATCCCCACAGATAAAAATTTCACCGCAGTCAGTGTTGGATTTCCTTTAACTATATAGAAATGCCCGGGTCTTCCGGGAACAGGAACTTTAAAAATCACATTGATCGAATCTCCCCTTCGCTGCTTGATTGCAGTTAATTCACTGAATGAAATACTGATATCATTCCAGTCAGGACGAATAGGCTGACGGTATTCATAATAATTCAGTGTATCACCACCAAATCTGAAAAATATTTCAGCACGCGGATTTAATGTATCTTCAGTTGAAACCGATCCATCGCCAGTAAATTTATCGCCGTGAATGAAAAGTTTCATCTCTTTATAATTGAATACATCAAGCGAGCGGGGCAAATATTTTATTGCTTCTCTGAATTCTCCCTGTGGTAAAGAATTAATAATCAGATTAAGCGACTGCTCATTCCTGTAAACTTCTTCGTCAGGTCTCGATCTGTCTCTTTCCTGCGATATTCCTGGTGGTAAAGTGTATTCAGGATTATCTTCAAAACTTATTGTTGAAACTGAAAGAATCGAATCTTCTTTAATTACTTTTTCCCATTGGTTGCCAACAAGATTAAACTCGGCAATTCGGACATGGAAAATATTTTCAACTCCGTTAACAAAAACTCTTATGTATTCAACGTTTGAAAATGAAGGATTACCTATTTGAAGTGAGGCTTCTTTCAGAGGGACACGATACAGGTACCAGCCTTCAGGAGTAAAGCCGCCGCCCTGAATGAATGGATTTGTGAGCCGGTTTGTATCAAGAGGCACTTCATACCTGAAATAGCTGTTAACAAGATCAAGTGTTCCGTTCTTGTTTAAATCCTCTGTATCCGGGTATCTCCCGAGATCAGTTGAAACGGCATTACCTTCTGTTCCATTGATTGTAAAATAATCGTAAGGATCAATTGAACCTAAATTCTGGAAAAAGAAATTATCGCCGCTGGGATCGTTTTTGCTGCTTCCGAAAAGTGAACGCTCTTCCGGATCGCGGATTCCGTCCAATCCCGTATCTTCAGTTCCATTCACATCAATAGCATCATTAAAATCCTTATCTTCAGTGTCAAGCTTATCGTTTGGAATAACATCTTCGCTGATTCTTCCAAGGTCGATATAAATTTTTGCATCCTGAGGCGCCTGATTGATTTTCAACCAGAACTCAATGAATTCAATATTTTCTTCAACAAGATTATTCGCAGTAGAAGAAAGAATTTTCATTATACCGCCCCAGTTTTTTTTACGGTCGATCAGGTTTGAATTGTAATTGAATGTTCCCGGTGTATCAGGAAGAAATACATAATCCATCACAGTAACCTGCTGATCAGCTTTTGCAACTCTTTTTCTGTCGCCAAAAATATCGTTAACCAAAACATCCGATGGAGCAATAGTGTACCAAATACTCTTTCCTTTAAAATCCATTTTCTGGGATTTATTCAGACCCTGAAGAAACGGAAGCGAATCCGGCGGAGAAAGATCTCTCCACCCGGTGTAACCAACCCCAAGAGGAATAATTCTTTTTGCACCTTCAAAATCATCAATGTAAGCGATACTCTTGCCCTGATCTGAAGCAATATTACTCTTCTTTGTATTCGGATCGGGGTCGATGTAAGCATATTCTCCGCCGATTGTAAATGAAGACATCTCCCGGGTTGAAATCACATTATCAAGAAGCCTGGTAAGAAATGGTAAATCTGCTTGTGTGCTGAAGTCCAATCCGTAAATTGTGTTGCTTAAAGGTTCTTCACCAATCCTAACCTTATCGCTTAATGTTTGTTGATTAAGATTTAGAACAGAAAAACCAAGTTTTGTTTTTTTCGAAAATTCAAAAAGACCTCTTGCCCCAAGTAATGTTTTTGAGGCAAGCTGAAAGAGGTCATTTTGTTCGTAGGTGATTTTCAAATCTGCACCGGGCACCAGTGCGGCATCATTTCTTATTGTTAACTGACCGATATTGTAGTCGACGACATAATCAACTCCGGGTGTAAGTTCTCTGTTATTTAACCTTACTTTAACTGAATTTTCGACTACATTAAATCCAAGTTGGTAAATGGAAGAAACATCACCCGAATATTTTCCTTCCATCAGCCATTTATCCCTGAGTTTATTCTGGCGTGCTGCAGTTTCGGTTGTATCATAAACCTGGTTGTATGCAATTGAATCTGGCAATGTGCCGGGCAAATTTCTGCCAAAGGGCTGAAGCACCGGGAAGATAATTTCACCTGTTTCCGGGATGATTGTCAAGCCGGCTCTGAAATCAAAAACACCATCACCACTGGGCTGAGAATTTCCGCTTGCATCAAGATTGTCAAGGGCAAATGCATTCAGAAGTCTGATATTTCCTCCCGGAGTCGGAAATTCAGTTACTGGTTCCTGTCCTTCGATTTCATATTTAATATTGAACTCGAATCCTTCTTTCTTAACATTTCTTCCGCCAATTGGATAAATGTTTTTTAGTTGAAGCTTCCAGGCTTTTGCAAAAGTACCACCCGGCTGAAGGTTTTTTGGTTTAACCAGCTTTAGTACAAGAAACGTGTCTGTACCTGCTGAGTTGATAAATTCTCCATAAAACAAATCGTCGGATCTTGTACCGGGATCATTTTCAACCCGGTATGCAACGGCGATAATATCGGATTCGTTAATATTAGTATTAAAAGTAATAAATCCTGTTTCCGGATGAAGCGTGTAATCAACGTCTCTTGTCATAAGTAAAAACCTACCCGTTTCCTGCTGACCCGGAATCGGATTTGTAAGCGGAACTCTTAAACTTGGATCGTATTTAAGATCAGGTTGAACACGGGGATCGAGATTGATATAAGCATTTGCAAATCTTTCTTTTGACCGGTCAATTGTCGAAACGTTTATTGACTTCCAAACTTCAATGTCCGTTATTCTGTATCTTGGATCAATCAAACTTCCCGAACTCTCGTAATATTTTTTGAAGAAATTAAACTGAGCCGAAGTATCTGCATAAACACTATCTATAAAGTAGTGATTCTTTGAATACTGGTAAGCACGTATGCTGAAAGTCTGTGAAGTTGAACCGCTGGATACGCTTACTTCTTTTACTTCACCTTTCTTCTGGCTTGCAAGAGTTGTAAGCGTGAAAGGACCCATTTTAAACTGAGCTTTAATTCCGAACAGAGCTTCGCTTCCGCCAACCAGCGGCGATGTTTGAAGCGATACGTTACCTGCTTCAATACTTTGAATTATTTCATCTTCGTAACCGGTGTACTTTATCTTCAGCTGGTTTTCATATTCAAAAGTTCTTTCTGTATTCCAGTCGGCAGTTATGTTCAGCTTATCACCGATTGTACCATTAACATTTATCTGTACCTGCTGCTTGAAATCAGGTTCATTCCTTGTATTACCCAATCTTGAAGCAGTTACTCCTTCGGTTGTTTCACTTCGCCACGCACCGTGAATCTGAACCGCACCGCCGATTTTTAAACTTATTTTCGGAGGACCAAAAATGCTGAGCACACCAACGCTCGGCAATGGAATTTCAAAATCCGTAATATCTTTAATTATGTCTCCCAATCCTTTTTTCAAAGCCTTCATTTCATAGGCATATCCAACTGATTCCCATCCTTTACGTTCTTCAGCTGCAAGCCTTGCTTCAATGTAATCTTCAAGCGAAACCCTTAGTAAAATCTTTGTTTCCTGCCCGGCGGTTTTTTCCCTGATCTCTACATACTTTCCGGTCGAGTCAATTTCAATTGTTCTTACTCTGAGGTTTTCAGAAGGCTGAACAAAAAATTTTGATTCTTTCTTTTTCTTTAATCTTACAAATGGATCATCTGTTCTTTGATATCTGAAGTATTTCAATCTTGCCGTTGAATCGATTGCCATTGTATCCACTTTAACAGTATCTGCCTTTATCGAGTCTTTTTTCACAAGTAGAGAATTCTGGAAAGGATTCAGCGAGTCAGGATTAGTGACAGAATTCAATAGTTGATTTGAGGAATCAGGTAAATCTGGCTTTAGTAACTGTTGATCCAGCAAATCCCGGAGACTAAAACCGATTTGTTTTTCCTCATCAAAATGAACCGATTGATCTTCATTTGATGGCTGATTTCTTTCGAGCGGGGGTTCGGGTGTAGTTCTTTGATAAAGGTATCCATACACCGCCTGGAAAAGGAGAGTTTCATTAACCTGAGACTCATATGGGTACCAGAACGCAAGGTTTGAAACCGCATAAAAAAATACCGCCGTGAATGCAGTTATGCGGACAATTTCTTTTACAAGATGACTATTTATCGATTTGATTAGTAACCTTAATAGGAACGTTTAACTTTTAAGATCGTAGAAATGAGCGATATGACTCCTGTTTTATTTTTTGGTTGAAAAAATTAGAAAAATATTAAGATAATTTCAACCAAATATTCAGTTTGTAACAGATACACCGGAAAATTAGATTATCAAATCTAAAGTTCTAAGGTAAAATTTAATCACTCACCCGGATTTGTAAACCTTATAATCAGTTCAGTCAAATGAGGGAATTCCCTGATTAGCTGGCTTCGTTTTCCCAGCTGAAAATCCTGAAATTCAAATCCCGGTGAAACCGTACATCCATACAAAGAAAATGAATCTTTATCGATAACTTCGGCAGCAAACCACAATCCCGATCTTATTACTACCTGAAAATTTTCACCTTCATCAATGTTTTGACCCAGAAACTTTACCTGAAGTTTTCCTTTTTCATCAATCAGATAAACCCTGACTGATGATCCGTCATAATAATGCCAGATTTCATCAGACTTCAGTTTATGAAAAGTAGATTTTTGCCCGCCGTCTATCAGGAAATAAATTGCAGTTGACCAGCATCTTTCTCCTTCATATCTATCCGGAAGCGCAGAAGGTGAAAGTTTTTCCTCTGAGCGATATGTCTCACAATAATATCCACCCTCCGGGTGCGGCTTCAATTGAAGCTTTTCAATATAATACTTGCTCTTTTCATTCATTTCTGAATTCCTCATTATTGCATTGGCAATTTCAAAATCTTTTACTTCACGAGCAAATAAATGTTACTTTGATTTTATTTTTCATTCTTTTATTTTCAAAATAAATATGCGGCTGCAATATGAGCAACTTAACCTATAATTCTTTTCGCAGAAATTTATTTTTCAATTTCTTGTTCGCACTGTTATTTATCCTGAACGTTAACCAGTATTTATTTTCTCAGAATTTACCTGCTGAAAAATTTGCTCAATATTATCTTCTCGCTGATCAAATTATCAAGAGTGCTCTTCGTGAAAGAAAAGGATACGAATGGCTTAAAGAGTTATGTGAAAAAGGACCAAGATTAAGCGGTTCAAAAAACTCACTTCGTGCAATCGAATGGGCAAAAGAAAAGATGGAAAAACTTAATCTCGACAGTGTTTGGCTTCAGCCTGTTATGGTTCCTTACTGGGAGCGTGGGAAAAATGAAACTGCAGTTATTACTTCAGGCTCATTCAGTCAAAAGCATTTGAATATACTTGCTCTTGGCGGCAGCGTTCCGACTCCAACCACAGGTATCACTGCACAGGTAATTGAGATAAAAAATTTCTCAGAGCTTTCTGAAAAAAAAGAACAGGTTAAAAATAAAATCGTTTTTTTCAGCAGACCCATCGACCAGGGTTCTGTTAACACATTTTCAGGTTATGGCAATGCTGTCGACCAGCGTTCTGTCGGAGCAATTTATGCCGCCAGGTATGGTGCAGCCGGCGTTTTGATCAGATCTGTAACAACTAAATTTGATAATGCACCTCACACCGGTTTGACTAACTATTCTGACACAATTCCTAAAATTCCGGCAGCAGCACTTGGATATCTCGATGCTGATTTTCTGAGCGAAGCGCTTAAAAAAGATCCAAACCTGAAATTAAAGATGATACTCAATTGCAAAACACTTCCTGATGCAAAATCATTTAATGTTATAGGAGAAATAAAAGGCTCAACTTATCCCGACGAGGTAATTGTTGTTGGCGGTCATTTCGATAGCTGGGACGTTGGATGCGGAGCTCACGATGATGGTGCAGGCTGCATTCAGGCCTTGGAAGTATTAGATATCTTTAAGCGACTTGATATCAAACCTAAAAGAACAATCCGGTGCATTTTTTTCATTAACGAAGAAAACGGATCAAGAGGCGGAATAAAATATGGCGAGTGGGCTGATTCATCAGAAGATATTCATGTTGCTGCAATTGAATCCGACCGCGGAGCCTTTACTCCCCGGGGATTTTATGTCGATTCAGATTCAATAACACTTGCCAAAATTCACAGCTGGCTGCCGATTCTTCAACCGGCTTATATCGAATGGATAAGAAAAGGAGGAAGCGGGGTTGATATTTCATACATCAAAAATACTAAATCAAAATTAGGTTTTGTCCCCGATGATCAGAGATATATGGATATTCACCATTCGGCAAACGATGTATTTGAAGAAGTTCATCCAAGGGAAATGGAACTCGGTACTGCGGCAATTGCGATTATGACTTTGCTTTTAAGTGAAGAAGGATTATGAGTTGATTTTAAGTCCGTTTCAGAATCTTATCCGGCAATAATATCTGCAGCATCTTTTCCGCTCTTTACGGCACTCTCAATTGTTGAGGGAAATCCCGTATCAATCCAGTCTCCGGCAAGAATCAAATTCGAAATTATAGACTGAGCTTTGGGTCTTTTATCCTGTATTGAATTTGAAGGAATGAAAGTTGCCCGTTTCTCTTTTATGATTTTGTAATTAAGTATGTCTTCCCAGTTAGTACCAAAAAATTTATGAAGCTCACTAACAGCAAGTTCCATTATTTCATCTTTTGAAAGCTCAATAAGATAATCAGCATCACTGATTACAATATTAATGTGACTGCCTTTGTTAAAAATCCAGTGAACCGGTGAATTTATCAGCGCGACAAAATTTTCTTTGATGGGAATCTCTTTCAACCAGATGTGAATGTTAAGAATGGAAGAAAAGTTGAAATTAATGTCAATGTTCAAAGCTGAAATTGAATAAATCTTTTGCAGTGAATAATAAGGTATTGCCGAAACAACATAATCAAAGGAACTGTAAACATTTTTGTTTGTCTCAACCCTGGTTAAAGTGTTATTATGAATATCGAAACCAACTGCTTTGTCGGATGTAATGACTTTTCCCCCATTAGACTCAATGAATTCCTTTGCGGGCTGACAATATGTTCTGGACAAACCAAATTTCGGAAGAATGATTGCTGATGCGTCAGAGTAAGAAAGAAATATTTTCTTCAGTACTTCATAAAAAATTTGTGCAGATGCCTTTTCAGTGCTTGTATTGAGTGCACCGATTGCAAGTATTTCCCAAAAACACTTCCTGAGGTTTTCTGTTTGTTTTTCTTTGTTCAGCCATTCACTTACAGTTAAATCTTTCAGTGAATCTTTTTTTATATACCTAAGCTTAATAAAGAATTTTATCAGCAGCAGTTTTTCGTTGAATGATAAAGCATTATACCCTGCAATTGCAGCAATGAGATTAACCGGATAAATAATATCTGAAGCTTTTATCCTCACTTTGCCTGTTCCCTCTTTTAAAAGATTTACTTCAAGACTTTTCTGAACAATCAGGTTTTTATAGGCACCAATTAGTTCCATAAAACTGATTGTGTGTTCATAACAGCCCATTAAGATATGCTGACCGTTATCAATTTCTTCCGAGGTCTCGTTGTCAAAATAGGAGTGAGCTCTTCCGCCAAGCCTGGGTGAGGCTTCAATAAGAATTACTTCAAATTTTTTGTGGGAAAGAAAGGCAGCAGCGGAAAGACCGGCAAATCCCCCGCCAATGACCAGGATTCTCTTCATCAATAAACTAAGATGTACTTAGCCCAAACGCCCAATGCAATTCCGATCTTCTCAAACTTCGATACTTTCACATTATTATTATAAACATCGTAATCAACATCAACAATTTTATCGAGCATCTTTGAATAGATATGCTGCATTGCCCGTGCAGCGAACATCGTTTTCTTATCATCAATGTTCAAATTTGAATTTGCCTGCAGAAAATATCTGCGGGCTCTTCCGACTTCGTAAGTCATCAAATCGCGGAATTGATTGTTATAGATTTTATTTAATAGCTCCTGTTCAGAATAACCAAATGCAGAAAGGTCCTCCTGCGGAAGATAGATTCTGCCCTTCTCTGCATCTTTACTTATGTCTCTCAAAATATTGGTAAGCTGCAAAGCAATGCCAAGATTTACAGCGTAGTCTTTAGTTGACGGATGTTTGTAACCAAAGATTTCAATGCACATAAGCCCGACAGTAGAAGCAACCCTGTAACAGTAAATTTGCAGATCATCAAAAGTTTTGTAACGGTCTTTCTGCAAATCCATTTCCATTCCCTTGATAAGCTCGAAGAAAGGATCGAGCGGAATATCAAATCGTGAAATGGTTTTTCCGAGTTTGTTCAAAAGCGGGTATTCTGAATGACCTGAAAAAGCTTTTTCAAATTCGATTCTCCATTTTCTCAGTTTTTCGTACTTGATATCTGTGGATTCATTTCCATCATCAACTATATCGTCGGTTTTCCTGCAAAATGCATAGACTGTGTTCATTGCATCACGTTTTTCTTCGGGAAGAAGATTGAAAGCGTAATAAAAACTGCTTTTACTTTTTTTCGCTATTTCCTGTGCTTCAATATTCATTTAATAAATGGGGTTTTTGACAATAAGATTACAAAATCAACTGCTTTTAATTTAGGTCGATTTTTCAATACATCAAAATCACTTAATGTGATCTTTCTCAATACAGCCTCCCCGCCTAAAATTGTCCAGCCAATTTCATACCTCAGTGTTCCACTGAGATATTTCAGCAGATTTCTTCCCTCTTCAAAGAGCTTTCCTGTTCTTTCAATATTAAACTTAACAAGCGACCGAAGATTCTTACCGGTAATATTGTAACTAAAGTCCGCTTCCCGAACACCAAATTTCTCCCACTCTTCAACAGGATAATAAATTCTTCCCTTCTGAAAATCGATCCTGGTATCCTGGTAAAAATTTGTCAGTTGCAGTGCAGTGCAAATATTATCAGAACTTTTATTCGCATCTTCATTTCTGATGTTGTGAAGTTCCAGAATAAGCCTTCCAACCGGATTAGCCGACCTTCGGCAGTAATCAAGCAATTCTGAAAATGATGAATAACGTTTCTTTGTCACATCCTGCCTGAATGCTGAAAGCAAATCATAAAAGAGCTGAACAGTTAGTTGTCTTTCTTTTATGGTTGTATAAAGTGCCAGCTCAAAACCTGAATTGAAATTACCTTTCAGAAGTTCATCAAGACGTAATTGAAATGAATCCAGATTTTGTAACCTTTTCTCTTCTGAAATTGTGCCCTCATCCGCAATGTCATCTGCTGTTCTCGCAAACCAGTAAATGATTGCAATATCTTTTCTTAATTCTTTTTTTATAAGAAAAGAAACAACCGGAAAATTTTCATAATGAGTCTTTGCGAAATGAAGGGCTTCACTGTAAGCTTTTTCTTTATCCTGATTGATGGTCATCCGGCTTAATATCTGTTTGTTGACGGCAGTAAATTACCTAAATTTGCCGCCACTGAAAAATTGTGTTTGTAACATCAGCTTTTAAGAAGTAAAGGTAATGACTAATTAAAGAAAGAATAACATTAAGAATAAACAAGTAAATGAGTTACTCAAAAGAAATAAATAAGCGAAGAACATTCGCAATCATCTCGCATCCGGATGCCGGAAAAACCACACTGACTGAAAAGTTTCTGCTTTATGGCGGTGCTGTTCAGCTTGCCGGTGCTGTTAAAGCAAGAAAAAATCAGCGTGCAACTACTTCTGACTGGATGGAACTTGAAAAGAAACGCGGCATTTCTATCAGCTCAACTGTTTTGCAGTTCGATTATAAAGGATTCAAGATCAATCTTCTTGATACTCCCGGCCATCAGGATTTTTCTGAGGACACTTACCGGGTTCTCACAGCGGTTGATTCGGCTGTGATGGTTATTGATGCCGCAAAAGGTATTGAAGCACAAACTAAAAAACTTTTTGAAGTTTGCCGGATGCGTTCAATCCCAATTTTTACATTCATTAATAAAATGGATCAGCCAAGCCGCGATCCACTTGAGTTGATTGACGAGCTTGAAAAGGTGCTTGGCATTGGTTCGTTCGCAATGAATTATCCTCTTGGTTCCGGTATAGATTTTAAGGGAATATTCGATAGGCTGAACAAAGAAGTTCACCTGTTCGAAAGAACCAGCGGCGGAAGTTACAAAGCTCCGGTTAATGTTGTTGATTTCAGAGATAAGCTCATCGAACAACAGTTATCCGGTTCTGCCTATCAAAAATTCCTGGAAGAAATTGAGATTCTGGATTCAGCAGGTGAATCGTTCGATACAACTGCAGTATTTCACGGAAAGCTTACTCCTGTTTTTTTTGGAAGTGCAAAAAATAATTTCGGCGTTGAGCTTCTTCTTGATGGATTTCTTGGTTATGCAATGCCTCCTGCTTCACGAAATAGTTCAAAAGGAATAATCGAACCTGACAATGACTCATTCTCAGGATTCATTTTTAAGATTCAGGCAAATATGGATCCAAAACACCGCGACCGGATTGCATTTCTCAGGGTTTGTTCAGGAAAATTTTCAAGAGATATGCAGGTATTTCACGTTAACTCCGGGAAAAAAGTTAGGTTAGCAAATTCACAGAAAGTATTTGGACAGGAACGCGAGACAGTTGATGAAGCTTTTGCCGGAGATATTGTAGGCTTCATCGGAAATTCTAATTTTGGAATAGGCGATACTTTAAGTGACGACGCCGAAATACTTTTTAAGGAAATTCCAAGATTTGCACCCGAGCATTTTATCTTTCTTCATAATCCGAATCCTGCTGATTATAAAAAATTCAGAGATGGACTTGACCAGCTTTTACAGGAAGGTGTTATTCAAAGCTTTTACCTGAGAAACTCAATCCATAAAATTCCATTGCTTGGTGCCGTCGGTCCCCTTCAGTTTGAAGTTGTTCAGTACCGTTTGGAAAACGAGTATGGTGCAAAATCCAGAGCTGAACAGACAAACTGGAAAGAGCTTTGCTGGGTTCATCCCAGCTTCACTTTTGATGAATTATCAAAAATTATTCTGCCTGCAGGTGCAGCACTTGCCGCCGATACCGAAGAAAGAGCAGTGATACTTTTCACAAGCGAATGGTCGATGAATTACTTCAAAGAAAAAAATCCGGATGTTAAGCTGTTTTCTATCCCTGTCTTCACAGAAGAAGTGAAACAATATTAGCAAAGGTTAAAATTTGTAAGGAATAAAATCATTGTTTATAAAGTATTGGAAATTGTGAATTATTACCGCCTCTATGCCAAAGGCTGATTCGCTGCTTGAGGAAATTTTATTACTCCGCTTCCTTTTATTTCGCAAAAATTTTCGAAGCTACTTTAATACCGAAAAAAAGATAAACATTTCCACTTATCGGGATAATTCAAAGCTAAATTAGAAGTTGTTGCCTATGCTAAATAAATAATGGAGGTAAAATAATACAATTAAAAAAAGATTATAATTTTTAATAAACTACCAATCTCAATTAACGATAAATAGTGATTAAAATCAGTGTATAGCATAAAATCTCTCATTCAGTTCTGGTGGGTTATAGTCTGATTATAAGATAGAAGCCTCACCTAAATCCTCTCCTAAGGAGAGGACTTTCTGTTCTTGATTATCAAATTATCTGTTATTACAAATAAATCTGAAAATCTTTTCTTCATTAAGCCTCCCATTTGGGGAGGTTTGGTGGGGGCTCCTCATCAATTCCATTATGGTTCGATTAAAAGGGCAGCGTGATCAAGAGGGCTTCTTTCGCCCTATTTGTCTCAATTCCATTATGGTTCGATTAAAAGAGCAGTGATTTGAGTGAACTACAAAAAAAGGAACGGTCTCAATTCCATTATGGTTCGATTATCCCGACAAGTCGGGACGACTTCACTTCGTTTCGTCGAAACTGCCTTCGTAGCGAAGCGAAGATCCCGATAGGCTTCTGCCGTATCGGGACAA
>JACAFB010000075.1 GCA_013388545.1 Ignavibacteriaceae bacterium
TGTGCATCGACAAGATTTGCTACTTCATTTCCAAGTACATCATATACTTTGAGTGACACAAGACTGTTCTGAGGAATCGAATAGCTGATTCTTGTGCTTGGATTAAATGGATTCGGGTAGTTCTGTGAAAGAGAATATGTTGTTTCTTTCTCTTCCCCCGCGATTTCTTTCCCGACTAACTGAGCAACATATTGAATTGTGTTTGAATATCCCATCTCCCGCTGATTGACTAATGCCGTTACCTTATACTTTAGTGTATGCGCCGGTGGACTTCCGCTTATCGACCAATCTTCATCTGTGTATGTTTGTCCGGTTGTTGTTGCTATATGAATATAACTTCCGTTATCTACTTTCCTGTAAACCCTATAGGATGCAGCACCTTCGTACTTTCCCCATATTAGTTTGGGATGATTGTTTGATTTGCCTCTGAACAGCGAGTAATTCCAGCTCGATATCCGGAAAGCTCCATTTTCCTGAAGATCAACAAAGCTCAGATTTCCTGCATAGCTTATAAATCCCGTTCCGGTTAATTCAACTGTGTCTTTGATTGTGTATGTCGTATTATTATTTATACTGAGTGTTACCCCTGTGTTTATTTTCATTTTATCTGCCAAAGTTGTGTTTGATTCCACTGTTTCATTTGCTATCAATGTGCCTCCGTATTTGATTACAGGGGCAAGCTGATACAGGTGACCTTCTCCACTGATTACTGTGTCTATGAAATTATATGTGCCGGTAGTAAAACTATAATCTTTCCACCTGCGCTCTATGTCTCTGACTCGGTAATTGTGGAATGCTGTATCCGGTTTATTGAGGTTTATTCTTAGGCTCCTGTCTGCTGTGGTAAGCAGATTAACCAATAAGAAAAAGTCGTTTTCCTCATCTGCCTTGTCCTCTAAAATACCTGCGTGAAAGTTGTGTTCAATATTCGTGGAGCCAGGTGGTGTTAAAGTCAGGTAGTCCCCAATCTGTGATGAACCTTCTATCCCGATTAGATTTCTGAGATAAGCATAATTTTTTGTGTAATCTAATTTCATAAGGGTATTGCCCAACACGCCTTTTAATCTATTTCCTATTTCTTGTACTTTGTACCAAAGCGAGTGTGGGGTATATGGTGCTATTGAATCAACAAGAGATTTAACATTATAATCATCACCCCTTTGTGAATAATAATTTTCATATATAATTCCTTTGGCTCCATGGGCAAGTGCAAGCATTGTTGCCGCACTCAATTCTTTTTCAGTTGGGTACATATAAGTCGTGAATCCCCCGTTTAGTTTCACATAACCCCAGGCTTGAAGGGTTACTAAATACTTTGAGTCATGTTTGTATGACTTCTGTAAAATGGTTCTCAATGCATTTAATGTAAAATTTCTATCATCACCCTTTCCATTACTATCTATCGTAAACGGTGCGTACCAGAAATTTATCCTCTTCGGATTTGCTAATTTTTTCCATTTATCCATTATAGATACCCCATCCCGCCAATCCGTCCACCCGGGATAAA
>JACAFB010000086.1 GCA_013388545.1 Ignavibacteriaceae bacterium
AAAGATTTGATTAGCTCAATAAGCTCTGTTTCATTTTCTGGAATGTAAACAGCAGTAGCACTTCCTTTGAAATTAGATGCATCGGAAAGATAACTTTCAAACTCATCTTTATTTTTTTTGATTATCATTCTTCAACTTTGATATTATGGCGTTGCATAATTTCTTTCCAAGTTTCAAAATCAAGCTGTTCGGATTCTTCAATCAACATGATTGGAATATCGTTTTCTATTTTGTAACGACGCCGAGTATTTTTATCAACAGAAACAAGATAATTTCCATCCAATACCAAATCTGCTTTTGATTCAGGACAGCATAGAATATCAAGTAATTCTTTTGAAATCATTTTAACTCCAGTTCTTGTTATTCATAATTCTAATCTAAAAATAAAAGAAGTGAAAGCACAAATTAAAAGTAGTTCAAGAAATTATGCGAGAAGGATTATCTTCAACAAATTCTTTCCAAGAACGACTTCTTTTTGTTGGTGAAGTAACTTTAAAAGCATGACAAACCGCAACGGCTAATGCATCAGTTTCATCAAATTTTATTTTATTGTTTTTTAAGCACAATAATTTTTTCATCATAAACTGAACTTGATTTTTAGAAGCCGCACCATTTCCAACAACCGCTTTCTTAATTTCTCTTGGAGAATATTCTTTGATTGGTAGATCATTATGAATTGCAACTAACATCGAAGCTCCACGCGCATAACCAATTTTCAATGTTGATTGAACATTCTTTCCGTAAAAAGCTGTTTCTAATGCAAACTCATCTGGCTTAAATTTTTTTATTAGAGAATTTATTTCAGCATAAATTACCTGAAGTCGCTTTGCTTGCTCTTTATATGCATTAATTTTTATAATACCGGAAGCAACATGTTTAATTTCATTGTTTTCAAAATCAATAATTCCATAACCAGTAATTAAAGTTCCGGGATCAATACCTAAAATTCTCATTTCATCTCGACTAATCTTTTAAATCAGCATTAGTAAAAACATTCTGAACATCATCACAATCTTCAATTGCATCCATTAGCTTTTCAAATTTTTCAGCTGCTTCACTTGATATTTCATGATTTGTTTTGGGAATCCATTGCAAAGAGGCATTTTCAATGTTTAATTTTTTTTCTACAAGAGCACGACGAATGCGTTCAAAATCTTCTATGGAAGTTTTCACCTGAAAAAATTCTTCTTCTGTAATTAAATCATCAGCACCAACATCCAAAATAATTTACATCATTTCATCTTCACTTTTTCCATCACGTTTGATTGTAATAATTCCTTTGTGTTCGAACATCCATGCAACAGAATTGGTTTCTCCGAGTGTACCTCCATATTTTGTAAACATGTGTCGTATTTCTTGAATAGTTCTGTTTTTGTTATCTGTTGCAGCTTCAACTAAAATTGCAGCACCACCGGGACCGTAACCTTCATACATAACTTCGAAAAGTTGTTGTCCTTCAAGTTCGCCAGAAGCTTTTTTAATTGCTCTTTCAATATTTTCAGCGGGCATATTTGCAGATTTTGCATTATCAATTGCCAAACGTAATCTTGCGTTTCCTTCAGGATCTGAACCACCTTGTCTAACTGCAATCATTATTTCTTTAATTATGCGAGAAAAGATTTTCCCTTTTTTTGCATCAAGTACTGCTTTTTTTCTTTTGATGGTTGACCATTTATTATGTCCTGACATATTAAACCTCTAAATGATTTCCATTTTTATCTTTTATGTGTAAATCTCTAATTCTAATTTGAGGAAAAGGTTTTCCATCTTTCATAATTGATTCGATTGTGTACACAATATCAACAAGATTTTTATCTTTATCAATTTTTCCAAC
>JACAFB010000061.1 GCA_013388545.1 Ignavibacteriaceae bacterium
CGGATTGCCTTTAACCGGACATACTTTATTCCATGGTTCTTTAGAAACGGTTTTAGTGCTATCATTAACTTTTTCAATTGAATGATGAGGATCCTTCAATCCTTCATTTTTATCCTGTGAAAAACCTCTTGCACTTAAACTAAACACAATTACAAGAACGAACACAAAATGTTTTAACATTTTTTACTCCTTTATTTCATTGTAGGGAAGGACTTGCCCTTCCCATATTTTATTTAAAGATCGGACAAGGCGAGCCTTGTCCCTGCATTAGTGATCATATCAAGCTTAATCTTAAACCAATATAAAGCTTTGTCCCATCGATCGGGCCCCAGATCATTGAAGCATCAAAGTATTCGCTGTATGGATCGCCACCGGAAATAATTGGATTTTTCTGTTTGAAGTTTGTCAGGTTTTCTGCTCCGATATAAACATCAACAAGATCTATACGTTTGGTGATTTGTGCATTAATTATTGTATGAGATGGAAAATTTTCAGCTCGCCGGTATTCTGGCGGATTCTGGCTCGTGGATGGAATTCTGCCGCTTCCGTTTAATAGCACGGTTGCATCAAAGAGCCATCCGTTTAAACCTGTTGAGTATGAAAAGGTGAACAATCCTTTATATCTGCTTGAAAGCGGTTTGCTGAGGAGTTTGCCGTTATAATCGGTTTTCACATCAGAATACCTTAAAGTTGCTGTAACATCAAGTCTGTCAATGGGCTGATAAGTAACTTCAATCTGATAGTTGTTTGAGAATGATTTTCCTTTCAAATCATAAAACTTCACTTCCCTGACATCAGAATCGATATCGATTACTGTTTGCTTCAAAAAATCTGTTCGATAGTAATCTGCAGTAATCCTGAGATCTCGTTCATTGATTCTGATATATTTAGTGATATTCAAGCCATAGTTCCAGGCTTCTTCATAAGAGGGAGAATTGATGATCACAAAATTTCGCGAGCTTGCCAGGTAACTCAGATTCTCCGAAAATACATTAACAGAACGATAACCTTTGCCGGCGGAGAATCTTATTGTTGTATTTTCATCCAGTCTGATTTTTCCGTGCAATCTTGGAGTAAAGAAAGTTCCGTAAAGATTGTGAAAGTCTATTCTGAGTCCGGGTACAAGAGTAATCAGATTATCAGGTGAGAAGGAATATTCTGCAAATAAACCGGGTCTTGATTCCTGCCTCGCAAATTTTTCATTCTCAAATGATTCATCATACTTATCATAAACAAAACTTCCGCCCATAGTGATACTGTGAACTTCATCTTCGGTGCTTTCTTCAAAAAGAAGATTCGCGTATAGCGTATTTTGATCGCCCGAGTAATTTCTCAATCCTATTTCAGAATTCTGAGTTTGCTTCTGAAAATTCAGGATCAGTCCTAAACTGGAATAACCTTCTTCATCAAAAACATAACCGGTTTTCGTAAATAACTGGTATTTTTTTGTATCAATGTTTATTAGGTAAGGATGCTTTTCTTCTCCCGGAGTGTGATTATGGGATTCTGATATGGTGCCGCCTCTTCTTTCTTCATTTAAAATCTGAAAACCAAACTGGGATTCAAATCCATCTAATGCCTGATAATGCCATCTGTTTAAGATGTTGTATTGTACAGTGTTTGGCTGATCGCGGAAGGAATCTTGATTTTCATCCATGACTTTTTTGTTAAAGTTACTGTGAGCCAGTACTATAGAACTGAGGTTTTCATTCAGCTGAAAAGCGGCGTTGGCATTGAGATCGGTTTTAAAGTGAGAGCTTTGAAAAATATTGAAATAATATCTCTCAAGGTCATCCGGTTTTTTATAATCAATGTTTATCTGTCCGGTAACTGATTCATAACCATTGATTACCGATGCTGCGCCTTTAGAAATGCTTATAGAAGTCATCCAGGGTCCGGGTACATGACTTAAACCGAATGAACTTCCTAATCCCTTGAGTATAGGGATGTTTTCAAAAAGAATTTGAGTGTACAGACCGGATAAACCTAAAAGCTGAATTTGTTTTGCTCCTGTTAATGCGTCCTGATATTGAACATCAACAGATGCATTTGTTGTGAAGCTTTCGGAAAGATTACAACAGGCAGCTTTGAGCAGCTCTTTTGTTGTAATTATTTCTGTCTGCTTTGCATCGACATCATCAATATACTTTGAAAGCGAAGATCCGGTAACCACAACTTCATTAAGTTCCCGGTTGACTGATAAAATAATTTCTATCGAATCCTCATCAGCAATTCTGATTCTGGAAGGTTTATATCCGACATAACTAACGGATAGAACTAAACTATCAACGACAGGCTTTTTTAGCTCGAAGAATCCTTCAGCGTCAGTTGTGGTTCCTGAAGTTGTTCCTTCCCAGTATATATTTGTTCCCGGAAGAGGAGTTTTCAATCCCTTAGCATCAAGTTCATAGACAGTTCCTTTTAAGCTCTGCGGAAAAATTTCAATTGAAATAAGCAAAGCAAAAAGAAAATAAAAAATCAATTTCATTTTGCACCTTTTGTTAAACTTTGAAAAAGATTAATCATTGTTCAGTAAAATGAATCATCCTTAAAAATCCCAAGATGATTCTTAACTAATCACTTAAACCGGATCATTCCGGTAAGAGAATTAACAAGAAGGTGAATCCAGCTTTAACTGGTGAAGTGTGTTGAGTAGTTCTTTGCCGAATTTTGGAGGTGGCAAATCATCATTTATCTGGAATGAAGACTCTGATATACGACACTCGGTTTCAATAATTTTAATTATTTGAACCGGTTCAGAGTCAATCTTTAATTGTCTTTTCTCCGATGGCGGATAAATATTTTCATCAATTCTTTTCTCAATTAGATCCGAGCCGCAGCATTCAGTTTCCGATGCTGAAAATTGAATTATCTGTTTTGTATCCAATCGACTTTCACAACAATCAGTTTCTTCAATCTCCTCAACTTTGCAGCAATCATCGCTTTCTGCATTAATAAAATGATCTTCTTCACATTGAGGAATTTCAACCAAGGAAACTTCTGAGAAATTGTGAGTTGAACACATGTGTTTAAATATCTGAAAGCCCGCTGTGCCGATCAGAAGCGTAACGGCAACAATTGTTGTAAAAATATATTTGACTAAGTTGTTCAATTGCTAATTATAAATATTTATTTAGTTGTTCTAAAATAATATAAATCAAATAAAAAAAGAGGTGCATTTCCACACCTCTTAATTATTTACCGGGCTGAAAGTCTTCTTTTACTTCTTTGGTTTGTAAACGTATAAAAATCCCTGGCGCTGTTTAGCGTCCTCATCCCATTTAACCGTTGTGGTCTTTAAAAATTCTTCTTTTCCTGTTTTCATTTTTTCCGGATTCAATCCGATATATAACTGAGCTTTTTGTTTTGTAGATAAATCAGGCATATTAACAGGATATTTCCAGCCTTGTTTTGAAAACAGAATTGCAATTTCTCTTCTTGCCTGCTCAACTTTTTGTATTGATGTTCCTAAAACCCTTAAAGCTTCAACAGGTGCATGAAATCCCAAACCATTTGCAGCGGCAACCCAATCCCATCTCCATTGTGCGTGACGAATGAGCTTTAAAATCGGTTTCATCTGGTCGTCAGTTGCACCGTTATCCCATGCAGTTTTTGCTTCGATATGAGCGGCAGCCAAGGATTTTTCTGCAATTCTCCTTAACTCTTCAATTTTATCCTGTCTATCATATACATCCTGCATCAATCTATCGGTATCTTCGCGGTGGCAAACCTGACAGGTGTTAGCAACATTATTTAGTGGTGATTGAATATGATGATCTGTAAACTTAACCCCGCCTTCTGATTTGTATGGCATATGACAGTCTGAACAAGATACTCCGCGGACTGAATGAATGCCGGTCATAAATAATTCAAAATCAGGATGCTGTGCTTTTAACATCGGAGCTTTGCTTAATGCGTGAACCCAATCAACATGTTCAATCTCATCAAAATATTTTTCCATATCATCAGCACTGAAACCTTTATCCCAGGGGAATGTTAAATATTTCTCCTCTTTTCCTTTGAAGTAATATTCAACGTGGCATTGTGCACATACAAGCGAACGCATTTCCTGTCTTGTAAAACTGTTAATATCTTTTCCCTGTCTCTGGTAAGCCTCGATAAGTGCAGGACGCGTAATTCTTAAATTCATTGTTTTAGGATCGTGGCAATCCTGGCAGCCAATTGGGTTTACAACTTCACTTCCAAGATCTTTCCATTTTGCTTTATAAAAATTTGCAGTCCCCATTTCATTCATTTTTCTTGGAACATCAGTGCTTTTGCAAGTCCAGCAAGTTGATGGTTGTGGACTTACTTCATTATCACCTGTGCGTAATGTATTTCTAATATCTTCGATTGCATATCCGTGTCCGCGTCCCTGATTGTAGTCTTTAGAGAAAGCATATCCGGCCCACATAACAACAAGCTCAGGATACTTTTCAAGGTAATCTATCATTTTTGAGCCGCCATGCTTACTGGCATAATCTGTATTTAATGTTTTAAGGTATGATTCAAATTCACGGGGATAATTCTCTCCCCAAACTTCATTTCTTGGTTCCCACTCGTTGATTGGTTTTACTACCTGCAGTGTTGCCGATTCGCTTCTTCTTTCAATAATTGATGAAGCGAATAATCCCACCAAGAAAACTACCACTGCGGTTCCAAAGAACAATAACCATCCTAACCATGGTTTGTTTTTTACTACTTCACTAATTGGTTTCATAATTTTATTCCGAATAATTTATTAATAATTAATTCTTTTTTATTCCTAAACTGGTTTCTATCCACTCTGGTACAGGCGATGTTAATACAGGCACACGTGCATATGGAGTTGATGATAAACTGTTAACTCTTCCGTGTGGAATATCACGATGACAATCCCAGCAGTATCCATCACCATCTTCTTGTATCTTCTGATTACTTATGGCTCTCACAGAAATCGGATGAATCATTTCTGAATGGCATCTAATACAGTTTTGCTGGACGGCATCTTTACCAGCTTGCTTAATTTGTATTACCTGCGGTTCAAGTCTGAAGGTAAACATAAATGAATGACGCACACCATCCGTTGCCTTGAAGTAATACTTTTTAAGAATATTATCCTGCGGCACATGGCAATCGTTGCAAACAGTAAACCTTCCGTGATTACTTCTTTCCCAGGTTGCAAACTGCGGAGTCATAACGTGGCAGTTAATGCATGCAGTTGGATCATCGGACAAGTAGGAAGTAGCTCTGCCTACATGCAATGCAAAGAAAAATAATCCGGTTAATATTCCTAAACTGAAGAGTACAGGAACTTTCCATTTAGGAGGTGGTTTAATTTTATCTATTACTTTTTTCATGGTTGATTATTAGTTGAGTTAAGTTGTTAAACAAGATTTGTTTTTAGGTCTGCTTTCATCAAATTTATTTTCAATGATCTTTAATTCATCATCACTTAAAATTGTTTGGGCTTTTTCAAAGAGTATTCTCTCTTCCTTTCTAACGTGTTCACCCAAAATATTTCCTATCTCATCAAGCTGATCGATTAAATTCGGGTTATCAACCAGTGAAAGAATTTTTTCTTTAAGGATTATATGCTCATTCAAAATTTCTGAGATAAGATTATCGAGTTCAGCATCTTTTTCTTTTAAGAATGGAAATACAAATTGTTCTTCATCTCTAAAATGATGTTCAAGTTCTGTGTGATAAATTTCTTTTGCAAAGTTCATCTTACCGATTAAGTCTTTTGGTAAACCATGATATTCCGGAGCATTTCGCTTTAATAATTGTGCAAGCAGCAATGCTTTGTGATGATCTTGTGATAGCGGTATTAGTGCCGGATGTCTTTTCATAATTAACTAAATTAAAGTGTTTGATTCATGCGTCACACTGAGTGGCAATGCCATCGAAGTGTGACTATCTATTCAATTAATTGTCATCCTTCGATGGAGTTTATCCCGATTTGTACCGGGCTCAGGATGACTAATGTGCTTATTGACTATTCGATTTTTTGTTTCTCATCTCAACTTCTTCATTAAGTTTTTTAAACTCTTTTGTACCTGTTGGATGACCATAACTGTTCATTAACTTATAATGCATCAAATATTCTTCTTTAGAAATTTTATTTTGCCAGTTGCCTGTCAACATTGCAAATCCGGTTACAATCATAAAAATTGAGACCACACCAATTGCGACAAATCTTTTATTAATCTTTTTCTTTTTGGGCAATAAAATATTTAGCTGCAACGTATCTTTAACAGGACAAGCATCAACGCAATTCAAACAAGTAGAACATTCATCTGAAATAACTGTTTTAACTTTATCAACTTTTATAAAAGATGGACAAGCTTTGTTGCAAAGACCGCAATCAATACAGCTTTTTGCATTTCTTTGAATTTTATTTGGGCTGAGCAGAGAAAATATTCCAAGTAATGCGCCGTAAGGACAAAGAAATCTGCACCAGAAATTTCTAATCAATATTGAAAGAACGAATAGCACTCCAATTACAATTAAAGCTGTTTGAGAAATATTTGCAAAGAAGTAATACATCTTTACATCTGATACAAGATTATAAGGACTATCAAGAAAAGCTTTGAGTGCTAAAGTTGACATCAAAACGACTACCGAGTAAACTAAAAATCCAAGTAACAAATACTTCAAACTTCTTAATGGATAATCCAGCCATTTGGGAAGTTTTAATCTTCGTTTAAAAATCTTTTCTCCAAAATCGCCGACCAATTCGGAAATAAATCCAATTGGACAAAACCAACTGCAAAAAGATTTTCCAAAAACCAATGACATTAAAATGATAGAGAGGAAAATAAAAAATCCAGCCGGATGTGCATTATGAATAATTCCGGTTTTTAAGAAAAGATAAAAACTCATAAACGAACTGATGGGAAGAAATCCATCAACACCGGGAGGGCGTGAGTAGAATGCTGCTGCACCGTTTGTTTCTAAGTATTGATTGAATAAATAAAACTCAATTCCTATCCAGATACAAAGTGCAGCAAATAATGATTGAATGATAAACCTGGTTTTCTGTATCCCCTTTTCATCGTTACGAATGATCTTTGCTTTTTCCAATTTAAATTTTGTCTTTTCCATTATTTCGGATATAAATATCTGATTAATTAATAAATTTTTTAAACTCTAATTTTGTTCAATGTTTTTTCTTTGAACTTATCTATCGTTTCTGAACTTAGCATTTCATAAGCTTTTGTTCTTAACTCGCCCCATTGATGATGAACAGGACAAGGTTTATCCGGTGAACAATTTGGAAATCCCAAAACACAGGAGTTGAAACTATCCAATCCATCAATCGCTTCAACAATATCAATCAATTTTATTTTGGATGGATGTTTAGCAAGCATAAATCCGCCGGACTTACCTTTTTTGGATTCAATAATTCCGCTTTCAGTAAGGCTTTGCAAAATTTTGGAAATAAATTCTTTTGGGATGTTTAATTTTTTTGAAATCTCTTCTGCGGGACAAACACAATCGTTATCGCTGGCAGCCATAAAAAGAACTGCTTGTAATCCGTATTCACATTTTTTTGAAAAAAATACTGTCATTTATAATATCAGATAAAATTATCTGATTAAAATTAAAAAGAAGGTCTGGAATAGTCAAGGAAATATTTAAACGAAATTATTAACAGATAAGAATATTGTTCTTTGAGGATAAAACTAAGCCAAAACACTGAAAATTATTAAGTCACTTTACGCAAAAAGTTATTTCACATATTGATTCCGTAACACAGTATGCCGCTGCAGTCTGCGCTACGATTTTACAATATTTATTTATAATGCTACATAAGGTGAGTTATTAATTAAAAATGATCAAGAGGAATATTATTAAAAATATCGACGCTTCTCTGGCTTAGCATCCTATAAGCTTTTTCAACCACTTCCATCCACTCTTTATGAACGGGACATTTTTGATTTCCATTACAATTGTGAAATCCCATCACACAATTCTTAAAGATATCAAGCCCATCAATGGCTGCAACAATATCAATGAGTTTAATTTGTGAAGCATCAATTGCAAGTTTAAATCCGCCTACTCTTCCTTTACGTGAAATGATTATTCCCTTTTCGGTGAGGTCCTGTAATATTTTTGATGTGAATTCTTTCGGTATGTTTAAGTTGTTGGAAATTTCCTCAGCGGAACATAAGCTGCTTTTACCCTGTGCAGCTAAATATAAAACTGCCTGCAAGCCGTATTCGCATTTTTTAGAAAAGAAACTGCTCATAAAAATCAGAAATCTTTTTTATAAAAACTTTTTAAGCCAAATAACATAGGTGCGGCAAGCCATAAAGACATCATCGCTAATGAGATGACAATTCCAAGTGAACTGCCAAAGAATTTGCTGAAGAGCGCACCCGTGTAGCCCATCAATGCTGATACATTAAAATCGAGTATGAAAAATATTCGTGCTAAATCAATGGGATTTAGCAGGCTTATACTAAGTATAATATTTTCAATTGGATATTCTCTGAAATAATAGATTACAAACAAAACTATTCCATCATAAATGACTGAAAGCATTAGCCAGATAACTATTACAATACCGAGTCCTCTGGCTTTATCAGAAAATCTGATTGCTATAAGGAATGCAATTGAGGTAAAAATAAAAGTGAGTGCAAAACCAATTACAAGTAAAGTTATAATTGATTTAAATCCTATTATAGAAAATCCACTTAAAATAACTCCAAGAAAAGTTCCTGTTAAAAATCCTGATGCTAATGGGATGGAGTTGCCAAGATATAATCCAATAAATAATGATTTTCTGTTTATCGGCTGGCAAAGTACCATTTGAATATAATCAATTGAATTGTAAACATACATCGTTCCGAATATTACGCTTACAAGTGGGATTACAATTAAAATTATATTCATCAAACTGAGTGCGGCTTTATTACTATCTCCTTCAAAATTGAATAAAAGAAATGTAAGCAACAGAAAGAATACTGAATAAACGATTATCCACTTACTTCTGAATGTATTGCTCAGTTCAAATTTTATAATTTTAATTATAAGTGCCATTAGTATTTTCCGTAATCATGTTAGCAATTGCTTTTTCTAATTTGCTTTCACCACTCGATTGAATCAAATCTTTAACTTCTCCGTCAAATACAATTTTGCCATCAATTAAAAATAAAATGTTATCGGCAAGCTCTTCTATCTCGTTCATAATATGTGAAGTAAGAATTATTGTTTTTCCAATCATTCGTTCTTCTAAAATTCTTTGTTTAAAGTTACTGCTTGCAACGGGATCAAGTCCGGCAGTTGGCTCATCAAGAATTATTATTGATGGATTGAATATCAACGCTATGCAGGCGCTTAATTTTTGTTTATTTCCTCCGGAAAGATTTTTTATTTGTTTGTCCATTTCCGGAATAAGGTTTAAGATTTCAATTAGATTGGGATTAATATCTAAAGACTGATTTCTTAAATCAGCAATCATTTTAATTACTTCCTTCACAGTCAGATTTTCAGGAAAGCTGGCTGTTTGCGGCATGTAACCAATATTCTTTCTATAAAGATGGTCACCTAAGATTGTTCTACCATTAATCAAAATATCTCCACTATCAGGTTTAACCAGTCCGAGTATAGATTTAATAATTGTAGTTTTACCAGAACCATTTGGACCAACGATAGCGGTTATTTTCCCTTGTTGAATATCTAGGGAAATATTTTTTAACACGTGATGCTTTCCGAACTTTTTTTCTATGTTTTTAACTAAAATCAATTTTTACTCCTGATTAAAGGAGTTTTATCCAAAAGAGTTTCCGGAGTTAATGATGGGAAAATACTTTCTGCAAAGTTCAGCAATTCAATAAACAAACTATTTAATAATATTAATGAAGGCTTATTTTGTTCCACCATAATTGAATACAGTTGAACAGGTCTGTAAGGAATATCGCCAATTCCATTTTTATCAAGATCGTAACCCTGATATTTACTCCAGTAATTAGAAGAGAAAGTATTAAAGTTTTGTCTGCTGTTTGTAGAAACATCAAATGTGTTGGAAAGAAAATTATTTTCAGTAAAAATATTGTCAGATGAGTTTGCCATTAACTTTATAGCCCAGCCATTTCTTTCAAAAAGATTATTCTGAAATTGTGATCGGTTGCATCCTTCAATATAAATGCCTGATGTGTTTTCAATAAACTCATTAAATGATATTTTACTATCAGTAATATCCTTTAAAAGTAATCCGTATGAAGCAGGACCCCAATTGTTTATAAATTTATTTTTTGTCATTTCCACATAATGCGAATACATTACTGCAACGCCCGCGCTGTTATGCTCAAATTTATTTGAATAATAATGACAACTATCAGAAAACATAAAGTGCAATCCGTATCTAAG
>JACAFB010000025.1 GCA_013388545.1 Ignavibacteriaceae bacterium
AAGAAAGGAATAATTGTATTCGAGTAAATCCCCATCAGCTTAATTCCTCAATCTTCATTTTAAATTCCGGAGGCACAGGTGCAGTCTTTCTTTTTTGATAATTGAAGAAGACAATTCCTGTTTTTGCTCTTACAACTTCTTTGCCGGGAAGTGTATTTGTTACTTTGTAAATGAAATCACATCCACTTCTAATTATTGATTCAACTGTTAATTCAATTCTTAACACATCTCCGTAATATCCCTGAGATTTATATTGAATTACAGCATCAGTCATAATTATGCTTGTGCCTTCAATGTTTGTCTCCGAGTAGCCAAATTGTTTCAGAAATCTGATTCTTGATTCCTGTAAAATTGAAAGCACAGAATTGTTGCCTAAATGTCCGCCGTAGTTTATATCGGAAATTCTTATGGGAATTTCGGTTTTATAAATGAATTTATCCGGAAGTTCGATTTTTACTCTGTTCATAATTTCAGTGAATGTTCAATGAGCTGCCGCCGATGAATTCCCTTAACACAGAATCAGACGGAACCGGAGAGTCATCATCGACACCTTCAACATCTTCAAGCATCTTTCTTACGCGGGCTGCTCTTTCGAATGCATCCTGCCTGAGGGGATCGTCTTTATAAATTTTTTCCCATTCAATGAAATTCTTTAACAGTTTTGGTTTGTAAAGTGAAATTTCATAAGGCATACTGCTATTGATTATATAATCAGTTGTGCCTATGTATGGAATGATATGTCTCAGCTCACTTGTGCGGACATAATGCCAGTGAAGTAAAGTCTGCTGAGGATTGTATGCTCTGTGAACAGAATCTCTTAGCATTCTTCTGATTAATCTGAGATCAGCCCAGCGATAATACTTGCCATCCGTTCCCTTCATTTGAAGTAATGGTTCGAGATAAAGTTTGAATTTCATTTCCTGAGGAATACTTTCACTCATTTTTGGGTACAAGCCGTGTAAACTATCCAGCAAAAGAATTTCATTTTTTTGAAGCTTCATCTCGGTACGATTAAGAAACCTTGTGCCGGTTTTAAAATCGTAATAAGGGATACTGACCTTGTGACCATCGGATAAAAGTTTTAAATGTTCGTTGATAAGTTCAAGATCCAAAGCCTGCGGTGTTTCAAAATCATAGTCTCCAAATTCATCTTTAGGGTGCAGCTCAAGATCAAAGAAATAATTATCAACAATAAGTGGTACAAATCTGAGTCCCATTTTCTCAAGCCGCATTTCCAGTTTCATTGTAGTAGTGGTTTTCCCGGAAGAAGAAGGTCCGCTGATAAATACCATCTTAAGCTCTTTTGCTCTGTTCATAATCAAATGCGAAGCTGTTTCTATATCATCTTCATAAGCTGCTTCGGATTCATGAACAATATGAGGGAATTCATTATTTATTATTCTTCTATTCAGGTCATCCACATTATTTAGTTTATGAGTTACAGACCAATCAAGCACATGCCATATTTTTGCCCAGGGAATATTATCATTAGGTATTGAAGCGTAATCATGTTCAGCTTTTCGTTTTCTCGCTCTTTCCTCCCTGTAAAGAATAAATTCCTTGGCAACTTTTGCATGTCCGTTTTCAATAAGAACTTTTTCTACCAGGTCCTGTATGTCCTCGATATGTGGTTTGCATCCTTCAGAACATTTTTTTTCAAGTTCTTCTACAACCTTATCGGCAAGCTCGGCTGCCTTTTCCTTATCTCTACCACCAACTGCAACCGCAGCGCGATATATTGCATTCATTATCCTTTCGGGATTGAACGGGACAACTGTCCCGCTTCGTTTAATTACCTGGGTGACCTTAGCCATATTTTTAACCGATTGTTAAACCTGCATCAAAACTAATAAAATCGTTGTAGTTAAGGAAATGTTTCATCCAGGCACAATTACTCAATTTTCTTATTGAATCTTTTTGCGCTTAGAAACAAAATTGTTGCACCCATAATCAGCAACGTCAAAGCTTCAAACCACAGGTCTGTAAAACCCAAACCTTTAAGAATCACTCCACGGATTATTATATTAAAGTATTTTAAGGGGATTATATATGAAATGAATTGAATTATCTGTGGCATATTTTCAATAGGGAATGCAAAACCTGATAAGAATATCATCGGCATCATTACAGCAAAAACTGCTATCATCATTGCCTGCTGCTGATTTTTAGAAATTGTTGAAATGAATAATCCTAATCCAAGAGTTGAGAGTATGTATAGGAATGCAGAAAGAAGAAGAAAAGCTTCACTTCCCTTAACGGGTATTTCAAAAATAATTCTCATCGCCAGAAGAACAATTATTACAGAAATAAGTCCAAGTATTGTAAATGGAATAAGTTTTCCTGCAATTAATTGATATGGTTTGATAGGTGTTACGATTAGTTGTTCCATTGTTCCGATTTCTTTTTCTTTAACAATTGCAAGGGAAGTTAAAACCAGGGTTACGAGGCTGACAAGCAAACCAACAATTCCGGGAACCATATAGTTTCTTGTCTTCATTTCAGGATTGTACCATACTCTCACTTCTGCCGAGATGCTTCCGGCGGGTATATTTTTTCTTCCGCTTAGATTCATAAAGTCTGCGATAATTAATTTTGAATATTTGGAAACTATCATTTGAACATAACCGGCGGCTATCGATGCCTGATTCCCGTCTGATCCTTCAAATATTGCCTGAAGTGGTGCGGATTCTTTTCGTGAAATATTTTTTTCAAAGTCGCGCGGGATTACAAGAGCTAAAATTGCTTCTCCATTGTTTAATTTTTTCTCAAGCTCATTGTAGCTTGAAACATAATCAGTTATTTCAAAGTAGCCGGAGCTTGTGAATCTTTCAATAAATTCTCTGCTTGTTAAAGTTCTGCACTGATCATAAACAACCGCTTTTACGTTTTCAACATCAAGATTTGCTGCATAGCCTAAAAATATTAATTGAATAACCGGTGCTATCAGAATTATACCGAACATTTTTGGATCTCTTTTAAACTGCTGCACTTCTTTAATAACAAAATGTATTATTGTTTTCATGCCGATTCTGATTTTCTTTTATTTATAATGGTGCCGAGTATTATTAAAACAGAAGTAAAAATTCCGAGATAAACTAATTGATCCCAGAAAGTTTCTATCCCGACTCCTCTTAGCATAATTGCTCTCAGAATTTTCAGAAAGAACTTTACCGGGGTAACATTAGTTATGATTTGAATTATATATGGCATGCTGTCAATCGGGAAAATGAATCCGGAAAGAATCAGAGAGGGAAGCAGAGAAACAAAAGTTGCGAGAGTAAATGCAACCTGCTGCGAGTCTGATACAACTGAAATAAAAATACCAAGACTTGTAGATGCAATCAGGAACACAAGAGTTGTAATGAATAGCATCAATAAACTTCCTTTAACTTCAGAACCAAACAGAAAGTAACTCGCCATAAGAATTATTCCCGCATTTAACAGTGCCAGTAAAACGAAGGGTAATGATTTGCCGAGAATTAATTCAAAAGAACTTAAGGGCGACACATTTATCTGCTCAATGGTTCCGCGTTCTTTTTCCTTTACCAGCGAAAGAGCAACAGAGATCACGGCAGTTACTATTAAAATCATTGCTATAAGCCCCGGAACCAAAAACTTTGAAGTTTTTAATTCAGGATTGAACCAGAATTGAGGTTCAATTTTTATCGGTTCATATTGTTTAATGCCCTTTACAGCTAATAATTCGTTTGTAACCTTTCTACTAAAAGAAGTCGTTGCAAGATTAGCGTAGTTTGTAATAATGTTTGCAGTGTTTCCGTCAACTCCATCAATCAGATATTGAATTTTTACCTCACGGTTTGAATAAAGCTTTGCTGACATATCATTTGGAATTACAATTACACATTGTGCAATTTTAGTATCCAGATATTTGTCAATCTCTTTATCCGCTGTTATCATATCTGTAAGATCAAAGTATTCAGACTGCAGGAGAGAGCTGATGAATTCTCTGCTCAGCGAAGAATTTTCCTGATCATATACAGCAATCCTGATGTGCTTTACATCAAAATTCACTGCATAGCCAAACATTATTAAAAGCATAACCGGAAAGAAAAAGATTACAAACATCAACCTCTTATCGCGTTTTAGCTGTCTGAATTCTTTTTTTGCTATTGCATATGTCCGATGAAACATTTCACTTGTCCTTTTCTAAAAGGTGAATGAATACATCTTCAAGTGTAGGGAATATCTTATCAACCCTGGATACATTTATTCCATTTCTGTTTGTCAGAACCTCTCTAACGTCGGCTTCACCTTTTGAATTTACTTTCAAAATAATGTGAATATAATTCCCAAATATTGAAGTTTCGGCGACCCAGTCTTCTTTTTCAAGTATGCTTAAGCTGTCAATTATCCTATCAGCTTCTATTTCTAGTATTGTATTCTTGATGTAGTTGCTTTTCAGTTCTTTCGAATTTCCCCTGGCAATTAATTTCCCGGCATTAATTAAAATTATATTGTTGCAAAATTCTGCTTCATCCAAATAATGAGTTGTTACAAGAACCGTAGTTCCACCTGCTGAGAGATCATTTATTAAATCCCAGAAATTTCTTCTCGATACCGGATCTACTCCGCTTGTTGGTTCATCCAGGAAAACAATTTTTGGCTCGTGGATAACTGCTGTTCCCAGAGCAAGTCTTTGTTTAATTCCTCCCGGAAGTGAGCCTGTTATCAATTTTTCTTTACCTTCGAGGTTTGCAACATTTAAGACCCACTTCTTTCGCTCGTCGTACTTTTTCCCGGCAAGGCCATAAACTCCCGCAAAGAAACGAATATTTTCTTCAACTGTAAGATCATTATATAACGAAAACTTTTGCGACATATATCCAATCTGTGTTTTTACTTTATCTGGTTCTTTAATTATGCTGTAACCACCCACCAATGCATCACCGGAAGTTGGTTCAAGAATCGCAGTAAGCATTCTGATTGTTGTTGATTTGCCAGCGCCGTTGGCGCCAAGAAAACCAAATATTTCTCCCTGTTTTACATTGAATGAAACCTGATCTACTGCAGTAAATCTTCCGAATTTTTTTGTGAGATTATTTACTTCGATACTGTTCATAATTATCAATTTTCAGATTGTTTTATTGCCGGATTGTTAATCAGGTATTATTAATTTAACAACGCAGCAATAGTGTAATAATTGTACTAATAAATTTTCCGCCCGATAGATTTTTCCATTTTTACAATCGCCATTTTATATTCAATCAACGATGAAGTTAGATTAGTTGCTGCCTGAAGCTCTGAGACTTCTGCATCAATTAATTCAGTGCTGGTTGCTAGTTGTTCTTTAAACTTTTCGGAAATGATGCGATAATTTTCTGATGCCTGCTCAACACTAATTTTACTTACAACCACTTTTTCTTTTGATTTGACCAGGTTTAAATAATTTTGATAAACCTCTACCTCGATGTTGTCAGTAAGTTTATCAAGTGATAACTGAGTTTGAATAGAAAGTTCTTCAGCCTGTGTGGTTTTGGCTGATGTTAATCCCCAATCCCAGATGTCCCAGCTTAAAGTCACGCCAACATCCCAGGTATTTTTCCATTCGTTTGTGAGCGGCTGGAATCGTGTGTTTGGATTGCTGTAATAATAATTCCCTGATAAATAAACACTCGGAAACCAGCCTGATCTTGCGGAAGTAATATTTTCTTCTGCAGCTTTTAATCTGGATGTTAATGATTCAATTTCATCTCGGTTTTGTTTTGCCTCTATGATCAACTTTTTAGGATCATAATCATCATTTTGAATTTCTAATTCATCAGCAACAGCTTCTGTTTCAGCTTCAAGTGGCAGCCCAACTGTTTTGTTAAATATAGCCCGAGCAACCTCAAGATTGTTTTTTGCTTCGATTAATTGCAGCTTTGTATTCGAGTATTGAACCTGGAGTTTCAGGTAATCATTCCTGGTTACTAATCCATTATCGAGAAAATTTTTTGTGTCTTTCAAATGATTCTCAATTTGTTGAAGACTTTTCTCTAACAGGTTTTTCACTTCTTCGGCTTTATAATAATTCCAAAATGCGTTATGAATATTCAACGCAGTTTCATTAATCTCTTTATTTAATTCTGATTCAGCCGAATCAAAATTATACTCGGCCGCTTTTTTTGATGATAAAAGTTTCAAGCCCATAAATAAAGGCTGCTGAATAGAGAGCCTGAGAGTGTAATTATTCAGCAAAGGATCAGAAATTTTTATTGGAGTTGGTAAAAGCGGAACTGTGACCTGGAAAGGAGGAACGTTGTCGCTCAATCTGGTGTAATTTGCCATTAATTTTAATTGCGGCAGAAACATCGAGTTAACCTCAGATATTTTTGCTTCTGAACTTCTCAACTTTGATTGAGCTATCTTTAATTCTTTGTTGTTCTGAAGTCCAAGTTCAATGCTTCCCTCTAAAGTCAACTTCTGATTCTGTGAATAAGTTACTGAAATCATCAATAAGATTAATAAAATTCTTTGTTTCATTGCTGAATCCTTTTTCTATAATGCTTTGTTTATCAGATGAATGAAAACATTTTCCAGCGACGGAGGAATTATTCTGTGATCGTAAATCTCAACACCAGCTTCTCTTAAAAGTTGTCTGAGATTATTTAATTGTTCATCATAATTTTGCAAGGCTACATTCAATCTGTCGCCAAACATCTGAACCTCGAATTCCGTATTTATTTTGATTATATCATATGCTTTGCGAATCGGTGAGCAAACGATCTCGACTATTTTTTCTTTCAGTGATGCTTTAACGTTTTTAGGCGAATCCAGACTTATTATCTCACCGTTATTCATCAATGCGATTCTGTTACATCTTTCAGCTTCATCGAGGTAGGGAGTAGTCATAAAGATTGTAATTTCTTCTTTAAGAAGATTTGAAAGTATCTTCCAGAAATCTCTTCTTGAAACGGGATCAACACCGGTTGTTGGTTCATCAAGAAAAATTATTTTCGGTTTGTGAATAAGTGTACAAGCAAGTGCAAGCTTTTGTTTCATCCCACCTGAAAGTTTATCTGCAAGTCTATCCCTGAATGGAGTAAGTCGTGTAAAGTCAAGCAATTCATTTCTTCTTTCTTTGAAGTTTTTTACTCCGTGAATGTCAGCGAAGAATTCTATGTTTTCATCAATGGTAAGATCACCATAAAGCGAAAATCTTTGTGAGAGGTAACCGATTTCATCTTTTATTTTATTTTTGTGGGTTTTAAGATTAAAACCAAGAATCTCTGCATTCCCCGAATCGGGATTTAATAAACCTGTAAGCATTCTAATTGTTGTAGATTTGCCGGCACCATCGGGTCCAACAAGTCCGAACATCTCTCCCTTTTCAACGGAGTATGATACACCTTTTACAGCAGAAATATTTCCGTAGCTTTTTCTGAGATTTTCTATTTTAATAATGGTGTTCATTATCTTAGTTTAATTTTTGCATCTGCAGGCATTCCTGACTTAAGTTCAAAGTTCTTATTTGGAATGGAAATCTTTACAGCAAAGACAAGTTTAGTTCGTTCTGCTTTAGTTTGAATATTTTTAGGCGTGAACTCAGCCTCCGGTGAAATGTAAGTAACCTTACCCGGATAAATTTTATTCTTGAAGGCATCGATCGATACCTCAACTTGCTGATCTAGTTTGACCTGCGCCAGCTCTTCAGTTGAAACATAGATTACAAGTTCTACAACATTAAGGTCTGAGACTTTAAATAAAGATGACATTGGATTAACACTTTCTCCCGCTTCGACATATTGATCGACAATAAAACCTGATATTGGTGATGTAACATAACAGTCCCGAATATTTTTTTTCAGCAATTCAACGGCTGCAATTGTTTTATTCAGATTTGCTTTAGACTGTTCAATCTCCTCAGGCCTGAAAATTCTTTTAACCTTTTTATAATTTTCCTGTGCGGTTCGATACTGTGCACTCATAAGCTCATACCTGGTTGAAGCATCTTCAAATTGTTTTAGAGTGACAGAACGTGCATCATACAAATTCTGCATTCGGATTTTATCTCGTTCTGCCGATTCAAAGTTTATTTTAGCCAGATGGAGATTTTGCTCTGCCTGAATTATATCCTCCTCACGGGCACCGATTAACATAAGTTTATACTGTGCTTCGGCGGATTCTTTTGCAGCCATTGCCTGGAGCAGTTGTAAATCAAGCTGCTCGTGATCAATCATTAATACTGTATCACCAGCGTTGATCTTTACACCTTCGCTGAAATTAATCTTCACAACATTGCCGGACGTCCTTGAACTAATGACAATATTTGTTGATTCTATTGTGCCTGATGCTTCAATGGAATCACGCTGGTCACTATTACCGCAGCCGGATGTCATAATGATTAGTGTTAATGAAGAAATTATTAAACTTTTCATTGTAATACCTTGTTGAATGATTTATTAAATTCTTTTTTCCCTTTATCGGTTAGTATTCCGCTGATTACGATCCTGAATGCATATCTGGCAGCTTCAATGATTGAATAATTATTATTCATAATAAAATCAGGATTAACAATTGATCTGACAGAAGCCACAAGTACGTTCATAATAATGCTTGTCGGATAATCAACAAAGAGGCCTTCTTTTTTCCCTTGTTCAATCACTTTGGTTATATTCCCAAACATCATATCAGTCCTGAAATTATCAATCTCATTCCAGACAGAAGGATAGTGTCTTTTCAATTCTTCCATACGCGCAGCGGAAATTTGATCAGAAGCTTTTGCAAGTATTTTTATAAGATCACCAAGCTTTTCAATTGCATTTTTATCAGAGTTCAGAGCAGGCAGAATTGTGTTCTTCATTCTATTCATAAAATATTTTGCGATAGCCCTGATCAAGTCATCTTTAGAAGGAAAAAACTTGTAGATTGTTTTTTTACTTATTCGCAGTTCGGATGCAATTTCGTCCATAGTGGTTTTGTAAAAACCTTCGCGGAAAAATTTTTCTTCAGTAAGTTCAATTATATTGAGTTGTTCTTCCATTTCACCTCAAAGAAACTATTTTCGTTTTTCTGGTTCCCAAAATAATAAATGGAAACTAATCAGTCAAGGGATAGTTTTCAAAGTTTCTTAGATTCTTACAAAATTCTTTATTGACAGCAAAAACAAAATTGATTATAATTAACAGAAAAACAGGAGGGTATTATGAGCAAGCATTTATTTTTTCTTTTGACTGTTTTTTCTTTCCTATCATTCACCTATTCGCAGCAAAAAATTGAAGATGATCTTCAATCAGCTTTGATCAATGCAAAGAAGGGAGTTTACTGGGCTCTGGCAAATTTACAAGGGAAGAAGACTAAGTTTGAAAAATCTTTAATTTCTGATGACAAACTAATTTCGAAGGTGAAAGTCAGTAAAGAATTGAATGGCGTTAAAATTGAGTCAACGGGTTATTATCAAACCATCGAGTTGACTGTTGTTTTATATAGATCGAGCGACAGCCTTATCAAAGATGGATACATTAAAAAAGGTGAGCTTGATGACTTTTCAGACGAAAACTAAAAAATAATTATCGCGGAACTTGACATAATAAAATTTTTTTTGTAACCTGTAACAGTAATTACATATTTATTAATTATTGTAATTATTTTTACAGATGGCTATAAATTATCTGGTTAATCTTTTTCTTCGTTGTGCAAGCATAAATGCATTATCAGGTTCTGAAAAACCCGTCGCTGATTTTATATCATCATTCCTGCAATCCTATAATTATCAAATAACAGAAGACAACAGCAAACAATTCACTTCCAGCAACACCGGAAATATCATTTGTAAAATCGGAGATGGCGGAGAATTCGTTTTGCTCTCACATATGGATACTGCAAGACCAACTGTTGATCTAAAGCCGCTGATTAAGGAAGATAAAATTGTTTCATCTGGTGATACTGTGCTAGGAGTCGATAACCGAGCCGGGATTGCAGCACTTTTATATACTCTTGAAAGAATTGCAAAAGAAAAAATTCCGGTTAAAGATTTTACTGTTGCATTTACTACATGTGAAGAAACCACACTTTTTGGTTCAAAATATTTAGAACTTGACAAAAAAATTAAAAGAGCTTTCATTTTCGACTCGGGATACAGACCTGGAAGTTTTATTTATTCTGCTTGCGGCGCAATGGCCTTTAAAATTAGTGTAATAGGGAAAGCTTCACATTCAGGAATTGCTCCTGAAAAAGGCATAAATTCTTTACAAACTGCTGCAAAAGCAATAAGCAAACTTCCTTTAGGAAGGATTGATGATGAGACAACGATGAATATTGGAATTTTGAAAGGGGGATCAGCTGTGAATGTAATTCCCGAATTAACTGAACTTGAAGGAGAAGTTCGTTCTTTCATAATCAAAAAAGTTGAGGAACACTTTAATCTGATAATGCAGGTTTTTAACACAGAAGCTGAATCATCAGGAGCCCAAATTGAGTGTGAGCATAATTGGGATTTTAAACCATTCACAGTGCCGGCTGATTCGCTGGTTTATGAAGAAACAGTTCGTGCTATTGAAAAAGTTGGCTTAAACCCAACACCAAAAATTTCACTTGGCGGCAGCGATGCTAACTCCTTAAATGAAAGAGGTATTGAATCTGTTAATCTTGGGATCGGGGCACAGAATCCTCATTCAAATGATGAATTTATTTTTATAGAAGACCTGGTAAAATCTTCCGAAATAGCCCTGGAACTAATAAAGAAAGATTAAATCTGTATGAACATAAAATTCTTGATATTAATCATCTTATTCGGATATTCATTAGCTTTTTCACAGCCCAAAGGACATCTTGTTATTATCGGCGGTGTTCAAACGAGTAGTATAGTTGAAAAATTTGTTGAGCTTGCTGGTAAAAAAGATGCAAGAATTATTGTTATTCCAAATGCAGGATCCAATCCTGTTGAAAATAGCAAAATTCAGATTAAGGAATTTGGAGACCTTGGTGCTGATGCAGATTACCTTTTATTCACTCGTGAAACTGCTGATGCTGACAGCAATTTGAAAAAACTTGAAAATGCAAATGCGGTTTTCTTTTTAGGTGGAGATCAAAGTGATTTAACCAGAGACATGCTGGGTACAAAATTGCTAGATAGAGTTTATCAGATTTATTACAACGGTGGAGTTGTGGGAGGATCAAGCGCCGGTGCGGCGGTTATGAGTGAGGTTATGATCACTGGTAATGAACTTGTAAATAAAGATTCATCGGTTTCTTTTGTCTCAATTTTAAAAGGAAATGTTGAAACAAAACAGGGTTTTGGATTTCTTAAAAATGTAATCATTGATCAGCATTTTCTTAAAAGAAAAAGACATAACAGGCTGATTTCACTAATGATTGAACATCCTGACTTGCTAGGTGTTGCTATTGATGAATCAACAGCGATCATTGTTTATCCCGATAATATTTTTGAGGTTTTTGGCAGCAACCAGGTTTTAGTCTATGATCCTACTGAATCCGATAATGTACGCAGCAATCCAAACGGAAATCTTGGAATCACAAACCTGAAGATGCATCTGCTAATTCATGGTGACAAGTTTAATCTTCAAACCAGAGAAGTGATTAGATGAATTCAGAGAAAAGGAAAATAAAACTCAGAGTTCCCAATACTTATTTGTTGATATTTTCTTTATTGGTTCTGATTGCAGCATTAACCTGGGTTATTCCCGGCGGAAAGTACGAGCGTGTTGTTATAGATGGAAGAGAAGTTGTAGTTCAGAACTCATTTAAATTTGTCGATAGCAATCCGCAGGGCTTTTTCGCACTCTTTATATCTCCTTTCAAAGGATTTGTTGAAGCCGCAATGATAATTGCATTCATTCTTATTGTTGGCGGCGCATTCAATGTGTTTGCCAAAACTGATGCAATAAATTCATTAATAAAGAAGCTTGCCCGGGCTCATAAAAATTCAAGAATTCTTAGATCACTTCTTATTCCGCTATTAATTTTCATGTTCTCGCTCGGCGGTGCAACATTCGGAATGAATGAAGAAATAATTCCTTTTGTGTTGATAATTGTTCCTGTATGTCTTGCACTTGGTTACGATTCAATCATCGGGGTTGCAATTCCTCTTGTCGGAGCTCACATTGGTTTTGCAAGCGCATTTCTCAATCCATTTAACGTTGGAATTGCGCAGGGAATTGCTGAGGTGCCAATATTTTCGGGTATTGGCTACAGGATTATTTGCTGGTTAATTTCAACTGCGGCTGCAATCCTTTTCGTTATTTACTATATGAAAAAATTGTCTAAAAATCCCCGAATCAGCCCAACTTTCGATTTCGATTCCGAAAGAAAGAAAAACGAACACTTTGATTTTGTTGGTTCTGATTCTTCTTCACTAACAGTAAGACAAAAAACAGTACTTCTGACTTTTGCAGCTTCGCTTATTATGCTGGTGGTGGGGGTTATAGAGTTTAAATGGTTTATTGAAGAAATAGCAGCAATGTTTTTTATTATGGGAATTGCTGTCGGCATAATCGGCGGATTGAAAAGCGATGATTTGATCAAATCTTTTATTGAAGGAGCAAAAGATCTTGTCGGAACAGCATTCATAGTTGCACTTGCAAGAGCAACACTGGTTATTTCAAGAGACGGTCAGATTATTGATACAGTGCTTTACGGACTTTCTCCTTTTGTTACTTCAACTTCACCGATTTTTGCCTCGCAAAAAATGTTTATTGTTCAGGCAATAATTAATTTCTTTGTTCATTCAGGAAGCGGACAGGCAGCATTAACAATGCCGATAATGGCTCCTCTGGCAGATCTTGCTGGTGTTTCCCGACAAACAGCAATTTTGGCCTTTCAATTTGGTGAGTACACAAATATTATAATTCCAACCTCGGCAGTAACAATGGGGGCGCTTTCGATGGCAAAAGTTCCGTGGGAAAAATGGGCAAGATGGGTTCTGCCGCTTCAGATTATTTTAATGTTATTAGGATTGATTCTTCTTATTCCACCAAATTTATTCGGATGGAAATAATATAGTTTTATAACCACAATTAATAAATATTACAGGAGGCTCTATGAATTACATGTTACGTTTCGCTGCTGCTATCTTGTTTCTCTTTATTGTTTTTCAGGCAGAAATTTTTTCCCAGGACTTTTTTGAAAATGGTGAAATTGGAATTACTCTTTCGGGAGCCGGAAGAATAAGGGTTTACAAAGACTCAACAGGTGCTCCAAGACAAATTGACCGGTCTTCAATTTTAGTGGGAACAGGACCAAATTCCGTTTTTGGTTATAACCAGGATGCTCAGAACGAAGACTCAGTCAGAATGATTCAGAACCCCCAATTCAGTGATTTTGAAATTTATGGTTCTGCAAATAATTCCTATGCTAATCTCCCTCCTAACGTTCTTAGCAAAGCAAACATTTATGGCTGGCTAACTGGAGGATTTGCTGTTGTAAAGTACACTGTTATCAGTCGTGAAACCTTGCCTGTTGATGCATATCTTGGAATGGAGATAATTCCTCAGATAAATGGAAGTTATGGTCTTGAATCTGTAAGGTGGCTGCCAATACCTCAGATTATTTCCATCTACAGAACACCCGAAGCATCTTATGTCGGTTACAAATTATTATCAACTCCTTTGAGGTCTCTGACTTCGATTGAATGGTACGCCGGCTATGATACTGTTGATCCTGATCTTTGGGGCTGGCTTACTTACAATGGCATTGATTCGCTCTACGATTCAGGAGGTGACGGAGCCGTTGCGTTCTTTTCACAAAACCCGGTAAACATTCCGGTTGGTGATTCAACAATAATGTACGTCGGAATTTCAGTCGGTGATTCAGAAAGTGAAATGGTTTCAAATATGAATTTAGCAATTGCAAAATACAATTTGATTACAGATGTTGAAGCCACTCCGGATCCGCTCCCTTCGGCTTATAATTTGCAGCAAAATTATCCCAATCCATTTAATCCGGTTACTACAATTAAATTTTCTCTTCCTCAAACCGATAAGGTTTCTCTGAAAGTATACGATATGCTTGGAAATGAAGTATCCGAGCTGATCAATCAAACAATTACAGCAGGTGTTCATGATGTTACCTTTAATGCCAGTTCTCTTTCAAGTGGAACTTACTTTTACAGAATTATAACGGGCACTTACTCTGAAACTAAAAAAATGACATTAATTAAATAATTCAACGAGGTACAAAATGAAAAGCTATAAATTCTTTTTAGGCTTTCTTTTAGTTGGCATTATGCTGACTATGGATGTTGCAGCTCAGAGTTTTTACACTGGAGCAATCGGAGTTACTCAAAGTAATGGTGGAAGAACCAGAATCTTTTCTGACAATTTAACCACAAGAATGATTGATAGAATTTCTATCCTGGTAGGAGTTAGTCCGACACAAGTTTTTGATTATGATCAGGATCAGGGATCTTTAATAAATGCTGCCACTGTTTCTTCACCTTTGCTAAGTGATTTTGAAGTTACATCAACCATTAATAATTCCTATTCAAATCTTCCACCAAATGTGGTTGTTGCCATTAATCTTTACGGCTGGACTAACGGAGGCTTCATTCTGGCAAAGATGAACGTTCTGAATAACGAACCAACAACCATTAACGCAGTAATTGGACTTGAAATTATTCCTCAGGTGGATGGTGCTTATGGTGGAGAAACTGTTCAATGGGATCCTACAACTCAAACAGTGTTTATGAATAAGACCAAATGGGCCGGGGTAAAGCTTCTTTCAATGGCTCAGACTTCATTACGGGTTTTTGAGTGGTTCAGTGGTTTTGCTAATGATTCTTCGTTCTATTCCTGGTTAACTCAGGGTACGTTTGATCCTCCGTATACAGCTGGTGTAGAGGGTGCTGTGGCTGTACTTGGAACAAATCCTGTTGAACTTAATCCGGGACAATCAATTGATTTTTATTTTGGTATTGCTGTTGGAACAAGTCAAGCTTCTTGTACGGATAACATCAACCAGTCTTATTCAAAATATCTTATAATTGTTCCTGTTGAGCTGACCTCGTTTACTGCTGAAGCATCTGCAAATATGGTAAATCTGAATTGGTCAACTGCAACTGAAACCAATAACCATGGTTTTGAAATCCAGAGAAAATCTGCTGATGACGAAACTGGCTGGGTAACAATTGCTTTTAAGGAAGGTGCCGGAACAACTACAGAAGTTCAGAATTATTCTTACACAGATAATGTGAGTAATCTAGGGTATCAGAGAGTTAATTACAGGTTGAAACAGGTTGATTATAACGGGAAATTCAGTTATTCAGATGTAATTGAGGTTGCAATCGTTCCTGAAGATTTATCACTTGAGCAGAATTATCCGAATCCTTTTAATCCTTCAACAAAAATTTCTTTCTCTTTACCGTTTAAGGATAATGTAACCTTAAAAGTATTCAATTCTCTTGGGCAGGAAGTCTCTTCCCTTATTAATTGTGAGATTGAAGCCGGATATCATGAAGTAAACTTTAATGCAGCTAATCTTCCGAGTGGAATTTATGTTTATTCTCTGAATACAAGTAAAGGTTCTGTTTCGAAAAAAATGATGTTAATCAAATAACAAATTTTACAGAGGCTTATCTTTTTTGGATAAGCCTCTTCTTTTTCTATGGCACGGTACAAAGAAATAAAAGAAAAGATCCATCATTCTTATAAAGATCTTCCTAAGAATCATAAAAGAATTGCGGATTATTTTGTAGATAACTTTGATCGAATACCTTTTCTTACAGTACAGGATGTTTCCAAATCTACATCTGTAAGTGTTGCTTCAATTGTAAGATTTGCCCAGAGAACAGGATTTAATGGATTCAGTGAACTGAGAGATGCAATTGCCGAATCTCTTCAGAACCAGATTCACAACAAAGAAATATTCCCTTTGTTTGAAACCCAAAAAGCCAAAGATGATATTCTTACTTCAGTTGCCAATACCGACATAAAAAATATAAATGAAACATTAAGCGAAATTGATAGGGAACAATTTGCAAATGCAATTAATCTTATCTCAAACTCCAACAGGGTATTTACTGCCGGGTTAGGTATTTCTTATCTGCTGGCTGAGATTCTTGCTTATCAGCTTACTCAGGTTGGAATTGATGCTTCGGTTTTCAGACATACCCACAGCCTGTTCAATGAGCAAATAATTTATATGAAAAAGAATGACATACTATTTACTTTTTCTTTTCCTCCGTATTCAAAAGAAACTGTGGACGCTGCAAAATTTGCCTCTAACAGAGGTTTACAGGTAATTTCAATTACAAACAGGATTGCTTCGCCAATAACATTTTTTTCGAAAATCAGTTTAATAGTTAAAAGTGAAAATATGCTTTTTACAAATTCATTCGCTGCTATTTCAGTAATGATAAATGCAATCGCTACTGCTTGTGCGATGAAGAATAAACGCAGAGCAAGTTCAGTTTTGGAAGAAACTGAAAAAATAATGATTAGTCAAAAGCATACTTTATAAAATTCTATTTACAGTGCACTGCTTCTGAAACAAAGTATTGGAGCGTATATGAAAAAATTTTTAATGATGTTTTTAATGATGTCAGGTCTTCTGATTGCCGGTACAACCGGAAAGCTTGTTGGAGTTATAGTTGATGCCGATACAAAAGAGCCTTTGCTCGGTGCCAACATTATCCTGGTTGGAACAAATCTAGGCGCCGCTTCTGACCAAAACGGAAGATTTATAATTCTTAACATAACCCCGGGGGTTTATTCCGTCAAAGCAAGTTTTGTGGGTTATGAATCTGTTACAGTTGAAGGTGTAAAAATAATTGTTGACCAGACCACAAATATCGAAATCGAAATTAAGCTTAAATCGTTTGAAACCAATGAAGTTGTAATTACAGCAAAAACTCCTTTAATTCAAAAAGACCTTACAAGCAGCATTTCGGTTGTAACGCGGGATAAAATTGAGGCTCTGCCGGTTTCGTCTTTCAGCGACCTGTTATCTTTACAAGCCGGAGTTGTTGGAAGCGGTACCAGTTTGCATGTAAGAGGCGGACGGGCTAATGAAGTAGCATATCTTGTTGACGGAATGTATGTGAAAGATCCCTTACTGGGAAGATCAGTTCTGGAAATAAACAACGATGCAATCCAGGAAATGAGTCTTTTAAGCGGGACATTCAATGCTGAATACGGCCAGGCACTAAGCGCTGTTGTTAACATAGTAACCCGTGATGGTTCAGACGATTATTCAGGTAAAGTCGAAGTTCGCTCCAGCGAATTCGGAATTAAGCGGTATGCTGATTTAAATGAACTGCGAATGAATGCCAGCTTGAGCGGTCCTTTGATTACTAAGGATGTAAACTTCTTTATTTCTGCCGAACTGGATAAAAGAGGAAGTTATCTTCCTTTTGGTTACAGCAGGCTCAGAACATTTTTTACTAAACTTTCAACCACAGCCATTCCCTCATTAAAAATTTCTTTGTCTAACAGAGGAAGCGCGGAAAACTGGCAAACTTATAACCACGATTATAAGTACATCCCCGAACAATATCTTAAAAGGAAAAGCAGCAGCTTTCAATCTGGAATGACCTTAACATATACAGTCGCAAATAACATGTTCTTTGATTTAAGAGCATCATATTTTAACCAGGGGTATTATTCGGGAGTCAATAAGGATACTTCAGAATATCTCGCCAGTAATGAGTGGGAGTATTTTGAACAATACGGAAACGGATTTGAGTTCCTTAAAAGAGCTGATCCACCCGAACTGACTGATAGCAGAACCGTTACTGCAGATTTCAGGCTTGATGGGCTTTGGCAGATTGGTTCGTTCAATGAAGTCAAGTTCGGAGCGGCATATAAAAAACACTGGTTAAGATATTATAACATTTATGATCCCAAACGAACATTTCCTTATGTTAATGACTACTATACTAAGCCATTCGAAGCTGCTGCATATATTCAGGATAAAATTGAGCTGCCATACCTTATCATCAATCTTGGTTTGCGATTTGATTATCTGAATTCGAATGTAAGTTTCAGGCAAAATCCTTTGGACCCGAATTCAACCGTTAAAGTAAAATCACGCTCACAATTATCCCCGAGAATAGGAATAGCACATCCCATATCAGATAAAACAAAACTTCATTTTGCTTACGGACATTTCTTTCAGAATCCAAATTATAACAACCTGTTTGAAAACAAGCAGTATGATTACAACGTAAGAGAACCTTTATTCGGGCAGCCAAATCTTGATGCAGAACGTACTATTGCTTACGAGGTTGGAATTGCTCATCAGTTCAGCGACAGAATAGTAATGAACCTTCGGGCTTATTATAAAGATATCACGGGTTTAATCGGTACACGTTACTACTTTCCGTATACTGATGGACGATTCACGGGTTATACTTTGCTTGTTAATGAAGATTATGCAAACGTAAAGGGTTTTGAAGTAACTTTAGATGTTCGCCCTGACAAATATTTTTCAGGAGGATTTACCTATACTTACTCAGTTGCTAAGGGAAGTGCATCGTCCGAGCTTGAACAGTACCCCGGAACACAGGAATCTACACAGCTATATTATCTCTCATTCGACAGAACTCATGTTTTCAATGCAAACGCTACTTATCTAATTCCCGAAGATGAAGGTCCTGAAATTTTTGGTTCGAAGATTTTCAGCAACATGGATTTTAGTGTTGTAATCAGAGCTTCTTCCGGCGAGCCTTATACTCCGGGTGGAAGAGATGTGGGATTCGTTGAAAATAATTCCTTAAGACAACCAGGTATTTATACAATCGATCTTATATTCGGAAAAGAATTAACAATATACAACAACTTTCAGCTAAGATTATTTGCCGAAGTACTAAACCTCACAGATCACAGAAATATTTTATTTGTTTACAGAGATACCGGCGAACCGGATTTTACATTTGAAAACAATCTTTCGGATGAGTATATGAAAGATCCATCCAATTTTGGTCCGCCGCGTTCAATCAGGCTCGGTGCTTCAATAAAATTTTAATAAATGCTCAGGAATTAACATGAAGAAATTATTAAAAATTAATCTGATCATATTTCTGTTAGTCCTTCCTGTTTTTTCTCAGGAAGTAATGAAAGATAAAGAGAGCGAACCATTCGATCTTCAGAAAATATTTTCAATAAAAGACAGAGCCGGCGGAACGCATAACGCAAGCAACATAGGATTGTTTTTTGAAAACCGTGGTAAGCTTTATCCCCGCCGCATTTCACAGGGCCCCTCCGGTGAATTTCCGATTAATAGTGGCAATCATTACATATACAGAATCAATCCTTTTGTCGGAATTCCGGGTAATGTTATACAGGGAAGATATACAGACAATGAAGAATGGGAAGCCGTCGGTGGTTTCCAGAATCCTGATCTTTCCCAAATCGCATTCAGCGATAAACCCCAAACCTGGCATCCTGTAAACGGTTGGCCTGTTAAAGATAAAGACGGCAATCCTTTAATACTTTCAGATCAGGACAGCTATTGTGCATACAACGATAGTAATAATATTGTTTCAATACTCGGTATTCAAGTTGAGCAGGCAGGATATTCATATGGGGTAAAGTTTGCGCAAAATCTTTTATTCTATAAATACCTTGTTATCAACAAAAGCAGCAACAACTATCAGGGCGTTTACTTTTCTCTTTACTGCGACATTGATGTTGGAAATATAAGCGGCGGAGCTCCTGAGTGGGGTGATGATAAAATAGGATTCGATAAGGAACGAAACTTTCTTTACTTCTATGATGCTGACAATTTTTCATCCGAATGGCCGGAGGGCAAAGTTGGTATGATGGGGCTTGTCTTTCTTGGGACACCCAAAGTTAATGGTGTTGAGCTGGGGATTACAGATATGCATTATAATCTTTATTATGATGATAGAGATATAGACTCTATTCAGTATGGAATTATGTCAAGCGATCCCAGGCTGCTCAACTCTTCGCTTGGGTCTGATTATTTTCATCTCGGAAATAATCCCAATATTCATTTTGATGATACAACCACAATTCCGGCAATAGGACTTGATATAGTTGGAAACATCAGCTCAGGTCCTTATCAGCTTTTAGCCGGGGATACACTTGTCTTTTATACTGCCATTGTAGCCGGTGAAAATAAAGCCGATTTGTATTATTCGCTTAATCAGGCTTATAAAGTGTATCAATTCAATTTTGAAATCAGTAAGCCTCCTGCAACACCGACTTTGTTCACCTTTGCCGGAGATAAGGAGGTTACTTTATACTGGGATGATAAAGCTGAATATACAAAGGATAAATTTTCAGGCGAATTTGATTTTGAAGGATATCGGCTTTATCGAAGCAAAGATAAAGGCATTACCTGGCAACTGATCGCTGACTTCGATAAGATTAATGACATAGGTCTAGACAGAGGCTTGCAATACAGTTTCACGGATAAAAATGTCATCAATGGAATTGAGTACTGGTATTCGATCACTGCATATGATCGTGGAGATGAAGAGCTTGAAAGCCTTGAAAGCCCTAAAGGAACAAATCCTGATGCCATAAACCTCAACAGTGTAATACCTGTTTCATCAGCTCTTGGAAGAACTCCGGTTAGCTCCGGAGAGGTGACTAAGCTTGGAAATGGTAAATCAAATTATATACTTTCTGTTGAACCATTTGATTATGACAGTCTCGCCAATGGTTCATATGAAGTATTTTTTAATTATACAACTCTGACCGATAAAGGGAAATTAAAAACAAAAATTTTAGCAACAGTTGTTGATTCGTCAAAAACCTTGCCCAGACGATATGCTCTTGCATTTAAAACACCGAGAATTTTTGACATCATCGATTACACAACAGGTGATGTACTAAAAGAGGACAACACATATCAGCCAAGGGTTTTTCCCGGTATACTTTATTCAAAAAACGGCAGTGTAATTCCGGGAATAGAAATTAGGGTTTATGATCCAAATCCAAATGCACCTCCAGATTCTCTGCCGGCTACGGGCGACCTGCTAACTTTGAATTATTCAATTAACGCTATAAAAAATAATCTGGATACAGTATTGAGCAACAGGCCATTTCTGATTGGTAAGGCTCAGTCTACCTTAGACGGTGTTGTAATGGAGTTAAATCCTCCCGAGATAATTCAAAATGTTTCACGTGTTGGAGGTACAGATAATTTCAACATTAATTTCCAGGTTGATGATGAAACAAAGGTTGTAAACGGAATATTTATTATTTCAGTTAAGGAAAAAGGAAAGACAACATCGGGGGAAGGTTTTATTTCATTACTGATTAAACGGGACACGATCGAAATTACGGCAGATACCCTTCAAAACCTTGACTCATTTGTTTTCAATGGCATCAGGGGAGTAGTCGAATTCCCTTCAGATAATCCGCCTTCGCCGGGAAATATTTTCTCGGTTGAAACTCTTGTACCTGTCCAGCCAAACATTCAGGATCGTTATAAATTTACCCTCAAAGCTTCTCAGACAGATAATAAACAGATTGTCGATAACCTTAATAAAATCAGAGTTGTACCAAATCCATATGTTGTTTCATCTCTGTTTGAACCCGAGTTTGGCGAATTAAGACGCGAACCATTACGGCAGATACAATTTGTTAATCTGCCCCAGGAATGTACGATTTATATCTTTTCTGTCGGTGCCGATCTTGTAAAAACCATTTATCATAATTCGACGAGAGGAACTGAAACCTGGGATTTAAGAGCAGAGGGCGGAAGGGAAATTGCTCCAGGTGTATATATATATGTCGTAAAAACAGCCGATTCAGAATATATGGAAAGGTTTGCTGTTATTAAGTAACAAGTGAGCAAAGTTTAAAATGGTAAACCCTAACAGGAGATTTTAATATGAAAAAAATAATATTGCTGGTAATTGTTTTATTCCGTACTTCATTTTTGGTTGCGCAAAATCCTAATGTGGGAACCTCGGGCGCACAGTTTCTTCAGATACCTGTTGGTGCAAAAGCCGAAGGAATGGCTGGCGCTGTGGTGGGACTGATAGACGACGCTTCCTCAGTATTCTGGAATCCCGCTGGTTTGGTAGAGGTAAAATCATTCGATGCTCATTTTACTTACACAAATTGGATGAAACTTTTTGATTTTAATGCAGCCTCTGTTGCCTATAATGTTGGAGAGGTCGGTGTATTTGCGGCAAACATGATAGTGTTTACAACTGGAAAAATGGAAATTACAACTGAAGAAGAACCAAACGGCACAGGCAGATTTTTTGATGCCCAGGATCTTGCATTAGGTATCTCTTATGCCAGGTATTTAACTGACCGCTTCTCCGTTGGAATCACTGCCAAATATGTTTATCAGAGAATCTGGAATGAAACTGCAGATGGAATTGCATTTGATATAGGCACTCAATACAGGCTCGATTTTCAGAACCTCACTATTGCTATGAGTATGTCAAACTTTGGCAGTGATTTAAGATATGATGGCCCGGATCTCGATGTTACTGTTCAGCAGGATGAAAATTATCCAATCAGCAGATTAACACCCGGGCGATTAAAAACTGATGCATATCCTTTACCTCTTAACTTCCAGGTCGGAATTGGCTTCGATGTTTTTCAGGCTGACTTTGTGAAGATGAAAGCTGCAATCGATGCAGTACATCCAAATGATAACAGTGAAAAATTGCACTTCGGAACTGAGTTCTCATTTTTCGACAGGCTTTATCTCAGAGGCGGCTACAAGTATAATTATGATGATGAAGACTTAACTTTTGGTGCTGGTGCAAATATTCTGTTCGGAAACACTGCTATCTGGTTTAATTATGCTTACACTTTGTTTGATATTTTACCCGGTGTTCACAGGGTTTCAGTAAACCTTGAGTTTTAATTTAACCTTTGTTTGTGAGGGAGTGGATTTTTAACTTTTTATTAAAACCATTCCCTTTTTAATTTTTTAACATTCTTTCTTAATCAATTAAGTTTATGATTAATAAAACTTTTTCACTGCTGGTGTTGATTTCCATTTTTACCGGAAGCTATTGTTTTGCATGCACTACTGCTGTGCTTTCCGGCAAAGCAACGGATGATGGAAGACCACTCTTACTAAAAAACCGTGATGCTGATGCACTTCAAAATAGATTAGTCTATTTCTTCGATGGGAAATTTAAGTTTATTGGTTTAGTAAACTCTAGTGACAAAGAAAATCAGGAAGTCTGGTGCGGATTTAATGAAGCTGGTTTTGCAATAATGAACTCAGCTTCATATAATCTTAAAATGAATGACACAACTAAACTTTCTGACAAAGAAGTAATTATAATGAGATTAGCATTGCAAAACTGTACTAC
>JACAFB010000062.1 GCA_013388545.1 Ignavibacteriaceae bacterium
GACAAACGTCAGAAGCAGGAAGTGAGAGGTAAGAAGTTTAATACTATATTTTAAGTTCATCTCCATATTTGCCTCAAATTATCGCTTATAACTTAAGCAATATTTAAATCAGATTCGAGGGGAATTATTATTTCGGGCGGTGGTGCTCAATAAAAAAGGCGGCACTAAAAGCCGCCTTCATTAAGAATAGGATTGTTAAGGAAATTTTATTTTATCAAAAGCATCTTCTTAGTTTCAATAAAGGTCTTACTTTGTCCAACAGCTTTTATTTGATAAAGATAAGTTCCTGTTGGAAGCTGAGAAGCATCAAAGCTGACTTTTTGATATCCAGCCTCAACTGCATTATTTACCAAAGTTGTAATCAATTCACCCAGTGACGAATAAATTGAAATTGTCACATCAGCATTCTCAGGTAATGAATACTCAATAACAGTAGATGGATTAAAAGGATTTGGGTAATTCTGGTATAAAGCATATTCTTTTGGATTAGAAACCTCAACTTCAATTGAATTTGTATAGTTAATGGTTCCGTCGTAGTCAATTTGTTTTAATCTGTACAAGTACTTTCCGGGTATAAGGTTTTTATCCGCAAACTGATAATAACTTATTTCGGTAGATGTACCTTTACCTTGAACAAATCCGGCATCGTTCCAGCTATCAGTACCTTTAATGCTTCTCTGAATTGTGAAACCAGAATTATTTGTTTCAGTTGCAGTGATCCATTTTATGGATACCTGGTTTCTAACCACATCAGCAGTAAGAGAAGTAAGTTCAACGGGGATAGCCAATTCCATAGTTACCGGAATTATAATTGAGGAGTTTGCCGGGTCGTTGCTTGTCACCACCATATCCATTGAATAGTTTCCAAACGGGTAATCTTCGGACCTGAAAGTAAGTTCAACAGCAACAGAATTTCCGTTATAAATTCTGCCGCTGGAATTATTATTGCTCAGCCAGTCGGGTTCTGAAGCAAATTGTAATGCCAGATTATTCTGTACATAAGCTGAGTTGTAAGCTACTTGTAACCCGTCATTCCCGGCAGCATTTTCAATTCCAACAGTAGCAGAAGTTAAAGTAGCATTCATATTATTGTAATAAATCAAAATTTTTCCATTTGCACTAAGTACAATCTGAAAAGTCAAGGAACCTGTACCGGAATATTTTTGCCAATTTGTAAATTGAACGATGAAATTAGTTCCCTCCTGTTTATAATGAACTGTTCCCTGGGTTCTTCCGTCAAGATCATCCCAGAAAGGACAAATAATTTCATTTGGTATTGAAGCACTCGGTATTGAAGCATTCGTGTAAATATTTTGACTGACAGTATTGAACATCAACAATCCATTTGAACTGATATAAATCTGATTCTTAACAACACCGTAAAATTTGAAGTTGAATCCTAAATTAAAAGGACCGGCATAACCCTCATCTTTGGGATCGAATGTTCCTGTAGCAATCCAGTTTGTAACTGCAGTTCCGGTACCGGAAATATCATTCCAAACATACGCAGGACCTCCGGGTTCGTTGCTGTCAATCCATTTATAACCGAATATATCCGGACCTCCCTGTCCATCAATTGTAATTCCCCCGATATCTTTAGGATTATCTTTGTTTGAAATATCTGTTCCGGATTCGGTTTCACGAGCTAAAGGAATAACTTTCAAATTAAGTGAACTTGAAGGGAATGTGTTGTTTTCAAGTGAAATTGAATAATCCAGAGTTGATGGATTAGATGAAATGTTAGACAATACCACCGTGTCAACAACTACCTGGTTCGGAGCGAGAACCTTGGATAATGAAGTAGGATTTGCATTTATCTGAGGTGCGAACAGTGTATTTCCGCCTGCTGAATTCGAAATATCAGACCAGTTACCCCAAACATCCTTTGATCGGATTGCAAAGTAGTAAAGCGTGTTGAAATCCAAACCTTCAACCAGCATTGATTCAATTGCACCTGCGGTATCAGGAAGTCCTTCAAATGTTAATGGAGTAGCATTGTTGAATGCAATGGTATCGGTTATAGGAGTCAATGCCCATCTGACATCATATCCAACAACACCGCTTGGTGATGAATCTGATGGCGCAGTCCATTGCAGAGTAAGCGAATTTGAAGTTGGGTTTATAATTACTAAATCACCGATCTGTGTTGGTGATGTTGTGTCGGGAATTCCAAGTGAAAGAAATGCGGCAAAAACATCAATCAATCCTTTTCCGTAAGTGTTATCTTCACCTGCAGTGCCAAGATCTTTAGCAGTATTGTATAAAGCTAATTTAATCTGCTTGCCGGTTAAATTAGGGACAAACTGTTTTAATAGTGCAATTGCGCCGGCAACATGTGGAGATGCCATTGAAGTACCAGAGAGAAGAGAGTAACCACTTGAACTATTGCAGGAGCGAACACTTACTCCCGGAGCTGAAACTTCGGGTTTAATTAAAAGCGAGCCTGTTCCTCCGCAAGTTGAAGGACCGCGGCTTGAGAAACTTGCAATCGGATTGGTATTTCCGCCGATATATGCAGCACCGTCAATTGCGCCGACACAGAAGACATTAACTTCATCTGTGTTGATGTTTTTAGGTTTGGTAATTGTTTGTGAACCCGGGCCATTGTTTCCAGCAGAAAAGACGACTGCAATTCCCGCTGCTTCAACTGCGTCGAGTGTGGTTTTATAGATTCCCGAGCATTCATTTGTAACGTCAGGGTCATACCAGCTGTTAGAGATTACATCTGGCATATCCGAAATCGTTCCCGGATTTCCGTCAGGATCCATTGCCCATTGAAATGCCTGAATTGAATATGATGTGTGAGGACTTGTGCAAATTGTTTTTGCGGCAATCCATTCTGCATCAGGTGCAACACCAACGGTATCACCTGTGGTTGGTGACCAGCCTGTCATAGTTCCCATTGTGTGTGAACCATGAATATCGCAGTCATTTGGTGTTGTTGTTCCTCCCTGCGGGTCAATCCATGCCTGATTATGCGGAACGTGATTTCCTCTCCATTTAAATTGAAGTGCAGGATGTGACAGCTGAACACCTGTATCAATATTCATAACAATTCTTCCGGCACCAGTAATTCCAAGTGCCCAAAGCTTGTCGGCATTAATAATTTTAATTCCGGGTTCGAGTGATTCCGGATTATCAAACTGATCTGTTCTTTCAACCGGGTAATCTATCTGCAGTAATGCATCAAGATCCATCTGAACAACATCCATTCTGTTCATAATTTCATTTATGACCGATGGTTTTCCTTCAACCATAATCAAATTTGAAATCCAGAAAGACTTATACGAAAAAACATTTCCTTCAGAATATTTATCCTGAATATAAGATAAAATATTTGCCTGGGTAGTCTCTGCTTTTTTCTGCAAAGCAGTAATGACCTCAAAAGCTCTGTGCTTTAATGAAGCATTTTCGCTGTATAATTTTTCATCCAATGCGTTGATATCAACCTGATCCCGTAAAAGTACTAATGTTCTGATGTAATCATTGGGATTAGCATTGTTCAATGCTTCCTGAAGTCTGCTGCTGACCTCAACCTGTGCTAAAATTGCAGAGGAGAAAATTGAAATGAAAAATAAACTGATAAGTAATTGTCTCACTATGTTTACCTCCAAAGATTAGTAGATTAAAATTTATAATTAAGTTAGCGTATTTTTTCTAAAGGATCAATAAAATTCACTTCCGTTTTGCAATCGGGTCTTATAATCATTCAATCAGGCTATCGTACATTTTTCTGAACTTTTTTACATCTTCCCAACAATCTTTTTTCCACCCCGGATTTCTAAGCAATGCAGCCGGATGGTAAGTTACCATAGCCTTAGCATTTTCGAAATCAAAAAATTTTCCCCGCAAATTTCCCATTGTTTCTTTTCTTGAAAGTAATCCCTGTGCTGCAGTAAGTCCCAGACATAAAATCATTTTTGGTTTAATTAAACTTATTTGTTTCCGAAGATATGGCATGCAGGTTTCCATCTCTTTAGAGCTGGGGGTTCTATTGTTTGGCGGACGACATTTAACCACATTTGCGATATAAACTTCGTCGCGGTTAAATTTAATGGCCTTCAAAATATCTGTAAGTAGCTGTCCTGCTCTGCCAACAAACGGCAGCCCCTGAATATCTTCCTCGGCACCGGGGCCTTCCCCGATCACCATAACATCAGCATTTGGATTCCCACTGCCAAAAACAAACTTGTTTCTGTTTTTATGAAGTTCACATTTCTTACAATCACAGATTAATTTATTCAGAATATCTAGGGATGAAACTTTTTCCCATTCTTCACGGGCATCAAATAGTTCAGAATATGCCTGAGTTTTTTCTTTAATCAGGTTTTGGGTCGGGGTTTTGCTTAATACATCTTTTTCAAACAGATAATCACCGAAGATTTCAAGCTGATCTTTTAATGACTCAATAACTTTTTTCTTCAATTCAGGATTCATCTTTCGATTTCTGATTCCTGATAAATACTTCGAGAGAGTTAAAAATATTTATCGAAGTGAACATTTTAGAATTATGTTTTTATTAAAGTCTTTAATCTTTTTTTTATTGATTTTTTCCCTCAGGCTGAAGCTGATGTTATAGCTTCAGCCGCAGTTTAATTTAATTATCAAAGGAAAATAATTCAGGGGAATTTTTATTTTTTTCTGTATTCAAATTTTATCTTATCACTCAGCAATTCATCCAGGGCAATCTGATGCGGCTTGGGACGTTTGTCAAGCTCAAGTGCCGCTTTAAGCTGAATCGGATTTTGAATATCCTCGTTTTCATCGTCAGAAGCAGATGATGGGACAGAACTTGTAAGCGCATTGTACTCGATTTTGTTCTCAGCGTTAATCTGCCGGGATCTTTTTGCTGCAACAATGATTGCCTCATAAACGTTTGCAGCTCTTTTGTCAATTTCACGCAGGTCAATTGGTTCTATGTTCATTATTTTTTCCTTCTATTATTTTTTTTATTAAACTTTTTGCCTGATCGATAGCAATATCCAGCTCTTTGTTTATTACAAGATAATCAAATTTATTTTTCAGACTCAATTCCATTTCTGCCCTCTTGATTCGCTTTTTCAAATCATCTTCATTTTCAGTTTTTCTCTTCACAAGCCGGTCAACTAGTTCGTCAAGACTGGGAGGCAGAATGTAAATCAGGCTTGATTCAGGATAAATATTTTTAATTGATAATGCACCTTTAACATCAAGTTCCAGAAGAACCGATTTGCCGTTTTCTATATTCGAATCGATGAAACTCTTAAATGTTCCATAATAGTAATCGTAGAATTTTTCCCACTCAACAAAATCATTGTTTTTAATGTGCTCTTTGAATTTCTCTTCGGAAATAAAGAAATAATCTATTCCGTCAGATTCAGTTTCTCTTTTTTTCCGGGTTGTTGCTGAAACAGAAAAAATTATTTCAGGAAATTCCTTTAAGATTTCTTTTACAATCGTTGTTTTTCCGGCTCCGCTTGGAGCTGATACGACGATGATTGAACCTCTCTTCAAAATTTTTCGCTATTCAATATTTTGAATTTGTTCTCTTATTTTTTCAATCTCTTCCTTAATTAACACCGATTGATGAGAAATAAAAGTCGACACCGTTTTGGAAGAGATTGTGTTAGCTTCCCGATTCATTTCCTGGCAAAGAAAATTCAGTTTTCTGCCACTGTCACTACCAGATTCAAGTGTTTCTTTGAAAAATTTAATGTGGCTGTTCAACCGGACACATTCCTCGGTGATATCGGACTTATCTGCAAGAAGAGCAAGTTCTGTATCAAGCCTGTCTTTATTTATTTCAACATCGTTTAATAGCTGATTGATTCTCGCTCTTAAAAGTTCAAAATGTTCTTTAACGCTTTCCTGAATATTCTGTTCAATACTTTTCAGGCAGGTCTCAATTGTATGAATCCTGTTAATAAGATCTTTTGATAATTCAGAGCCTTCCAGGTTCTTCATATTAATCAGATCATCCATCGCAGATGCTAATGCTTCCTTAACCAATTCAAATTCCTCTTCTGAATATTCAGTATTGTTAACAGTAAAAATGTCGCGAATGCTTAAAAAGTGTTCAAGCTTAATCTTATCCGAAAGCTTAGCCTGTTTTTTCACTTGTTTTAACAACGAAGCATAAGCTTTTAATTTGTCGGAATCTAAAACAGGTATATCGGCAGAAGCACCATTTCGTTTAATTGAAATACTTACGTTTAGCTTTCCACGAGTGAATTTCTGCCGGATTATTTCTCTTATTTCGTACTCTTTCGCAAGAATGCTGTTCGGAAGTCGAAGTGATATTTCTAAATAACGACTGTTGATACTTTTAATCTCAACGTCAACAGATAAATTTCCTTTACCTGCTATACCCTTTCCAAAACCAGTCATGCTGCTTATCATATAAATTCCAATAAAAAGAGGTGAAAAAATAATGAAATTTGACAAGTCGGGCAAAAAGATAATTACCACAAGAAACAATAATCATCAAAATGCTTCACCAATGCCAAAGTGAATTTGAATATTATCAAAAAATTGCTTTTCAAAAATAAATTTCTTATCTGCCGGATCGTAAAATTTTGTTCCGAAATCAATTCTGAATGGAGCAATCGGTGAATAGTATCTGATTCCGAAACCCGCTGCCGCTGCCAGTTTATTCATTGCAAAGTCAGTATAACTATTAAAAACATTTCCAAAGTCACCAAAAACAACAAATCCAAATGAGCTAAGAAATTTTCTTCTTAACTCTACGGAGCCTTCAAACAGAAAAGTGCCGCCTCTTAATTCATTATTGACAAGAATTCCGGCATATTTTATTTGATCCTGCGGTGTTAATTGCCTTGCCTGCCAACCCCGGACAGAGTTGCTTCCTCCGGCAAAAAAAGTTCTGTTCGGCGGAATAAGTTCATCTCCGCCAAAAAATGTTTGAATATATCCCACTTTGCTTTTAATGGCAAAAATTGTATTCCTGTCGTTTGAAAGATTAAAGTAATTTCCAACGTTTAATAATAAACGATAAAAAAAAGCAGACCTTGTATCTTCAGCTTGAAATTCCTGGCCAATCCTTCTTAAGTAATCAACATAGCTTCCACCAACTCTTGATGTTGTGCTGGAATAAGCACCTTCGGAAGAAAAAGAAATGTTATAACCCTCTGCCGGAAAGAAGAGATCATCAGTGTGTGATGCACCAAGTTCAACTCCAATTACCGGAACGAGCGAGTTTTGACTAAAATTAAAAATTATATCTTCGTTGGTAATATTATCACGGAAAAGAATAACATCGCCGATTGAAGCTTTAACATTTTCAAGGTTGATGTAAGGATTAAGTAAATTGATAAAAGTGTAATCAGGCATCTCAAATTCTAATCCAAACTTACCTCCGTAATTCGAGAGCTCTGTCTTTCCACGCGTTTGTGATTTGAAATAAGTTTCAAAATTTCCGTAAATGGGTCTGTTAAAAATAAAAGGCTGTTCAATTTTTAATAAGAATTCGAACTTAGCACGATAGGTTGAATCTCTTTTTGACGGGCTTTTAAATATGTTTTCAAAATTAAAATTAAGAACATCAACTAATGAAACTGAAGTGGTAATTGTAAATTTTCTCGCATCACCAAGAAAGTTTTTTCTGATATAATTACCACGCACACCAAGATTGAATGCATTCTGATCATTATCCATCAATAATTCGGGTGATAATTCATTCATACTTGCAACAGAACCCTGGATCATAACAGGAACAAAACCATTCAATGTATCATTAACAATTGCTTCAACCGAAACCGAGCTGAACAATCCGGTTCTTGCCAGCCTAAGTTCACTTTTACTCAACTTTTCTACTGAATAAATATCGTTCTGGTTAATGTTCGAAATATCGCGGATCAATTCTTCGCTCACTGAAGAGCTGCTTGTTCCAAGTTTTTCAATCCGAAGTTCACTAACCCTGAAAATTTTTCCGGGAGAAAAATAGACGCTGAGGTTCGCTTTGTTCAAAACAGAATCAATGTTAACAACCGTGCTATCGTAACGAGCGGTTAAAAAGCCGTTATTCTTCAGAAATAAAATAACCTCCGAAATTCCTTTTTGAACTCTGCCCTGATCATATCTCTGAGAAAGATCGATGTCAATCTTTTCTTCAACCATTCTTTTTATGTAATCATCCTCATTGGCAAAGCCCATAAGCTTTAAATCACCATAAACAGCCGGGTCTCCTTCTGAAATTTTATAAGTCAACTCGGCTTTATTGTCAGCAGCATTTATATCAAGTTTATAACTTACCTTTGTTTCAAAAAATCCTTTTGTTTGATAAAATGATCTGATTGCCGCCATATCGTATTCTACATATGATGGCTCAAGATAAACAGGCCCGCTTCCAAGAGGTGTAAAGCTGTTAAGAAATTTCCAGAACCAGAATGGAGTTTCTTTGCTAAGGATCAAAGCCTTTAAATCTGAAGAAGAAAATTGTTTATTTCCTTCAAACCGGATTTCTGACAGCTCACTTTTTTCCAGAGGTTGTGAATTGCCAACGTAAACAGCCGATGTAACAAGTAATATTGTTAAAACTAAAGTTTTCAAACTTCTAAATATCCAATCGATCTCATCATTAGTAATTAAGCTCAATATCTTTTTCAGATAAAACAAAGGAAGGATAATCCTTTTTAAAGATAGCCAGGATAAAATTTTTGATCTCTGAAGATTTTAAATTTGGTGAAATAAAAAGAGAAACAGGTTTATCAGGTTCAATCACCAGATGTGCATAATAAACCTGTTTAATATTCAGATCAATTATGTAGACAAAAACTTCACCACCGCCGCTGCCCATAAAGTAGTTCTGCGAGTTGTAATAAACCAATTCATAATTGAAATTTGGAAACTTAATTTTATCTGCCAGACACTCTTTGAATGAACCCTGCAGCAATTCTGTTTCATACACTTTCTTTAGAGATTCATCTTCAACCTTCAAATGGTAGAATTTTATTCCCCACTGATTTTTATCAGAAATTTCTGTACCGGCAGCAATGTGAATTCCTTTTTCAGTTGAAAAAGCGGCTGCCCTGGCAAAACGAGTATTATCTCCAAGAAATGTTTTCACTTTCTTTAAGACATACTCATTGTCTTTATAAAGTGAAGCAGGTTCATTTTCTTTTTCTTTACCACAGGATACTACCAATAATAAAAATAGAATAAACGGGAGAAGAAAGATTTTACCTGATGACAACTTTTGTTCCTCTTTTTACAACTTTATATAACTCGTCAATACTTTCATTGCTTAATGCAATTGAACCATCAGTCCAATTATAAACGAAAGGAAGATTCTTAAAAATAGAATTAAGTCTGCCAATTCCATGAATGCCTATATTGCCGCCTAAGTTTGTTTCAAGACTCGGGCACTCATCATAAAAAAACTGGAACCGAAGCTTATCATATTCAGCCTGACTTATTCTGCCCCTTCTTAAAGCATCAGAAATATCTGACAGATTAGGATAATTCAGTTTAAAGAACTTATGATACTTAAATATTGTATCGATTGAACAAATCTGATAATTACCCACCGGTGTTGCGCCATCATCTTTACTGCTTTTTTGTTTTCCGACATTCCTTCCAAAACTCGCTCTGTAAGATTTTACAAGAATTGTATCTTCATACAGCATTAAGACATAATTTTTTCTATCAACCACAATATTTACTTTTTTTAATTCTTCAAGACCATTCAACCTGATTGCTTCATCCAAAGAAATTTCTCTTACATTCAAAATTATTCCATAAGCAATCACGCCGGCTATGAAGAGAATTATTCCGCAGGAAATGTAAATAATGTTTCTAACTACATTTTTATTAAAAAAATCTTTCCCGAATTTTTTCAGTTTTTCAATGTAATTCCTGAGTAAAGTTTCTTTCATTTATACCGCGGGTAAAGACTTTTAATATTTGGCAAAAATTATTGATAAAATTTAAACAAAAATGAATAAACTTTTTCGGACTTATCCTCCGAGATATTTTGTGCAGTTCAATTTTCTGATGCGTTAATAAAAAAAAAGGACGGTCGCTGCCGTCCTTTGGGAAATCTTTATCAGCTTATTAAACTTCCATTATTTCTTTTTCTTTATGTTTTAATATATCATCAACAATCTTTGTATGATCATCGGTTAACTTCTGAACCTCGGTTTCAAGATGCTTAAGCTCGTCTTCTGAAATTTTTTTATCCTTCTCTTCTTTCTTAAGATGTTCATTCGCATCTCTTCTTACATTCCTGATCGCAACTTTTGTTTCTTCTCCGAATTTCTTTACCAGTTTAACAAGGTCTTTTCTTCTTTCTTCTGTTAGCGGCGGAATCGGAATTTTAAGATTCGTACCGTCATTGACAGGATTTAATCCCAGGTTAGCTTCGAGAATTGCCTTTTCAACAATGTTTAACATGCTTTTATCCCAGGGCGTGAAAGATAAAGCGTGGGAATCTAAAACTGTAAGATTACCAACCTGATTTATAGGGGAGTGAGCTCCATAATAGTCCACTTTAATTCCATCAAGCAATGTTGTTGTAGCTTTACCGGTGCGGATTTTTGCAAGTTCATTTCGTAGTGTTTCAAGAGATTTATCCATTCTACTTTTAGCATCTTTTAAGATTGTATTCATAATAACCTCTTAAATTATTACTTAAAAATAACTAGTTTTTAATCTCTGTGCCGATGTTTTCACCCATTACAAGTTTAACCAGGTTGTCAGGAACATCCATATTAAAAACAACCATTGGTAAATTATTTTCCTGGCATAAACTTACAGCGGTAAGATCCATAACCCTGAGGTTTTTCTGAAGAACATCGAGATAATTTAGTTTGTCAAACATCAGTGCATTTGGATTTTTTTCAGGATCGGAATCGTAAACACCTTGTACCCTTGTTCCCTTGATTATCACATCAGCTTCAATTTCAACTGCCCGGAGAGAGGCAGCAGTATCTGTGCTGAAATATGGATGCCCGGTTCCGGCACCAAAGATTACTACTCTTCCTTTCTCAAGATGTCTGATTGCTCTTCTTCTGATATAGGGTTCAGCGATTTCTTCCATTTTAATTGCACTCATTAATCTTGTATAAACTTTTTTCGCCTCAATTGCGTTTTGCAACGCAAGAGAATTGATCATAGTTGCAAGCATTCCCATCTGATCTCCGGTTACTCTGTCGATTCCCTGTTTGCCGGCGCTAAGCCCGCGATATATATTTCCTCCGCCAATGACGATTCCAATTTGAACATCAAGTTTTTTGACTTTGATAATTTCATCGGCAAAAAAGTTCAATACTTCCGGATCAATTCCAAAACCTCTTGAACCCATTAGAGATTCACCACTGAGTTTTAATAGAATTCTTTTATACTTCGGCTCATTCATAAAAACGAATTAGTTAATAGAATGTTAAATAGTTAGGTTATAATTTAAAAACAAAAAAGGTCTTAAATAATTAAGACCTTTGATAAAACTTATTTTTTTTCATCACTCAGATGAAATCTCCGGAATAGACCTATCTTTATATTAGAATTATTATTCGAATTGTAATTTTTAATCAAATCACCCACAATCTTTGAATTGTCCTTTACAAAAAACTGTTCAACCAGGCAATTTTCCTGGTAAAATTTATTCATTCTTCCCAGAGCAATTTTTTCGAGCATTTGTTCCGGTTTACCTTCTTTTCTTGCAAGTTCTTTATAAATGTCCATTTCTTTCTCTATCACATCTTTTGAAACATCTTCCCGGTATACAGTCATTGGCTTCATTGCAGCAACCTGCATTGCAATATCTTTTGCTATTGTAATCAGATCATCTTTTACTTCGGGAACATTTTCTAATTTAACCAGCACTCCAAGCTTGGAGCCGAAGTGAACATAATCTACAATGGCGCCGGTAGGAGCTTCTTCAATTGCAATTCTTGAGATTTCAATTTTCTCTCCGATCTTTCCTATTAAATCGTTCAGCTTTTCTTTAACAGCCGGATTTTTCTCCATAAGTTCATTAAACGAGGCTGACTTTAACTGGTAGGTTTGATCCAAAGCAAATTTTGAAAAATTGATAAAGTCTTCGCTGTTTGCTACGAAATCAGTTTCGCAGTTAATCTCGACCATAACTGCAAATTTATTATCGGGAGAAACTTTAGTTAATATCAATCCTTCGTTTGCAGATCTTTCGGCTCTTTTAGCCGCAACTGCAGCACCTTTTTTTCTTAAAATTTCAATAGCTTTATCAAAATCGCCGTTAGCTTCATTAAGAGCGTTTTTACAATCCATCATTCCGGCGCCTGTTTTTTTTCTCAGCTCATTAACCTGAGCAGCAGTAATAGCCATATTCTTAAATCCTTTAGAATTATTCCTGTGTAGTTGTTTCTTCTGATTTTTTTTCTTCTTTTTTCTTCTCTTCTGTTTTCTTTTCTCGCATTCTTTTTGGTTTTTCAACCTCGTTATCTTCAGAGCTTTCTTCTTCCCTTTCCTTCTTCATTCTTTCCTTATCTGCCATTTCCTCAGCTTTGATTTCCTTAGCCTTAACAGCACCTTCAATAACAGCATCAGCCATTTGTTTAACAATTAAATCAATAGTCTTGACTGCATCGTCATTGGCCGGAATTAGATAATCAACAATATCGGGATCGCAATTTGTATCCACAATTGCAAAAACAGGTATCCCGAGCCTTCTTGCCTCCTGAACAGCAATTGCTTCTTTCTTTATATCAACAACAAAGAGAGCGCCCGGGAGTTTTGACATCGATTCAACTCCTTCGAGAATTTTCTTTAGTTTGTCTTTCTCTCTTGTTAGTACTAGTCTCTCTTTCTTAGTAATTTTATCGAAAGTTCCGTCGGTTTCCTGCTTTTCAATATTATTCAGTCGTTTAACGCTTTTTCTAATTGTTGCAAAGTTTGTAAGCATACCACCAAGCCAGCGCTCGCTAACCCAATTCATTTCACATCTGCGAGCTTCTGTTTCAATGATATTTTTTGCCTGTTTTTTAGTTCCTACAAATAGAACTCTTTTCCCCTCTGCAGCAACTTTGCTAAGCTCATTATATGAATCTGCAATTGATGTCTGGGTTTTTTTGAGATCAATTATATGAATGCCATTTTTCTCCATAAAAATGTATGGCTTCATTTTGGGATTCCATCTGCGGGTTAAATGACCGAAGTGAGCTCCAGCTTCGATAAGCTGGGTTATGTCTATTTTTTTCATAATTACTCCTGTTTTTTTCTTCTACTTTCCTCAACTTTACCTCACATCTCATTAGTAAGAGACACAGGCGGTAAATCAGAAAGTATGAATAATGTGTTAATTAAAATGAATAAATTATCTTTTAGAGAACTGAAATCTTTTTCTTGCTTTAGGTCTACCGTATTTCTTTCTTTCAACCATCCTTGGATCTCTGGTCAGTAAACCGTTCTGTTTTAGTACCGGTCTGTGTTCAGGATTTAATTCTACCAAAGCACGAGCGATTCCAAGTCTGATCGAATGAGCTTGCCCTGTGGGACCTCCGCCAGTTACATTTACAAATACATCGTAAGATCCCAAAGTATTAGTAAACTTGAATGGACTTAAAATGTCTTCGCGATATAAAAGCTGGGGAAAAGCTTTTTCAAATTCTTTATCGTTAATTGTAATTTTTCCTGTACCATTTCTGAGTATTACTCTGGCAACTGAAGTTTTTCTTCTGCCAACAAAAATATTATCTGCCATCAAATCTCCATCAAACTAATATTTCAGGTTTTTGAGATGCATGCGGATGTTTGTCATCAGCATAAACTTTTAACTTTTTAATCATTTTATTCCCAAGTCTGTTTTTGGGAAGCATTTTCTTTACAGCGTTCTGTATAATGAACTCAGGTTTATTAGCCAACATTTCCTGATAGGAGGTGATCTTTTGTCCACCGGGATAACCAGAGTGCCGTGTGTAATTTTTCAATTGTTCTCTCTTCCCTGTTACTCTAACCTGTTTGGCATTTATCACGATAACAAAATCACCCGTGTCACTGTTGGGTGTAAAAATAGGTTTATTTTTCCCAATTATAATCCTGGCTATTTTTGTTGCTAATCTTCCTAAAGTCTGATCTTTAGCATCAACCAAGAACCATTTTTTATCAACTGACTTAGTTGGGATAAACCTAGTTAGCTTTTCTTGTTTCACTAATTTTCCTCCGAATCCTAAAATCATCAAAATAAAGGTTTGAAAAATAGCCTTTAGGTTTCATAAAGTCAAGAAACTCTAACAATTATAGTTCCCGAGGTTAAATGATAAGTAAATTCTTCAATTTTTTGAGAAATCTAAAACATTTGCAAATTATCAGAAAAAAGAATCTCCAAAGCGAAATGATTTAATCAATGAAAAAAAGACTGGCTGAAAGGATTTAAAGTTTTCCATTCCATCTACTATAAGCTTAATACTGAAATCTTCCTGGCTATCAGTTCGAATGTATATTACCTGAGAGACCTGTCCCTCAATCTCTTCTGGTTCGTTAAAATATGCCATATTGTCGTTGATCAATAAACTGTCAGTAAAACGACGCGGATCAAAAAGGTACTTATCCCTTACTTCGAGATGAATATACGGAGGAGGATTAAAATTACTCACTGAAGCCCAAAATGTTATGCCATCAAGTTTATCTTTTTTATTCTGATCAAGAAAGACCCAACCGCTTGGATAACGGAGTCTAACATTCAATGTTGGTTCAGAATATATCTGACTAAGCAATGTTGTGTCTTCAGAAGCCCCTTCCAATCCGGATAAAGTTGCCGATGTAATTTCTTTTCCTGAATTCATTTTATCAGCATTTTTTTGGACCGAAGAAGATTCAAGAATTGATTTATCAATATTATCAAAAGTATTTGTTTGTCCACCGTCGGATGGAAAATCATCAAAGGACGAAGTTACGATATTGATGAAATTTCCACGCTCAGATCTGTATCCAAAATAATCTTTGGAAAGAATTAAGAAAAGTATTATCCCAATCACGTGAAGTGTTAGAGATAGAAATAATGCAGTTAAATATTCCTGTTTCCTGTTTTTGATTAAAATTTCCATTTCAGCTTACAGAACAAATCCAACCTATTGACAATCTATTTTTGAACCCTGTTTTAAAATTACTAATTTTGCGACCGTTAATTATGTAAAAATTTATCATTTATCGCTAAAATATTTATGAAATTCTTAATTACCGGGGGCTCCGGTTTTCTTGGTATTAATCTAATCAGATTTTTGATTGAAAAGGGACACGAAGTTGTATCCCTGGATATTGTGGATTTTACCTACAAAGAAAAAGATCAAATTAAAGTTATTGTCGGGGACATAAGAGATAAAAAAATAGTTGATAAATCAACCGAAGGCATCGATATAGTTATTCATTCCGCTGCCGCTTTACCTCTATATAAACCTGAAGATATCTTTTCAACAGATGTGGATGGAACGAGAAACCTTCTTGAATCTGCACAGAAATCAAATGTGAAAAGATTTATTCATATTTCATCAACTGCTGTTTATGGAATACCTGACCATCATCCTCTTTATGAAAGCGACAAGCTTGACGGAGTTGGGCCTTACGGAAAAGCAAAGATTCTTGCTGAGGATGAGTGCTTGAAATTCAGAGAAAAGGGAATGTGTGTTCCTATTATAAGACCAAAATCCTTCATCGGGCCAGAGAGACTTGGTGTTTTTGCATTATTTTATGATTGGGCTAAGGATGGTAAAGGTTTCCCCATGATTGGCAGTGGTAAGAACAGGTACCAACTTTTGGATGTTGAAGATCTTTGCGAATCAATTTATTTATGTGCAACACTCAATGAAAAGATTGTAAATGATACATTCAATATTGGTGCAAAAGAATTTACAACGATGCGGGAAGATTATCAGGCTGTTCTGGATTACGCCGGACACGGAAAAAAAATAACAGGGCTTCCCGAAAAGCCAATAATATGGACTTTGAAATTTCTCGAAGCATTAAAACTATCTCCACTTTATAAATGGGTTTATGAAACCGCTTCAAAAGACTCATTTGTTTCGATTGAAAAAGCAGAGCGAATTCTTGGCTTTAAACCTAAATATTCAAACAAAGCAGCACTAATAAGAAATTATCAGTGGTATCTTGATCATATTAACGAATTCAAGGACCAAACAGGTATTTCTCATCGTGTACCCTGGAAACAGGGAATTTTGAAATTCGCAAAACTGTTTTTTTAATAAAATGACTTATACGTATTATTAGCTCAAACGAATTCAAATCATTATTGCTAAGTAAAGGAGAATAAAATGGCAGCCAAAAAAGATTATCTGAAAGAAGTAATCGAACATATTGATATTAAAAAGTACAACGTTGTTCCACTTGTTGATGCCATGGAAAATATGGCTTTTACTGCACGCGACCTTAACCGTGCAGCAAGAATTTATGATATGATGCTCAGGGATAAAAACTGCGGTATCATTCTTACACTTGCCGGAAGTTTGTTCAGTGCGGGTTTAAAGAAAGTAGTTTATGATATGATAATGAATAATA
>JACAFB010000017.1 GCA_013388545.1 Ignavibacteriaceae bacterium
GCAAACGTCAGAAGCAGGAAGTGAGAGGTAAGAAGTTTAAAACTATATTTTAAGTTCATCTCCATATTTGCCTCAATTAACCTTTTATAACTTAAGCAATATTTAAATCAGATTCGAGATAAGTCATCTTTTTACTCATAACGAATTATTACATAAACAGTTTAAATTCATATCCTTTCCGCTTTAATTCTGAAATTAAATCATCCAGCTTCAAAAAGAATTTGTCTGTTCGTTCAGGATGAGTACCGATATGAAATAGCATAATATTTCCTTTCAATCCTTTCTTTTCTTCATAGGTCAAAATATTCTGATAAATAACATCGCTTGATTGGTACACTTTACCCATCGAAGGAATTGTGTAATCAGCATTTGAAGTGGTCCCGGGCGTAAAATTGATAAGATGGATTCCATATTCCTTGCACCATTCGGCGATTTTTCTGTTGTACCATTCAAATGGAGGAAGAAAATATTTTGATTCATCTTTTCGTATGCCTAATGATTCAAGAGCGAGATAATTTTGTTTCAGATCTTCCAGGAATTGCTCCTTGGTCAGAAGCAGAGAATCCCTGTTAAGCCAATCAGCATAAAGCAGGTGTTTGTCGGAATGAGGTCCGATATAGTGACCATCATTTTTCAGGTCTTTGACAAGATCGGGATATTTTCGAATAAAATCACCCGTTAGAAAAAATGAGGCTTTGATTTTCTGATCATTCAGAATTCTTTTGATAACCGGTTGACCATCTGCAAATTCATGACCGGAAAAAATCAAATGAATTATTTTACTGGTTGTATCTGTTCTGATAATTGCACCGTGCGAATATTCTGCAAATGGAAATATCTTTTCTTCCTGGTTTTCAAGTTCAGAAAAATAATATGATAGACTTGCTGTCCCGTCCATTGTCGGTTCATTGGTTGAGTAGTCTCCATAATCATCGTGGTAAACAATGTAGTCGTTCTGGAATTCAGAATATTCATCTGGGTTATGAAGTGTAATTCCAATCAGATTATTAAATATTGTTGAATAAACTGGTCCGTCCACAAGTCCGCCATTTAAAGGGTAATTGTATAAATGAGAAAAGGCAGAGTGAGGGTCAGAAGGATAATCACCATTTGCGGGAAGACCAACGAGCATAGATGTTCCCCATGGATTGCATCCAAATAACCAATCGAATAAAGCAGCTTCCATCTTCGAATAAGTTGTGTCGGAAGTTAATTCAAAATAAAGCCTGCATTGAGTAAGCAAAGCTGCAATAAGATTATTTGAACACCAGATAAAAGGTATTCCAGTGAAGAATGGATTTGATTTGCCACGCTGAAAAACCTTATCGATTCCTTTTCGGAAATATGAAAGAAAGATTTCACTCTCCGGATTATTTTTTTCCTGGGCGAGCCAGTAATGTCCAAGATTAACAAAAGGATACCACTCATAATGCTTTGCGGTATCAGCACCCATCCATGGTGTAACAGGTTCCTGTTTACCGAAGTTAACAGCGTCGAGAAGATACTTTTTTTCATTTGTAATCATATAAAGTTGGATAGCAGCAAGTTCCATATCATCAGTATAATTTTCTTCTTCATAAAAATATGGTGCACGGCAGGGCGCTGTTTGACAAACACCGGGATATTGAATTCCAGCTTCATAAGCGTCTATTGCCTTTTGAAGAAGAAGCAAAGAAAGATCCGGGTAATATTTTGAAAATAAAAAACTTGCTAAAGCAAAAGCCGAACTTAATTTCCCGGTAGTTGATGCAAGTCCATTTGAACGGTTTTGATATTTCAAGATTCCCTGTGGTTTCCCTGTTGCAAAATACACTGGCCTTTCAAGCCCTTTACCATAAGAGATGGAATCATGGTTTGGTAATCGAAAACCAAGATGATCTCTATCGTCAGCAATTTGATTAAAGATGAAGTTTTTTTTTGGATTCATTTTCATCAACCAATCAATTCCCCATTTTGCTTCATCAAGAATATCAGGAATTCCGTTTTTGCCCTCATCACCATTTGATGAATAAAAATCCCTGAAGGCCTGAGGATTTTTCATCCAGGCGAACAGCATCTGGTAAACTGCATTTGCAGAAGTTGTAACATATTGCAAGTAGTCCGAAGCATCGTGCCAGCCGCCTGTGACATCTATATGCGATGAGTCAAGTTCGGGATAATAGATGATAAATCCATCGTGAGTGTGACAGGAATCTTTTAGAAAAGGATTATAACCGCATCGCTGCTGTCTCATATAGTTCAGAAGAAAATCAGAAATGCCATCATAAACATCGCTGCTTACCCTGAAAATGGGCGAACGAATCCCTTCGCAATCAATAAAGTACGCTCCATCCCTTTTGAAGCCTGAGAAATCAAGCCTGCTAATTGTTTTGAAAGACCAAACATCACAATAATTTATCACATTAGTAAAAGTATCAACCGCACTTTCGGTTAATGCATCTTTGAGAATAAATTTTGCAGGATGAATTTCTTGCTTGCTCAGAAGCACTGCTGTTTTTATTGAATTCTGCTGATACCCAAGCTGATTTATTCTTATCCAGGAATCAATTTGCTGAGCAAATAATGAAGAAGTGAAAAACATTAAGTGAACTATAATCTTTTTCATAAGCAATTTCTCAAATTGTCTGTTCAAAAATAAGATATGTTAATGACTGATTTATCTCTTTAAGTTTGAGGAGGCTTGAATACACATTAAGCAATTCAAAATCCTATTTATAGAGTTATAAAGTCTAATTGGCTAATACATCAAATAACATTAAATTAGAAATAATCTTATTAACTAATTACCATCTTAACTATGAAGACACAAATCATCATTTTAACATTTTTGCTATTTTTTTCTACCTCAGCTTTACCCCAAAAAGGACCGGGAAAGTTATATAATCCCTTTTCCGGAACATTCACTCTTACAATTGAAGGTGGCCCGACAATGGAATTATCCGATTATTCCGGGATTGGAATTGATTATTTCGGTAAAGCCGGTCTTGAATATTTTTTCAACGCATACTCAAAGAGCAACTTAGGCATAAGACTATTTGGAGGAGCAGGTTTTCTTTCAGGCAAAGATGAGAATCAGCCGGTTACAAAATACAGAACCAAGTTTTCATACATTGGAGGCGGAATTGTTTACATTCTTGAATTGTCACCAAATGTTTTTCCATATCTTTTTGCAGGAGCTTCATATCTGTGGTTCGATCCAAGAGGAGAGAATGACGTGCTTCTGCCCAATAATTTAGCAGGGCTTTATAAGAAAAGAGAAATCAATTATAACGGTGAGCTGGGATTCAGATTCCTGCTGACAGATAATCTCTCATTTAACTTAAACGCAGGTGTACAGATAAGTCCTAACGATCGTCTTGATGATATCACTGCCGGAACAAGCAATGATATGTTTCTGACAGCCGGCGCTGGATTTACGTTTTCTTTCTTTTCTGAAATGGATTCGGACGGGGACGGAATCGTTGACTCAAAAGATAATTGCACTAATACACCCAAAGGTTTAATTGTTGATGAATTTGGCTGCCCGATAGACAGCGATAAAGATGGAGTTTCCGATTACCTTGACAGATGCCCCGGAACGCCGAGAGATGTAAAAGTCAATTCCGACGGGTGTCCGCAAAATTCTGACGGCGATAATGTTCCTGATTATCTTGATTTGTGCCCTGATACTCCGGGAGGAATTCCTGTTGACGAATTTGGGTGCCCTTATGATCTTGATGCCGATGGAGTACCAGATTACCTCGACCGCTGCTCCGGAACACCTTATAATGTGCAGGTAGACCAAAACGGATGCCCGGTTGATTCTGATAAAGATGGAGTTCCTGATCATCTGGATTTATGCCCGGATACCCCGGCAGGAGCCTATGTTGACAGCGATGGCTGTGAAATAATTGAGGAAGAACCGGCAATTGAGCAGGAAGTAATTAAAGAAGTTACTTTAAGTTCAAGCACATCTTTTGGATTTAACAGTGCAACTTTATTACCAGGTGCTTTTGCTGAGCTGGACAAACTTGTTGCCATAATGAAAGAGCAGCCGGTTTCCAGATGGAGAATTGAAGGCCATACAGACAATGTTGGCTCGGACGCAAGCAATAAAAAGCTTTCACTTATGAGAGCAGAATCGGTACTCAACTATTTTGTAAGTAAGGGAATTTCAAAAAACCGCTTCGAAGTAGTGGGGCTTGGAAAGGAATTTCCGGTCGCGGATAATAAAACCGAAGAAGGCAGGTCAAAAAACAGAAGAGTTCGTATACTAAAGATTAACTAAAAATTATAACCATTAACACTTTCAACTTGAACGGAGGCAATGATGTTCGATCAAAACTATAAATTCACTTGTGTTGATAGATTCTTAAAATATATAAAATACGATACGCAATCAGATGATGAGTCAAATTCTTTTCCAAGCACTGAAAAACAAAAAATACTTTCTGCAGAATTAGTTAAAGAACTTCAGGCAATGGGGTTGGCTAACTCTTCAATGGATGAATGGGGATACGTTATGGCTACAATCCCTTCAAATACAAATAAAGCGGTTCCGCCTATAGGATTTATCGCACACGTTGATACTTCGCCTGCTGTTTCAGGAGCAAATGTTAATGCTGTGATCAGAAAAAACTATCAGGGTGGAGATATCCATCTCGAGAACGGAGGATATGTTATCAAAGTAAGTGAGAACCCCGATTTGGAAAATATGATCGGTTACGACATAATAACAACAGACGGAAACACGTTGCTTGGTGCAGATAATAAATCAGGCATTGCAGAAATAATGGATGCGGCAAATTATCTGCTCACTCATCCGGATGTAAAACATGGTGAAATAAAAATATGCTTCACGCCTGATGAAGAAGTAGGAAGAGGAACCGAGAAATTTGATGTAAAGAGATTCGGTGCAAAGTATGCATATACAGTTGATGGTCAAAGCCGAGGTGAAGTTGAATCAGAAACATTCAGCGCTGATGGTGTAACAATCAAATTCATGGGCAAAAATATTCATCCCGGGTATGCCAAAGGAATAATGATTAACTCATTAAAAATTGCGGCATCTTTTCTGGAAAGCCTTCCAAAGGATAAATTATCTCCCGAAACAACCGAAGGCAGGGAAGGATATTTTCATCCCACATCAATAACCGGGAATGAAGAACTGACTACGGTCAAATTCATTATTCGTGATTTTAACACAACTAAACTAAAAGAGTACGAGGAGATTCTTAAAAAACTTGCTGAAGACGCAGTTGCTAAATTTCCCGGATCAAAATTTCAGTTTGATGTAACCGAGCAATACAGAAATATGAAAGAAGTACTCGATAAACATCCCCAGGTAACTGAATTTGCAATTGAAGCAATGAAAAACCTTGAGATAAAACCGATTATGCATGCAATCAGAGGCGGAACAGATGGCGCAAGATTAAGTTTTATGGGTCTTCCAACACCAAATATTTTTGCCGGGGAACATGCATTTCACTCGCAGCTTGAATGGGTAGCTATTCAGGATATGGAGATGGCTGTAAAAGTCATTGTTGAAATTGCCCAGATTTGGGAGAGAAAAAGTTAATAGAAATATAAGGTTAAGCTGGTGGGGCGCAATAAATATTTAATCATTTAATAACTGATATGAAATTAAAAAATCATAAACCACCAGCTAAACTTCGCAAACCTGAACTGATGGCTCCCGCAGGGGATTGGATAATGCTTCGTGCAGCAATTAAAGCCGGGGCGGATGCCGTTTACTTCGGTGTTGAAAATTTAAACATGCGATCGAAAGCTAAAAACTTTTCTATCGGAGAGCTGAAGCAAATATCGGATTATTGCAAATCGAAAAAAGTAAAAACCTACCTAACACTAAATACAATTATTTTTGAAGACGAATTAGCTGAAGTAGAAAGAATTATTAAAGAAGCAAAGCGCTCGAAAATTGACAGAATAATCTGCTGGGATTTAGCTGTTGCAGAACTTTGTAATAAAAATAGATTTCCATTTTGTATTTCCACCCAAAGCTCGGTTTCTAATTCGATTGCAGCTTTAGCATTTAAAAAGCTTGGGGCAGTCAGAATTGTTCTTGCACGCGAGTGTTCTCTTGATGATATCAGAAAGATTAAAAAACAAACCGATCTTGAAATTGAAGCCTTTATACACGGAGCCATGTGTATTGCTGTCAGCGGCAGATGTTTTATGAGTCATCATTTGTTCGCTCAAAGTGCAAATCGCGGAGATTGCATTCAACCCTGCCGAAGAGAATATGAAGTTTATGACTCTGCCTCGGGCAAATCAATTTTACTCGGGGACGACTATGTGCTTTCACCCAAAGATTTGTGTACGATCGAATTTATTGATCAATTAATTGAAGCAGGTATAGATTCCTTTAAAATCGAAGGCAGAAAAAGATCTCCCGAGTATGTTGCCAAAACGGTTTCGGTTTACAGGAAAGCAATTGATCTTTATTTCAAAAAAAAATTAACCGCTGAAAAAAAGAAAGATTTTCTTAGAGAACTTGAAACAGTTTACAATCGTGGATTTTCAACGGGATTTTATTTTGGTAAACCCTCGTCAGAAGATTACGCGGGAGTTGAAGGAAGCAGGTCAACTACCAGGAAAGTTTATATCGGAAAAGTGCTCAACTATTTTAAAAAGCCAAAGGCTGCACACATTCTCCTTGAATCCGGGAACCTTAAAGTTAATGATCAGATTTTAATCATCGGCGAAACAACCGGGCTGATTGAAATGAGCTTGAAAGAAATGTTTATAAATGAAAAAAAATCTGATTTTGCAAAAAAGGGTGATGAGGTTACTTTCGTTACGCCTGAACTTGTTCGCAGAAATGACCGGATTTATGTTTTAGAAAATACCGAAGTGCAATAAACCTGGCTTTTCGCTTCAATATTGAACTTTTCATAACCTATTTAAGTTAAAATTTAGAAACGGAGAAAAAAATGAAATGCCCAGTTTGTGTTGAACCTGAACTTGTCATTGCCGACAGATCAGGCATTGAAATTGATTACTGTCCAAAATGCCGGGGTGTATGGCTTGATAGAGGTGAACTGGATAAAATTATTGAAAGAACGAGTGAGTTTAATGATAGAGCGGACAAACCACGTTCTGACAGCAGACAATATCCAGATCAAAAGTATTACGAAGAAAAAAAATATTACGACGACGATTATTACAAACGAAAGAAAAGAAAATCAATTTTAGGCGAACTTTTTGATTTTTAGCCAACCGGATTGAGAGCAGTTGAATAACAAAAATTCTTCTGCTCTTTATCCTTTAACAAGTGTATCTCTCAGGCTGGAATATAAATTGACGGAGTCAGAGATAATTTTATAGGCTTCTTCCCTTCCAAGAAATTGATCAATCACAACCTTTTTATGTTCGAGCTTTTTATAGTCTTCAAAGAATCTTCGGAGTTCGACTATAGTGTGCGGCGGCAGCCCTGATATATCATCAATGTAATTGACTGCCATATCGTTATTAGCAACTGAAATTATTTTATCATCTTCTTCGTCTTCATCCGTCATGTGCATAACGCCAATAACTTTAGATTCAATGATGCAAAGCGGATCAACGTCGATCGAGCAAATTACAAGTATATCCAAAGGATCTTTATCGTCGCAATAAGTTTGAGGAATAAAACCATAGTTCGCCGGATAATGAACAGCAGAATAAAGCACACGATCAAGCATTAACAATCCACTTGCTTTATCCAGTTCATATTTACCTTTTGATCCTTTGGGAATTTCAATAATGCTGTTAACAGTGTAAGGAATGTTTTTTCCGGGACTTACACTGTGCCAAGGGTGATTTATCATAATAATCTCGACTATTAATTTTTATCAATATAAAACTCAAATCTTGGATACTTTCTCGGAAGCTTCATCAGGTGATAAACCATTACACCAGTTGACAGCCTGTCGTACCACGAAGATGAGGGCCAGCCGAAATGAATAGCAATCTTTATTTCCGGCGGAATATCATATTCTATTGTTTTTAGTATTCCTTCAATCATATCAATAAGACTTGTTCTCGGTGGAATGGCAATCCAGAAATAATTAGCCGGAAGATTATCCGGTTCCTCAAGCCGAGGGGAATACAAACTAACATATATATTATTTTTTTTTGCGGGATCATTCACTATCTCCTCTCTCCATCGCATGAAATGGATATGCACTTTGTCCGCCCCGGCTTCTGAAATTGCAAATACAATATCCATTGGTGTCTTGGTAATTTTTCTTGAATCAATTTCGGGCGAACGTGTTTTAGAAATCTTAAGACCGGCTATTACAAAAAATAAAGTAAGTAAAAACCACAGCAAAGTTCCATAAGGCCTGTGTGAAGCAATATAGATAAAAGTGCTCGACAATATTATAAAAAGAATGAGCGTGCCGAGACGTGAGGTTTTGTAGGTTAGCTGCTTGGTTCCCTTATTATACCTGTAAATAAGCACTGACAAAATATTTATGCAAAAGCTTGCGACTAATCCTACCGCATACATTTCGGCGAGAGTTGCCTGGCTTCCACGCGTAATAATAATTAGTATCGAATAAAAAACTGCGTTAATAATGTGAATTCTGTATAGAGATTGTTTTTTATTTACTTTTATAAGCCACGAATATTCATAACGCTCAGCTACTTTTTCAATCAGTTCACCCGAGGCAACCATAGCAGTATTAACTGCCATCATCAAGGTAAGTGCAGCCAGAAGACTTATTAGAACACCGAAGTAATTTCCTAAAGTAACTGTTGCGAAAGTCGGTATTAAATCAGTTTCGTGCTTGCTGAGATCAATGTTAGAAGAAAGTGCCAGCAGTGCAATTAAAGGAGTGACTATTCCTACAGTAACAGCCAGAAAAACGTAAGCTTTCTTGATCTCTCTCCAATCTTTTGTTAAAGAAGCAGTTTGAAGCACTGATTCAATTCCTGAATATGCAAGAATACAGCTCCCTATGCCTACAATTACATTTGTATAAATAATGTGAATGGGGAAGTCTGTAAAATCAGAAACAAAATATTTGTATCCGGTAGAAATAGCAGAAAATGAATGTTCACTTAAATTAGCAAAACCTCCTACGATAAGATTAATTATAATAAAGGTTGCAATTATCAGGATCGCAAACGTAAACTTTGCATTTTCTTTTATCTCGATAATATTCAGAAAGGTAATAAACCAGACTATTGCAAAAAGACCTATAAACTTAATCTCACCGCTTATATCCAGGAATGAAAGACCGTTTTCGATTGCTGAAACTGTTGAAAGCACAGCAGTTAAAATATAGGTCACCAAAATTGAAGAGATAGCAATAAAAGATGCGCTTGGTCCAAGCACGAGATAAGAAAATGAGTAAACACCTCCGCCCTTTATGTTGTTTACTTCAAGTATATTTGCTATTTCAACCATTCTTGTTGAAACGAACCTGATTAGCAGAGATGTTACTGCAATATAAAATATTGCCTTCAAACCTATAAACCTGTAAGCTTCGTAGGGCGCATAGTAAATTGATGTTAATTCATCCATCAGGGTGATGGTTGCAATTGCAATCCAGGTGAGCCACCATCTCCCATTTGAGAATATGCTTAGAAGATTTTTCTTTCTCAAAGCATAAATGAACAATGCAACAAGCGCAAGGTTTATTATTATTGTTAGGATCGTCATTTGGTTTATCTGACTATTAAATAAATTCTTTTTACATTAAATAAATAGCAACTGAACGATTACAAAAACCGGCAGAAGAACAATCAAAGAAAACTTATAAATATAACTGAAAAAATCTGGCATCTTAATATTGTTTTCTTCTGCAACAGCTTTGACCATAAAATTCGGGCCATTGCCGATGTAGGTCATACTTCCAAAAAAAACAGCACTGGTGCAAATCCCTTTAAGGATTTCTTCGGGAATACCGGCAACCAGGTTTGCAGACTGCTGTCCAAGGCCAAGTGCCAGAGAATAAAATGTAACAGCAGTAGGAGTATTATCCAGAAAGCTGCTTAACATACCGGTGTAGTAATAAAACTGCTGAACTGAGCTGAGGCCAATTAACTTAGCATTTGCTTCAAGGTACAGAAGACAAGGAACCATTGTGATAAAAATACCCAGGAATAGATAAGCTACCTCTTCAATTGGATGCCAGGTAAAACTATTGGATACTCTTAAAAGTTTTGGCGTAAATAAAAGAGAAAGATAGGCTGCCAAAATAATAACAAGCTCTCTTATGAAACGATAATACTCATTTAACAAGATGAAGCCGAAATATTGCTCATTAATAAAAGCGACAGCAAGCACCACGCCAATAAGAAAAATAAAATTTCTCTTTCCCTGAATTTTGATCGGTCTCAAGTTTGTAATATCCCGCATTATAGAACTTTTCGGTTCTTTTTTATGGAAATATGAATCGACAAAAAAGTAAATAATCAATAAAAGCAGATTTGTAATCAGCCATTCGGGAAATAGTTTAAAGAACCAGAAAAATGGTGCGCCTCTGAGATACATCATAAATAATGGCGGATCTCCAAGGGGAGTTAATAGTCCACCGCAGTTTGCAACCACTGCAATGAAAAAAAGTATTGTATGAACTTTAAAGGTTCGTTCTTTATTGGTTTGAATTATTGGTCTTATCAATAGCATCGATGCGCCGGTAGTTCCCATTATCGAAGCAATCACAGCACCAATACCAAGAAACAATGTATTCACAGATGGTTTAGCTTCAATGTCTCCTGTTAAATAAATGCCGCCGGTAATTATAAATAATGCACCAAGCAGAATAATAAAGGGTATGTAATCAAAAACAATAGTATGATAGAGTTTTAATTCGCCGCCGCTGGTTATTAAATATACGATTACAGGCAGACTTAGAATAATTGATATTATCAGTTTATTTTTATTTTTCTCCCAAATCCTGTCCCAGAAAAGGGGAAAGATTGCAATTGATAAAAGCATCAGGATAAAGGGAAGTAAGCTGATGATTGGAGGAGATAAATGATGTGTTTCCATAATTCAATAAATCAGTCAGCGATGAAGCAATTCAATGTAATTGATGTGATGTTGTTTTCATAATGGCGATGAAATTTATGCATATTTAAGGACAGATTAAAACCTTTTCACCTCTTCAAGAATTTTGAATACCTTATTTGAATCTTTATTTTTGCCAACCGTATAAGTTATCAGATTATCACAATTCTAAATCAAGCATTTTCAAATGAGATTAAGTAATTATTTTGTTCCTACTTTAAAAGAAACACCAAACGATGCGGTCGTTACCAGTCATATTCTGATGCTCCGTTCAGGAATGATAAGGATGATAGCTGCTGGTATTTACTCAATCCTCCCTCTCGGTTACCGTGTCATCAGAAAAATTTCAGAGATAATTCGTGAAGAAATGAATGCTATCGGCGGACAGGAATTTCATCTGCCGGCATTAAACCCTAAAGAACTCTGGGAAGAAACAAACCGCGTTCAGGCCTTTGGCGATACATTATTTCATATAAAGAACCGCGAGTATGTTCTTGCACCAACGCACGAAGAGATTATGACTTATCACGCCCGAAATGTTTTAAAGTCATACAAAGATATGCCTCAAATATGGTATCAAATTCAAACTAAATTCAGAAATGAACCCAGACCCCGAAGCGGTGTTATCAGAGGCAGGCAATTTCTAATGAAAGATTCTTATACTTTTGATACAACCTGGGAAAATCTTGATATATCCTACAATCTTCACGATAAAGCTTATAGAAAAATTTTTGACAGATGCGGATTAAATTATTTTGTGGTGGGGGCATCAAGCGGCGCTATGGGCGGAACTGGCTCGGAGGAATTTATGGTTAAATCCGATGCTGGAGAAGATACAGTAGCTTACTGTAATTCCTGCGGCTATGCTGCAAACGTTGAAGTGGCTGTATCAAATCTGCAGGCAGGGAAACGGGATGATTCAAGCAAAAATATTTACGAAATTCATACACCGGGAGTAAAAAGCATTGATGAACTTTGTGAGTTTCTTAAGATAGATGAAACAGCATGTGCAAAATCAAGAATTTATATTAACGACAGCAGACCAGTATTAATTCTTATGCTTGGAAATGAAGAAGTTAACGAATCAAAACTCGAGAAATTGCTCGGCGGCAGCGTAAGACCCGGTCATCCCGACGAATTAAAAGAAATCTCCGGTGCTGACGCCGGTTCTATCGGACCCGTTGGATTTAATGGAAGAATAATTGCCGACAATCGGTTAAAAAATCTGAATAATCTTTTTAGCGGAGCAAATAAAAACGATTACCATATTGGCGGAATAGATTTAATGCGTGATGTTCCTCAGATTGAATATGCAGATTTAAGAATTGTTCAATCGGGCGAAGAATGCGTTAAGTGCAATAGTAAACTTGAAGTGTTCAGTGCCATTGAGCTTGGGCATATATTTAAGCTCGGGACAAAGTATTCCGAGTCAATGCGCGCCTTCTTTCTTGATGAAAAAGGTGAAGAGCATCCGATAATTATGGGAAGTTATGGAATCGGTGTTGAGAGAGTAATGGCCTGTTTCATTGAGCAGCATCATGATGAAAAAGGAATTATCTGGGATAAAACACTGGCTCCTTTTAAAGTTCACCTTGTGGGATTGAATATGAAAAACGCAGATGTTATAAATACCTGCGAATCGATATATAATGAATTAAATGAAAACAATATTGACGTATTATTTGATGACAGAGAAGCTCAGGCGGGCTTTAAGTTTAATGATGCTGATTTACTTGGAATGCCTATTCAGGTAATTGTTGGCGAGAAGAAACTTAAATCGGGAATGATTGAACTTAAGATCAGAAAAACCGGCGAAAGAACTGATGTCCCGCTCAATGAGCTGAAGAAAGCAATAGAAAAAGAAATTGGATAGAACATACAATGAATTCTTCTTTTGATTCAATAATTGAGCAGAGCGGGGAAGTCTTTAAGTAATTTGTTAATCAAAGATTATTCTCAGCTCTGCTCACTAACTTAAATTGTTCTTCCGCCAACAAGATCAAGGTCTTATTTAATCAATATCATTTTCTTTACGTCTGAAAATTCATTTACACTTAGCCGATAGAAATAAATACCGCTTGCAAGAGACGATGCATTGAAATTAAATTCATATACTCCTTCGTTTTGATATTCATCAACAAGAGTTGCCACAACATTTCCAATTACATCATAAACTTTCAAAGTTACATTCCCTGAAGAAGGTAAACTGTAATTTATTCGTGTTGATGGATTAAAAGGATTCGGGTAGCATTGTGCAAGCTCATATTCAACAGGAATATATGAGTTAAGCTGTTCTTCATTACCCGTTGGCGGCGAAGTCATGTAATTTTTAATTATGTAATTGTAATTGTGGTATAAAGCTGAATTCACAAAGCGGTATGGTCTGCCGGCAATATAGATGAATGCACCCTCATTCAATTTTTTAATTCGAAAACCAGCAATAAAATTAGTTGCAGCATTGTCATCAAAAATTGGAATTGCTTCAGAGGAAGCATCAAGCTGTACAAACTGATTCCTGTCATTAGTTCCAACGGCCGAAACATTGACCAGGCTGTCATCCATCGAAATTAATTTTGGAAGCGACGACAAACCCGAAATTGATGTTATGCCGCAATAAGTCTTTAGAACAGGTTTGAGAAAATCCCCACCTTCTCTTGTAGCAAGAAGGAAATTTCCTCCGTTTGCAATGTATTCAAGCACCTGATCAGCATTAAAAAATACTTCATCGCCGCCATAGCTGTTTCCAAGCCATATTACTTTATCGTATAGTTTCAGGATTGATGCAGGAATATCCCGGCTGTACATTCTCACACTTTTTATCTGAGAATTTGTAGCCCAGTTGTAGCATTGATCACCGAATAAATCCCAGAGGTCAACTTCATGATTTCCAAAACAAGCGGAGCTATCATAAAGATTTTTCATTTGAGTACCATAGGTTGCATATGCAATCCCGTTGACAACAAGTATGTCTGCAGTTGTACCTAAAACTGTTACGCAATTTTCTATTTCCCTGGTATGCTGTTGAGTACCATCGCTTACAGTAAGTGAAACGGTATAGGATTGTTCATTATCAAAAGTCCAGGTAGGATTGGGTACGTTTGAATCTATTGTCCCGTCGTTGTTAAAGTCCCATTCCCAGGAAACGATACTGTTGCCGCCAGATGCTGTTGAATAATCCGTAAAGTCAACCTGAAGAGGAGATGCCCCAAGATTATCAGTAAAGCTAAAAGCCGCATTGACTCTGTCTGCAGAAATTATATCGGTCATTTCAGACTGATAAACTTCCTTTGTGCAATGATCCTGTAAAAATGCAGCTACTCTTATACTATCGAGATTTACTGCGTTCAAAAATTCAGCGGAAGGGACATACTGATATGACATTTCAACAGAGTCGCCAGGTGCCGGAATCTCGAATGTAAATCCATAACCATCAGGCAGCATTTTTCGGCAAACACTGTAAAAATGAGTCTCTCCATTTGTGCAACATGAAGGATTAACAACATATACTTGTTTTTCTGTTAAGGCAATTCTTAGCTTCAGGTTATTGAAAGTAGTAACATCCGCAGAGTCTCTTAGAATTTTGATTTTAACATCTATTGTGTTGTTTGATAATTTTTCGGGAGTAATAATTATTTTAAATGGTGAGTACTGTGAATTACCATTATTCACTGCATTTACGAATGAAGATTGATCAGTTGAGACATTTATTCCATTTACTTTTATGTTTGGCACTGAATTCACGCCGTAATAATTTGTCCGGAAATTATTATCAACTCGATTAAGCAAATGCATCGGATCGCATTCACCAGGTGTAGGCCAGTAAACATTGTAGACAATGTGCGCAATTGAATTTGAACCAATCATATTTGCAGTAGTGGTGTTATACCACGAATTATTAAGTTGAGCACACGGTCCGCAAGAACAGTTTGTAAATCTTTCTACAAGAGATTTTTTATCGTAAGCTGATGCATCCGATAATACAAAAGCCAGACAAAAAAGTATGAATATTCTTTTCATAGCTGTCACCAATTATTTTTTTTAATGGAATAAATTTAATTTTCATTCGGTTTAACGTAGTTATTTCAAAAGAGTTAGTTTCATAGTTTTACTATAATTGCCCGCTTGTAATCTATAGAAATAAAAGCCGCTGGATAAACTGCTGCCATTAAATTTAACCTCGTATTCTCCGGCTGGCTTTTCTTCATTTACAAGAGTTGCGATTTCATTTCCGAGTACATCATAAACTTTTAATGTAACTATTTGCCGCCCTGCTATTATCTCAGGAATGTTTCCTACTGAAAACCGAATAGCAGTTGTTGGGTTAAAGGGATTCGGGTAATTCTGAGAAAGTGAAAACCCTGTAATTCCATTTTCACTATCATTAATCTCAGCTGTTGATGCTTCGGCAGTTAAGTTAACCACAATTCGGTTATTCGGATTAAGGAATGTGCCGGCTTCAACCGTAACATAGGCAGTACCGGTATTTGTCTGTGAAAAAACATGCAATGAAACTTCCCTTTCTTCTCCCGGCGTTAAAGGTCTGCTGCCAAAATCTCCATTTGTTACTACGCTATCTAAATCCGGGGCGAAGCAATAAACAAAGCATAGAGATGATTGCCAATCCGGTGGAAGAATATTTTGACTTCTGACCAGAAATACTGTTTGCTCCACCGGAGAGATATTTTTTAAATCAATATAAAAAATGAATTCAGTGCCGAGCGGACCTGTTAAAAGCGTATCGCGGGGAATAAACAAAATATCCTGTGACTGAATATTGATTGATAAAAGTGAAAACAGAATAACAATAGATTGTAGAATTACTTTCATATTGAAGCTCATCCTTAGAATTAAATTTATATAAATCTGTTGCTGAACAAAACTAAGAAAAATAATTCAAAGAAATTCCTGCGGATAAAAATAATTCGGACTGACAGATATGCTATAAAAACCGGACTCGATTAATCTTTTTTCACAAGCCCGGTTTTTAATCGAAAAGTTAAAGAAGCGTTGCAGTTAGGATAAGCATCGGGCCTACCAATGCTTTTGAAACAGGACAATTAACTTTTGTTTCTTCGGCGATTTTATCGAATGTTACTTTATCAATTCCTTCGACTTTAGCTTGTGTAATTACATCAATTTTAGTGATTGTGAATCCACTCTCAAGTTTCTCGAGGTGAACTTTATCTGTGGTTTCAACTGAAATTACTTTATACCCTGCTTTTGAAAGCCCGTTTGCCAGCGCCATCGAAAAACAGGCTGCGTGCGCTGCACCCATTAATTCCTCAGGATTTGTTTCCTTTCCCTGTTCAAACCTTGATTTAAAGTTGTAAGGTGTGTCTTTCAGAATTCCACTTTCCATTGATAGAGTGCCATCGCCCGAAAGTAAATCGCCCTTCCAGACTGCACTTCCCGATCTTGTTATCATTTTTTCTCCTTGTTTGATTAAGATGAACTAAAGTTTACATTTGAAAACTAAAAAGATTGCCGGTAAGTTCAAATTCATTCTGCATTTAGCCTTCGCCCGTACTGAGTAATTGATTTGAATTTTTGCAGACGATCAGACTAATTTTCATCTAAAACAAAATAGGAATGATTGATGAAAACTATAATAACATTCGTTTTAACAGCACTGCTTATGATAACTAATTTTGCACAACTTAAATATCCCGAAACAAAAAAAGTTGATGTCGTTGATGACTATCACGGCACAAAGGTAGCCGACCCCTACCGCTGGCTTGAAGATGATAATTCTGAAGAAACTAAACAATGGGTTGCTGAGCAAAACAAAATCACTTTTGATTATTTTGAGAAAATCCCATTCCGGGAAAAAGTGAAGGAAAGGTTTACTAGACTTTTTAATTATCCGAAATATTCTGCGCCTTTTAGAGCAGGTGAAAAATATTATTTCTTTAAAAATGACGGCCTGCAAAACCAAAGCGTGATGTATGTAAAAAATGAACTGGATGGTGAAGCAAACGTCTTCATCGATCCAAATAAATTTTCAGAAGACGGAACACAATCGCTTTCAAATTTTAATTTTTCAAAAGACGGTAAATATTTCGCATACGGAATTTCAACGGGTGGTTCGGACTGGGATGAATTCTTTGTAATGAATGCTTTAACCGGTGAAAAGCTGAACGATCATTTGAAATGGATAAAGTTTTCCGGAATTGCATGGAAAGGAGAAGGTTTTTATTACAGTTGTTTTCCGGAGCCTGTTGGTTCAGAGCTTTCAGCTAAAAATGAATTTGGAAAAATATTTTTCCACAAAGTTGGTGATCCGCAGGAAAAGGACATTTTAATTTATGAAGATCCAACCAGGCCGAACCGATCTTTTTATGCTCAAACTACCGAAGATGAAAGATTTTTAATCGTTTCGTTTTCGGAAGGCACCAGCAATAATGGCTGGATGGTAAAAGATCTCTCTGATAACAACTCTGATTTCATCACCATAGTTGATGATCTTGAAAACAATTACAGCGTTGTGGATAACCTTGACGATAAACTGCTTGTAATGACAGATTATCGTGCACCAAACTATCGCCTGATTTTAGTGGACCCCCAAAATCCTTCCCGGGAAAACTGGAAAGACGTTATCCCTGAAAATGAAAATGTGCTTCAATCAGTTCAAATTATTGGAGAAAAAATAATTGCTGTTTACATGAAAGATGCTTCTCATCATGCTTTCATCTTTGACCTGAAAGGAAATCCGGAAAGCGAAATTACTCTCCCAACCGTTGGTTCTGTAGGATTTAGCGGAAGAAGAGATGATAACACTGCATTCTATTCATTTACATCTTTTACTTATCCAAGCACAATTTACAAATTCGATGTAAGTAAAAGACAATCGGAGCTTTACTACCAGATTGAAATAGATTTTGACTTAAACAACTATGAAACAAAACAGGTGTTTTATAAAAGCAAAGACGGCACATCTGTACCGATGTTTATTGTTCATAAGAAGGGTTTAAAATTAGACGGTAATAACCCCGCTTATTTATACGGTTACGGGGGATTTAATATTTCATTAAATCCCTCTTTCAGCACTTCGAGATTAATGTTTTTGGAAAATGGTGGAGTTTTTGCAATGCCAAACTTAAGGGGCGGAGGTGAATACGGAGAAGAATGGCATAAAGCAGGAATGCTTGATAAAAAGCAAAATGTATTTGACGACTTCATTTCCGCTGCCGAATTTCTGATAAATGAAGGATATACTTCACCAAATAAACTTGCAATTGCCGGAGGTTCAAATGGTGGATTATTAGTTGGTGCAGTTGTTAATCAGCGTCCGGATTTATTCAAAGTAGCAATCCCGCAGGTTGGTGTTATGGATATGCTTCGTTATCATAAATTTACTATTGGTCATTATTGGGCTGTTGAGTATGGCTCAAGTGATAATCCCGAACAATTCAAGTTTCTTTATTCTTATTCTCCACTTCACAATATCAAGCAGGGAGTTGAATATCCGGCAGTGCTTGTTACTACTGCAGATCATGATGACCGTGTTGTGCCGGCACATTCCTTTAAATACATAGCTACACTTCAGGAAAAACATACAGGAAGTAATCCGGTTTTAATCCGGATTGAGACTAAAGCAGGACACGGTGCAGGAACTCCCACCTCCAAAATTATAGAGGAGGTTGGTGATTTATGGTCTTTTGTTTTCTATAATCTCGGAATTACTCCATATTATTAAGCCGGTTCAATCTTATTAGCCCTTATGATTCAGTTGAGGTTGTTTCATCAAATAATGTAAAACTCAGAGTTTGAATTTGAGACAACCTCATTGTTTATATTCGGATTTCTTTTCCCCTGCAAAAGAATTCTTTTCAAAAATCTTTCTGAAAAAATTACCTCTCCTTTATTGTCTCAAAAAATGAAGCCTGAAAAATGAATACAAAAAAGACTTTTTGTTAATCGCCCGGATGGCATATTAGTTGAAACTTTTGCAGATAAATACTTGGTAAATAAAAGCCAATTACGCGAAGAAATATGTCCATACCCAATAACAGCATAAACGAACTTGATAACATTTTCATTTATTATCAGTGGCAATGTTTGGCAGATGGGGCGCAGGTTTCGGAAATCATTCATTTAGGGAAGAGCGATTTTGCTAAAGCCACTTTTAAGCTTAAAAAAGGAGAAACTTTTTACAAAGTAGTTAAAATAGACGACCTTGAAAGTCAGCAGGAAGTCCATAGATATTTTAATAACCCTGACTTTAAGCTGATAAAAAGAAAACTCACCAATATTAAAGCATATCTCGAATACATTTATTCGGTTGAGGAAGAATCTAACTTCGAGCTTCAAAATTGAAAGAAAAATCTCCGGCCAGATAATTTTGAACAGACAGTTATTCCTCTTACCGAAGTAAACAAATTGCACAAGTATTTTATTCAGGATTCATTATCTTTCAACCCCAAATTCACGCATTCAAAGGAGGTAAAATGTTATTTAAGCGAGCTGAATTTTTTATTTTATTTTTAATTTTCATTACAAACGTACCTGCTCAGCAAAATCAAATAAATTATAGTTTAGAAAAGTATTTTCTTCCAAACGGACTCGAAGTGATACTTCAGGAAGACAAATCCGACCCCATTGTTGCAGTTGCAGTTCAATATCATGTTGGTTCAACAAGAGAAGAAGCGGGAAAGACCGGAATCGTGCACCTGCTTGAGGGTTTAATGTCAAAGCAGTCCCAACATGTGGGGCCAAATGAATTTTTACAGAAAATACAGAATGCCGGTGGAACACTAAATGGCGGAAGCGGTAATGACGGAACAATCTATTTTAGCGTTATCCCTCAGAACTACCTTGAAATGGCTTTATGGCTAGAATCTGACCGGATGGGATATGTTCTAAGCACAATTACTCAGGAAGCGCTGGATAATCAAAAACTGATAATCCAAAATGAGATAAAACAAAAGATCCAGAACCAGCCATACAGCTATACAAATTATATAATCGGCAAGCTTCTTTACTCAAACGATCATCCTTACAGCCGCCCTGCAACGGGATATCTTTCTGATCTTTCAAAAGTATCATTGCGTGAAGTCCATGATTTCTTTAAGAAATGGTACGGCCCGAATAATTCAACGCTGGTTATATCAGGAAACTTTGACAAAGAGCAAACGAAAAAGTGGATTGAAAAATATTTCGCTGAAATTCCATCATCCGCTCCTGTTGATACACTTAAACCCAGATTGGTTACTCTCAGTGAATACAAGCGGGCTTATTTTGAAGATAACTTTGCGAAAGTACCTGAGCTAAACTTGATATTCCCCACAGTAAATAGATTTCATAAAGATTCTTATGCACTTACCATACTATCACAGATTCTTGCCGGAAGCATGAAATCACCGTTAATAAAAACAGTAATTCAGGAATCAAAACTCGCTCCTTCAGTATCTGCAAACCAGAACAGTTTAGAGCTTGCAGGCACCTTTGAAATAACTGTAAGAACTTTGCCGGATAAAAAGCTGTCGGACGTAGAAAAATCAATCCTCGAAGGATTCAAGCGCTTTGAAAAGGAAGGATTTTCTGATGAAGATTTACAAAAAATTAAAGCTAAACTTGAAATCTCTTTTTATAACCGTATCGCGGGCGTATTAGGCAGATCGGCTCAGCTTGCAGGTTATAATGAATTTGCAGGGTCACCCGACTTTATGAGCCAGGACCTTGAGAATACTTTAAGCGTAACCCGTGAAGATGTAATGAGAGTTTATGATACCTATATTAATAATAAAAAATATGTTCTCACCAGCTTTGTCCCCAAAGGCAAACCAAACCTTGCTGCAGATAATTCATTTCTTTACCCGATTATTGTTGATTCATTAACACCAGCTTCTGAAACAAAAAATACAGATTCTGTAAAATTTGTTGTTGAAAAAATTCCCTCTTCTTTTGACAGGACAAAGGAACCTCCAGCAGGAAGTGAAGTTAAAAGCATTCTTCCCCCTGTTTGGGATGCTAGTCTTTCAAACGGAATAAGAATATTTGGAATTGAACATAATGAGCTTCCGCTTTTGGAGTTTACACTTACTCTTAAAGGCGGAATGCTTGCTGAAGATATAAATAAACCCGGCGTTTCAAATCTGCTTGCCGGAGTAATAATGGAAGGGACAAAAAACAAAACATCCTCAGAACTTTCCGCACAGATTGAAAAAATAGGTTCGACAATCAGAGTTTTTTCCGGAGATGAAAGTATAGTTTTTCAAGCTTCCTGTCTTGCAAATAAATTTGAAGAGACTTACAAACTCATTGAAGAAATCATTTTTGAACCAAGATGGGATTCAACGCAGTTCCAGATACTTAAATTGAAAATAAATGATCTGATTAATCGCAACCGGACTAATCCGCAGATAGCAGCCGAATCAGTTTTAAACAAAAAAATCTTTGGCGGCAATAACCCGCTCGGACTATCAAACTTAGGTACAATTGAAAGTATTGCATCAATCACACTGGATGATTTGAGAAATTATTACAATAATTATTTTTCGCCTAATCTTGCAACGATAACTGTGGTCGGAAATCTGCAAAAGGATTATGTGATCAATACTTTAAAATCGCTGGAGCTTAAATGGCAGCCCAGGTTAATAAACATTCCCGGACCTATTACTTCTTCTCTCCCTGATTCCGGCAAAATATTTTTAATTGATTCACCGGGTGCAAAACAATCTGAAATCAGGATAGGAAGTATCGGCCTCTCTTATAACGAACCGGATTTTTTTAAAGCTACTATAGTCAATTATAATTTGGGTGGCAGCTTTAACAGCCTTCTTAATAAAACCCTTCGGGACGAAAAAAGATTAACTAATGGAGTAAGAACCATTTTTAATGGTGGTTCAAGCTTCGGCACTTTTCTATTAAGCACTACTGTCCCCCTTGAAGCAACCACCGAATCTGTTAAGCTTATCCGCGAAGAAATAAATAAATATCGAAACGGAATTAGCAGCGAAGATTTGAACTCGACCAAAGAGGTCTTTAAAAAAATTAATCTCAGAAGATTTGAAAGTATAGGCGCATTAAGAGAAATGTTGAATGCTATAGCAAATTACAATCTTCCGTTAGATTATATAAAACAACAGGAACTGGTTCTCCAAAACCTCACGGTTGAAGAACACAAACTAGTAGCCAGTAAATATCTTCTTCCCGATAAAATGTTTTATGTAATAGTTGGTGATGCAGCAGTGCTGTCCGAACAATTAAAACAAATAGGATTGGGTAATCCAATTATAGTCGATACAAACGGTAATGAGATAACTAAGTAGGGTTTAAAGTATAAGGCCATCTATTTTCTGATGGCCTTAAGAATTTCAATTATTTTACAGGGCTGTTAAAATAGCTCTGCTGAGCGTGAGGGGGCGGAAAATTGATGGCTTCCTTTTCAAGAAGATAATTCCAGATTTTAATTGTAGCAAAAGTTGCATCAAGGGAGCCCTCTTTAAGTCCCTTCTGAAATTCATTCTCAATGATTTTTTTAATCTGCTCTCTTATTTCTTCCATTTTATAATCCAGCATTTTTGCACTCAAATTTTTCTGCTTGAATTTTCTATTAACTTGAAGTAAGAAATTCAGAAAGTATGCCAATGAACAACAAATTCAATTAAGAATGGCTCATGTATTTATTTGATAAACCTCATAGTAGTTTTTTCATAAGCAGGATTAATAATGGAAAAATATTGTTCACAATAAGACAAATACACAATGGCACTTACTTTATTACAACTACCGATAACTTTTTTACCTGCATCCCGGATTAAGTGATGAAGAGAAAATTTTCCAAAGCGCCGTAAATTTTACGCACATTCCGGTCTTGCTGATTGCATAATACAAGCATACTGCTTAATTTATTAATGTAATTGTTGATGTGGTTATAACATCACGGAAAGCTTATGAAAGAATTCTTCAGCGTTCTTGAAGTTGCTAAAATGCTTCAGTTAAGCCGCTCTGCCGTGCTTTATAATATTAAAACCGGCAAGCTAAAAGCGATGCAGGTTGGAAAAGTTTATATCATTTCTCAGGAGTATTTGGGAGAATTCCTGAAAGAACATAAAGCCAAAAGGAAGAGCAAAAAAGTAAACCAAACCTCTTTAAATTTCTGATCGAATCATAAATTCCATTCAATATTTTAATTTATTTGAGGAGAGGGTAGAAAAGTTGCACCAGGTTCATGAAATAATAAATCTGATAAATGAAACTTAATAAATCACCCAATCCCCTACGTAAATTGGGAAAAACTCTTTTTTCGATTATTCTTAAGACAATTATTCCGGTATTTTTATTTAACGGATGTTCCAGTCAAGTAAGTTTAAATCTTATAAATGCAAGCAGCGAGCTTAACAACAGGAATTATAACCAGGCTTTAAACTACCTGAATCAGGAGCTTTCAGCCAATCCGGATAATGCTGAAGCGCTTTTTATGAGGGGGAAGGTTTATTTATTTCTTGAGGAATTTGAAAAATCATTAAAAGATTTTAACAATGCTGAATATTTTGGATATGATAATTTTGATTTGTATCAGAACCGTGGATTAACACTTATAAATCTAGGCAGAGCTGCTGATGCTCTTAAGGATTTTGATGAAGCTGTGCTGTTAAATTCACAGGAACATTTCAATTTCTTCTGCAGAGGGTATGCTTTTGAACAAATCGGTCAGGATAGTTTAGCGCTAAAGGACTATAACCGTGCAATTGAACTGAATAAAAATGAAAAAAAGTATTTCGTGAACAGGGCTTATCTGAAATCAAAACTGAAGGATTCCAGAGGAGCAATTGATGATTTTACAGATGCAATAAAACTTGATTCGAATGAGGTAACTGCATACTGGGGAAGAGCAAATGAATTTTTACGCCTGAACGAGTATTCATCAACAATCCTGGATTTAAAATATTTTCTAGTCCGAGATAAAACAAACCTTGAAGTTTTTTTCTTTCTCGCCGAGACCCAGTCTAAGATTAATGATATAACCGGAGCTGTTGAAACATTGAGTGAGCTAATAAAAATTGATTCACTTAATGCCAGATCCTACTTTAACAGAGGCAAGCTATTTTTGCAAACCGGCGAGAAGCAGAAAGCCTGCAATGATTTTATTAAAGCCGGTGAACTGGGTTTTTTTGAAGCTTATGAGATGATTCAGAAAAATTGTTTTAAGAAGTAAAACCCGATAATAAACCTCAATAATTCCGCTTACTCTCAGTTTTCTTTTCTGAAATGATATCTAATATATTTCGGAATTTATGAAGAAAGGGAATATAAGTTCCTACAACTCTAACACGATATTTTTTGCCAATAAAAAGTCGCTTATCAAGTTTATCTGCATTGCTTTTGTTATGATAGTATTCATTAGAGTTTACAAAGACCTCATCTTCTGTGAAAACAAAATATTTACCCTCAACTTTGCCAAATTTTTCCTTGTTAATAATCTTAATTTCAACTTCCTGCTCTGTTATAAAAGCTTCAAAAAACAAATAGCCGTATACAAGTAATATGAACACCAAAATTCCGGCTATAAGGAATGAAAGCCGAACAATTTTATTTGATATTACCAAGCTCATTTCATTTAATCAAAGCGGAATGCAATTAATGCACTCCGCTCTGATTTTTGAATTTGAAATTAATTATTTCCTGATAACTATCTTATTACTGACTGCGGAGAATGTCTGTCTCATATCACTAATGCGTATCAACAGAGTCTGACCGGACGGAACTTGCTTCCACTTATATGAATTCTTAGTATTGGCTTTGCTATCTATATTTTCAGCAATTACTTTCCAGGTTACTCCATTATCAATAGAATATTCAAGTTTTACTTTTTTAATTTTCACCGAACTATACCAGCTTATTGATTTGCTCTTTCCTGTCTGCCAGGATTCGCCTGATTTAATCAACAGTTCCAGCTCGGGCGGAAAAGTATTCAGATAGAAATAAGAATCACTTTGATCTTTAATAGATGGATTAGCCACATCAGTTACCCGCACCCTTGTCAATGATGATCTTACATCTCTTGGAGGCAAAATCCATCTGAATGAACCTGTTGAAGGTGTGCTGGGGATTATGTTAATCCATGTAACGCCGTTATCGAGAGTATAGTCAATTGAAACATTTGCTACTCCTGAGGAAGTCCAGATTATATTAGTATCAGGACCAAAGATTCTGTCTATGTGTTCACCGCCGTTGGGGAAAACAACTCTTACTGATGGTCCGGCTTGAATTGAGAAAAAGTCATTGGACTGATCTGATGGAGAACCATCAACGGCATCGCTGATTTTTATCTTACAAACATCAGATGACTGTGTAATTGTTAAAGGCACAGCCCAGAAATAAGACCCTGTGTTAGGATAATTGGCTGCTATGCTTTCCCAGGTTGCTCCGCCATTGAGAGTGTATTCAATATTAATATTAGATATTACATTCGACTCCCATCTGATTTCATAAGTCTCACCAACCAGCCAATTTTCTCCTCCATTAGGAGTTAGAATATTAATTTGCGGTTGAAGTTGAATCGTAAACGTACCATCTCCAAGATCAGTCGGTGAGCCATCTTCAGCATCACTGATTCTGATGCGGTACTGATTTGAAGGAATTGAGAATCCGGTTTGATATGAACCATCGCTTGGAGTACTTTCAACCAATACAAACCAATCTTCCGGCAAGATTCCGTTATTGATAGTATACTCAATTTTAACATTTTCAACGCCCTGCGATGACCAGATAATATTTACAGGATCACCTGCATTGTAAACTTCACCACCGTTTGGAACTATAATCATCAGTTCCTGAACAGGAAATATCGTAAATGGTTCATCACTGGCATCCATCGGCTCACCATCAACCACATCGCTTATTCTTACTTTGCATGCAGTAGAATTTATATCCGGGATCGGGCTCCATTCGTAAGATCCAGAATTTGGAGTACTTGCAGTAATTAAATTCCAGTTGATTCCATTATTTGTAGTGTACTCAATCTTAACATCTGCAATGTTAGCTGTACTCCAGGTAATGTTTTGGGAAGTACCTGATTGCCAGATTTCACCTCCGTTCGGGCTTGTAACAGTGATTGTCTGAATTTGTTCATTGCTAATTGTAAAATTAGCATCAGAAATATCGAACGGAGAACCATCAGATGCATCACTTATTCGAATCTTGCATTGGGTTGAATAAACATTTGGTATTGGATCCCAAGTATATACACCAACGCTTGGTGTACTGGCAACTATTTGAGTCCAGTTTGCACCGCCGTTTGTTGTATATTCAATCTTAACATCAGAAATGTTTATTGAAGTCCAGGTGATATTTTGTGCGGTTCCTGCAATCCAGGTTTCTCCGCCATTTGGTGTTGTAACAGTAATATCTGTCTCAGGTGCAATCGTAAAGAAGGAATTACTTGCATCAGATGGAAAACCATCAGCAACGTCTGTAATTCTCACTTTACAATTAGTTGAAGGAGTATTCGGTAAAGGTACCCAAGTATAAAAACCATCGCTTGGAGTGCTTGCTACGATTGTTGTCCAGCTTACACCATTATTAGTTGTAAATTCTATTCTAACGTTCGCAACAGATGTTGATGTCCAGGTAATATTCTGACTACTGCTTGCCTGCCATACTTCACCACCGTTAGGCGAAGTAACCTCTATCTGCTGAGGAGTGTCATTATAAATTGTAAAGTTATTATCAGAAACATCGTAAACTGCCGGGTTAACCACATCAGAAATCCTCACCCGGCACTGGCTTGAATTGAGCGAAGGAACAGTCCAGCTATAATTACCTGTATTTGGCGTACTGGAAATAATAGTAATCCAGTTAGCGCCACCGTTTGTGGTGTATTCTATTTTAACATCAGAAATTGCTTCGGGATTAAATAGATTGCTCTTTGATTTTACCAAAGGTTCTTTCTTTAAGACTAATCCTCTTGCAGTTCCTCCGGTTGACGCCCAGCTTACTATCTGCACAGATCCGGCAAGCCAGTTTTCTCCGCCGTTGGGACTTAAAACAGTTATTCCATCCTGATTGGTAATTGTAAATGGCGCATTGCTAACATCTGAGGGATAACCATCTGCAGCATCACTGATTCTCACCTTACAATTAAATGAAGGAGTGTTAGGCAAATTCAGCCATGAGTAGAACCCGGTGCTTGGGGTGCTGTTGGTTATCGTATTCCAGTTAAGCCCGTTGTCAATTGTATACTCAATCTTCACATTGTTTATACCGGAAGAGTTCCAGGTGACATTCTGATTTGTACCAACACCCCAAACTTCACCGCCATTTGGACTGTTAACAGTGATTATTTGCATAGTATCACTATAGATTGTGAAGTTATTATCTGAAACATCAAACGGGCTTCCATCAGATGCATCGCTTATTCTTATTTTACAAAGTGATGAGGCAACCGAAGGAACTGTCCAGTTAAAGTTTCCATTATTCGGAGTACTTGACACAACTGTCTGCCAATTAGTACCGCCATTGGTGCTGAGTTCAATCATTACATTTATTATCGATTCGATCCCCGAATTACCGGCATTCATTTTTACCATCGGTTCTTTTTTGAAATTGAACTTCATCGGTCTGTTGCCGGTTGAATTCCAGGTTATAGTTTGTGTGCTTCCTATTGTCCAGTTTTCTCCACCATTTGGTGAAGTTACAGTAATGGCTTCTTCAGAGGTGATTGTAAATACATTGTCACTCAGATCTGAGGGAATACCATCAGATGCATCGCTTATTCTGATCTTACAATTAGTTGAAGGTGTACTAGGTATACTTGTCCAGCTGTATATACCGTTGCTTGGAGTGCTTGCAGTTATTGTTGTCCAATCAACGCCATTATTTGTAGTGAATTCAATCTTAACATTTGAGATTCCTTCCGACGTCCACGTTATATTCTGATTAGAACCAATTCCCCAAATCTCACCGCCATTGGGTTGAGTAACTTTTATTGTCTGAGGATCCTGAGTTGTAATTGTGAAATTTGCATCTGAAAGATCAACCGGCACTCCATCAAGAGCATCACTTATTCTGATTCTGCACTGAGAAGAATTGTGAACAGGAACGCTCCATAAATACGAACCGGTATTTGAAGTTGAGCCGGTTATTAGCAACCAGCTTGCACCGCCATTAGTAGTGTATTCAATTTTAACATCTGAGACAGCTTCTGTTCCACCGGGAATGCTTCTTACAACGACCATCGGTTCTTTCTTGAAATTCAATTTCCTGGAAACACCACCGCTTGTATTCCAGGTTATGTTCTGATTAGTCCCGGCAATCCAGACCTCACCACCGTTTGGAGAAACCACATTGATTACTTCTTCAGAAGCAATTGTAAAGAAATCATCGCTCAGATCTGATGGCTGCCCATCAGTAGCGTCAAGAATCCGGATTTTGCAGTTAGTTGACGGCGAATTAGGAACATTCGACCAAGTATATACTCCGGTACTTGGAGTTGATTCAACAATAGTAATCCAGTTAACACCATTATTTATTGTATACTCAATTTTAACTGAACCGACACCGGTTGTATTCCAGGTAATGTTTTTGGTTGAACCTGCCTGCCAAACTTCACCGCCATTTGGAGAAGTAACTACAATTTCCTGGAAACCGGTATTATAAATTGTAAAGCCATTATCCGAAACATCTGATGGAAATCCATCAACAACATCAGTGATTCTTATTTTACAATTGCTTGAATTGGCATCCGGAACAGGATTCCAGGCATACATTCCAGTGCTTGGAGTACTTTCAGCAACTGTTATCCAGCTTGCCCCGTTATTTGTCGAATATTCGATCTTTACATCAGAAACATTTACCGAGGTCCAGGTTATATTCTGATTGGACCCTGTTTGCCACGACTCTCCACCGTTTGGAGAGGACACAGTTATTGAGCTTGAAGGAACTATTGAAAAGAATCCATCACATTCATCTGCGGGAAAATTGTCATCAGCATCTGTAACCCTGACTTTACAATTGGTGGATGGGAAATTTGGTATGTTTGTCCAGGTATAAAATCCGTCACTTGGTGTTGTTTGTGAAATAACTTTCCATTCAACACCATTGTTGGTTGTATATTCAATCTTCACATTTGAAATTCCGGAGGAGTTCCACTTAATATCCTGGGTTGAACCAACTTCCCAGAGCTCTCCGCCATTAGGTGAGGTAACTGAGATTTCCTGAGTGGTGGTATTGTAGATTGTAAATGTATTATCAGAAACATCAAAAGGTGATCCATCCGCCGCATCACTAACTTTCACCTTGCAAAGTGTTGAAGTAAGTGAAGGAATTCCAATCCAATCAAAGGACCCGGTATTTGGGGTGCTCTCTACAATTACATTCCACGTTGCTCCGGAATTGGTAGAGAATTCAATTTTAACATCGGTGATGTTTGAAGGGCTTAGTTTTCCTCCTGAATATTTTGATAATTTATTTTTACTTACGCTTTTCCCACCGGGCATTGAAGCGGTTGAACCATACCAGGAAATTGTTTGAGTAGTACCGGCAAGCCAGTTTTCACCGCCATTAGGAGTTAGTACTCTTAAAGCTTGTTCCGGCAGAATAGAAAAAACACTATCGCTGGCATCTGAAGGAAATCCACTCAATGCATCGGAAATTCTGATTTTGCTGTTGGCTGATGGTGCATTTGGAACAGGATCCCAGGTAAAGAAACCATCGCTTGGAGTGCTTTCTACAATTGTATTCCAGGTTAATCCATTGTTGGTTGTATATTCAATCTTCACGTCAGACACCTGGGAGCTATACCAGGAAATATTTTGACTGCTGTTGACATTCCATTTTTCCCCACCGTTCGGGCTGATCACTTTAATTTCCTGGGGAACAGCGATTGCAAATGGTGAATTGCTGACATCTGAAATAGTATCGTTCGAAACATCGGTTATTTTGATGAGACAATTTGCAGAGGGAGAATTGGGAACCGGCTCCCATTTAAATTTACTGCTGTCAGCCGGATAACTTTGTGAAAGAGTATTCCATGTTGTACCCGCATTAGTTGATAATTCAATTTTCACGTTTTGAACTGAACTTGATACCCATTCAATCTGGTAGAGACTGCCAACGTATGCTACTTCCCCGCCGTTAGGTTTTGTAACTGTTACAGTTTTATTTTGATTAGGAATAATACTGAAAAATGAATCTGATTCATCTGCCGACAAATTATCTGTGGTTGATATTCTTATTTTACATTCATCTGAAATACGGTTTGGAACGGGGCTCCAGATAAAGCTGCCGGTATTTTGCATGTTGCCTGTAATTAAATTCCAGCTGGCACCGTTATCATCCGAATATTCTATTCTGAGATTTCCTTTTGTATTGCTTGTCCATCTGATTTCATAGGCGGTGGCAACCTGAATCAGCTCACCACCGTTGGGAGAGAGTACGGTTACTGTAACATTGCCGCCCGGGCCAAGAACATTTTCTACCACCTGCTCAGGTTCACAACTATTCAGAAGCAGGGATGAAAAGGATATGAATACTATACCTAAAAGAATTTTTGTAACAGATAATTTTAACATGGCAAACTCTCGTCTTATAAATTTATGAGTTGATGGTATGGTTTCGCTTATGTTTTTGTTTTATAACCAGATACCAGTTTTAGTTTACGATAACCATAAACTTCAACTATCATACCTGCAATTAGGAGAATAAATTACCGATGAATTATGCGGTGGTTTAAGGTAGTTGTAAAAAATTCTGCAATTATTCGGTAAAAAGTTCAAGAAATGATGTTATTTGCAAGGAATAATGCCGCTTTTATAAAGATTAAATGCTGAGAAATTATCTGTCCGATTAGCTCAGATTGCTTTTGTATCTCTTCTTATCATCTGCCAGACAGTTACTAAAATTATTTGAATATCAAGAAGGAAGGACCAGTTTTCGATGTACCATAAATCATATTCCATTCGTTTGATAGTTCTTTTTTCGTTCTCTGTTTCGTCTTCAACATCACCTCTTAGCCCGTGAATCTGAGCCCATCCGGTAATGCCCGGTTTAACGATGTGCCTCAGCCTGATTTTTTCAAAAATCTTTGAATACTTTTCATCGTAAGGAATTGCGTGTGGACGAGGACCAACAACAGACATATCTCCCAGCAGTACATTAAAAAATTGCGGCATCTCGTCCAGGTTTGATTTTCGAAGCAAGTTTCCGAAGGAAGTAATCCTTGGGTCATTCTCTGTAACGGGCTTGAACCTGATATTTTCATTATCATCAGCAGATACTAAAGTTCTGAATTTATAACATTTAAATTTTCGGTTTTTAACTCCTATTCTTTCCTGAACATATATTGCAGGCCCTGCCGAGTTTAATTTTATTAACAGAACTATTATCGGGAACAACCAGCTGAAGATCGTCACAAGAACTATTATCGAAAACAACAGGTCGAATACTCTTTTAATAAATCTCCAGTGAATTTCTTCAAGAGGTTCAGCTCTTGCAGTAATAACAGGAAAGTTACCAATCATACTTACCTGAAATTTCTTGGAAACATATTTGAAATAATCAGGGATGATGTGAATGCGGACAGCATTCCTGTTGCATATTCTAATTATCTGTTCAATCTTTTCTTCTGAAAATTCCGGCAGAGAAATTATAACCTCTTCAACATGTGCTTTAATAATCTGGCTTTCGAGTTCATCAATTTTCCCGATTACTTTTTCTCCATCAACGGCCTCTACACTATCGTCGAGAAACCCGGCAAGTTTATAACCAAAGTCGGGATTTTTTTTAAGCACCTCATTGAAATTCCTGCCAACTTCACCAGCACCAATTATTAAAATGTTTCTGACATGTTTTCCTCTTTTTCTAAGATTTTTCAGTATAAGCTTGAAGGCTAGTATCCTGGCATTTATTGATGCAGCAATAAGAAATAAAAAGTAAACAACAAAATTTCTGGTGAAAAGATCTTCCTTGATAAGAAATATGAAAATTACTGAAGCAACTGCCTGAGGAATAATAATCTTTAGTAATATTATGAATTGATAAGCGAAATTGCGGGAATTAAAATCACCGTAAAAATTGGATGTGCTTGAGGAAAAGATCCAGATTAAATTCAGCGCCATCATAAGAATGAACATATAATTTCGCTGTAGTAATATTTCCCATGATTGAGCCAGCACACATGCTGCCATGAATGATAAATTCAAAAGAAAAAGATCGCTGATAAGCCTGAAATAAAATATTGATTTCTGATTGAGTATCATTAAGAGTTTTTTTACTTAAAAAATTCTTTGCATTTATTATTTACAAATTTCAGGATTTTTTCCTCAAATTTCTCACGGCTAAAGTTAAGAGAATGATTCCTTATAAAAGCACCATCGAAGCTCAGTGATTCTGATTCAAATTCATTAACTGCTGAAATAATTGAAGCCGCATTTTGTTCATCGAAGAATATTCCGGTTTTATCAGGAATTACAGTCTCTCTGGCTCCCCCCTTATTGAAGCAGATAACTGGAGTGCCGCAAGCCATTGCCTCAACAACAATAATCCCGAAATCTTCTTCTGCCGGAAAAACAAATGCTTTTGCTTTTTGCATATAGGTTCTGAGTTCGTTGTGCGGAAGATATCCAAGCAGTTTTATGTTGCTGGTTATTTTTGATTTTATTTTCTCAAATTCGGGTCCGCTTCCTGCTACCAGGAGTTTCTTCTCTGGCATCCGGCTAAATGCTTCAACCACAAGATCAATTCTTTTATAAGGGACAAGTCTCGACGCCGCCAAATAATAATCTTCTTTGACAGCTTCAAGATTGAAAAAATGTGTATCTACGGGAGGATAAATTGTTATTGAGTCCCGGTTGTAAATTCGTTTTATTTTTTCAGAAATATAATTTGAATTTGCAATAAAGTAATCAACATTCTCTGCTGATTTCAAATCCCATTTTCTTAAGTAATTAATTACCGACGAAGCAAGTTTGCCTTTAATTCCCTTATGAAGATTTGCTTCTTTCAAATAGTAGTCAGATTGATCCCAGGCATAACGCATAGGGGAGTGACAATAACAAATGTGGAGTTGATTCTTATTTTTCTTAACTCCCTTTGCAACGGCATGAGCACTGCTTAAAATTAAATCGCAGCCTGAAATGTTAAATCTTTCAACTGCCGTTGGAAAGAGAGGTAAATAATTACGATGTTTTTTCCTGGAAAAGGGCAGGTATTGAATGAATGATGTAGTTGAACTTTTTCCTTTTAAAATTATTCTTCTCAGATCGTCATCAAGAAAATCTACTAATGTATAAACATCAGCTTCGGGCCAGAGGTTGATAAATGATTCAACAACTCTTTCAGAGCCAGCATAATTCACAAGCCATTCGTGCACAATAGCTTTTTTAATCATATTTTTCCCGGAGCAGTTCGGAATAAAGCTTTGATATTTTTTCCGCCATTATTCTCACAGTAAAATTTTCTTTTATTAATAACGCAGACTTTTCAGAAAACACCTTCCATAGATTTTTATCTCCGGCAAGCTTAAAAATACATTTTGCTGCTTCAGAAGGATTATTTATATCGAATAAAAATCCGTTGACTCCGTCAGTAACCAAATCGATATTTCCCTCAACTCTTGACAAAATACAGGGGACACCTGCAGACATAGCCTCGAGAACACTTAGGGATAGTCCTTCTCTAAGCGATGTTGAAATGTAACAAAAGCTTTCCTGAAAATATTTATCTGGTTCCGGAGTAAAAGGAATAAAGAATATTTCGTTTTCCAGTCCCTCCACGGATGCTTTTTTCACAATTGATTCTTTTTCCGGGCCATCGCCAACCAGCAGACATCTGAATGATTTACCAGCATTCATTTTTCTCAGGTGTTTTATAATTGAAATTATCATAGAAGAATTTTTTGCCCTGTCAAACCTTGTTATTGAAATAAATTTCAGAACATTATCATCAAGCAGTACATCAGAAGGTTTATATCGGGATATATTAACTCCGTTCGGAATTACTTTAATCTTACTGCTTTTTGTAATTCTGTTTTGGATAGCCAGTCTGCGTTCACTTTCAGAAACGCAGATAAAAACTTTTGTAAAACCCGAAAGAATTTTTTCAATATTTTTTTGAATGAATGATAAAAATCCGTTGCTGCTAAAATGAATACCGTGAAAAGAGTGCAGGCATTCAATTCGGCTAAACATTGATAAAAGCCGGCTGTAGATTCCTCCGCCTTTTCCATGAGAGTGTATAAGTTGAATTTTTTTTACCCGGATAAACCTTAATAATCTCAGAAAAGCGCTCAATGTAAATTTTCTGTGCGGAATTACTATTATCTTTTCCCGGCCAATTAAAGAAGAATATTTTTGGAAGTAAGGAAAATCATCAGGACAGGCAATAAAAAAATCATACTCCCCGGCAAGTGATTCGAGCAGACGGAATACATGTTCAGGTCCTCCGCCGTAGTCAGCTCTTGCGGTTATAAGTATAATTCTTTTTTTTTCAATGTGCATTATCTAAAAAAACATTCCTCTGACTTTTAACAACAAATAAAAAAAATAATGCAATAAATTTCTGAGCACTTTGATAACCAAACCCTTATCTCTTAGCCGCTTATGTTCCGGCAGCTTCAGATTTCTTTTTATTGCAAGGTAGTTCAGTCTCCTGCTTTGCTCCTGCCAGTTCAGAGAAAATTGATTTGAATGAACCCGGTAATAAACCAGCAAAGCGCAAATAAATTTAAAGTCCGATTTTTCGGATAACCTTATCCACAAATCGTAATCCTCCACTTTGAGCTGCGGATCTTCGTCAAATCCATTAACCTGAAGAAGCAAATCTTTTCTTGCCATCACAGAAGACAGAGGGATTGTATTTCCAATAGTTAAAAGCTGATGATGATTTTCTGCAGCCCTGAAAGGTAATGGAAGAAGCTCATATTTTGATGAAAGCATATTTGCATCACCAAATGAAACCGAAGCACCATAAACAAAACTGAATTTCGGATTTACCTTAAAAGCTTTAATCTGGATTTCAATTTTTCGTTTTGTCCACAAATCATCGCTGTCAATAAATGCAACATATTCGCCTTTTGCATTTTTCAAACCGTGATTTCTTGGAATGGAAGGATTGCCCGAATGTTTTAACTGGTAAAAGAAAATTCTCTGATCTTGTTTTTGCTTTCCTAAAATTAATTCCGCAGTATTATCTGTTGATCCGTCATCAACTATAATCAGCTCGAGATTCCGGTATGATTGAGTTAAAACAGAATCAATTGAATCACCTATAAATTTTGAAGAATTGAAAGAAGCCATAACAACCGAGACTAAAGCTGAATTCATAATTCATTGCTCATAGTTTAGTCATTTCGAAAATTCCGCAGCCAAAAGAACAGCCGCAATTCGAGTTAATAATATCATTATTAAGCTGAACATTTTCGTGAAGCAGATTATTATCATCTATAAATGAAAATATGTCGATCCTGTATTTCCCTTCAAAAAGGTTCAACAGATACCTGACTGAAAACACCCGATGAGCATTGTATTCAATTCTTTGTCTGCCGATCGGAGTAGAAAAATAGAACTTGCCCCCAGCTTTCAGCAGTTTGTAAATGTTATCCAACCCTTTTAAGTGACCATTAACATCAAGGTTGTCTCCATACCTTCCAAGCCCAAGATGCTCAATCACATGGAGGCAGGAAACGGAATCGCAGTAATTATGATTTATAAAATCTTCGCTGGTGATATCTGCCTGAACAAATTTAACGTTGCTTATGACATAATCAATCTTACGAATGTCTAAAACTTCTATTTCTCTGAAAGATGCCACGTGAGAAACAAAACCATCTAATCGGGATCCGATGTCAACATGTTTTTGGGGGTTATTTAAATAAATTCGCTGCGCAACGAATAAGTCCTGGAAGAAATAATGAAGTGAAATATCGCCGGCTGATTGAAATCTGTCGTCGAGACAGGGATATATTTTTGAAATACTGAATTCAGAGTTATTTACTTTTAATAAAGCTTTAAAACGTGAGTGGTTTTTGAGAAATGCAGGTATTCCTTTAACCGACAGCAAAAATTTTTTTGAGTTTAGACCAAGAGTATTCAGATATAAATTAATTTCCTTTAAAAGATTCATTCCTTAACCCGGTCAATGATTCTTTTAATATAGTTTTGTGCATCGTGCTCTTTTACTGACCGTTCATAACCTTTCAATGCAATTGATTCTCTCAACTCATCATTTCGAAGATAAAATTCTATTGCATCAGGCAAAGCTGATATATTTTCATAGACTGCAATTTCTTTTTCAATTTCATAAATTAAATTTAATCCGGGGACAAAATAACTTAGCTGAAAACCACCGCAGGCATTAATCTCGAAATGACGCCCTTTAATCATCTCTTTATACTTTTTGCTTTGGAGAATCTCTTTCAGTGCCCTGAATGATTTTAACGACCAGATTAAATACCTGAAGTCAGCGTGAATATTATTAGAAAGATTCAGATTTATTTTAGATTGATTAAAGATTTCAACCATTTGCTCCTGGCTTATCCAGCTTTGTTTACTGCCCCATCCTCTGCCAAAAACATTTACCTTTAAACCGTGCTTTTTTAATATACTCATTATCCAGCCGCGATAGCTGCTGTAGCCGCCAACGAATGAGATTTCATATTTTTTTTGCAGATCGAGCTTCTTGTAAATTGATGAATTAAATCCGAATGGAGTATAAATCACACTTCTTAATCCCTCAAGTTCGTACTGCTTTAACTTATAAAAATCAGAAGTTGTGAAGAAATCAAAATGCCTTATCCACTTTTTTGCATAAACAGTTCGCCAGGGGTCATCAAAAAAGTAAACGACGGTTTTGCAAACATTCTTTAAGGAATCAACGATTGATTCATCAAACTCATTTTCGAAGAGACAGAAAACTCCAAAGTCGGGTTTTTCAGATTCAAAAACTTCCCTCAGCCTGGCGTTCATTCCGGATCTGCCGCGTTTTTTTATTTCAGCCATAAAGTCGAAAAGAAGCACATTTGGGCTGCCCAGCAGGCTGCATAGAGGCAAGTAAACATTCAAATATTCATATGAATAACCGCGTTCTTCCACGCCATAATCATATTTCATTAAGACAGCTATTGCGCGCATATCAGTCTTTGATAAATGAGTTTAATATTCTTTGATTGACTAAATAAATATAAACCAGGTACACTATTCCAACAATTAACACAGTATATGCGACTCCCTTCACTCCTATCAAATAAACAAGCATCAGGTTCAGAATCACAGACAAAATCCCAATTGATACTTTGGGCGAAATATATTTTTCTGGTTGATTTAGTCCCATACCTAAAAGGGCGAAAGCCTGACCAATCAGGAATAAACCACTGCCAAGCGTTAGCATCGGAAGAAGATTTGAATAAACTGTATAACTTTCATCACTGATAAGAATGATTAGCCTGCCACCAAACCAAAACATAATGAGTGTTGAAATGACCGTTATAATAAATATCAGCGCAACTGTTAATCTTATATAAATAAAACCTTCAACAATGTTTTTAATCCCGGATATATTTGAATATTGTTTAAAGATGATTGGCGTGAAAAACTCAACTATAACGTTGTTAGGAATAACAACAAATGCATTAACAAGCGACATCATCATCGCATATATACCGACATCTGCGGTAGTCAGGTATCCATTGATTATCCATCTTTCACCGTTCATCTGAAGCCAGCCTGCAATACTCCAAAGAATAAAGGGCATCATATATTTTAATATCTTAGCACGTACTTCAATTAACCTGCTTGTATCTTTTTGGCTTTCAACGGGAATGTTTTTATTAAAAACTGTGATCTTCAGAAAAAAACTAAAAAGATATACCATCGCCAGAGTGAGAAGGGAATTTTCAACATCAAGCACGCTGTTCGAAAATAAATGATAAAGCACGATGATTGATAATATTTTTTCGGCGGCCTGGAGCAAAGAATTTTCTTTGCGTTTTCTAATTGTGTTCAAAGCATAATTAAAGAACTCGCTCAACTTTAATGATGCAATGAACAAACCTGCAGAAAGAAAAAATACCGGAGTGCTGTAAAAACCAAACATCCAGGAAAAAATCATTGCCGCAGCTGAAATCAATAAAACAGAAAAGAATGATAATAAAAGCATCCGGTAATTAAATAAAACAAATAAACCGGAAAGAGACTGACCCAGATAATGATAATAAAATTTAATAAATGCCTGCGAGAGAGGCCCATAAAAAAGCCCTGCAAGAGCAGCAACTGTAAGAACCAGCGAGTATATTCCGTAGTCCTCGCTTCCCATACTTGAAAGAATTTTAATAATGATAAAACCAAGAACAACATTTGTTAACTGAGTTATGAATACCCAGCTTATTTCCAGAACGGTGTCTTTCGACAGCTTTGTTTTCACCAATTCGATTATGCTTTTTAAGCTGTTCATTAGTTGAAATAGATTTGGTTAATTTATGAAAGCAAATCTATGGAAATCCTATCAAAAAATATTCAAAGTTAAAATAGAGAAAACATGCTAAAGTCTCCAAAGTAATGAGCAGCCAATAATTGAAACGATTCTTATAGAAAATTATTGTAATTTTTGAGTGCAAATCCTTACAAACAAAATTTGTGATAGAAATGAAGATTGGAATAATTGCCAATACAGCAAAAGATAATGTTTTCGAAGTTGTTTCAAGTTTCATTAACAAGCTTAAGGAAAACGGTCTTGATTATTATTTGAGTGAGTCATTGAATAATGACAAAGGAATAATAACTGCTAAAATAAAGAAGACCCGGTTTCTTGATGATGATCTTTTATGCAGAAGAAGTGACATGATTGTATCTATTGGTGGAGACGGAACAATGCTCTCAACTGCTTATCATGCAATCAAGTACAACAAACCGGTCCTCGGTGTTAATCTCGGCAAACTTGGATTTCTTGTTGAGACGAACATTAACCAGATGGATGTAATGATTGATGAAATTAAAAACAATCAGTTCACAATTGAAGAGAGAATGGTTATCACAGGCATTTGTACGGGACACAAAGTTGAAAAGTTATTCGCAGTAAACGATATTGTGATTGATAAAGGCGGCTGGCCTAAAATGATCGATATAACCATGCTTGTCGACGGCGAGTATGTTACAACTTTTGCGGCTGATGGAATAATAGCCGCTACTCCAACTGGTTCAACAGGATATTCTATTTCAACCGGGGGCCCCATCGTTAGTCCCCGTGCTGACGTTATTACATTGTCGCCTATTTCACCCCACAGCTTAACTGTAAAACCTATAGTTCTTCCGAGTGATCAAAAGATAGTTATCAGAGCTGCATCCCAGCATAAAAAAATCCAGGTGAATTGTGATGGACAAAGAGTCTATTCATTTACTCCCCCGATAGAAATAAAAATCAGCCGCAGTGAAAAGTCGCTGAAATTAATCCATACTTCATTAACAAGTTATTTTGAAACTTTAAGAAATAAACTTCTCTGGGGAATTGATCTCAGAAGAACATCAATAAATAAGTAAAGTAATTTTATGAAAAACTATCTGTTATATCTGCTTCTGATACCTTTATTAAATGTATTCCCACAAAACTTAAATCAAACAATTACAGATGAAGAGTCCGGTGAACCAATTTTAATTGGCTACTGCACAAGAGAGGCGTTTTCCGACTCTGTTTTCTCAGTGTGGTTTAATTCAGAATATTCAAATTACCAGGTTGACACTCTGCTGCTTTCTAAAAACAGGAATATTCTTGATGGAGTTGAGATTACACTGGTTATGGGCACCTGGTGCAGCGACAGCAGGCGTGAAGTGCCGAGGTTCTACAAAATCCTTGACTACCTCGGCTTTCCGGATGGCTGGGTGACTTGCATAAACGTTAATCGTGATAAAAAAACTTCGGTAGGCGAGCTCGAACAAATTACAATTGATTTCGTCCCAACTATTATTTTTTATCAATCCGGAATTGAATTGGGCAGAATTATTGAGTCTCCCGTTGAATCTTTAGAAAAGGACATGCTAAAAATTCTTTTGAAAGAATAAAAATCCGCAACAAAAAACCCCCGCATCTCTGCGGGGGTTTTAAAGCTAATATCACAATTTATTCCTTTTGTAGGGACAAGGCTTGCCTTGTCCGCTAAACTTATAAACAATTATTTACTTCATCAGCACAAGTTTTTTGGTTGAAGTGAAATCTCCTGCCTTCAAAGTGTAGAAGTAAACTCCGCTTGAAAGGTAAGAGCCGTTAAAATTTGTTGTGTTATTTATTCGGTTGGGTTTGTTCAGTGAAGGAAAATTTTTTCATTAAAAGCTTAAATATTCGCTTATCAATCCCTTTTATCATCACCATCTCCATTACTATCTATCGTAAACGGTGCGTACCAGAAATTTATCCTCTTCGGATTTGCTAATTTTTTCCATTTATCCATTATAGATACCCCATCCCGCCAATCCGTCCACCCGGGATAAA
>JACAFB010000001.1 GCA_013388545.1 Ignavibacteriaceae bacterium
ATTTGGAACATCACTCACGACTTTGCACATCTTGAATTTATGAGAAACGCTGCATCGAGGAAGTACGGCGGACTTACTCCTGTTTCTTTTATTCTTGATCAGATATTAATTCTCAATCCTCTTTCAATTTTAATCTGGCTTCCGGGATTGCTATTCTATTTTGTTATTAGAGAAGGCAAACAATTTCGCGCAGTTGGTTTTATCTGGTTAACAACTTTTGCTGTTCTATTCATTAACTGGCATAGTAAAGGAGAGTATATTGCAGCAGCATATCAAATTCTTTTTGCAGGCGGTGCAGTGATAATAGAAAAGTGGAGCGAGATAAGAAGATGGATTCAGTATTCGATAGCTGTCCCCGTTCTTGTATTTGGGATTCTACTTTCACCGTTTGCCCGCCCTTTAATACCGGCAGATAAATTCTTAGAGTATCAAAATGCATTCGGTCTAAAACCTCCAAGTAATGAAGGACATGAAACAGTGCTGCCACAGTTCTATTCAGATATGTTTGGCTGGGAAGACCTTGCAAAAAATGTATCTAAAGTTTATTTGTCACTTCCGGAAGAAGAGAGAAAAAACACAGTTGTTTATTGCAGTAATTATGGTAAAGCCGGAGCGATTGAATATTACAGTAAAAAATATCCTCTGCCGGAAGTGGTTTGTCCTCATAACAATTACTGGTATTGGTGGCCCAAAGGAACCAGTGTAAACACAATAATAATTATCGGCGGTGAGATTGAAGATCATATTCATTCTCTTGAGCAGGTAGAAGCTGCTGGGTTTCACAAAACAAAATATGCAATGCCTTACGAAAACAACCTAACTATTTATGTATGCAGAGGATTCAAAAGGAGTCTTGAGGAGATTAGACAAAGCGATAAAATTTTTATATGAGTAAATATTCTTCTCATCTTACTACTATTCTACTTGCGTTGCTTGTTACATTTCTCTGGTCAACTTCGTTTGTGATAATAAAGATTGGCCTCAATGAAATACCACCGATAACATTTGCGGGGCTCAGATACACAATCGCCTTCATCTGTCTTCTGCCGTTTACATTCACAAAAAGTAATTCAACTATAATAAGAAACCTTGAAAAGAAAGATTTGTTTAAACTTGTCCTTCTTGGCATACTGTTTTATGCTTTTACTCAGGGAACACAGTTCATCGGGCTTTCACTTCTTCCTGCTGTTACAGTGAGTCTGTGGTTGAACTTCACACCACTCATTGTAGCTGTGATGGCAATTTTTCTTATTAACGAATTTCCAACTAAACTTCAGTGGCTAGGAGTAATCCTTTTTTTACTTGGAATATTTACTTACTTTTTTCCCGTTGAGTTAAGTGAAAACAGGGAATCAGGATTAATCGTGATGACAATTGGTGTTCTTGCCAATTCTGCTTCTGCTGTGCTTGGTAGAAGTATCAACCGTTCAGCGAGAATAAATCCGATAGTGGTAACCATAATAAGTATGGGAATTGGATCGATTCTTCTTTTACTACTTGGAATAATTCTTCAGGGACTTCCAACAATTAGCTTTGAGAATTTATTATATCTTCTCTGGCTTGCTGTTATTAATACTGCACTTGCATTCACAATCTGGAATTTTACTCTTCGGACTCTTTCTGCAATGGAGTCAAGCATTATAAACGGAACAATGCTGATACAAATTGCGGTGCTTGCGTGGATATTTCTTGGCGAAGCAATTACTTTGCAAAAAGGAATCGGGATGTTGATTGCAGCCGGTGGAGCTTTGCTTGTGCAGATCACGAAGAAACAAAAGCCTGTTTAATAAACTGCTTGATTCCCGATCCAGCCCTGCAGCCACTTTGCACTATGACTAAAAAGAGAGCACCGGTTTAATAAACTTTAATAACTGTTTAAGTGCTACCGGGCTGAATAAATTCTTTAAAACAATCCAGCCATCCATCACTTTTCTCTTCATCAAAGATAAACAATCATTATTTTTGTGAGTGATAATTAAAAAACCGGATTACTGAAATGAAAACAATTCTAATTTTCCTTATCGCAGCAGCTTCGCTCTTTCCCCAGGTGAAAGCTGACGATGTAAAGCAATTCACGTTAAAAAACGGAATGAAAATATTTGTTCTGGAGGACAACTCAATTCCTAATGCAAATATGTATTTGTTCTATAAAGTCGGTTCACGAAACGAACATATAGGCATTACCGGGATTTCCCATTTTTTCGAACATATGATGTTCAACGGTGCAAAGAAGTACGGCCCAAAAGAATTTGACCGCGTTATGGAAGCAAACGGCGGGTCAAATAATGCTTACACTTCTGAAAATATCACCGCATATACAAACTGGTTTCCATCATCTTCAATGGAGGTAATATTTGATCTTGAAGCTGATAGAATTGCAAACCTGAACTTTGATCCTAAAATGATTGAAAGCGAAAGAGGAGTGATTCTTTCAGAAAGAAGCACCGGGCTTGAAAACAGTCCCCTTGAAGAACTCTGGCAAACTGTGCAGGCAACTGCATTCGTTGCACATTCTTACATGTGGCCTGTGATCGGGTGGGAATCTGACATCAGGAATTGGACAAAGGAAGATCTTGAAAATTATTTTCACACTTACTATGCACCAAATAATTGCATTGTTGTAATCAGCGGTGATGTAAAGCTTGATGAAGTTAAAAGGCTTGCAGAAAAATATTTTGAGCCAATATCTGCAGGGCCTAAACCAAGAGCAATTCATACAATTGAACCAGAACAGCTTGGTGAGAAAAAAGTTTTTGTAAAACGCGAAGTACCATCGCCATATGTAATGATCACATATCACGTTCCTCAAACCGGAAGCGAAGATTATTATGCATTAAATCTTTTGAACTCAATACTTTCAGCAGGAGCATCTTCGCGGCTTTATAGTTCACTTGTTGAAAAAAAGCAGCTTGCTATTGAGGTGGGGACTTACTACCCTGAAGCTTTCGATCCCACCCTGTTATATTTTTATGGCATTTGTAATGACGGAGTTCTGGGTACTCAGTTGATAAATGCTATTATTGAAGAAACCGATAAAATAATTAAAGAAGGAATAACAGAAGCCGAGCTTCAAAAAGTAAAAAACCAGAAGCTGATGGAATTTTTCCAGACAACCGAGACAATCAACGGAATGTCAAACACGATCGGTACATATGAATTATTCTTTAATGATTATAAAAAACTATTTACAGCTCCTGAAGATTATAAAAAAGTTACAGCCGAAGATATTCAGAGGGTTGCTGCAAAGTATTTAACCAAACAGAACAGAACCATTGGCATCCTTAATACGGAGGAAGAACAATGAAAAAGATTAAATTTATTCTGACATTAGTAACTATACTTAGCTCGTTTACAGCCGGACAGTTCAGGTTGCCCGATTATGAAATCTTCAAAATGAAGAACGGATTAACTGTTTATCTTATGGAAAAGAAAGATGTCCCGTTAATTTCTATATCGATGGTTTTTGGTGGGGGTGCAGTGAAAGATGGTAAAATCAGCGGCCTGGCTTCATTCACCGCAGAAGCTCTTAAGTTTGGAACTGCAGCTTATTCAAAAACACAGATTGATTCTCTGTTTAATTTTTACGGAAGCGATTTGAATACCTATGCAACTCTGGATTATTCAGGACTTACTACGCAATTAATGAAAGAAAATTTTTCAAAGCTCTTTCCTGTAATTAAAGAGGTGGTGCTCAACCCCACTTTTCCCGCCGACGAGATTGAAAAAAGGAAACAGAGATGGATAGCCGAACTCGAACAGGCAAAAGAGAGCCCAAGAGCAGTAATACAAAGCTACTTCAACAAACTTATTTTCGGTAATGAAGTTTATGCTAATCCTCTGAATGGTACGAAAGCAGGAGTTGCCGCAATAAACCAGAAAATAATTAAAGAATTCTACCAGATGAATTATTCGCCCGAATCCTCAGCTATTTCAATCGTGGGAGATTTCAATACATCTTCGATGAAATCGGAGTTGGAAAAATATTTTAACCAATGGAGAAGTTCGGGTCCGCAAACTTCTGAAGACTTTACAATCATTCAAAAGCCATTTGACAAAGCACGCGTTTATCTAATTAATAAAGAAAATGCTTTTGAAACTACTTTTTTAATCGGGGGTTTGGGAATAACAATGAGCAATGAAGATCAGGTTCAGATTGATGTAATTAATACAATTCTCGGCGGAAGATTTACCTCCTGGTTGAACGATGAATTGAGAGTTAATGCAGGACTAACCTATGGCGCCAGAAGCCGGTTTGCCTCATATCGTTTTGCAGGCACATTCTATATCAGCAGTTTCACTGCTACAAAAAATACCGAAGCAGCTCTTGATCTTGCAGTTAAAACTTACAACCGTCTTTTTGAAAAAGGAATTGACGATGCAACTTTACGTTCAGCCAAGAATTATGTAAAAGGACAGTTCCCTCCTGATTATGAAACTTCTTCGGCACTTGCACGTTTCCTGACGCAAAAATTTATTTATGGACTTGATGATTCGTATATCAATGAATTTGAAAAGAAAGTAGATCAGCTGGATGTTTCCAAAGCAAACGAGATAATTAACAAATATTTTCCAAAAGAAAATCTTCAGTTTACACTAATAGGAAAATCTGACGAAATCAGAAAGATAGCACAGAAGTATGGTGAATTGATTGAAAGAAATATTGATGATGATGGATTTTAAGTAAAGCCTCAATTTCACTTTAAAGGCACGGCAGAATTTTTTGTCGTGCTTTTTTTTATGAATATCAGAAAATATTTAACGCATAAATTAGTTTGGTTCAGGACAATTTGCTTTAATAAATTTGATTTGCAATAAATAATTATTAGTTATTCCTGTCAATAAACTTTATGTCCATTGAACAAATAAACTACAATAAAATTTCGGAAACATATCTTGAGCGTTACTCTCAAAACAAACTTCCGGGAATTACTTCTGCACTTCAGAATGCCGAAGCCAAAGTTAATCCCTGCCGGATAATTGAAATCGGCTGCGGACCCGGTTATTGGCTTACTCAATTTAAAAATACTGAAGTAAAACTATTCGGCATAGATTATTCAAAAGAGATGCTGAGTAAATCAGGTAATAAGCAGCGAAAGTTTTTTCCAATAAATGCAAATGCTGTTAGCCTTCCGGTTAAGAGTGTTTCTTTCGACCTGGTTTATTGTGTCAATGCAATTCATCATTTCCCCGGAACAGAGCTGTTCATAAAAGAATGTGTGAGAATTCTGAGAAGGGATGGACTGCTGATTATAATTGGTCTTGACCCGGCGGGCAAAGAGGATGAATGGTATGTTTATAATTATTTCGATAATACTTTTAAAAATGATTTGAGGAGATTTCCTTCATTCAAAAAAATTGAAATGCTTATGAAAGAAAACGGATTTACGGATTTCCAATTCTCGGTAGCGGAGACAGTGAATAAAAAAGTTATAGGTAAGGAAGTGCTTTCAGATTATTTTTTACAAAAGGAGTCTGGTTCAACTTTAGCGGCACTTAGCGAGAGCGAATATTCCGATGGAATCACAAAAATAAAAAATACGATTATAGAAAACCCTGATTCTGAATTCCTTACTCTTCTTCATTTCAAAATGATTTCTGCCAGGCTTCAGTAAAAACAGACCTGGAGACGCCTGCTTCTCAAAAACAAGAAACATTAGAAAAACTCATTCTCCCTAATGGTAACGTTAAATGCTTTCAGCCAATTTTTTTCATATTATAGACAAATCCGGTAAGAGAGCAGGATTGGAATATTATTTGTAATTTTGACTTCCAAAAAGTGAGATAAAATATGTTTGAATTCAAATTCACTGAAGAGCAAATGATGCTCAGAGAAACGGTAAGAGATTTTACCAATAAAGAGATAAAACCAATTGCTCATAAAATTGACGAGGAAGGACAGATCCCAAGAGATCTTATTAAAAAAATGGGAGAACTCGGGTTTATGGGAATATCTTTTCCTGAAGAATATGGAGGCGGTGGATTTGGTGAAGTTGGCTATTGTTTAATGCAGGAAGAAATTGGTCGTGGTTGTATGTCAACCGCTACTTTTATGGGGGCTCACCAGTCAATAGGTTCAAATGCAATTTATCTCGGTGGTAATGAATCACAAAAAAAGAAATATCTCACACAGCTTGCAAGCGGTGAAAAGATAGGAGCTTTCGGTTTGACAGAAGCACAGGCTGGCTCAGATTCATTTCATTTGAAAACCAAAGCGGTGCTTGAAGATGATCAGTGGGTAATAAATGGCGAAAAATTGTGGATAACAAATGGCGGTATTGCTGATATAATCTCTCTTTTTGCCAGAACAGAAAAGGGAATCAGTGCTTTTATAGTTGAAACTGATACCCCAGGCTTTAAAGCCGGTCCGCCGGAAAAGAAAATGGGTATTAAAGGAAGTGTGACGAATGCACTGTTTTTTGACAATGTAAGAATTCCGAAAGAAAATCTTCTTGGTGTTGACGGACGAGGGTTTCTTATTGCAATGAAAACTCTTGATGCAGGAAGGCTGGGATTAGGCGCAGCTTGTCTTGGAGTAGCTAAAGAATTGTTGGAGCTTTCAACCAAATACGCCAAAGAGAGAAAACAGTTCGATCATCCCATTGCACAGTTTCAGGCGATTCAGTTCATGCTTGCAGATATGGCTACTATGATTTACAACATGGAATCTATTGTTTACCGAACAGCTACTGACTATGACCTCGGCAAAGAAATTTCACGGCAATCTGCAATGGTAAAACTTTATTGTTCAGACTCGCTTGACCGGATAGTTGATTATGCAGTACAGATACATGGTGGAATGGGATATTCTCAGGAACTTCCGATTGAAAGAATGTACCGAGATTCAAGAATTAACAGAATTTTTGAGGGGACAAATGAAATTCAAAAAGGAATTATAGCCAGGGAAATAATTAAAAAAGGCGGAAAGTTTGACAACTAATTTCAAATAAAAAAAGAAGAGAAATAACAATGCCCGTAAAAAAATCAATGAAAAATAAGCCGGCTTCCAAAGCAAAATCCTCTCCAGCAAAGTTATATTACTACAGAATTTTCTTTGATGACAATGAGAGAAAAAATTATATGAAAAGCTCTCTTACGCATAAACAGGTTGAAAAGCATTTAAAGGCTTACGAGAAAACCCATAAAAAATACTTCAATACGGAATTCGTAGAATTCCTCAAAAAGTATGACAGGAAGGCCGAGCTTATTGAAATAACCGATATATCTTACTAAAATTTTTCAACCTGCTTAAGATTAAAAAGGGGAATGGAATCTTATATAAAATCTTGGCTGTTATTCCTAAAAATCCTGAACCGACTCCATCTTTTTGTCCCGGGTCATAAGATCGTATGTGGCCTTGATGGGATCTTTATCTTCAAAGAGAATTTTATATACTTCTTGGGTGATTGGGGTTTCAACACTGTGTTTCTGAGCAAGCTTTACTGCCGAACGGGAAGTTTCAACACCTTCAGCAACCATTTCCATCGATTTTAAAACTTCCTTTAATTTTTTCCCCCTACCTATTTGTTCCCCCACATACCTGTTGCGGCTGTGGCGGCTCATACAAGTTACAATTAAATCTCCCATTCCTGATAATCCTGCAAAGGTATCTGCCTGCGCTCCCATTGCAAGCCCAAGCCGGGTTATCTCAGCAACGCCCCTTGTCATTATCGCAGCTTTTGTATTGTCTCCAAATTTTGCCCCATCGATTATACCAGCTCCAATTGCTATAACGTTTTTGAATGCTCCGCCCAATTCTACTCCGAGTATATCAGTAGAAGAATAAACTCTGAAATAAGAAGTAATAAAAGTTGTTTGTATGGTTTTAGAAGTTTCAATCGACTTTGAAGCTGCAACAACCGCAGTAGGAATTCTTCTGCTTACTTCTTCAGCGTGACTTGGTCCTGATAATACACCGATCTGCTCTGACGATATTTCCGGAAATTCGTCTTTGAGCATTTGGGACATTGTCATAAGGAATTTGTTTTCGATACCTTTTGCTACGCTAACAAGTATTGAATCTTTTATGTCGCTGTAACTTACTGCGCTCATTACATTTCTAAGATATTGGGATGGAACAGCAAGCACAATCATATTCTGATGAGTTGTTGCCTCTGTAATGTCGTGGGTAATATTTATTTCGGGGGGAATAGGAATGCCCGGAAGGTAATATTTATTATCTCTGGTTTTAATCAGATACCTGGCGTAATTCTTCTTGTACTCCCAAAGAGTTATTTCGTGTCCATTAAAATGAAGCAGAATGGCAAGGGTAGTTCCCCAACCTCCTGCACCTAAAACAGAGATTTTCATTAAGATTAGATTTTTTTCTCTTTAGAGAAACTTATTTTGTTTTCGTTTCCGCTAAAAATACGAACAACATTTTTTCGATGTGTAAAAACAACGAGCAGAGCTACTCCAATTACAAAAGGAAGCAGTGTATTATAACCGGGAATATGTGCATGTAGAATATTCTCTCTGAAAACCATCGCAAGAGGAACTGTGATTGCACCCAAAATAGATCCAAGGGAAACATATCTTGAAATCGTAACAACTATGATAAAAACTCCAATCGCAATTAGAATATCGATGGTCATAATCATGATTAACATTCCCATTGCGGTAGCAATTCCCTTTCCCCCTTTAAACCCGGCAAATACAGTCCAAATATGCCCAACAACTGCTGAGATTCCGGCTATTATCTGAACAAATGTAAAGTCATCAAAAGGCGTTGCATTTTCGAAGGGCATTTCACCAATATAAAATAATCTTGCCACAAAGATCACTGCAACTGAGCCTTTGAGTGCATCAAGAAGTATTACGAGAATCCCGTACTTCCATCCAAGCACCCGCATTACATTGGTTCCACCGGCGTTTCCGCTTCCATGATTTCGTATATCAATTCCTTTTACGGCTTTACTTACAATAATTGCCGTAGGAATAGAACCAACCAGGTATGATAAAATTATTATTAAAGCAAGAATAATCATTAAATGACCTTTATACGCTAATCTAAGCTAAAAATATTAAATCTAATTATCAATATACAATCACAATTCTAAATTACCGTTTGTTTGATGTTAAAAACTTAAATCAGATTCGTTTTCTCAAGGGTTGTTCCAAACCAAAAATCCTCAGGATTGTCCAAAAAATCGATTCCCAGGCAATTAACGATATTTTTTACATATTCTTTTTTCCTCATACCGACAAGAGTTACTGTTACTTCTTTTAATGAATTGATCAGAAGAATAGCTTTTTCTGAGAGATTGAGGGCCTTTAATCCAGGAGGAAAATGTCGGTTCAATATTTTATGAATGCCATAATTCAGAATATTTTTTTCAGACCAAAGGTAAATTTCAATTTCCGAAAGCAGCTTATTAAGTCTGTCATTATAATCCATCAGTAATTTAGCGCGGTTGTTATCGAAATTACTAAGTGAATTAAAAAAGGAAAACACATAATTTGTGCGCGGGATGAATGAATAGTTTTTTAATTCAATGAAATGAATAGGATTGCTGAAAGACTGAAAGTTTTCTTTAAGAACTCTTGCTGTTGAAAGATAATCGTTAATTACTGAGAATTCTTCCGGCTTTAAGAACTTGTACTGATCAATTATTTCTAATTCACTTCTAGCCAGTGAATCAATATTTGTTAATAAATCATCACGATTTATGTTTTCCTTTATCTGAAAGTCTGCAAGCCGGAAAATTTTGTTGCCTAATATAGCATTGAGGGGACGATTTACTAAGACCCCAAGCCCTTTTTCAGCCGCAAGCTTTAATAATGTCTTGTCCGATTTTGTTTGATTAATATTAACCACGCCGCCTTTTTCAAAAAGATTTATTGGCAGCTGAATAACAGCAAAGTGATTGTGCTGATTTATACTTTCAGCTATTTCAATAATTTTTTCGAGTGATGTGAAATTTGAAATATTCGCATTTTCACCGAAAGTGTTGGATGAAATGCCATACCACCTGATGCGGCCTCTCGCAACCTCTTCTTCAAGGTATTCGAACGCAGTTTTAATTCTTCTGTAGTATTCCTCAACGTTGCTATCCGGAGAACAATTTAAATAGTATTCGGGATTATGAAGCAGGTAAATATCAATTGTATTTAACTTCAATCTTTTCAAAGAGTGACTTATTTGATCGCCGAGAAACTCCGGATGTATGCAATGCCAGAGATTATCCGAACACTTTACAACCTCCGTAAAGGGGTAACCGTCTCTTTCCCGCTGAAGAGCGTGAAGAAAATTTCTTCCTTGAATGTATCCGCCTTTTGTGACAACAACAGCGCTTTCAATTTCAAGCCCCTGGTTCTGTGATAAATTGTGAAGGACTTCTCCAATTAATTCTTCACTTCCGCCCTCAGAATAGTTTGCGGAAGTATCAATCAGGTTTATACCCTTTAGAAACGCTTCTTCAAGTGCTTCACGATGCTCTTTTACTGCTCTGTTTATTCTATATCCTCCAAAGCCGCATACAGAGACACTATAACCGGTTTTCCCGAGGATTTTGTATTTTTTCCCCGGAAACTGTTCAGAAAAAGCCTTTGTACTTTGTATTTCAGCCATTATTTCAAATTTAAATCTGGTTGTGCTTATTCGCCGATGTTTTTTTTAAGAATTCGATTTTCTATATTTGCCCCCTAAAATATAAGGAGAAATTATGGCTAAACAACAGTCTTTCGCTGATAAGGCCAAAGGGAAGAAAAAGGTTGAGGGCGTTACAGTAAAAGTTATTAAAACTGTAAAAACCAACAAAGGTACATATAAGTTTAATGAGAAGTTCGTTCGGCTGGACGACATCAGTAAAGTTACCGAAATAAAATAAAAGCGGTTTAAAGCCGCTTTTTATTTTTTCAAACTCTTTTCAGTTAAACAATTGAAGACTCATAACTCCTTCTAGCTCGAGTAATTTTTCTTTAATCTTAAGCCCGCCCGAATACCCGACTAATTTTCCTCCGTTACCAATAACTCTGTGGCAAGGAATCAGAATGGGAAGAGGATTCTGAGAGTTTGCTTTTCCCACAGCTCTTATACTTTTCTCGTCACCAATTCGAATGCTTAGCTGACGGTAAGTAATAGTATTGCCAAAAGGAATTTTTAATACTTCTTTCCAAACAAGTTTTTGAAAATCACTTCCTTCAATATTCAAAGGAACAGAAAAAACTTTTCGTCTGTCGTTAAAATATTCATTTAGTTCAGAATGAATATTAAACATATAAGGATCGTCAGGGTGAAGCTTAGTTACATCAGCATTTTCAATTTGAGCATCTTCATTATTAAGATAAATTCTCTTTATTCCCAGCTGAGTAGAAAAAACTTTGAAGTGAATATCTTCAATTTGAAATGTGGAGTAATACAATCTTTCGAGATTAATCATTGCTCTCAAGGGTAGTTAATTGTCGAACTCAATTTATAAAAAAGGAAATAAAAAAAGGAAAGAATTAATAAAAAAATTCTTTCCTCTTTGAATTAAGAAAATTTATGCCGGAATAACTTCAATAGCAGGATCGACATCTCTTCTCAACAGGCTTTCAATTGCCATAAGAGTTCCCGAGATTGAACTTGGGCAACTGCCGCAAGCTCCCTGGTATCGTATTTTAATTCTGTGTCCCTCAATGCCTAAAACTTCAAGCCCGCCGCCATCTCCAGCCAGAGCGGGTCTTACTTTTCTGTCCAAAATCTCATTTACTTGCTTAAGCAATGCGTTAGAGTCTTCAGCAGATGTTCCAACCATTTCTCTCTCGGCAGGAATCTGCGTTTTATCGAAATTTTTTAACATATTTACGAAAGCTCTTTGAATTTTACCCCAGCTTGCCTGAGGATTTTTTTCTATTGTTATGAACTTATCCATGTAAAAAACAGAAGCAATTCCTTCAATCTCAAAAATTGCTTTTGCAAATGGATCAGATTCTGCAGACTCTTTGCTAGAATATTGACGTTTTTCTATATTTAATAGTCGCTCATTTAAAATAAATTTTAAAGCATGCGGATTAGGGGTTAAATCAACATCTTCAACGAACAACATATATTCTTTTCCTTTTTTTATATGTGAAGATAAATTACAAAAATTTCTTCTTCAAGTCTGAAATAAAAAGTAGTTAAATAACTTTGCTACTCGGGTTTTATACGGAAACAATAATTAAATAATAAATGAATAAGATACTGATAGTTTTTACAGGTGGTACTTTTTCAATGATGATTGATAAAATAACCGGGGGTGCAATTCCCCGTTACTCGGGAAGGGAATTGTTAGATAAAATTCCGGAAGCAAAGAATTTAGCAGATATTGAATGTTACGACTTTGGTAAATACCCCGGACCGCATATGACTCCTGAATTAATGCTTGAACTTTCTCAGAAAATATCCGGGCTCATTAGCAAAGCTGACTACCAGGGAGTTGTCGTAACCCACGGAACTGATACTCTTGAAGAGACTGCATATTTTTTAGATTTGACTGTTGACACTGAAATTCCGATTGTTGTAACCGGCTCAATGAAAAACAGCTCTGAACAGGACTGGGATGGACCGAAAAATCTGCTTGACTCAATTTATATTTGCATGAATAAAAACTGCAGGGAGCTTGGAGTATTAGTTTGCCTGAACGGAGAAATAAATGCCGCAAGTGAGGTTACAAAAACATTCACAAACCAGGTCGACACCTTTCAAAGCATCGATTTTGGAGCGCTTGGGTTTGTTCATAACGGAAGAATAATTCTGAACAGGCTTCCTAAAAAACAGGAGAAGATCATTACTGAAAAAATTAATTCTAACGTAGATTTAATTACCGTTTATGCCGGAATGGACGATAAGTTTTTCAAGTATTCAGCAGACAGCGGTGCCGATGGAGTTGTTGTAGAAGCTCTTGGTGTTGGGAATGTTCCGCCGGCGGCTTTTAGAGGAATCAAGTATATAGTTGAAAAAGATATTCCTGTCGTTCTTGTTTCAAGATGCCCCGCGGGGGAAACGGATGATATTTATTCTTACGAAGGCGCTGGAAAATGGCTCCATCAGATAGGAGTTATATTTACCGACTATTTAAACGGCCAAAAAGCCAGAATTAAATTGATGATTGCACTGGGAAAAACTACTGACAAAAGTGAACTAAAAAAATTATTTGAGAATTAATCTCTGAATTTAATTAAATTAACTAACGAAGGACTTCCAAAATGCATTGGGTAAAAATCAGTTCAAAACTGAACAAGCGTACCGAGCTAACTAAGGGGGAGTTTGTTCGTTACTTTGATCAAGTACTTAAACGATTTGAAAGTGAGGGTCAAATGGCATTGTATGAGTCAACTGATCCCTCTGATGACTATTTTTATTTAAAAATGTCAGAATCAATTAATTCCATTGTGCAGGTGATATTCTCTTCTTATAACATTGTTCCCTGTCCCGAACCTTTTATGAATAAGGTCCGGCTTATTCGGGGGAACATAAATGAGTAAATATCATTTAGCTGAATGAAGAGAAACAAGCTCTTCAATTTCAACTTTATGAACTTCCTCAACAGGATTTCCAAGAAATAACCCGGCAACTTCTTTGAATTTGGTCGGAATATCACTTACATAATAGCTGATATTTCCCTGTACATTTGAATCCGATTCAAGTCCGATTCGCGAGATTTCTTTTTTGACAATTTCAGAGGAAGCTACACCGGAATCAATCAGTTGTACTTTACAACCAATGACTTCCTGGATTACCGCAGCGAGAATGGGGTAATGCGTGCAACCAAGAACAAGAGTATCAATTTCTTCTTCCCTTAATTCTTTGAGGTATTCTTCTGCAACCTCATAAGTTGCTTTGTGATTTATCCACCCTTCTTCTGCTAATGGTACAAACAACGGGCAGGCTTTTTCGTAAACCCTGATTTTCTCGTTTAGAATTTTAATTGATTTTGAATATGCCTGGTTTGTGATGGTTGCTCTTGTTCCAATTACACCGATCTTTCCATTTCTGGTTTGATTTACAGCCATCTGTGAGCCCGGTTCAATCATTCCGATAATTGGCACATCAAACCTTTTCCGAAGTTCGGGAATAGCTATTGAGGAGGCTGTGTTGCAGGCAACAACAACGGCTTTAACATTTTTATGAAGTAAAAAATTTGTGTTTTCTATTGAGTATTCAACAACAGTTGCATTTGATTTTGAACCGTAAGGAACGCGTGCAGTATCCCCAAAGTAAATTATGCTTTCGTTCGGAAGCACAGATGCAAGTCTTTTAACAACTGTTAACCCGCCAATACCCGAATCAAAGACGCCAATAGGTTTATTTCTCTCCATGAAATTCAAAACATACTCCTAAAGAATTTGATTTATTGTTTTAATCAGCTCGTCTTTTATGAAAGCATAATTGACGGGAGAAATTTTTTTATTATTTCTATTCAAAACATAAAATGAATCGACAATATCATCCGCCTGTGTTGAAATTTTTGCGAAATAAATGATCAGTCCAAGCTCGTTCATTTTATTTGTAACGTGATATAAAAAGCCGAGTCTGTCCGGAGAAAAAACATCAATGATGGAATAACGATCGTGCTTTTCGAAAACAATTTTAACTTTACCCGATCTTTTGAAGAGCTTACTTTCAATTCTCCACCATTTTGATTTGATTTTCGCAACTTCGTGCTGAAGCTGAGTAATACCAGAGAGAACATCATTCATATCGCTTTCAATTTTGGGGTATCTTGATTGATCAAGTTTTTTTTGAGTTCGGAAATCAGTTACATTAAAAGTATCAATAACAATTCCATCTTTTCTGGTAAATATTTTAGCGTCGTGAATATTGGCATCATTAATCAGCAGCACACCGCAAATTTTTGAAAGAAGAGAAGGAAAGTCGCGCGTAATAACAGTAATATTTGTAAAGTCATTAAGCTCTTTGAAAATGACGGCCACAAAGGTACCGCGATTGATTTCTTTGATATGACGGGCAATCTCAGCTTCAGAAAACTGATAGATGTAACTTATATCTGTCATAGAATCGATATGTTCACGAACATGAGATTCAGAAATCTCATCAGAATGTTTTGAGATTTCTTTTGGAACAGGCAAAGAAGTCATTTGAAGAAGTTCATCCCCGGAAATCTGGTTTTCAAGCATGGCTTTGGATTTACTGTAAAGTTCTGAAAGTAAGTCACTTTTCCATGAAGTCCAAACAGCCGGATTAACTGCTGATAAGTCTGCATAAGTTACAAGATAAAGCAGGTCGAGCTGTTTGGTGGAATTAAATTTTGAAACAAAGTTGTTCAAAGTTTCAGCGTCGTTAAGGTTGCGGCGAAAAGCGACCTGTTCCATCAAAAGATGATGCCTGACCAGAAAAGTCACATCATCAATTTCTTCATCACTGTAACCAAGCCTCTCCATGCTTGAGGAAGCCATTTCGACCCCGAGTATCTCATGCCCGGGAATATTTATAGGTTTGGCAATATCGTGAAAGAGCATTGCCAGAAAAAGGATCTCCTTGTCTTTCAGATTTTTATAAATTCTTCCAAGCTGAGAATTATCCGAGTCGAGGTTTTCAAGATTCTGAATTGTCTTTATTGTATGTTCGTCGGCAGTGTAGCAATGATAAACACCATGCTGAACAAATCCATTAAGATCGTTAAACTCGGGCAGAAACATTCCGAGCACTCCGGTTTCATTCATATCATTTAATGTTGCTCCAACATTTTTGGGAAGCTTTAATATTTCCCGGAAGAATACCGATGACTCTGCTTGTATAAAAGAAGATTGATGAGATGCTTCAACAAGTTCAACAACATGCGATCTTAAGTTCTCATCAAAGAAAGCCGAATGCAAACCGCTGTAGTAGTATGCTCTTAAAATATCCGGAAAGTCAATTTCTTTCTGAACCGTTAATGAAATCACTTTGCCTTTAAGTGTGAAATCTTCATCGAGTTCAATTGAAAGAGAATCGGGAATTGACGGAGAATTTAGATCAGAATACCTTCTTACCATTGACTTTGAAAACCTGTTAATAACACCTGCCGCTTTGAAGAAGTCTTTCATTACAAGTGAAAACGAATTTTTCCCGCTGTACTTTAATTCTGCAAATTTAGTTTGATGATTAAATTCAAATCGATCCGTTTTGCTGTTGGTTAAGAGATGAAGAAAGTTTCTTATTGAAAGAATGAACTTATAACTTTCCAGCAAGCGCTTGATTTCATTTGGATTTACAATTTTATTTTCTTCAAGAAGCCTGATAAAAATTTCTGCCCGCGTACTTTCCTGCTGTTCCTGGAGAAAGTCCTTATAATAAATTATATATATCCATTCCACTGTCTGAAAATCTCTCAGGCAGCCGGGAGAAAGTTTTAGGTTTGGCTCAAGGACTTTTGGAGAATCTCCATACTTTTCATATCGCTGATTGATGTCTTCAAAAAGGCGGGAAAGGATTAATCTTTTGCTGGAATCATTAATTGATAAGGAAATAGCTTCGTTCCAGCTTGAGTAAATCTTATCAGAGCCAAGAAGAAATCTTGTTTCTAATAACTGAGTAAAACTGTGGAGATCGGTTTCCAGAAATTTTTGTATGTCGGCAAAATTTCTTACAGTATGAGAAACCTCAATTCCATTATCCCATAATAAAGTTACAAACTGAACTATATCTTTTTCGTTTTCTTCAATATCGGAGCAAATGAATATCAGGTCAATATCAGAAAATGGAGAAAGTTCTCTTCGGCAAAAACTTCCAGCCGATGCTAAAGCAAAGTTAAATTTTTTTGATGAGGCAAGTGTTCTAATAAATTCTTCAACAAGTAAGCTGTAATGAAGACTGAATTTGAATGAATCGTCCTGCTTGAGATTTTCTTTGAATAGTTTTTCCCGGCGAATCAGAAAATTCTTTTTTATGTCGGAGATATCACTTACCATTTTACAGATCTACTTTTTATATTCTGTTTTAATGACAGAAGAGATCCCTCCCCGTACATTAAACTCTGCAACGATTTGCATATATCTCGGTTTGCAAACCTCAACAAGATCATTCAGGATTTTATTTGTCACGCTCTCATAAAAAATTCCGTCGCTGCGATATGAATTCAGATAGAGCTTCAGGGATTTTAATTCAACACACAGCTTGTCGGGAATGTATTCAACTCTGATGGTTGCAAAATCGGGCTGACCGGTTTTAGGGCAGAGAGAAGTAAATTCGGGAGCGGTGTGAATTACAGTATAATCCCTTTCAGGAAACTGATTATCAAAAACTTCCAATATTTTTTTCTTGTCTTCCATATGATTCACTTAAAGATTAGAATAATTTTATTTTAAATAACTAGGTCTGATTTTATAAGGAATTGGATCATCAATGCCAATGTTTTCAAAACCACGAAGTCTTAAAGCGCAACTATCACAAATGCCGCAAGCCTCATCGTCATATTTATAACAAGACCAGGTTAAATGCAGCGGGGCTCCAAGTTCAACTCCTTTTTTTACTATCTGGCTTTTTGAAAGGTTTATAATAGGAGTAATAACCCTGATACTTGCTCCGGGTTTTGTTCCGATATTTGCCATTGTTTCGAAAGCCGAAAAAAAATCCGGTCTGCAATCAGGATAACCTGAGGAATCTTCATAAACGGCTCCGAAAAAAATTTCCCTTGCTCCAATCACTTCTGCCCAGCTAACACAGGTTGATAGAATATTTGCGTTTCTGAAAGGGACATAAGAAGTCGGAATTTCTTGATTGTTCAGGTTTGCACCCGAAACTTCAATTGATTTATCAGTTAAAGAAGACCCGCCAATCTGTGAAAGAAATTTAAAGTCAACAACCAATCGGTTTTTAACATTATAAAAGTCGGCAATGTCATGAAATGATTTCAGCTCTCTCTGTTCTGTACGCTGACCATAATTTGCATGCATGAAGGCAAGCTCAAAATCTAAGCTGGCTATTGCAGCAGTTACGCAGCTATCCATTCCTCCGCTTAATGCAACAATTGCAATTTCTTTTTTCACGTAAATTAAATTTATTTTTTTACTAAGATATGAAATTAGAAAAACAGTTTGAAGTTAGGATTTAGTGCCTTCTTTATTATTAACACAACCGGAAATTAAAAGTAAAGCAAGCAATAAACTTACACATGATGAAATTGTGAATGGAATAAATGATCCAAACTGATCCCATAAAACCCCGGTTACGAAAGATCCAAACATCGATGAAAAGCTTGTAATCATTGTCAGTAAGCCGATTGCAGTACCGCGTTGGTTGTCGGGAATTAAATCTGAAACCCAGGCTTTGGAAATACCTTCAGTTGATGCGGCATAAATTCCATAAAGAGCAAAAAGCATCCAGATAAATTCAATGCCAGGTGAAATTGCAAATCCGAAATAAACAACTGAAAAGATTAACATCCCGACCGACAAGATTCTCTCTTTTCCGAATTTATCAGATAATCCTCCTAATGGATACGAAGACAATGCATAAATCAAGTTATAAAAAATGTATCCAAATATGGCAAGTGTGCTGGACTCAGAGACATCTTTTGCTTTAATAATGAGAAAGACATCGCTCGAATTAACAATTGAAAATATTGTAATTAGCAGCAAAAGTTTTTTATACGTTGCTGGTGCAGACTTCCAGAATTCCGAATAATTCTTCCTGTCTTTTGATTTGGATACAAAGGGTTTGTCTTTTACCAGAAATGTGAGACTTAAAGCTATTACTGATGGAATAAAGGCAGCTATAAAAATCAGCTGAAAGTTGTTTGGGAAATAACTGAGAAGAATTAAAGCAACCGCAGGCCCAATTGCTGCACCAAGCGTGTCCATTCCCCGGTGAAAGCCGAAAACCGCACCCGAATTTTCGTTGCTATAACTTCCGAGTAATGCATCTCTTGGAGCTGTGCGGATTCCTTTTCCTGTTCTGTCTGAAATTCTTGAAAGAAAAACAGTCAGTATATTTTGGAAAATTCCGGGCAGGGGTTTTGAAAGTGCAGAAAGACCATAACCGATTACAATAAAAATCGAACGCTTCCCGACTTTATCAGAAAGTCTGCCGAAGTATCCTTTTAACAAACCTGCAATAAACTCTGAAATGCCCTCAATTATTCCAACAACAGCCATTGATGAACTAAGAACCGCAGTAAGAAATATCGGTGTTATTGGATAAAGCATCTCGCTGGCGATGTCTGTAAATAAACTTACCATCCCCAGAATAAAAACCGGGCGGGAAATCTTAAATTTCATGGTTCAATTTTTATTTATCAGAAACATAATAAAATACTTGTCTTACTGGTTTGTGCTTTTGAATTTTCATCAAACTGTTAATAATTCAAAATAGAAAAAGTTTTACGAAAACTTAGGGGAAACAAAGAATCAAATAACATTTTTTTAACTGTAATAGACATATGAACAAAATTGAAATTCTTCATTAAATTTGAAAAACAAATATTGTAATTATAGAGGATAAAATGAGAAGAAAAGTTATTGCCGGCAACTGGAAAATGTTCAATGATATAAATGAAAGCCAAAATTTAATTTCAAAACTTATTTCCGGATTAAACTCAGAAACTCTCAAGAATGAAATTATTATTTGTCCTCCCTTTACATCGTTGAGTGAAGCCCACAAACTTATTCAGAATTCGGTTATAAAACTCGGAGCCCAGAACCTTTACTTTGAAGATAGCGGCGCATTTACTGGCGAAGTTTCTGCCCGGATGTTAAAAAGCGTTGGTTGTGAGTACGTAATTATAGGTCACTCTGAAAGAAGAACTATCTTTAAAGAAGACGATGATTTGATTAATAAAAAAATCAAAAAAGCATTGAGTGCCGGGTTAAAACCAATTTTCTGTATTGGTGAAACTCTTGAAGAGAGGGAATCTGGAGTGACAAAAAACGTTGTTGAGAAACAACTGAATCTTGGGCTTAATAGTATAACGGAAGATAATCTTGAGAGGATAATTATTGCCTATGAACCGGTTTGGGCTATCGGTACCGGGAAAACGGCAACACCCGAACAAGCACAGGAAGTCCACGAATTTATCCGAAGCGTGATTGAATCTAAATACTCTGCCCAGGCCGCTAAGGTTTTGATTATTCAATATGGCGGAAGTGTAAAACCTGATAATGCCGCAGCTTTACTTTCGCAAAAAGATATTGATGGGGCTTTGGTTGGCGGTGCCTGTCTGAAGGCCGAATCTTTTATCCAGATTATTATGGCCGCATAATTTGAACAGATTTCGGTAAATGTTTATAAAATAGGGAATTAACTGCTTCTATAAACTTCAAATTACATTGCATTGCCGGGGCTACTTTAGTATATTTGCAAGTTTTTAATAAAAAAGGTAAGCCATACCGGATGATTTTTTCTGGAAAATTTTTAATTATTTCTGTTATCCTTGTACTGTTTCTCTCATTTCCATCAAAACCACAGTTCATTTTTAATGAGTTACCTGGAAATATTTCTTCATTAACAGATTCTTCTTTCTATGGGCTTTCCGAAACAAGGCAAATTATTTCATTAAATGGTGCCTGGAAAGTTTACTCAGCAGATGATAAAGATAGAAAAAAGGTTAATGTTAAGGTTCCTTCTATTTTTGATGGAACAGGTGAACTTGTCTTTGAGAAAGCATTCCCACTGAGTCAGGAGTTGATTAACAGCTCAAAACTTACTGTTGTCTTTCTTGGGCTGAATTATTCAGCCGAAATTGCAATGAACAATGTTATTATTTACCGGCATACAGGCGGCGAATACCCTTTTAATGTTAGTTTGCCAAAAGATATTTTATCCTCAGCTAAGAAAAATATTCTGTCTGTAAAACTTTATTATAAGCTTGATTCAGAAAATACTGTACCGGTAAAGCAGCGTTTCTTTTATCCAAGGAATTTTGGTGGAATAATACGCGATGTATTTATTCAAGTCTCTCCTCTGATTTCGATTACAGATTTTTTTGCCAGCTCCGACTATAATTTCAAAACAAGAAAAGCAAAAATTTTCATTAATTCCGAACTGGAGAATATCTTAATTCAAAATCAGCAATACAGCTTAAATTTGGTTGCTGATTATAATCTCGTTTACAAAATTATTGGTCCATCGGGTAATCTGAGCGGAGAAGTACAAAAAGCAATTCAGCTTAAGCAAAACAAAACCGTAGAAGTGCAGGAAGTCATTGAAATTGATGAACCGGTACTTTGGTCACCGGGCGATCCGAAATTATATACTTTAATTCTGGAGATTAGAAATGGTCAGTCGCTCATAGACCGCTCTCAGAAAAAAATATCGATTTATTCATTAACTCCGGAAAGCAGCTCACTGCTGTTTAATGGTGAAAATTTTGTGATTAAAGGAGTTAGTTACGTCCCATCAATTTATGATGTGGGCAATATTTCTTCTTTCGGGCTAATGGAAAAAGATTTAAAATTAATAAAAGATGCAGGATTTAATACAGTAAGATTCAGTAAAAGCCTTCCTCATCCTTATTATCTTTATCTCTGCCAGAGAATGGGCTTGCTTGTTTTTCTTGAATTGCCAATTTATTCTCTGCCCGAAAACCTGGCGGGAGATGTAAATTACAATGCCCGGATCAGTAATTATCTTACAGGTTTATTAAAGGGCTACAGGCGCTATTCAGAGTTCGCTGTTCTCGGTTTGGGAGGTTCATATCTTTCTTCATCTGATTTTCATAAAACTTTTCTGTCGAATATTGCCCGGGCGGTTAAAAAGAACAGCAACTTAAAAGTTTTTGCTTCTTTTGCTTCATTAAATCTAAACTTAATACCGGACATTGAATTTTATGGTTTTGAGTTGTTAAATGAGATCCCGTCCAATCTTATCACCGGTATAAAAGCGCTTGAGGAATCAATTGGAAAAGGCAGGGTGATTATAGGTGAGGCATCATATGCAGTTAATAAATTGAAAACAGATGGATACCTGAATAAATTTTCTTTTGAAGCTCAGGCAAAATATTTCGAAGATATTATACAGCTTGTTGAAAATGGTTTTTCAAGTGGTTTCTTTCTTAATAGTATGTTTGACTACCGCGGTGATTTTGCCTCTCTTATAAGCGGATATTCCTCCGAAAATATTTATAGAATCGGAATACTCGGTGAGGATAGAAATCCTGATAGAATTACTTATAAAGTTATTTCTGCAAGACTTAATAATTCGGAACGCGTAACAATTCCCATTGGAACTTCGAAAGATGATTCGCCAATGATTTTCATAATATCCGGTTTGTTTCTTGCCTTACTTACTGGTGTTTTGGTCAATTCCGGGAAAAAGTTCCGTGAAGATTCTTCGCGTGCTTTGTTAAGACCATATAATTTCTTTGCCGATATTCGTGATCAAAGAATAATATCAGGTTATCATTCTGTTTTTCTGAGTTTAATTGTAATTGTCACTTCTGCTTTGGTAATATCTAATGTTCTTTTTTACTATAAAACCAACATTGTTTTTGAAAAACTAATACTTGCTTTTGGAAGCCGGTCACTAATTAAAACTATCAGCTATTTGTCCTGGCATCCTGCCCAGTCAATTATCTGGCTTTCGCTTGCAGCCGCCCTAATATTTGCATTATTGGTCGTAATCATCAAAGCGGCGTCATTATTTGTCAGGAACCGTGTTTATTTACATAGTATTTTCTTTACTGTTGCCTGGTCTTCTCTTCCGGTAATTTTATTAATTCCAGCCGGAATTATATTGTACAGAATTATGAATCTCGATGCTGCGAATTTTTTAATCATGATTTTCCTGATTCTGTTTGTGTTATGGATAATCTACCGGCTCTTAAAAGGAATCTATGTGATATTTGATGTTAATCCGGGAAGTGTTTACTTCTATGGAAGCATAGTTCTGCTTGTGGTTGCCGGTATTTTTGTTCTTTACTTTGAAATTAATCGCTCGGTAATTGATTTTCTTCAAATTGTAATTAAACAATATAATCTGTTCGGATAGTTAACAATTGTATTTATCGAAGTTAGAAATATTAGGATTTAAATCTTTCGCAAACAGGACAAGTATTTCTTTTAACGAAGGAGTAACCGCTGTTGTCGGTCCAAATGGCTGTGGTAAAACTAATATTGTTGATGCAATAAGATGGTGCCTTGGCGAACAACGCAGCGGAACACTTCGAAGTGATAAAATGGAGAACGTTATTTTTAACGGCACTTCCAATAAAAAACCGATGGGAATGGCAGAAGTTTCGATGACTATCCACAATACAAAAGGCATATTACCAACAGACTATTCTGAGGTAACAATCACCAGAAGAATTTTCCGATCAGGCGAAAGCGAATATCTTCTTAATAAAAATATCTGCCGGCTAAAGGATATAACCAATCTTTTTATGGATACAGGAATTGGTGCAAATGCCTACTCGGTTATTGAATTAAAGATGGTTGAAACAATCCTGAGCAACAAAGCTGACGAGCGAAGAATAATGTTTGAAGAAGCTGCAGGCGTGAACAAATATAAACTAAGAAGACGGCTTGCATTAAAAAAACTTGATGAGGTTAAAAACGATTTAACAAGAGTAAATGATATTGTCACTGAAGTAGAGAAAAAAGTAAATTCACTGGAACGCCAGGCCAAAAAAGCTGACAAGTACAACAAGGTTTCTGCAACACTGCGCGAACTAGAACTCGATCTTGCTGAAAGAGAATTTGCTTTGTTTCATCTGCAAATTGAGCTGGTGAAAAATCAAAAGGAAGAGTTTTTCAGGCAAAAGCTTTCGATCGAATCAGAAATAGCTGCAATAGAAGATGAAATCAAGGCTATAAAACAAAAACTTCAGACAATAGAAGACACTCTTAGTTCTAAAAGAAGTGAGATTAAAAATCAAACTGAAAGAATTTTTAATCTTCGAAGATTGATCTCGGTGACAGAAGAACGCAGCAATTCACTTGATAAAAACATTATCCGCTTTAGGGCTGATGTTGAAGAGCTTTCTAATCAAATAGTAGAAACCAGAAAGACTTTGGAGAGCAACCGATTAAATGTCTCCACTCTTGAAGAGAAGATAAAGGAAAGCAGTTTATTGAAGAATGAAAAAGAAACAGAAATATCAAGAATGAGCCTTGTTCTTGAGAATAAAAAATCCGGATTAAAAGCTACCAGTGATTTATTGCTCCAACAGTTCAAAGAAATCCATAACAAAGAGAACGATCTTTCAAATCTTACTGCGTCAATTGAACAAAGGAATTTATCAATTCAGAAACTCAACGATAAGATTCAGCTGCTTACCGGTAATATTGCAAAAACTGTAGGCTTCATAGAAAGTTTGAGCGAAGAGAAAACAGAAATAAGCAGAAATCTTGCTGAGGCAGAATCTGAATACTTTGCAAAGCAGCGGGAAAAAGACAACCTGGAAAAATCGTTAGCGCATCTAAAAGAAACAGAAATAAACGAAAAAACCTCTTTGCAAAGCTTGAAAGAGAAAATCAACTTTCTTCAAAATCTGCTTGAAAATCTTGAGGGTATTTCAAAAGGTGCAAAAATTCTTTTCGATGATACTTCCTGGACTTCCGGGGAAAAGAAGCTTCTTGCTCACCTTGGAAATTCAGTTGAAGAATACCGCTATGCACTTGATGCAGCATTGAAAAGCAATCTCAATAGTCTTTTAATCAACAGTAGAAATGATCTTGAAAAAGCGATTGATATTTTGAAATCAACTGAATCCGGGAAAACCTCTTTTATTCTTTTAGAGAACAACTTTCCCTCAAAGACCGCAGTTGGTGATTTGATTACGGATTTCTTCTGGAAAAGGAAAGCTAAAAAATTATCTAAAGAAAAATCCTTTATCGGCTGGGCAAGTGATTTCATCGAAACCGATAGTAAATGGAAATTATATTTTAACCGCCTGCTAAGGAATTGTGCCGTTGTAGATACAATTGAAAATGCACTAATACTTCAGAAAACTTTTCCCGAATTCAATTTTGTAACCCTGCACGGAGATATGATTAACAATTCCGGTGTAATTGTTGCCGGGTCAATTCCCAAACCAGATGATACAGTTTTTGGAAGGACTCAGGCTCTTGAAAGAATGAGAGAAGAGCTCTCGGGAAAAGAAAAAAAACTGACAGACCTTAAGAACGAAATAGAAGTGGTTGAGGAAAAAATCAATGATATAGATCTTAAAGTTCTTTCAGATAAAGGCAGGCTTATAATGAATGATCTTTCAAACGTTGAAAAACAGCTTGCTCAATTTGAATACGAAAAACAAAAACTTGCTGATGAGGTTGAGCTGGCAAGAGTTCAGATTCAGGAACTTGCTTCTGAATCAAATATTCTTGATAATCAGAAAAACAGCCTTGAAGATGTTTTGCTAAAGCTGAAAGATGGAAGAGAAAAAACAGAAACTGAGAAAAGCCGGCTTGAAGAAGATACGATAAATAGCGAAAAGGAATATACAGGCTTGCAGAATTCGTTTAACGAACTGGCATTAAGCCTTGAAAGGCTTTCAGGTGAAAAACGGAATCTTGAAAACTCAAATGAACTATCGCTGGAACTAATTGAGAATTTCAATCGCTCTATTAAAAAACGTAATGATGAAATTGACGAATCCGAAAATGAAAAAAAGCAAATCGCCCGGGACCTTATTGAAAGAAACCTCGAACTTCAGCAGCTTGAGGATGCAAGAAAATTATTAACTGCCGAAGAAGAAATAATTGAAAAAGATTACAAACTAGTAAGATCCGAGATTGATAATAAAGAAAAAGCTCAGCAGGAATTAAGAAAACGCAGGGAAGAAATCCTTGAGCAAACTCATGCAATTGACATTAAGCTGAATGAGCTGGATATAAAAATGGAGAACCTTAAAGAAAATATCAGCGAGGCATACTCAGTTACTCTGGAGAAAAAGATTTTCGATGATCTGGATTCATTCGACTTTGAAAAAAGAATTGCAGAAGTTCACAACTATAAGCAGCAAATAAAAAATCTTGGACCAATAAACATTCTTGCTTATTCGGAGTATGAAGAGGAGCTTGAAAGGTTTAATTTCCTTTCCAGGCAGCGTAATGATCTGATTGAATCGGAAAAGGACATTGTCCGCACAATTGAAGAAATAAATTCAACGGCTCAAAGTTTATTCATGGAAACTTTCGAAAAAATCCGAAGCAACTTTATTGATATTTTCAGAATGTTGTTCAATCCTGGCGATGAAGCTGATTTACGTCTTGAAGAAAATGTTGATCCTCTTGAGGGGAAAATCGAAATTGTTGCAAAGCCTAAAGGTAAGCGCCCGACTTCAATTGAATTACTTTCCGGCGGCGAAAAAACTCTTACAGCTATCGCATTGCTTTTTGCAATCTATCTTGTTAAACCCAGTCCTTTCTGTATTCTTGATGAAATTGATGCACCGCTTGACGACGCAAATATTGACCGCTTCACAAGAATAATAAAAGATTTCAGCAAAAGCACTCAGTTCATAATTGTAACGCATAATAAGAGAACAATGGAAGCTGCGCAAACTCTTTATGGTGTTACAATGCAGGAAGAAGGGGTTTCCAAATTAGTCAGCGTACGTTTCAACGAAGAATTTAATTACGCCGGTTAATCTCTGATGAAACTGACCCCGAATAAAAAAAATATCATTACGGTTTTTTCTCGGTTCATCTTCGGGAAACAATTAGCATTAGTTTTGGTGATTTTTATTTCGGGAACATTAAAACTTTTCCCCCAGTGGGTTAATGATCCCAATTCAAATACTAAGCTTGTAGTTGATGTTAACGATCCTGTAAATATTTCGGTTACCGAAGATGGAAAAGGCGGAGCTTATTTGGTTTGGGAAGATAAATTCAACGGGAAAAATGATGTGCGGTTTCTTCATTTTGATTCCGATGGAAGACCGACATTGCGCGCCGATGGGAAGCAGGTTTCTCAGAAAATCAGCTCAAAAACAAATCCTTATTCATCACCCAACATTAAGGGAACTGCGGTTGCCGTTTGGAAAGGTACTTCTTCAAATAATTTTAATGATTTGTTTGCTCAGAGAGTTGAAGCAAACGGAAATCTGGCCTGGTCAAATAATGGAGTTCAGCTGACATTTTCCGGCGAGGAAGAAAAAGATTATTCGTTAAGTACTGATCTGCGGGGAAATACTTTCATTTCTTATTTGCTGAAACCAACACAGCCCGTAAAAGAAAAAGTAATGCTTCAGAAAATATCACCTTCGGGCAAGCTTCTGTTTGATACCTCGAAAACCACAATTTATGTTTCGGCAGATCGTAAATCACAATCAAATGTTCTTTCCGATGAAAACGGAGGGGCTTTTGTTTTTTGGCTTGAGAACAAAAGTGGTAAAACGCTTCTATACGGACAAAGAGTTGATTCAACCGGCAGAACAAAGTGGGGTAAAAATCCCGTGTTAATCTCAAACAGCAATCATAATGTTTTGAATTATAACGTATATAAAACTCCTTCGTTATACATTTATATCACGTGGCAGATTCAAAATGCAGATAAAGATATTTACCATCAGCTTTTGTTAAGAAGCGGAAGTCCGCAATGGTCTAAAGGCGGGAAGCGAATTGTTGGTCAGAGCGGTATTCAATCCAATCCACAGGCAGTAGTAAGCGATTCAATTATTTTTGTTTGCTGGTCGCAGGAAATGGGAAGTGATAAAAATATTTTGCTTCAGAAATTCAATATCAGGGGAAAGAATCTTTGGAACGAAAAAGCAATAAAAATTAATGAGTCGAAGGGCGAGCACTTCGGGCAAAAAATTATTCATGACAACAAGGGTGGTGTTATTATCGCATGGATTAATCGGAGGGATGAGACTGACTACGGCAAAATATTTTCTCAAAGAGTTAAATACGACGGTTCTGTTCTATGGGATAAGAATGGAGTGCCGGTCGCTTCAAACAACAGCTCGCTTAAAAGTTATCTTTATTTAATTAGTGATTTAAGAGGCGGGGCAATTATTATTTTCAAAGGTAAAAACAAGGGAGTCAGCGAAATTTACGGGCAAAAGATTTTCAGCACAGGGACTTTTATTTCGCAGATAGTTGGCTTCACGACACAGTTAAGCGGTGATTCAATTAAAATTTCCTGGTATTCGGTAAACGAATCCCCCGATATGATTTACTACATTGAACGCTCAATTGAACAGAGGGGTATTAATTCTTCGTGGGAGATTGTTGATTCGTTATTTCCTTATAATAAAAATTCAAACTCGGCTTACTATGAATATTTGGATAAACCATATCAAAGCGGAACAATTTTTTACAGAATTTTACAAAAAGACAGCAAGGGTAATTCAAAAGTCTCCGAGCTTACAAGAATTGACTATCTCTTTGATTCTAACAATATCATAGTTGCACAAAATGATCCTAATCCGTTTTCAGTTTCAACCGAAATTAGTTTTTATTTACCGGTCAGTTCACGGGTTAGTATTGAATTTTTTAACAGCAGGATTGAAAAAATAAAAGAAATAAGTAACCAGGAATTTCCTGCCGGTTCAAACAAAGTAAATTTTTCGGCCGAAGGATTACAACCGGGGATATATTTCTACAGGTTTACCTGTAATGATTTTGTTGATGTGAAAAAAATGGTGATTACAAAGTGATATGACACAAAGAGAGTTTAAAGTATTTGTTGATTTTGACGGGACAATTTCTTTAAAAGATGTTGGCGAAGCTGTTTTCAATCGCTTTGGTGATAAACAAAAAGTGGAAGAAATAATAAATGATCTCCTTAAAGGAAAAATTTCCTCAAGACAATGCTGGATTTCACTATGTGATTCGGTTAACGCAATTTCTGCAGATGAACTGAATGATTTTATCGATCAACTGGAAATAGATAAAACATTTCACAACCTGGTTGAATATTGTTTGAAAAAAAATATTGAGCTGATTGTCTTAAGTGACGGATTCGATTATTACATTAACAGGATTTTTAAGAGGGAAAATCTTCTAAACTTAAAACATTATTCAAATCATCTTGAAATTGTCGGGGGCAAGCTGATTCCTTATTTCCCATTTCTTGATTCGGAATTTCAGACTTCGGCAAATTGCAAACGTAATCACATTATTAATCACAGCTCCGATGAGGATTTTACTGTTTACATCGGCGATGGAAATTCTGATAAACAAACTATTGTTTATTGTGATTTTATATTCGCAAAGAATGACCTGTTAAAATATTGTGAAAAAGAAAGGATATCGTATTTCCCCTTCAGAGACTTTAATGATGTCATTAAAAAGCTTGACGAAATGGTTTCAGCTCGCAGACTGAAGAAAAGGCACCAGGCTGAATTAAAAAGAAAAGAAGCATACTTAATCGAATAACTAAATGGTTTAAAACAGATGTCGGACATTGCCCAAAAATTTTTCAGTTACCGGAGTTATACACCAATTCCCTTTATTCTGATAATGCTTTTTTATAATAACTCAAACATTTGGAGTTTGATAATCGGATTCTTTATAGCGCTTGCAGGTGAAGCAATCAGATTCTGGGGAGTTGGTTATGCCGGGAGTGAAACAAGAACAACAGGTAACGTAGGCGGTTCTCAGCTTATTGTGAGCGGTCCGTTTTCTTATGTACGAAACCCTCTTTATTTAGGCAATATTTTAATTTATTCCGGAATCGGGATTATGTCATTTGCTCTGTTCCCCTTTTTACAAATTATAGCGCTGGTGTTTTTTATTATTCAATATCATTTTATTGTTAAAGAAGAAGAAGCCTATTTAAAAAACACTTTTGGAAATAATTATCAAATATTTCTTGAGAATGTTCCAAGATTTTTTCCGAGATTTACTCCTTTCAGGATTCAGAATCTTCCTCAGCCTTCATTTAATTCACAAGCAGCAATGAAATCGGAAAGGAGAACATTCCAGGCTTTGATTTTAGTAATTGCCACGATAATTCTTATTTGGTTTTTGAGAAGATTTTAATGCCGGAGTCAAGGAAAGAAATTAGAATATTAATGATTGCCGGAGAAGTTTCCGGCGATTTGGCCGGAGCCGCGCTTATTAAAGAATTAAACAAGCTCGATGAGAATATTAAAGTTTTGGGTATTGGCGGTGATAAAATGAGAGAAGCCGGGATGGAATTATCTTATCATATTAACAAAATGGCTTTCCTCGGTTTCACTGAAGTTGTTAAGCATATACCGTTTATCAAAAGAGTTCAGCGGGAATTAATTGAATTAGTAAAGCAAAATAAGATTGAAATAGTTGTGTTGATTGATTACCCGGGGTTCAATCTTAGTTTTGCTAAAAAGCTTAAGGCCTACAAAACTCAGATTATCTATTACATTTCTCCGCAAATATGGGCCTGGGGAAAAGGGAGAATGAAAACAATCAGAACTTATGTTGATAAAATGATTGTGGTTTTTCCCTTTGAAGAGGATTTATATAAAAGCAATAATGTAAATGCTGTATTTGTTGGTCATCCTTTACTTGAAAGACTTGAATCATACAATTATCTGAGTAAAGAAGAGCTTGAGAAGAAATTTGAATTAGCAGCTGGGAAAGACATACTGCTGATAATGCCGGGAAGCCGAAAGCACGAGATTGAAAAAATCTTTAAACCATGCATAAATGCGGCATCAAAACTCGCGAACCAATTTAATCTCCAGATTGTTGTTGCTTGTGCTTCTAATATCGATGAAAATTTGTTTCACAGATTTAGTGATCAGAAGAATTTTAAGGTAATTAGTGGATTTACATATGACCTGATGAAAATTTCAAAAATAGGAATTATTAAATCCGGCACTTCAACTCTTGAAGCTGCAATTTCTGGTCTTCCCATGGTTATTGTATATAAAACCAGTTTGCCAACTTACCTGATCGGCAGAACCCTGGTAAAAATTAAATCTATTGGAATGGCAAATATAATTCTCGGAGAACAGGTGGTCCCGGAGCTGATTCAGCATAGAGTAAATGAATCAGAAATTATAGAAGCTTGTAATAAAATATTATCTGATAGCAGCCAGTATCAGAGAATTAAAGAGAAATTATTGTCGGTAAAAGATAAAATAGGTTCGGCGGGGGCATCAGCCCGTGCTGCTGAAAACATTTTCAAAGTTATAAATGAAAATCAAAGAGCTTAAAAGAGGCATATTAAGATTCACAGGAAATTATTTCCTTGCTTTTGCTATTAACATTCTTTGTAAAACACTAAAAATTAATTTGGTTAACAGTGAATCGGTTGAAAAATTGAGAGAACAAAAAAAGAATTTTGTTTTGGCTTTCTGGCACAGCACAATGTTGCTTCCCTGGTATATACATAGTAACTCAGGATTTGCTGCTTTGACAAGTTTAAGCAAAGATGGCGATTTGCTTGCTAAGATTCTGAGAAAATGGAATTATAAAGTAGTTCGCGGATCCTCAAGCAAAGGCGGTGATGTTGCCCTCGGGATTATGGTTGATCACGCAAAGCATGGTTATTCAATTGCCGTAACTCCCGATGGTCCACGGGGCCCTGTGAATAAATTTAAAGCTGGTGCTGTTGTAGCTGCAAAAAAAAGCGGTGTTCCTATTGTACTTGCAGGTATTGGTTTCAGGAAAAAGGTTTTGCTCAAAAGCTGGGATAAATTTCAGGTTCCTCGCTTTTTTTCTGAGGCAAAACTAATCTACTCCGATCCGATTTATATTGACCAGAAACTAAACTATGATCAGACATCAGAAAAAATATTAGAATGTGAAAACTTGCTGAACGAACTTCAAAACAGAGCAAGCATTTTTAATTAAAGACTTTATGAAGTTATTAAGAATTTTATTGTATCCATTTGTCCCGGTTTATGCACTAATTGTTAAAATCAGGAATCTGTTTTTTGATAAAAACATCTTTAAACCCAGAAGTGTTAATGCAAAAATAATTTCTGTTGGCAATCTTATTGTTGGCGGTTCAGGGAAAACCCCGGCGGTGATTTATTTAACAAATCTTCTGAAGCATCAAGGGAAAAAAGTTGGCGTTCTTAGCCGTGGTTATGGAAGAAAATCAAAAGGTTATGTTCTTGTATCACGAGGCGAGGAGATACTTACGTCAGTTGATGTTTGCGGTGATGAAATTTACCATACGGTTCAGGATTGCAGAGTGCCCGCGGCTGTTTCGGAAAAAAGGGTTGGAGGAGTTGAGAAATTGGTAAAGGAAACCGGCGTTGATACAATTGTTCTTGATGACGCATTTCAGCACCGCTGGATAAAAAGAAATCTTGATATACTGATTTTTGATCAGTCGTTCTTAAATGAAAAAAATTTTTTTACCCATAATCTTCTGCCGACAGGTTACCTTCGAGAATCCTTTAAAGAGACCAGAAGATCTGATGCGGTAATTGTAAACAGAAAATTTTCTGAGATTCAGGAAATCAATCCCAGAAGGAAAAAATATCTTTTACACAAACCTGTGTTTACAGCTCACTACCGTGCAGTATGCTTTGTAGATGTGGCAAAAAAAATTCAATATGCGGTTGAAGACTTCAGGGGACAGAAAAGTTTAATTGTATCCGGAATCGCTAATCCAGATTCTTTTATTAGTGCTTTAAGACAAACACATATTGATACAGATAATCGGTTAATATTCCGCGACCACAAAGATTATACGCTTAAAGACATACAGTTGATAAGAAAACAATTTTATTCAACAAATTCTCATTCAGTGCTTACAACTGAGAAGGATGCCGTTAAGCTTACAAACTTTAAAAATGAGTTTGACGATATAGAAATATTTTATCTGAAAATAGAATTAAGAGTAGATGATGAAATATCATTCAAAGATTTTATTCTTGAAAAAATATCATAAGAAACATTGAAAAATCAAAAAGACAAATAAACACGGAGGAAAATTCCTAATGACAAAAACAAAAAAATACGTCTACTTTTTCGGCGGTAAAAAAGCTGAAGGTAAAGCAGAAATGAAGTCTTTGCTCGGTGGTAAAGGGGCAAACCTTGCAGAAATGGTTAATATCGGTCTTCCTGTTCCGGCGGGATTTACTATTACAACAGAGGTATGTACAGCATACTATAAAAACCATAAAAAATATCCGAAAGAACTGGAGAAACAGGTTAAAGAAGCTCTTGCCAAAGTTGAAAAGCAAATGGGATCTGTTTTTGGCGATCTTGAAAATCCATTATTGCTTTCAGTTCGTTCGGGTGCACGCGCTTCTATGCCCGGAATGATGGAAACTATTCTCAACGTTGGTTTAAATAATCAAACTCGTGAAGCTTTAATTAAGAAGACAAACAATCCAAGATTTGTTTATGACTCACATCGCCGGTTAATCCAGATGTATTCTGATGTGGTAATGGAGAAAGCCGCCGGTGTTGAACCTGAAGAAGGTAAGGGTGTGAGACAGCAATTGGAAAAAGAACTGCACAAAATGAAGGAAGCAAGGGGTGTGCACGCTGATACAGATTTAACTTCGGATGATTTGAAAGAATTGATAGAAATCTATAAAGCAAAAGTTCAGGAAGTTCTTGGCAAACCTTTTCCTGAAGATCCAATGGATCAGCTTTGGGGCGCAATTTCTGCAGTATTCCAGAGCTGGATGGGTAAGCGTGCAATCTCCTATAGAAGAATTGAAGGAATCCCGGATGACTGGGGCACAGCAGTAAACGTTCAATCAATGGTATTTGGAAATATGGGTGAAACCTCGGCAACTGGTGTTGCATTTACCCGTAATCCTGCAACCGGAGAAAATTATTTTTACGGCGAATGGCTTACTAACGCACAGGGCGAAGATGTTGTGGCCGGAATCAGAACCCCAAATCCAATTAACGAAGTTGGAAAAAATGAGCACACTGCTCATCTGCCCTCATTAGAAACAGGTATGCCTGATACATATAAACAGCTTCATCGTATTCAAAAAACATTGGAAAAGCATTACCGCGATATGCTGGATATCGAGTTTACTATTCAGGAAGGCACTCTTTATATGCTTCAGTGCCGTGTTGGTAAAAGAAACGGGCCGGCTGCTGTAAAAATGGCTCTTGATATGTACAGAGAAAAACTCATAACAAAGGAAGAAGCAGTGATGCGTGTCCAGCCTTCACAATTAGATGAATTACTTCATCCAATTGTTGATCCATCAGCCGAACTTAAAACCAAAGTTTTTGTAAAAGGACTTCCTGCCGGACCGGGCGGGGCTACCGGGCAGGTTGTTTTTTCTGCTAATGATGCTGTTGCCTGGGCAAAAGAAGGGAAGAAAGTTATTCTCGTTCGGGATGAAACAAATCCTGAAGACATCGAAGGAATGCGGGCTGCTCAGGCTATACTAACTGCTCGCGGCGGAATGACTTCACATGCTGCATTAGTTGCACGCGGCTGGGGTAAGTGCTGTATAGTTGGTGCCGGCGGATTAAAAATTAACTATGAAGATAAATCATTCACTGTCGCGGGTGTTACAATTAAAGAAGGCGATTGGCTGACTTTGAACGGGACAAAAGGTGCGGTTTACATCGGTGAACTGCCAATGAAAAAGTCCGCTGAAGAAAATCCAGATTTCCAGGCGTTTATGAAATTATGCGACGACATCAGAAAGCTGAAAGTCAGAACTAATGCCGATACTCCGGAAGATGCTGCACGGGCAAGAGCTTTCGGTGCTGAGGGAATAGGTCTTTTCAGAACAGAGCATATGTTTTACGGAAAAAATTCTGAAGAACCACTTTTCAAACTTCGAAAGATGATTCATTCAAAAACAAAAGATGAACGAATTGCTGCTTTGGATGAATTATTCCCTTACGTTAAAAAAGATGTTAAAGGAACATTAGAAGCAATGGATGGATATCCAGTAACTTTCAGAACTCTTGATCCACCTTTGCACGAATTTGTTCCTCAAAGAGTTGATGAAAGAGAAAAGCTCGCTGAAAGCCTTGGAATATCAATTGAAGAACTAAACGAACGTGCTGATTCATTACACGAGAACAATCCGATGATGGGACATCGTGGAGTGAGATTAGGAATCACTTATCCGGAAATCACAGTAATGCAGGTTCGTGCTATTTTCGAAGCGACAGCAGAATTATTAAAGGAAGGAAAGAAACCATTTCCAGAAATAATGATTCCAGTTACCTGTCACGTAAATGAAATAAATCATCAATATGAAATAATTAATCAAATTCATGCTGAAGTTTGTCAAAAATTTGGATTAAAGAAAATCGCTCATTTAACTGGAACCATGATTGAAATTCCTCGCGCTGCCCTGACAGCAGATAAAATTGCTGAAACAGCCCAGTTCTTCTCATTTGGAACCAACGATCTCACACAAATGGGTTTCGGTTTTTCGCGTGATGACATCGGAGGATTCTTACCCGAATATCTCGAAAAGAAAATTCTTCCTGAAGATCCTTTCCAGTCAATCGATCTGGAAGCAATCGGAAGGTTGATGCAAATTGCAGTTGAAGGTGGACGAAGAACCAGACCGGACTTAAAAATTGGTATCTGCGGTGAGCACGGCGGTGAGCCAAAATCGGTTGAATTCTGCCATAAGATTGGTTTGAACTATGTTAGCTGTTCACCGTTCAGGGTCCCTATTGCAAGATTAGCAGCTGCTCAGTCTGTTGTAAAAGATGCTAAGAAAGCCAGGGCTGCAAAACCTGCTGGTAAAAAGCTTGCTTCTAAAAAAGCATTGAAGAAAGCAACTCCACAAAAGAGGGGTTCCGTTAAGAAAAAAGTATCGTCAAAAAGATAAAAAAGATTTTGACTAAGAATATTATTAAAAGTGTCACACCGAACTGATCTTTTTACATTAAGGTCAGTTTAGGTGTGACCTTTGATAATTCGGTTTTTAGTCTTAATCGGGGTCAGTAAAAAAGAAAAATATTTATTAACAAATCAGGATTAAAATAAAATGCAAGAAGGTAGGGATAAATGAAGTTATCAGATTTTAAGTATAATTTGCCAAAGAATCAGATTGCAAAATACCCTGTTTCACCACGAGATAAATCCAAACTGATGGTCCTTGACAGGGAAACTAAGGAAATAGAGAATAAAACTTTCTCAAACATAGTTGACTATATGTCCAAGGGCGATGTAATGGTTGTAAATGAAACAAGAGTGTTTCAGGCAAGATTGTTCGGCAAAAAAGAAAAGACACATGCTAAAATTGAAGTCTTTCTTTTAAGAGAACTAAATGCAGATGAGTGCATTTGGGATGTAATTGTTGATCCTGCCAGAAAGGTGAGGATAGGCAATAAAATCTATTTTAACGATAAGCTTTGGTGTGAAATTATTGATAACACAACTTCAAGAGGAAGAACAGTAAGATTCAATCAACCGGGAAATGTTTTCAAAGCTGTTGAAAAAATAGGTCATACCCCTTTACCTCCATATATTAAAAGAGAACCGGAAGCTTCTGATAGAGAGAATTATCAAACTGTTTATGCAAAAGTTGATGGTGCAGTAGCGGCTCCAACTGCCGGGCTTCATTTTACAACCAAGCTTCTTCAGAAAATTGAGAAAAAAGGTGTACACATTGTTCCGGTGCTTTTACACATTGGTTTGGGAACATTCAGGCCGGTTGAAGTTGAAGATCTTACCAAGCATAAAATGGATTCGGAGTTTTTTGAAATACCCGCAAAATCTGCTGAGATAATTAACAAAGCTCTCCTGCACAAACAGAATGTATTTGTGGTTGGAACAAGTACCTGCCGGGCTCTTGAAACAAGCACTACTGCAGATGGTTTGGTTAAACCAAATCGGGGGTGGACTGATAAATTTATCTATCCGCCATATGATTTTAAGGTTACAAAAAAACTTATCACCAATTTTCATGTGCCTGAATCAACATTACTTATGCTGGTTTGTGCATTTGCAGAAACAGACTTTGTTATGAAAGCTTATAAAAAAGCATTGAAAGACAATTACAGATTTCTCAGCTATGGCGATGCAATGTTGATATTATGAAAATTTATGCGCTTATACCTGCTGGAGGAAAAGGGAAAAGAAGTGGTGCTGCAATTCCCAAACAGTATATCAAGTTCGGCGGTAAAGAACTGATTGCTTATACGCTTGGTGTTTTTCAGAAAAGCAAATACATTAATGAAATAATTGTTGCATGTGACCCCGCTTACTTTTCTTTAATTACAAGTTTGAAATCACGATTCAGGATTTCAAAACTTAAGAAGATTGTAGCGGGTGGTGAAGAAAGACAGGATTCGGTTTATAACTGTTTGAAGGAGGTGGCGGGCAAAAAAGATGATCTCGTCGTCGTTCACGATGCAGCAAGACCATTACTCCCGATAAAAACTCTTGATAATGCTATATTAACTGCAATAAGAAAAGGAAATTCTCTGGTTTGTATTAAAGCAAGAGATACTCTGATAAAAGGGGAAGAAGATGTTGAAGAGTATGTTAACCGGAATAAAGTTTATTACGTGCAAACTCCTCAGATATTTAGATACAGCGACTTGCTTTCGGCAATGAAAAAAGCTTATGATGATAAATTCATCGGGACGGATGAATCTATGCTTGTTAAAAGACTGGGCATCAGGATAAACATCGTTGAGGGGTCAGCTTTTAATTTTAAGGTGACCACGCACGAAGACCTTGAGCTATTCCGGAAGCTTATAAAATGAGCTCCTATTAATTTTCGCTTATCAGATAAGAGTAATTCTGGTTTCTTTCCAGAAAACTCCAGATATATGGACAGGTTGGTATAACGATAAGATTATTTTCTTTTGCAAATTCAAACGCATAAGCTACTATTTGAGCGGCAATTCCTTTCCCTCTCATTACTGAAGGAACATAGGTGTAATAAAAATCTATTTTGTCTTCATTCCGCATTCTGTAGTTCAGATAACATTCCAATCCATCAATCACTGAAACGAATCGTGTTTTTTCGGGTTCGTGTACTACTTCGATCTTCATATTTGTGGTGAAAGTTTATTTGAAATGATTTGTTAACTGTATAAATATCTGTTTCGGGTTTTAATATTATTTTTTAAAAAATAATTTTATTCCTGATTTCTATCAACAGATTAATTAAGTTAATCTCATAATGCTAATATTTATCACTTAAGCAAATTTATACTTCCGGGCTGGCCTGCTTAACAAGATATCTTTTTATTTTTTGAGTGGTCGTTTTTTCAAATTCGCTGTCTCTGATATAAAACTTTTTAATCTGTTTGTAACTGCTGAGTTTTCCGTTAACGTCTTTTATCACACCGCTTATTATTTCATTAATAAGCTCGGGTGTAATCTGAATGTTGTTTTTTTCAGAATATTCAATAAATGCCTCAACATCTGTTACAATTTGAACCGCAATAATTTCATCATGCTTTTCGTCCTGCTCGCCGTAAACAAGTGATTCCTGGATAAATGGGCTTCTATTCAATATATCCTCAATCTCTTCGGGAAAAACATTTTTACCGTTATTAGCGATTATAACATTTTTCTTTCTGCCGCTAATATGCAAAAAACCATCAGCATCAATATAACCGAGGTCCCCGGTCTTAAACCACCCGTTATCAAAGGATTCGGAAGTCAGCTGGGGATTTTTATAATAGCCAATCATAATATTTGGTCCCTTGGCATACACCTCGCCAATATTATCTTCATCCGGTTGACTAATTTTTATATCAACACCGGGTAAAGGAAGCCCGGCAGCATCATCTTTAAAATAGTCGAGTCTGTTCAGCGTAAGTATTGGTGAAGTTTCCGTTAAACCATATCCCTGGATAAAAGTAAATCCAAATTCTCTCAAGCCTTTTGCAATTTTAGGATCGGGAGCTGCCCCCCCTGCAATAAAGATTCTTATTGCTCCCCCAAATTTTTTATGAAGTTCGGCAAAAACAATTTTCTTAAAACTTTTCCATCCAACCTTTTCGGCAATATTACTTATTTTAATAAGCGGCGGGACTATTTTCGACTTAATTTTATCTTCGTTTATTGTCTTATAAATTCGTTTGAACATTTTATCAAAAAGAAGCGGGACACCAAGTAAAATAGTTGCTTTTACATTCTGAAGATCATCAACAATAGTTTTTAATGATCGTGCATAATGAACCGATGAGCCTGAATATAAAGGACATAAAAATCCGCAGGTGCATTCGTAGGTATGATGAATCGGTAATACAGACAGGAATTTGTCCGAAGGATGTAATTCAATCATGCTTGTCATAGCACACAGGTTTGAAGCAAGGTTTCTCTGGCTTAACATTACCCCTTTGGCTCTTCCAAGTGATCCTGATGTAAAGATAATTTCAGCCATTTCATCAGGATTGATTTGTGGTAAATCATAAACTGAGCAGGGCTGAGTTGAATTTATCAGTTGAGACATAGATAAAAAATTATTTTTCTGTGCTGATAAATCCATACTGATAAAGTGATTCAGTTTCCTGAAGGTTCCGCCTTTTTCTATAAGCATATTATCAAACATTTCGGAAAAGAATATTACTTCAGCATCGGATTCATGGATTATATTTAATATCTCATTCTGATGAAGGTTTTTATCTATGGGAACTATTACATGATTAAAACTCATTGCAGTCAGATAAACAATTCCCCATTGAACCCTGTTTTCTGAAATAACTGCAATGTGTGTACGTTCTTTAATTTTTAGACTTCTCAGAGCGCATCCCAGCTTAAGAACACAATCAAGAAGCTGGTTGTATGTTACTCTGGAAATTGGAGTGTTAGATAAGTCTTCCAGTGCAATTTTATCTTTATATTTTCCTGTTGAGAGTTTAAACATTTCCTGAATTGAACTTATCTGGGGGACATTATACAAGCTGTATTTTTTTGTCATGTTTATATCTCTTAAAAAATTATTTGCTGATTACTTTTTCAATAGAAACCGCTCCTCTTAAATCCCCGACTTTATAATCAACTGCTTTATCCTCAGGGTACTTATCCGATATTATTTTTTTTACTTCGGGATCCATTGCATTCCAATCACCATGGCAGTTAAGACATTCCGGTTGAAGAATAATCGGCACAAGATATCGGACTTTTGTTACACCTTCTTCTTCAATAGTTTCAAAGTAAGCTGTTTCGGGATTTAGTTTACCTTCGGCTTTTAATTCTTCAAATTTTTTAAGGGCATTTGATTCAATTTCATCTGGTTTGTTAACCGGGTTGCGGTTTTTGAATGATACCCGCTTTATAAAAATTCCTTTTTGAACGCCATAATTATTTGTCATCAATTGAGCGGTGTCAGAGCAAACAGAAACAGCGTTTATAATTCCTTTCGATTCTATTTCTCTTATTAAAACTCCTTTTAATGTTTTCATAAAGTTTTGAGCATCTGATTTCAATCCTGATTTAACCTGGTCTGTTATTTCGGGGGGAGTTTTACTTTTACAGCTGGTGATTACAAAAGTCAGGGATAAAGCAATTATTAAGACTAATGACTTCATAACTTCTGTTCCTTTTTTGTAAAGTTAAATAATTCTTTAATCAATAAACACTGACAATCGGCAATTGTTTAGAAATTTTATTTATAAATTTCATTAAAAGAAAATAAAATTGATAATCAAATCTGAACATAGCCTCAAACCGATTTTCTATTTCTGGCTTCCATTAGCTGCAACCTGGCTAATGATGTCGGTAGAAGGGCCTTATCTTTCAGCATTAATTGCAAGATTACCCGACCCGAAATTTAATCTCGCCGCTTATGGGGTAGCCTTTTCTTTAGCTTTGATAATCGAAGCACCAGTAATAATGATGATGAGTGCTGCGACTACTCTTGTTAAAGATTACACGGCTTTCAAACAGTTGAGGTTATTTAATTATCTCCTGATTGCATCGCTTACTTTTTTGATGTTAATACTGATTCTTCCGCCGGTATTTTTTTTCATTACAGAAAATTTAATCGGGCTGCCTTCTGATGTTGCAGAATTGACACACACGGCAGTGATTATCTTGGTTCCCTGGCCGGGGGCAATAGGTTTCAGAAGGTTTTACCAGGGAATACTTATAAGAAACAATGCAACAAGATTTGTAGCTTACGGTACTATTGTCAGGCTGGTGACTATGACTTTGACCGCATTAGTTTTATTTCTCATAAAAAATGTACCTGGTGTTGTAGTTGGAGCAAGTGCTTTGTCGGCCGCAGTAATTTTAGAAGCTGCAGCAAGCAGATTTATGGCAAATAAGATAATTCTAAATTTAAAGTCAGCAAATGAATCTAGGGGATATCTTCCTCTAAAAGACATTTTTAATTTTTATATCCCTCTGGCGCTTACCTCTTTGTTAACTCTGGGAGTTCAACCGTTTGTGACTTTTTTAATCGGACAAAGCCGGATGGCGCTGGAATCGCTTGCTGTTCTTCCGGTTGTAACTTCGTTTGTTTTTATCTTTAGAGGGCTGGGGTTATCTTTTCAGGAAGTTGTTGTTGCTTTGCTTGATGAAAAGGAAGAAAAATATCGCGCATTGAAATATTTCGGAATAAAACTTGCGTTAACTCTCACAATTATTTTAATACTGATTGCCTTTTCTCCGCTTGCTGAAATCTGGTTTTATGATGTTTCTGGTCTAAATGAAACTTTAACAGAATTTGCGAGGCTTCCCTTAATGATTATGTCATTCTTCCCGGCACTTACAGTGTTGATAAGTTTTCAAAGGGGGGCTTTGGTAAAATTCAAGTCGACAAAGCAAATTACATACGGCACGGCTATTGAGTTCGCAGTAATAATTATTACACTCTCAATTTGTATTAAATCATTCAACCTGGTTGGGGCAGAAGCAGCAACCATTTCATTTGTAACTGGTCGTATTGCAGCGTGTATATATCTTATGTTCCCCACTGTTGCTTTATTAAAGGATAAATAATTCAATTAATTTCAGCACAAGCTTATTCTCTTATTTCAAAAATATCTTCGAGCGATTTTTTTTCTCTCTGTCTGACTGATTCCTTTGGCTTGCCAACCGCAACAAACGCTGCTAATGAAAGAGGAGGCCGCACATCCAGCAATTTTTCAAGTTCATCCCTTGCAATAAGCAAACCTGATAACCAGCATGCGCCGTATCCCAAATCGACTGATGTTAAGAGTAAATTTTCGATTGCTGCTCCGATAGACTGAATATTAGGATAGTTTCGCATTTTATTTATATCATCATGAGTCAATGCTGTCCCGCTTAAAAGATCGTCGACAGCTGCTTCGTAAGGTGTCATAATTACTGCGATAACAAGGGGAGCGTCCATAAAAAAAGTTGAAAATTTTGCTACTTTATTCTGAACCAATATGTTCGCCTTCAGGTTGCCGTGCGGAAAAATCTGCTCAACTTTATTTTGAACCACGCTGCTCATATTTTTTATCAACTCACGGTTTGTAATTGCAATAAATTTCCACGGCTGAGAGTTATTGATGCTTGGTGCAAGACTTGCCCTGGTGATCATTTCTTTAATATCTTCAAAAGGGACTTTTTCATCTGTGAATAATCTTACGCTTGCTCTTTTTTGAATTGCTTCTTTTAATTCCATTTTTTCTCCAATTTATATAACAAAAAAGGTGTTGATATTTAAATGAACATCAGATTATTTCGTATCTAAAATAAATATTTAATTTTTTATTTTCTCAGGAGCTTTGTGAAGAAGATAATATTGACTTTTGGCATTTCGCTTTTTGCAGCGTTTGCAATCCACGTTGCAAGCACTAATCCAGAAGCTAACTTAAAAAAGATAACAAATATTTCAAACCCCGATTCATTAAAGGAGAAATCTGATCTGATGGAATCAAAGATTAATAAAACAGAACAGGAGTGGAAAAACGAACTTACTCCTGAAGAGTATTATGTGCTCAGAGAAAAAGGAACCGAAAGGGCTTACACAGGTGAATTTTGGAATCACTTTGAAGACGGCGTTTACAAATGTTCCGGATGCGGTGAACCGCTTTTCAGTTCAGAGACCAAGTTTAATTCGCATTGCGGCTGGCCGAGCTACTTTCAACCAATTGATAAAAGCAAAATAATCTATCAGGAAGACCGAAGCTACGGGATGATTAGAACCGAGGTGATGTGTGCCAGGTGCGGTGGTCATTTGGGTCACGTTTTTGACGATGGTCCTAAACCAACAGGGTTGAGATATTGCATTAACTCTGTGTCGCTCGATTTTGAAAAAGCAGCAGAGAAAAAATAAATATAAAAGCGGGGTAATTGTAAAAACTATCCCGCTTTTATTTTTACCTCCAAAAACTTTTTTAATTTTTTATTTCACCTTGTTTCAGTTCTGAAATTCTTCCACCAAGATACTTAAAGAAAAATTGCTCCATTGCACCATAAAAATCAAATCTGTTTTCTTCGTTTCTGAATCCGTGTCCTTCATTCTCCTTAACAATATAAGGAACATCAATTCCTCTGTTCTTTAGTGCTTCTACGATTTGATCAGACTCTGGTTTGGGAACCCGCGGATCATTTGAACCCTGTGCAATTAGCAGCGGTGCTTTGATTTTATCGACATGAAATAGCGGAGATGCCTGATACAGTAATAGTGAATCTTTTTGTGGATGTCCAACCATTTCATAGATCATTTCTCTATATGGCTCCCAATACGGAGGTATTGCATTCATCCAGCTAAAAATGTTGGAAACTCCAACATAATCAACACCTGCAGCATAAATTTCAGGAGTAAAAGTTAATCCGGCTAATGTAGCATAGCCGCCGTACGAGCCCCCGTAGATTGCAACTCTTTTCGGGTCAGCAATTCCTTCTTTTATTAACCAATTAACTCCGTCAGTAATATCGTCTTGCATTTTTTGTCCCCACTGCTTAAAGCCGCGCATCCAAAATTGTTTCCCATATCCGGTAGAACCTCTGAAGTTCAACTGCAACACTGCGTATCCCCTGTTGGCAAGAAACTGTACTTCAGGATTAAAACCCCAGGAGTCTCTTGCCCAAGGACCGCCATGGGGATTTACAATCACAGGAAGTTTTATTGCATCGACACCTTTCGGTAGTGTTAAGTAACCGTGAATAGTTAATCCATCTCTTGATATAAATGTGACTGGTTTCTGATCTGCCATATGTTCTTCATTAAGCCAGGGACTTACATCAACAAGCTTTTTCAAATCCTTTCTGGCAATATCATAAAGAAAATATGAGCCAAGGGACCTGTCGCTGTAAGTTCTTACAAGAATTTTATCTTCCTCCTTGTTTGAGCCTGTTAATGCAAGCTGGTAATCAGGTAATTTTTTTGTTAAATCATCAAAAATTTCTTTGGATAAATCATCAAAAAAGTAATACTGCTGTTTCCAATCAATGTAAGTAGCAAATGTTAGAACATTCCTTTTCCTGGAAAAATTTAAACCCGATAAATCATAATCATCATTCTCATATACAATTCTTAATTCTTTATTGTTGGCGATATCATATTCTACTGCGGCAATTTTATCTCTGCCAATATTTGAAAGCATATACAGGTTCTTATTATCAAAGGTAAAGAAAAGCGGAGCCAGTGTTTCCTTGAATGAAGTAGTAATAAGAGTTTTAAATTCATCTTGTTCGCTATCGCGGTAAAGTATACTTGTATTTACACCATCGGTTGTTGTTGCTACTCTTAGCTTTCCATCGTGATCGGTCATCCAGCCGGTTATGTTGCCGGGATTTTGAGCAATGAGCTGCATTTCACCGGTAAAAACATTTATCCTGTAAACATCAAATACCCGAGGATTGTTTTTGTTCATTTCAATAAGCATTTCGGTGGGGTTATCTTCCAGCTGGTCAAGAACAATAACTCTTACTTTTTCAAAAGGGGTCAGGTCTTTTTGATTTGCTCCGTCAGTATCAACAGCATAAAGCCTGAAATTTTCATCTCCTTTTGAGTCCTGTATATAAATAATTCTTTCACTTCCTTTCCAAAAATAGCCTGCAATGTCTCTTTCTGTAGCAAAGGTAACCTGAGCTGCTTTTTCATCACCTATTTTCTGAACGAAAACATTCATTCGTGAATTCCAGGGCTGCATCCATGATAAGTAATTACCATTTGGTGAAATCTGATAGCTTCGTTTGTCAGCATTTCTGAAAAAGTCTTTCATTGGAATTATCGGAGGTTGCTGGGCTAAATGCTGTGAAGAGATTATGATTGTAATTACGATGATAAAAAGAAGTCTGTTCATTTTGTTCCTCGTTATTAATTAAGATGATACTTAAATGAAATCTATTTAATCATCAAACGGGTAATTGCAAAAATTATATAAGCGGCTAATAGATTTGATAAAGTGAAAAATAAATTAAAAAACGCTGATAGTAAATTAAAACCTGGTCAGCATTTTGAATTCGACGCCTCTGAATTCGGGTTCAAACCGGCAAACACCGCCCACACAAATATTGCCCGCCTGTCTTGAACCAAATAGTACACTTAAATCTGTATGATCACCCAGCTTATATCCAAATTGCAAAAAGCTCCAGACTTTTCTTACGATCCGCCCCTCGTCCGGTTCTTTTGTCTGAACTTCGGTAACAATCGAAACTGATAATTTAGGGGCACTTAAATATTCTGCCTGAAGAACATCGTTGTAATATTGTTCCGCGGTTGTGCGGTCGGTTGTTTGCTGATGTTCTATTGTTAGTTTCAAGGTGTTGTAGTCATCAAGATAAATTTTATTTTCGAGAATTGGCGTTAAGCTTTTTGTATCTGAATCAAGCTCTTCCCTGTAGCCCATAGCCGCAGTTGTAGAGATAAAATTGTTCCAGGTATGATTAACCTGAAAGTAACCTTCTTTTAACTGAGTTCTTAAAGGCAGATTAGTTCCACTAACTCTTTGATAAAAAGAATTGGAGGGCAAAGTTTTTGTCTGGCTGAAGGTTGCCGTAATAAAAGTATGATCACCAATTGAATAGTCGGCTTCGATCTGAAATCCTTTTTCGTTAGCTTGGTTAAGCGGAGAAGGATGACGGTTGAGTAGAATATAAGGATACTCTTTTCTAACCGAAGGAGGAGTGTTATAAATTACTGTTCCGTCGTTAGATTGAAATGTAAAGTTATCATAAAGTTTATATTCGCCTATCAATGAAAAATTTTCATAATAGAATATCAGGCTTCCATAAAATGCTCTGCCGGCAATAGGACGGCTTCCGTTAAATATACTTTGCTTAATATCATCATTTTGTTTTATTCCATATTCTGCATATAAGTCAAAATTCCAGATTGATGGTTGAATTCTTAATGAAGCCATTCTTGTTCTTGCAATTCCTTCAACATCGGGTTGGTTTGAGGCAAATGATCCGCCAAACCTGATATTTTCTAATCCTTTATATTCGAGATCAACTGCGTGAAGTATGTCTCTCCTTACAGAATTAATACTTTCGGGTAATCCGGTTAAAGCAGTAAGAATTAAGTTAGAGTATCTTCCAACAACTTTTACTCCAAGCAGATTGTTGTCGATTCTTATGCTCCTGTCCTCATAAATTTTCAGAATTAATCCTCTTCCAAAAACAGAGTAAAAGTTTCCAACAGTTATATCCATTCCTTCATCAACATCGCCTATTTCTGCCTGAATATATTTGAAAGCAATATCGGCGTACCTGACTTTGCCTCTGTTGATTGCCGGGTTAGGATCATTTGGCTGGAAAAGATCGAATCTGATGCCGGCAGAAAAAATTCCTTTATTGTAATCAACGTTCAACCAGTTTTCAAGAATCTCCAGCTTTTTTTCAATGTCATAAGAATACTCAAGCTGATTTGCAATCCCGATTCCATCAGGCAAAACAATTTCGTTCTCAGAGGATTCATTTTCTTCAGTTTGGGGGAAACCCGAAAAGGAAATGATAAGCAAAAACAGAAACACCGAGGGGACAATTATATTTTTCATAATATTTATCTGTGAATGATTTTTCCGGAAGACGGAGAATTCAATAAACTATTTATTCAGAAGTTCCTCAATTTTAGTACGTAATATTTTTTCATCACCCTTTGCATAACCAAGGTGTGAATAGACTATATTTCCACTTTTATCGATAAGCACGGTATATGGAACTGCCTGCGCATAATACTTCCTGGCAACTTCTGAGTTTGAATCCAGCAATACAGTAAAATCGTATCCTTTTGATTTAACAAAGGGTTTTACTTTTGCTACTGTTTTTTCATTATCGGTTGATATAGCAAGGAGATTGAATCCTCTTTCTTTCAACCCTGAAAATATCTTGCTGTATTCCGATAGCTCTTCTATGCAAGGCTTGCACCAGGTTGCCCAGAAACTTAAAAGTAATGGTCCTTTCCCAATAAGTTTTTTTAGCTCAACATAATTGCCATTGATATCTTCCAGTTTAAAGTTTGGTGCCTTCCTTCCGGTGATACCTTCGTCTTGTTGCGAAAAGGCGGGCAATGAAATAATCAATGTTATAAGAAAAAATTTTAGAATCTTATTCAAAAGACCTCCGGATTTTTATATCCATATAAAACGAGAGTTAATGGAGTGCAGAAGAGATTCTGCACTCCATAAATAATTAATTATTTAAGGATAGTCATTTTCCTGACAGAAGAAAATCCATCACTTGTCATTCGGTAAAAGTAGGTCCCCGAGGCAAGCTTTCCCGAATCAAAGCTAAACTGATAAGTCCCGGCTTTCTTAACCTCATTCAAAAGCACGACAACTTCCTGTCCTGTCAAATCGTAAATCTTTATCGTAACCACTGCTTCTTTTGGGACTGAATATTTTATTGTTGTTGAAGGATTGAAAGGATTAGGATAATTCTGATCAAGCGAAAATTCTTTTGGCAAATCATAGTCAACAGTCATAACTTCGCTGTACTTATGTTTCCCATCAAAATCTACCTGCTTCAATCTGTAATAAATTGTTGAAGCAGCATTACCCTGAATCTTGTCTGTAAATGAATAATACCGCGCTTCGGTTGTTGTCCCGTAACCTTTTACAAATCCAATTGTATAAAAACTGACTCCATCTGATGATTTTTCAATTTCGAAGCCGTGATTATTTAACTCAGAAGCTGTACTCCAATACAAAGTAATTCCTTCGCTGCTTATGCTGCTGCTGAATGAGGTGAGCTCTACTGGAACGAGAATATTGAAATAATTTATTGTTTTAAGAATTAATAATTCTCTTGCATCGGCACTTGTGATTTGCTCCAGTCCAATTCCAAGATAAATTGTTTTGTAATTTGGTCCCTGATGAGAGATTGCTCCATACTTTGTTGTGCCGGTATACTTTAAAAGTAAAGTGCCGTTTCCGCTGAAACTTGCAATTTGTTCTGGATACCTTGAATAAATTGTTCCGATATTAAAACTTAAACCTTCGAATATTGTACCTGCAATACCTTCCATCGAGTAAACACCGGAATTATCAGCAATATAATTGGCATCCAGATAGTTATGATAAAAATCAATGGCTTCGGGGAAATTACTGCTGCCCGATGCATCAAAAATATCCCATCCAATATCCTGTCCGGCGATGAAAAGTTGTCCACCTGCGTTAAGGTAGGTTTTTAGAAAATCTACATCCGCAGGAACGAATGCCGGGAAACCCCATCCGCAATGCCAGAAAATTCCGGGAAAGTTCTGTGAAATTAAGACTGGCTTTAACTGTCCCACATAAGCCTGATCAATATAAGTATATTTATATCCCAATGAATCAAAGGCCGCGAAATAATAATTTTGATAATTGGCACCGCCATCATCATCTACAAAAAGAATATCGCCCTGTCTTACTACTCCAAAATAGTTTATGCCAAAACCATACTTATAATTGTCATCAAGATTCTGAGCAAATATTTTCGCTTTGAGAGATCCAGGATTTGCTCCTGAGTTTATTACCATTTGGAAGTATTTTGTTTCACCGGGAAGTATGGAAATATCAACAGAGTCTACATTATTACTATTATATACAAGATTATAGCTCCAACCTGATGGAATAGAGGCAATTTTTTTCTTTAGTCTGATATTCAAAGTTTGAGAATTATCATTTGTTATCCGGCAGGTTTTAGTATACGTGCTGTTTAATTCAATAAATTCAGCAAGCTGATCATCTGACTCAATGATATAAGTTGGCAGATTAATATTTGATTGGATAATCTCTTTTGTATTATCTGACTGAAGCCAGGCAACAATAGCAAGATCCTGCCAGTTCCACGCAGAATTAACCGGAGTGTTAACATTATAAGTCAGTGTATCACCCGGATTAATAGAGGAGACTGTAAATCCGTTTGCATCGGGAAGCAATTTGCGCATAACATCCTGAAAATCTTTTTCACCATTGGATCCGGGAGGGGTTGCATAATGAACCCAGCGTTCAATTACCGAAGACCTTAGTTTTAAATTTGTTTGAGCAACAGGTGTTATTCCGATCAACTTAATAACAGCATCTACAGTAGTGCTTGTGATGTTTGCAGATACAATGATTTTAACCGGTGATTTCAAGGCGAGGCGTTCTGTCATTTGGGAAGCCATTCCTTCCGGACTTGAAGGAACTCCGTAATTTGTTCCATCAATCAAATAATTTGGAACGCCGGTAATTCCATAGTAGTTAATTCTTGCTGAATTATCCCCGGGATTTAGTGAGTACATAGGGTCTGTTCCGGGCCACCAGGCATGATACCGTAAAGATATTACCCCCCCAAAGTTTTCACTTAAAAATGCCTGTAGATTTGGATTGTTCTGAGCGCAGGGTGTGCAGCTTGCATTTGTAGCTTCTTCAAGCAGCACTATTCTTCGTACCTGGGCATCGACATAAATTATGCTTGTTAAAGCAAACAGGATGAGCATAAGAAATATTTTTTTCATAACATTCCTTTATTTTAATTGTCAGAGACCGCTTGATAGATCTCCTTGGTATTTTTGTTTTGGATGAAAATAATTGTCCTTAGTTTATCAGGATTCCAGGAACTATTCACATTAACCTGTCGCTGCAGGTTTATTGCTGAGCCAGGAAAAAGATTATTTAAAGTTTCACCGTCACTTGAAGGCAGCATCGCACGCATAATGTCGAAGAATTTTGTTTCTCCGTTTGAGCCGGGCGGCGTTTGAAATTCAATATCTTTTTCTGTTACAACTGTATGAACCAGAATATCCTTATTTGATATTCCTGTGGTATCAATTACATCTATCGTTATTTCGATGTTCAATGTTAAGTTGACTATTGTATCTTTTACCGTAATTCTAAATTTAGGTTGAAGGCTTAGTCTCTGATCAATCTTAGAAATAATATCCATCGAATCAGTTGAAATCGGTTTTTCAATTCCATCTACAATTGTAGTTGGGGTTGCAAAAATATTATAATACCTGATTCTGCTATCACAGTCGGGCTTGTTAGCTTTGTAGAAAGGGTCGTTTGGTGAAGGGAAATTAGTTGGATATTTAATAACGAGTACTTTAGATGCACCATAACGATTTTTTGAAAGTGATTCGATGATTTTGTTAGATGTTACACAGGGAATACAGCTTACGTTGGCAAAGTCCTCAATCAGTGCTATTTTATTTGCTGACGAAACTTCCATCAGCACCTCAACATTTTTTGTTGAATCTTTTATAACTATCACATTTATTTCTTTGGGGAGATAACCACTCTTTTCTAATCTGATTTTGTGATTTCCGACTTTTGCCGTTATAGTATCGGGTGTAACCTTTCCGGTGTTTAAATTATCAATGAAGATACTTGCTCCATCAACATTCGATTGAATGAATATTTTTCCGGTGTCAACAATTTCTATATTTACATTCGGGGGATTAGTCTTGCAGGAAGAGATGAGTAGCAGTAGAATGATCGGAAAAGTACTTTTAAATAAAGACATAAATTGTAAAAATTTATTAATTGAGTGGATGAAATTTATTCAATTATTGATATTTATGAAATGAAATATTTAGGCGGGAAATGATTTACTTTAGTTTCTAATAAAAAAAGGATGTCCCTCGTCTTTCAGAGGAAGCATCCTTTTCAAAAAGTTTGAAAGAAGTTTATTATTCGCTATGAGCGAGCCAGTTGCCGCTTAATCCGAAAATACGACAATCGCCCCAGGTCATAATGTTAATTGTAAATCCATCTCTGGAAATACTTGAAGTTTCAATCTTGTATCTAACATTGGTTGTTTTGTCGGTATCAAGATGAGTAACTGAAAGAACTACATCTGGCTTTCTGTCAAATGGTTTTAAGAAATTTACTTCAAGGCTGAATGAACGGGTTCCTTCATTTTTATCAAGTGTATAACCGGGGGTTTCGTAATTAACGGCAAATTTACCACTTTGAACCATTGACTGAGCTGATGTTGTTATTACAAAACCTAAAACCAATGCAAGAACAGTTGCAAAAAGTAATTTTTTCATGGTGACTCCTATATTTTGTGATGGTATTTAATGTGGATTAAAGTTTACTTCTTTTACGCTGGAAATATATTAAAAATAATTAATAACTTAAAAATCAAGAATTGTTTTTGCGTCAATTCATTATAGGGACAAACCAATAACTATAACTTGTCCAATTTTTTTCTGTTAGCTTTACTCAGATTATCTATGATAATTTGATATGAATCATCTATCCACTCAATAATAAATTTATCAGGAATAGAACCGTCTATAATCACAGTATTCCAGTGGGTTTTATTCATATGATAACCAGGAAGAACCGCTTCATATCTTTCTCTTAATTCAACTGCTCTTTCCGGATCGCATTTGAGGTTAATTGAAAGAGGTATGCTGTCTAGAGATGCAAGCAAAAACATTTTCCCCATTACTTTAAAAACCAGAGTAGTTTCGTCGAAAGGAAATTCTTCGGTTACACCTTTCTTCTTTAAAGCATAAGCCCTAATTAAATCAATATTCATGTTCTTATCTTACTTTTAATAAAAGAGGGTATGAATTTCTAGTTTTCACATTAATTATAATCTAATTTTAGTTTGAAAATTAAATTATTTTAAACTTTATTTACGAAGGTATATTGCGTTTGTAATTATGATAATTTATCTGAATGGAAATTTCTGCGAAGCCGCAGATGGAAAAGTTTCTCCCTTCGACAGAGGATTTCAATATGGCGATGGTATTTATGATGTCATTAAGTCTTATTCGGGAAAGTTATTCAGGTTCGATGAACATTTGAGAAGGCTGAATAACAGCCTGCAGCAGTGCAGAATAGATTTCAACCAAAGCAGCTTGTTAAAAGGCATTGCGCAGGAATTAATAAATAAAAACGATCTGATAAATTGTGACGCATCAGTTTATATTCAAATAACACGGGGAGAATATGTCGGAAGAATTCATTCTTTCCCGCCAATAAAAACAGATCCGACCATATTAATGATTTCTTATCCCATACAGGACAGAACGCGGGAATTGACCGAAGGTGTTAAAATTATTTTCGAAAAAGACATCCGATGGTTACGATGCGATATTAAAACAACTTCAATCCTGCCAGCAGTTCTGGGAAACCAAAAAGCCAAAGAAGCATCAGCTTATGAAGCTGTTTGGGTAAGAGACGGGCTGCTTACTGAAGGAACACATACGAATTTTTTTGCTGTAAAAAGTAATTCGATTATTACCGCCCCGGAAGGAAATTTTATTCTTTCCGGAATAACCCGAAATGCAGTGATCGAATTGAGCAGGAATATGGGATTGAAAATCAGAGAAGAATATTTAAATATATCTGAGATTTTTAATTTTGATGAATTCTTTCTAACAGGCACCGTCACAGAAATTACACCGGTAAGGCAGATAGAGGATAAACTGATTAACAACGGTAAACCTGGTTTGTTAACCCAAAAACTGCAAAAAGCATTTTTAGATTTGGTTCGTAAAGAGGCAAGAAGCATTACGTAACTTAATATCTGAAGAAACTACTTTTATATGAATAGTGAAATAAATTCAAGCGAAATTTTTATTCTAACAGGTGATTGGTTTGACTACAAAGAGAAAAATATTCTTCAGCTGATTGGATGCACAAATAATAATGAAACCATAGAAGTCTTAATCCCGAATAAACCGGTTTTTTTCATCGAACGGGAAAACACAACTCGCTACCTTAATATCCCTTTCAAGCGGAAAAAAGTAAACCTGAAAACATTTGATGGAAAACCGGTAGACGCGTTATATTTCAACACTCAAAAAGATTCCCGGCTTGCCGCAAAAACCCTTGAAGAAAATTCAATAGCCACTTACGAGTCGGATGTTGATCCTCTGAAGCGATATCTGATGGAAAAGCTTATTAATACACAAGTCAAAGCAACGGGGAAGTCTTCTTATAGAAACGGACTGATTTCCTATCTTAATCCATTGGTTGAACCGTGTGAACTTACGCCAGAATTTTCTGTACTGTCGATCGATATTGAAACCGGATCAAAGGGAAATCGACTTTACTCAATTGCCGGTCATTTCTGGAATAAAAATAAAGAAGATAAAAAAGTTTTTATGTGCGGGGAAAAACGAGGCAGCGGCACATTGTCTTTTCTCGAGTTTTTCGAAAACGAAAAGTTATTGCTTCAGGCATTCTTAAACTGGTTCAAAGAAAAGAACCCTGATATAATAATTGGATGGCATGTAATCGGTTTTGATTTGATGTTTTTGGAAAATAAATGTCGCGAACATTATATCCCTTTTGAAATTGCACGCTCACGTGGAAGAGTTGTTTTGAAGAAAACCAGACAGAGCGGATATTTTGCATCAATAACAGGTCGTGTGGTTATTGATGGGCCGCAGGCGCTTCGATCATCATTTTTTTCACTGGAAGATTACAGGCTTGAGTCTGTAGCAATGAAGATTCTTGGAAAAGGAAAGACTATCACATCTGAAATGAATAAAGCTACAGAAATCGACAGGCTATTTGAGAATGATAAGACCTCGCTGGCAAAGTATAACTTGAACGATACCGAACTGGTTTCAGAAATATTTTTGAAGACAAGTTTAATTGAATTGTCGGTTAAAAGGGCAAAGCTGACCGGATTACCAATGAATCAACTTGGAATGATGACTGCCGCTTTTGATCACTTTTACCTGCCGCGGTTACACCGAGCTGGTTTTGTTGCGCCAAATGTAAAAGACCTTTCAATATCTGAGCACAGCGCCGGTGGATACGTTCTCGAACCAAATCCCGGAATTTATGACAATGTTATTGTCACTGACTTTAAGAGCTTGTATCCCTCAATAATTCAAACATTTAAAATCGATCCTCTGTCAAGACTTCTCTCACACATCGAAACGTTAAGCACTCCTGCAGGTTACAGATTTTCGAAAACTAAAAATATACTTCCGGAATTCATTTCATTCTTACTTAAGCAAAGAGCCTCAGCCCTAAAGAAAGGTGATGTACAGCTTTCAGTGGCAATTAAAATATTGATGAACAGTTTTTACGGTGTAATGGGCTCTTTTGGATGCCGTTTTTACCATCCGGACCTGGCTTCTGCAATCACAAGTACCGGGCAGGCATTACTAATTGAGAGTAAAAATTTTCTTGAGAAAAAAGGATATAAAGTAATTTATGGGGATACTGATTCACTTTTCATTAAGTTAAAGAAAGGCGATGAATTAAACTACAAGTCTACAGGTCAGGAAATTGTTAATAAGCTTAATGAGTTCTGGAAACAAAAATTGAAAAAAGATTACGATCTGCAATCATATCTTGAATTAGAATATGAAAAGTATTACCGAAAATTTGTTATTACTTCAGCAAGAGGAAGTGAAATAGGTGCCAAGAAAAGATATGCAGGGCTGGTTGAAGAAAATAATGAACAGAAAATTGAATTTGTTGGCCTTGAATTTGTCAGGTCTGACTGGACCCGCCTTGCAAAAGATTTCCAGACTGAACTATATAAAAGAATATTTAATGAGTTGGAAATCGATAATTGGATAAGAGATTTTGTATCTCTGATAAAGAGCGGAGAATTCGATAACAAGCTTATTTATAGAAAGAGGCTTAGAAAGGATACTGATGAATATACCAAAATGATGCCGCCTCACGTAAAAGCCGCAAAACTGGTTGAAAAAACCTCTGGAATTATATATTACGTAATCACTAAACGTGGACCTATTCCGATCGAACTGAAGCACGATGATCTGGATTATGAGCACTACATCCAAAAGCAAATTAAACCGATTGCAGATTCAGTGCTTCATTTTTTGGGAAAATCTTTCAAAGAAATAATTCAATCGGGTCAATTAAGCTTTTTTTGAAATTGAATGAAATTTCAAACTCTTATAGTATTTTTTCCCAAATGTTCAAATTATTGTGTAAAAAATTTTACACCGGGAACTTAAGGTTTATTAAATCTGTCAGTATTAAGAAAATTTATCGGAGGCAGAACCTTTTTTCTCTTTAATTATTCTAATTGAGTGCTTATATTTATAAGCTTAGAATGGATGATACTTTTTCCCTCTGAGCTTCAATTTCGCAAAGAACCCAAAACAATATTAGGAGCATAAACAGATTGAAAATAACCAAGCAATTTACTAACCGCGAGAGCAAATCTTTAGATCAATATCTTCAGGACATAGGTAAAGTAGACCTTATTACCCCGGAAGAAGAAATAGAGCTGGCCAAAAAAATCAAAAAAGGCGAAAGATCTGCGCTTGAAAAGCTTACAAAAGCTAATCTACGTTTTGTTGTTAGTGTTGCAAAACAATATCAAAACCAGGGACTATCTCTGGGTGACCTCATTAATGAGGGTAACATCGGCTTGATTAAAGCCGCTGAAAGGTTTGATGAAACCAGAGGTTTCAAATTTATTTCTTACGCAGTCTGGTGGGTCAGGCAGGCAATTATGCAAGCCATTGCAGACCAATCAAGAGTAGTTAGGCTGCCCTTGAACAGAGTTGGCTCATTAACAAAAATTAGCAAAGCTTACAGGGATCTTGAGCAGGAATATGAAAGAAAACCAACCACAGAAGAACTTGCTTCAACCCTGGATATGAGCTCTGACGAAGTAGCGTATGCTCTGCAAATTTCAGGTCGTCATGTTTCTATGGATGCCCCTTTTTCAGGAGACGATGATAAAAACAGTCTTATTGATGTTCTTCCAAATGAAGAACAGCCGCTGCCTGACAGGGAGCTTATGAGAGAATCTTTGAAAGCTGAAGTTGCAAATGTTCTTTCTACTCTCTCAGAACGTGAAGCTGAAGTAATAAAACTTTACTTCGGTATCGACAGCGATCATTCTGCGACTTTAGAGGAGATCGGTGACAGGTTTAACCTGACAAGAGAGAGAGTGAGACAGATAAAAGAAAAAGCTCTCAGAAATTTGCGGCACGCCAGAAGAAGTACCAGATTAAAAGCTTACCTTGGATAAAATTCAAAGGCTGGTTAATCCAGCCTTTCTTTTTTTAATCAATTATAAACCCTTCTGCAAAAATTTTTTGCCGCTTAAAATATTAATTATACAATGAAATCTTCCGGAAAATATTTTCGTACAGGAACATAAACCGGCAGTAAATATGAAGTTAATATCTTTACTAATCCTTATAAGTGTTTATTCTCTTGCGGAAGTTAAAAATCCCGAAAAAGTATTAATTCTTAAACATATCGATGGTGAAATTAAGCTCGATGGTATAATCGATCCAGTGTGGTCGTTAGCTGATTCAACTTCAGATTTTTTCCAGCTTCTTCCATATTACGATCAACCTCCTAGTCGAAAAACAGTTGTTAAAGTATTAACATCAGATGATGCTTTGTATTGCTTATTCATCTGTTACGATGACCAATTTAACATTCAACGAAATACCGGTATGCTGGATAGCTTTGGCGGCGATATTGTTTCGATTATGCTTGATACATTCAATGATAGCAAAACAGCTTATAAATTTGCAGTATCAGCAACAGGAGTTAGGGCCGATTCAAGAATGCTGGATGATGCCAGGAACCGGGATTATAGCTGGGATGGAATCTGGTTTGCCGATTCTAAAATTTACAATTGGGGTTTTATAATTGAAATAAAGATACCTTATAAATCTATTCAATATGATGAGCAGGCTTTTGAGTGGGGTTTGGATTTTGATCGTTGGAGACCTGCAAATGCCGAAGACTTGTATTGGTGCAGATATGAACAGAATGAAGGACAAAGAATTTCAAAATTTGGGAAATTGATTTTTCCAGATTTCAAACCGACTGCCAAAGGCCTCAACCTTGAGATTTACCCCGTAGGCATTACAAAAGCTATTTATCTGGACAGTAAAAAATACAAAGTTGAACCAGATGCCGGGCTTGATATTTTTTATAATCCATCTCCAAAGCTAACATATCAGTTAACGGTTAATCCCGATTTTGCTCAAATTGAAGCCGATCCATTTGATTTCAACATATCAAGATACGAGTCTTACTTTTCTGAGCGCAGGCCCTTCTTTACTGAAGGAAATGAAATTTTTATGGCCTCCGGAAGACAGAATAATACAGGGTTCTACCGACCTTTGGAGTTATTCTATTCAAGAAGAATTGGAAAACTACTCGCCGATGGTCAGCAAGTTCCTCTTATTGCTGGCACAAAAGCTTTTGGAAGAATTGACGACTGGGAGTACGGAGGATTTTTAGCAATCACCGGAGAGAAAAATTATATGAGGAACGGCGATAATTTTACTGAGCCCCGTGCTTATTTCGGTTCTGCGAGAATTAAGAAGCAGATTTTTGAAAACTCAACTGTCGGATTTCTTTTCGTCGGGAAACAAACAAAGGATAATACTTTCGGAGTAATTGATATTGACGGAGCTTTCAGAGAATCAACCTGGCAGCTTTCATATCAGCTTGCACGTTCGATTAAGAATTCGGAAGGAGATTACGCATTCTCTACCGGTTTTACAATGTTCAGCGATAAGTATATGATGCTGGCAAGATCAAAATATATTGGTGAAAAGTTTGATATAGACGAAGTTGGTTTCGTTCCATGGAAAGGGACGGCAGAACTTGTAACCGCAGCTGGTCCAATCTGGTATTTTGATACTGGGTACATAAGTCAGATTCTGGTTTTTGGCGGTATTTTTCTTAATCATGAAAAGGTGGATAATTTTACAGATCACAGCGGGGCTTTTGGATTTAATATGCAATTAAGAGATAACTGGGGTTATGAAATAAATATTCTCTATGGAAAATCAAAGGACAGCGATAAAATATTCAACTCTTATGAGCTTTCTCTGAGTTCATGGTTTCACACATCTCCTAAATGGAGTGGGAACTTATGGGCAGGTTATACTAAAACATTCAATTTCTCCAGGGATTATTTAGGTTATTATTCTTGGCTCGGTTTCAGAGTTCAATGGCAGGCCTTTGATATCTTAAATATCGGATCAAACTACAATATGTATGTTGAAATTAATCCTGATGGTAAAATTGATGAGATCACTTTTAATCCAAGACCTTTCTTGTCGCTGACGCCTTTCAACAATCTTAATTTTAGTATTTATGTTGATAATGTTTATTTACGATCAACAAAAAAAATCGAAAGGATTGTGGGGGGATTTCTTTTCTCTTATAATTTTTCTCCAAAGAGCTGGATATTTTTTGCAGTTAATGAAGTTCAGAACAGAGTTAATGAAATTGATCAGCACGGAAACATGCTTTCAAAAAAACTTATAACCTCTGACAGAGCTGCTGTTCTGAAAGTAAAATACCTTTATTATTTTTAAGTTAGTTTAAATCTCCCCGGAAATTTAATTATCCCCGACTAAGAATCCCTGTCCCTGGAAATATTATAACCACGGATTGAACCTACCTCAAGATTCGATTGTTCACTAAGTAAAATTGTAACAAAAAAAAGTTTAGAAATGATTCATCCATTATTAAAAAATCGGTTTAGTACAAGAATTTTTTCAGATAAAGAGATTGATAAAAGTATAATTATTGATCTTTTCGAAGCTGCAAGATGGTCTCCTTCTTCAGGAAATAAACAACCCTGGAGATTTATCGCAGGTATTAAGAACGAAGGCGACACACATTCCAAATTAGTCTCGATTTTGAATGTTTCAAATGCCATATGGGCTGAGAAAGCTCCCTTGCTTATTTTAGCTATTGCTAAAAAATATTTAGATGATTCTCAAAAGTTAAATGCATATTCATTTTACGATGTTGGCCTTGCAAATGCTAATTTAACTTTCCAGGCATCGTCAGCTGATTTGTTTGTTCATCAAATGGGCGGCTTTAATGGGCAAAAGGCAAAAGAAGTTTTTGAAATACCAGATGATTTTGAACCGGTTACTGTTTTGGCAATTGGGTACCTTGGAAATCCAACGGATTTTCCCGAAGAAGTACTGGCAAAGGAAAAAAGACAGAGAACCCGTATGGAATTAATGGAGTTTGTATTTGAAGAAAAGTTCGGACAAATTAGTAATTTAACGGCAGCACCAATTGAAGAGAGAAACTTATGAAAAAAATTGTTCACCGTGCGGAAGAAAGAGGAAGCGCTGAATTTGGCTGGCTTCATGCAAAGCACAGCTTTAGCTTTGGGCGATGGTACGATCCCGGGAAAATGGGTTTCGGTTTACTAAGAGTATTGAATGATGATATAATTGAACCGGCAACCGGATTTGGAACTCATCCGCACGATAATATGGAAATCGTAACTATAATTCTTGAAGGCTCGCTTGAACATAAAGACAGCATGGGCACTGGGTCAATAATCAGTGCTGGCGAAGTTCAGGCTATGTCTGCCGGTACAGGAGTAACACATTCTGAATTTAATCCTTCCCAAAATGAAAAGACTAATCTTCTTCAATTGTGGATAATTCCGAAAGAACAGAACATTGCCCCGCGTTATTCGCAAAATAAATTCCCGCTTAATGAAAGAACTAATAAAATTAAAACAATCGTTTCCGGGGAAAAATCTCAGGACACAATATATATTCATCAGGATGCAGCAATTTCGCTTGGCAATCTTAGCAAAGGAAATAATGCAAGTTATAAAATGATATTCAAAGGTAATGGAGTTTATTTGTTCGTCATTTCAGGACAACTTAAAGTTGATTCAGAAAATCTTTACAGGAGAGATTCTTTAGGTATTTATGATGTTGATGAATTTTACATTACAGCAGATGAAGATTCAGACTTTTTGCTTGTTGAAGTTCCAATGCAATAGTTCATCTTAAACTTTTATCACTCTGCATTAACAATAAAGGCACAACTTACACTGTGCCTTTATACATTAATGTGTGCTGAAACTATGTGGCTTAAAATTATTCTAATTTAATTTGCCCTCTTTTTTTCTATCTCAAAAACAGGTTTTATATCAACCGGCAGATGGAAAAGTTTTTTTCTTAATGCACTGATTGACCCGGATTCAACTGCATAGGAGTTGATTAACTCTTTTGCTTTTTTATAATTGCCCTCTGCCTGAATTGTTAAAACAGTCTCTGCCAGTTGTTTCAGAGCAGGATAAATTTTTTCAAAGTTTACTTTTACTTTCCCGTTGGCCTTGTCATAACTATAAGCACCCTTTTCAAGCAAATAGTTAAATATAATTGCATTACCACCACCGTGAGCCTCTTCGATTCCGAAGCGAATGCTTCTGAAAATGCCAGCAAGAAACGTAACCCATAGTTGATTTCTGATTTCTTCGGGATAAATTTTTTGATCAATCATGAAAATATTATTATACATTCCCAAAATGTCGGCTTTGCATTCTTCGATAGTTGAATATGTTTCTTTCAGTTCTTTTTTAACTTCTGTTTCCTTCCCATTAACTTTTATAAACCCCGGCCCTATTCCATGCGACATTTCATGCATCAGCGTGTGATTAAAGAAGGCTTCAAAGGACAAATATTTCAGTTGCGAAGCATCCAGCACCTCTTTAGCAATAGGGACTAACAGTTTTTCGTATTTGGCTTCGTGAACATTTTTCAACATTACTTTTTTTGAACCTTTTACCTTTCTGACTCTTTCGTCATTCGGTAAATTAAAGGCCAAAGTTTGAACGCCAGCTTTTGTATCACCAGCAGTAAATATCTCGTTAACAACAACTATTGGTGACTCTGAACCACGGTTGTAATTTTTATGCATATCCGGTATCGGCAGATTCTTTTCCATAGCTTTAAGATATTTTGAAAATATCTCAAGCTTTTTCGTTTCAACGGGATCTTTAATTGTAACAAAGCTTTCAAAAGAAGCTTTGTAATTAAACAATTTATCTTCATAAACTTCATATGGCCCAATTACGACTTCAATATTATGATCTTTAAGGTCCATCCAATCCATATCGCTTTGAAAATAATCGTTCGACAAAAAAGCGTCTGCTCTTGAAACCAGGAATTTTTCAAGCGATTTGTTATCTGAATACTTTGCGGCTTCCTTCAGAAGGGCAGAGATTTTTGATAATTCTTCATTGAAATATTCACTATAAGGTATAGCCACAAGTCCTGCACTGTCTCTGCGGATAACAGTAAATTCGGAAGTAAATGATTTTTCATCCTGAGGATTGTTTTTGATCCAGCTTTCAAATTCTTCTTTAGTCATATCGGGGGGATAGAAATTTGCTCCAGGCGGCTTTGGATATTTTCCCCAGAACGGTTTATCGTTGTCAAGCCTGTTGAACGGGCCAAACATTACTTTGAACAAATTATAATCTGTTATTCCTTCTGCACTAGAATCGTTTTCAAGTATTTTTTTTATTTCCTGGTTTTTTATGTAAACCTGTTTGAGGAATATTTCGTCAATTATTTTAGATGCCAGGTAAAGCTTTTCAATCACAACTTTTTCTCTTTCGCTTAAAAGAGCTTCGTTATAATTGATTTCAGTTGGAACAAATTTATTAAGAATTGTTTCACTCGAATTCATTTTTGCATTCTCAATATTATTATTTTTTGATCCTTCATCACAGCCGGCTGCCAAAAGCATGCCGAGTAAAAATAAAATCATGTTTTTCATAATATCATCTCACTTAATTCTATGAAAGCTGTTTACTTAAAATATTAGTTTTCCCTGCTATTAATAAAGTGCAATTTCGGTTTTCTCAATTATTCTTTCCGGAATACTATTTTTACAATTTCGGGAGTAGAGTTATATCTGAAAGGCGAAAGCGACATTCCCAGCCCGCGAGTAACAATCATAAGAAGATTACCAAATTTAAAGTCGCCTCTGAGATAAACTGTTTCAAATAAAGTGGGTGAAATATTGTAAAATGGGAAGAGGAATGTTAACTGTCCACCGTGGGTATGCCCTGCCAGGAAAATATCATAATCATTTTCCGAGGCGCTTTTTATTAAGTAGTTACCTGGCTGATGTGAAAGCATTATTCTGATGTCACTTTCTCTTCCGCTTTTTGATAAACTGTCAAGCTGCCAATCACCGGTTCTTTCGATATAAGTATTAGTCACAAAGGTAATTTGAACAGAAGCATCGTTTATTTTTATAAAACGGTTTTGATTGTCAACCATTTCAACTTTATGTTTTTCAAGTGCAGATGTTATTTCATTAAGACTTTTTTGGTTGTCGTTCCTGTAAGCCCAGTTATCGTGATCTCCCACACAGGAATAAACACCAAAGACAGATTTAATTTTCCCGATATAGTTTGCCGCAGTTTGAATATAGTAGGGTGTTGAAGTTATTACATCACCTGCAATCAATACGATATCGGGTTGTGTTTCATTAACTTTGTTAATAAATCTATCCAGCCGAGAACTATTTGTGTATCTGTCTGCCTGTATATCAGAAACAAATGTAATTCTGAAGTTATTCAGTTCTGCGGGTAAATCTTTCTTTTTATACTCAACCAATCTTACGGATACTGAATGATAATCATAAATTATTCTTACAGGAACGTAGAGAATAAAAAAAGCAATTATTGCCAGCACAACTTTTGACTGCAACAATAAGATTCTTTCCTTTTGAGAGGGAATTAATAATCCGGATAAAATCCTGAAAAAATCCACAAGCAGAAACAGAACACAGCATTGAATAGAAAGAATAAACACACCCCAGAACGGAAATAGAATTATGTAATCGAACAAGGTATCCTGAGGCACCAGTGTGCTTGTTCCGGTTATTGCTGAATATGACCAGGCAAGAATAAGAAAGAGCGGGTAGGTATTTATTATGATTAAATAAATGTCGCGGATTATTTTAATTTTCTTCTCGCTTAGCCGGGGAAATACTCTCCTTAAAGCTCTTAATACTTTGCGAAGGAAATAAAACTCGGTGAGAGCAAGCAAGGCTGTCCCCAAAAGGACACGAATAAAAACAAACCACATTTCAGACCAACAGATAATTAAAGATTAAAACAATAATAATCTATTTTAGTTTGAATTTCTCTACTAGAATTTTCATCTTTTCATAATGACTTCCTTTCCAAAAAACCTTACTGCAATTGATGCATTGATAAAATTCGCTGTGATATTCAAAAACCTTTAAGGGTACTTTGTTTTCAATTAATAACCTGGAGACAGGAAGGAGTTCATTATTACATTCGATGCAGCGGCTAAATGGTTTGAAAGAACCCGAAAGATCAAACCTTTCAACAACTTCATTAATCTGTGTTAGTGGAGTTGTGCTTCTGACATAATAAGCGTGGTTAACTTCTGATCGTTTTAATAGTCCTCTGTTCCTGGTTAGTATTGTTCGCATTTCTTCCTGAGATATTTTTATCAATTCGGTTTCAAGAATATTTTTCCTGTAATAAGAATCAATCCCGGCAAATCTCAGATATTTTGCAAGTTTTCCAAGATTTCCGTCTATAATAAATTTTTTATTGCGCAATGGAGTTTCGCGTAAATGTTGAGCCCCGGAGATATCAAATGATTCGAACACCGGATAAACGCTGATATCATCGTTGTTGTTTATAACGTAATTGAAAGAAACTGATATGCCGTTCACCAGGATTAAGTCTACTTCAGAATGCGGAACTCCAAGAGACTCAATCAAGTCTTTAACTGAAGTTCTGTGCTGACAATAATGCTCGAACCTGATTTTCTTTTTATTGGCAGGGAGAAAATCATTTAGTTCTTCATAAAACCTTATATTAACCTTGTACATTCAAAAACCGGCAAATATCCGGCTTTAAAATAGCAATCATTACTTTTAGTGCGGACATCAATTACTTTTTTTGATTAAATTTATGAAAAGAAGAAAGTGATTTAATTTTGAAAGCATCAAAATGAAAGCTGGTTACTTTCAAAAATATTTTTATTTTGCTTTACCGGCAGTTTTATTAAGCACTCAAATATTTCTTTCATGCAATGCACCTCATAATAATCCTTTTGATGCAGAAAATCCCAACAGCCAATTAGCTTCAATCGAAGGTACAGTTCTAAGAATCGGCTTCCCCAACGAGCCTCTTGCCGGAATCCGGATTACTTGGTTGAATGATAACAGAGTGGTCACATCCGGCTCAAGCGGAGAATTTGCTATCAAAAACATAAAAATAAAAGATGGCTGGCTTGTCTTTGAAAACAACAATTTTTCAAGAGATTCGGTTTTCATCAACTGGAATGGGGAGAAAAAAGTTACAGTCAGGAGATTCTTGAATTCTATCCCTGTTCTTGACAGCCTTCAGTTGTATACAATAGTTCAGAACCGGTTTCAGATAAATCAAACTTATGAATTTTTTGTTGCCGCAATGGTGAAAGATGCTGATGGTGACAGCGATGTTGATTCGGTTTTTATTCAAAATATCGAGGCTGGAATAAACAGCACTTTGGTCTATAACCTTGCATCCGGTTTTTACGAAAAGAAATTCTCTTTGGCCGACTTAAAACTTCAATCTATTGATGATCTGATCGGGAAAATTTTTCAAATCGTAGTAAAAGACCTCGAGAGCAGAAAATTCGTAATTGGGAATGCAAGCGTTACAAGAGTAATTAAAGAAGAGATTCTAATACTTTCTCCGGCGAATAATGAAATCACAGGTCAGCCAATTAATTTCAGGTGGAAGCGTTTTACCCCCGGATTCGATTTTCAGTTTATGATTGAGATATATACAAATCAGACTCCCGCTGAGCTTATCTGGCGCAAACCGGGCATTGATCCTTCCGAAATTTCATTTACAGCAGACTCTACTCTTCAAACGGGTGAATACTTCTGGGTAATCTGGTGTATTGATAATTTTCTCAACCGGAGCAGATCCAAACCAGCAACTTTCAGAATAAATTGAAACCCGGAAAACTTATGGGAAAAATTTTCAAATATGATATAAGAGAAATAAAAAAACTAAGCCAGGAACAGTTTGAAACCCTTCTAAAAATCAGTGAGCTATTAAATTCATCAACGTACAAAGAATCGTTGATTGAGAATGTGCTTGATGTGATTATAAATGTTGTTGAAGCCGAAAGGGGATTGTTTGCAATTTATGAAAGCGAAAGTGCAAATTTCAAAATTGTGTCTGCAAGAAACATAAACAAAGAGACCATTACAGATCTGTCCGAATTTTCTTCGGGTGTGCTTCAGGAAGTTGTCAAAAAGAAAAAACCTGTTATATATCACGATGCCCAAAGCGATCCTGATATTTCGCAGTTTGAAAGTGTTCAGATAAAAAATATAAAGTCAGTTATCGGTATGCCGATTATAAGGAATAAGATTATTTGGGGAGTTATTCTCGCCGACAGCACAACCAGCAGGCGCGAATTTTCTGAAAGCAATATTCTTTTCTTTAATTTCTTTTCAAACCTTGTATCACTTGCGCTCGACAGAATTTTTGATCTCGAAATATTAAGAGATGAAAAAGAATTACTGATCAATCGTCTGAATTTGTCCAGGCAGCAGACTGAATTAATTGGCGAAAGTGTTGCGATGAAAGAATTAATTTCTCTGCTGAGAAAAGTTGCTCGCACCGATGCAACAGTTTTAATTCTGGGTGAAAGCGGAACCGGGAAAGATCTCACTGCACGCGCTATTCATAATTTGAGCGACAGGAGAGACAAACCTTTTGTTGCACAGTTTTGTGGTTCTATTCCTGAAAATCTTCTTGAGAGCGAATTATTCGGTTACAAAAAAGGTGCTTTCACTGGAGCAGACTCGGATAAAAAGGGATTAATTGAGGCTGCTGATCAGGGAACCTTCTTTCTTGATGAAATATCTGAAATATCCAATTCGGTTCAGGCAAAACTTTTAAGAGTAATTGAAAACCGTGAGATAACAAGGCTTGGCGATACGGAAGTAAGAAAAGTAAATGTGAGATTAATTGCAGCAACTAACCGTGATTTGAAAGAACTTGTTAAGCAGGGAAAATTCAGGGAAGATCTTTATTACAGACTAAACGTTTTCCCCGTAAAAATTCCTCCGCTTAGAGAAAGAAAAGAAGACATTCCGCTGCTGGTAAATTATTTTCTAACAAAACTTGGGAATGAAAATTACGAAATCGATCCTGATGCTATAGAATTCCTTAAAAACTATTTCTGGCCCGGGAATGTCAGACAGCTTTTAAATGTTCTTCAGCGAGCTATCATACTTTCTGATTCGAACATAATTAAAAAGCGGGATCTGATTTTTGAAGATGAAAAAGACCTTTGGAAATTTTCAGGAACACTTAAAGAATTTGAAAAGCATTTACTGGTGAGCAGGCTGAAAGAATTTAAAGGAAACCGTTCGCTTACAGCAGAATCGCTTGGTGTGTCGGTCAGATGGATTCAGTTGAAAGTACAGGAATTCGGAATTGAAATTTAATCTCGATATAAAATGCCGGAAATTATTTTCGATAAATTTGAAATAATTGAGTGTCTCAAAAAAGATGAACACTCAGCAGTTTACCTGGCAAATCATGTTTTCCTTTCAAAAAAAATAATTCTGAAATCACTTAACACCGAAACAATACCTCAAAAAGAAAGTGCCGGGAGATTTAAACGCGAAGCTAAAATTCTTGCAAAGCTTGATCACCTGAACATAATTAAAGTGCTCGATTTCGGGACCTGGAATGAATTCTTCTATATTTCTTTTGAGTATTTTGAAAGCAGAAATTTAAGAGAAGTGCTCAGGGAGAACCGACTCTCATTAGAACAGAAAAAAAATCTGATCTCACAACTGCTGGCAGGACTTGATTATGCTCATTCAAATAATGTAATTCACCGGGATCTGAAGCCTGAAAACATTTTGATTGATAAAAATTACAATCTTAAAATAGGTGACTTTGGATTAGCGCTTACCTCAGATGATGTATTCTCAACCAGCCAGAATTCAGTTTTAGGTACTCCGGCTTACATGTCCCCGGAACAAATCTCTGGCGAGAAACTTACAAACAGAAGTGATTTGTTTTCAGCAGGGCTGATTATTTATGAAATTCTGTTGAATAAAAATCCACTTGCCGGCCGCAGTATCAATGAAAGTATTAATAATATTTTGCGCTTTGATGAAAACGACATTTTTAGCTCAATTTCTGATTTGCCGGGAAATCTAAATCAACTCCTCAGGGGATTGTTAAGAAAAAATCCTGAAGAAAGAATTCAAACTGCAGATAAAGCCTTGAGATTTCTCGGACAGGCAGTTGGGGAATTCTCTGGCACGAAGAGTAAAAATTATTTTTATTGGATAGCCGCCGCAGTTTTTGTGGTAATTATTGTTTCATTCTTTTTTATCAATAATTTTTATCAGAAAAGTAAAAGTAAATTCAATCAGTCAAATGGTAAATCAACTTCTTCAATCGCACCCGAAAAGAATCCGGATGCTGAAGTAATCAGTAAGCAGAACGATAAGCCTGAAGACATTTCCAAACGGGAGAGCAAAATCCCTGATGCATTCGTCAGGCAAAACATTACGAGCAGCGAACCGGAAAAAAATCCGGATCAAATCTTAAAAGAAGGAATTGAAATCGGCTACGGATTTGTTTCAGTTGAATGTTATCCATGGGCTGAAATCTTTATTGATTCAGAAAAAGTTGAAACAACGCCGCTTTCACAATCCATAAAACTAAAAACCGGCGAATATGAAATTAAGCTTGTTAATCCATCTTATCCCGAATATAAAAAGCAAATTAAGGTTGTCAGTAACCAAACAGTTGAAATCAATGTCAACTTAGAGTTGATGATGGGATTTTTAATTTGTGAAGTTTATCCGTGGGGTGAAATATTTATAAATGACAGACAATTTTCGGTAACCCCTCTACAAAATCCGATCAAACTGATACCCGGCAAATACAAACTTGAAATAAAAAATCCTTCTTTTGAATCTAAAAAGCAAGAAATAAATATTATCAAAGGCGATACACTAGTTTTCAGGTATAATTTTTATAACGGTAAATAAGTCATTACATTTTTTTTGGTCTGATTGTTGCAAAGGTCAATGCCAGTTAAAAAAATGGAGTAGTGATATGAAAAAGACATTAGTAATATTTGTTTTGTTTAATGCGCTCCTGATAGGGCAAACCAGTGAATTTGAAGTTTTTGGTGAAATGCCGCTGCCGGTTGCCGGAGGGCAGGCTTATGTTGATATGGGAAATATTTATGTTTTAGGCGGTTATTCCGATTCAACCCAAAGTAATGTAAACTGGATTCAGAAATACAGCACTTTTTTGCAAATATGGAAACTGAATGTTTTTATGCAGCATAGCCGTAGTGGGTTCGTTGCTGATCGATACGAAAATTCAGTTGTTTACTGGGGAGGAATTGATGATACAGGTTTCACAGCATCCTCAATCGAAAAGTGGGTTTTGCAGGATCCGCCTCAGGTTATCGGAAATAATGAGCATTTCAAAAGGATAAACTCATCCGGAATTATTCATAACGGATACTTTTATATTATTGGCGGAAATTCTTATATGGGCTTTGCCGGTCATCAATCATATATTGTTGAGTATAGAATTTCTGATGGGACAGTCACATATTCGGATAATTATGTTTACTCGACCGGAGATTTACCCGAGCAGCAAATGTGTGCCAGGCTTGGTGATGTTATTTATATTTTCGGCGGAATAGTAAATGGTGTGTCGCAGAAAATTTATGCTTTCAATACACTCGATCACAATATACAGGAATTAAACACTCAACTAATGATTCCGAGAGCCGGCGGGGTCGCAATTGCTGATCAGGTCAATAACCAGATATATATTATCGGCGGATACAACGAAACTTCTGCAGCTTTAAATACATCCGAAATCTTTAAGTTTGAAAGCGGAAGTTATTCAATAAATACGGGGCCGGGATTTCTTAAGGCCCGAAGAAATTTTACAGGAGCTTTGGTTGATAACTACATTTATATTCTTGGCGGTTATGATTCGAACAACGATCTCGTAAATAAAATTGAGAGATATGCAATAACAACTTCATCTGCTGATAATTCTGCAGGCTCGTTATTTTCATTTGAATTAAAGCAAAATTTTCCCAATCCATTCAACCCTTCGACTTTAATCAAATGGATTAGTCCATCAGAAGAGTTAACAAGTTTGATAATTTTTGATGTGCTGGGAAATCAGGTTGCTGCGCTGATAAACGAGGTGATTTCAGCGGGAGAGCACGAGATTGTATTTGATGCAGCCGGTTTGTCTTCGGGCACATATTTTTATCAGTTGAAAAGTGGAAATTATATTTCAACAAAGAAGATGATTTATCTCAAATAAAGGTTAATGATTAAAAAAATTTTAGTTCTGTCGGTTTTGTTTATTGCTGCCTCTTATTGCCAGAAAGTGGAGATAAGTGAAATAAAAAACAGATTTGAAACTTTTGATTATAAAAATGTAATCCAGCTTTCAGAGAGGGCAATTATTGATCAACCGCTTTACAACGAAGATGACTTTATTGAAATTCTGACAATGAAAGCTATAGCTCATTATTCATTGGCAGAAGAAGAATCTTCAAAACGCAGTTTTATAGATATTCTAAAATTAAAAAACGACTTCAGACTCGACCCGGTTAAAACATCACCAAAAGTAATTTCTTTTTTTCAGGGGATTAAAAGCGAATTTTTAAAACAAAAAGATAAGTTGAACAAAAACTCATTTCCCTTTGATAATACCGTTTTGCTTCAGATTGAAAAAAATATTTTTGTCAATTCATTTGCACGTTCTGTTATTCTTCCGGGCTGGGGTCATCTTTATCTTGAGAAAAATCCTAAGGGCTGGATTCTCTCTTCACTTTCTGCAGCCGCTTTCGGGACTATGGTCTACTTCATTTTTGATGCAAACTCAAAGGAAAAAAAATATCTGAACGAAACCGACCAAAACCTGATCAAATCAAAGTACGATGATTATAATTCATCTTTCAAAATCAGAAATGTTTTAATTGCTGCATTTTCGGCATTATGGATTTATTCGCAGGTTGATTTATTATTCTTTTCTGACGATCTCTTTGCCAGTAAAATAAATGCTGAGATAGTAACCAACTCAAATAAGTCAGAAATCGAACTTTCAGTCAAATTCATTTTTTAAAGGAACTACGAAAAATTTTCGCATGTGCGAAAAATTTTCGCGGTCATTATTGACAACCGGCAAGTGTTTTTCCTGAATATTTATTCGTTTCTCTGCGGAAAACAGATAGCTCCGTTAGTATTGATGGCTTTTTATTTCAATAAAGAGTTATTTCTTTTCAACGGTTGATTTTTCAATGATTTAATATTCGTGGCATCCTTATTGCCAAGCCTATGCAACATTAAAAATAACATATAGGTCTTTAGATGAAGTCATTTAGTTTTAAATGGTTTTGTATCCTTCTTCTTCTCAGGCCAACTGAAGCTTATTCACAATGGGAAATCAGAAACAATGGGGTTCCATCAATTACCGGGATTAGTTGGGCAATTGATGCATGTGATTCAAACAACGTAGTAATCAGTTTTGCTGTTTCCCCGGATTCGCAGTTGTTCAAATCTACAAATGGCGGACTTAATTGGTTTCCTCTTTCAAACACACCCGTTGATAATGGCGGAATAATTGACATATCAATGCCTGATCCGAACAAACTCTGGATTGCAACAGGTTCTGGCAAAATCTATTTTTCGTCTGATGCCGGTTATAGCTGGCAGCTACAGTTTTTTGACACCACAGTTTGCAGTTTTATGAATTACATAGAAATGTTTGATGTTAACAACGGTGTTGCAATGGGCGATCCACCGCTTCTACCTTTTCAAAATAAGCCGGCTTTGTTTCTTACTACTACGAACGGAGGCCAGAACTGGATTGCCGCGGCTGATACTATTTTGAAGAATGTTTGGTCAGGAGATACCTGGAGAAGAATGGATTTTACGGACATTAACAACGGGTATTTTTATGTGTCAGGCATCAATCCACAAAAAATTTACAAAACAACTGACGGCGGTGAAAATTGGTTAGCAATCTCTCCGGCCATTAATTCACTGTATAATTTGAAGTTCTATAATCCGGAGATCGGGATAGCTGCTGCAGGTGATTTTATTTATAGAACAACAAATGGTGGTGGTGACTGGGAAATATTCAATTTAAATACTGGTTGGGGGGAAGATTTTGAATTTCTTCCCGGTAATCCCGGTAAGATTTGGTTTGCCGAATCATCTTCGCTTTTTTTCAGCGGTGATACGGGAAGGACCTGGACAACTCAGCAATTGCCAGTCGACAGTTTTGATACACGTGATATTGAATTTGTGGATGAGAAACATGGATGGCTTTTGTGTGATGATGGTATAATTCTCTATACATCAAACGGTGATGAAGTTGCATCTTCTGTTGAAGAAAATGATTTGGCCCTGAAGGTATTCGTTTTGAATCAAAACTATCCCAATCCATTTAATCCAAGCACAACAATAAAATTTACCGTTTCGCCAAACGTCAAAGGTGAAATGTCAAATGTAATCTTGAAAGTATATGACATACTAGGAAGTGAAATAGAGACTTTGGTCAATGAAGAAAAGCTATCGGGAAATTATCAGGTAACTTTTGATGCATCGAAACTAGCCAGCGGAGTATATTTTTACAGAATGCAGGCAGGAAGTTATTCTCAAACTAAAAAAATGATTTTGGTAAAATGAGAAAAGAAAATTATGAAAATACTATTTAGTGTTTTAATCGTTTTTTTATTTTGCAATATTTATGCACAGCAGTATCCGACTTTTTTTGATGTTGATACACTCGATGCAAACAATATCTGGATGAGAAGTTCAAATGTTGGAACGTGTTATGATGCCTTTTGGGAACTCCTGGGTACTTATCCATATATAATTTTCGACCACGGACCCTGGCTGATCGGGAAAATTGGTGCTGATACAGTTTTATCGATATCCCAGTGGTTTACAAGCTATTCACCCGGTCCGATAATAAACGGACAGGCAGCAATGCTCCTACATCCAGAAGATTCTTTGAAATACCGGGTTTATAAAATTTCAAAAGGCGATGATTCAACGAATATTGATTATGCTGAGTGGCCAAAAGAATATGGTGCCCCTGTTGATATCAATGGAAATCCTCTTGTCCTTGGTGATCAGACTTTGTGGACAGTTTTTAATTCTTTGGATAGCACTATGACAAATTCAGTTTGGTGGCAGGAAAAACCAAAACCATTCCCGATTGAATTTCATCAGACTGTTTTTGCAAGAAATGGTTTCGGCAATGATGAGCAGGATATTTTTGCAAACACCGTATTTCTTGAATGGGAAATTATAAACAACGGCAGTCAGCAAATTGATTCAGCATTTTTTGGTTTCTGGACAGATATTGATTTCGAACCGTATTATGAGAACCGCCCGGGAATTGATATAGAAAAGCAACTTGGTTTTTGTTGGTCTAATAGAGCATTGACATATTATGATTCAATTCCTCCCGCAGTTGGTTATTGTATGCTTTTTGGTCCGGTTATACCATCAACTGGAAACACCGCTACTTTTAAGGGAAGGCAGATTCAGGGATATAAAAATCTTAGCTTGAGTAGCTTTCATGGGATCGGTGATGATGCCTGGTACAGTTCACTTTACTCCCCGGCACGTTCATTAAAAGATGCGTGGAATATTGCCCGTGGGTTTGATTCAGAAGGCAATGAGATTATCGATCCTACTACTAATATTCCCACAAAGTTTCCTCTTTCAGGTGATCCGGTTTCGGGTTTGGGATGGATCTTTGAGTACAGTACAGGTGGTGGTGCCGGTTTTGCATTTTTCTCTGGCCCGTTTACTCTGGCTCCAGGTGATACTCAGTGGACAATGATTGCGTTAATCCCCGCAAAAGGTACGAGCAATCTTAATAGCATTTCTCAAATGAGAAGGAAATCAGAGATACTTCATTCACTTCCTTATGATAGTCTTGCATTTGGAACTTTAAGTTATCCAATCACTGATATCGGGTATGAAGGTACACCTGCAGTAACAAGCTTCAAGCTTGAACAAAACTATCCCAATCCATTCAATCCAAGCACAACAATAAAATTTACCGTTTCGTCAAACGTCAAAGGTGAAATGTCAAATGTAAGCTTGAAAGTATATGACATATTAGGAAATGAAATAGAGACTTTGGTCAATGAAGAAAAGCTATCGGGAAATTATCAGGTAACTTTTGATGCATCGAAACTAGCCAGCGGAGTATATTTTTACAGAATGCAGGCAGGAAGTTATTTTCAAACTAAAAAAATGATTTTGGTAAAATAGGCGGCTGTACTAGTAACAGCCGATTTATTTATTCCGCAAAAATTTTCTGAATGAATTTAAATTCTTCATCAGAAAGCGGTTTGTCATTATAATAAAGATTTGCAACAACCTGATTTAAATTTCTGAAACCGGGAATAACAGCAGCACACTCTTTGTAGTGAAGCAAATATTGTAGAGCAGCTCTTGCCAGATCTTCAACAGATGATCCGAATTTACTTTTAAGTTTTTCAACTTTTAGTTCGACCCGCAAAAGATTTTCCGGCTTGAATCTGTCAGCATTTGCTCTATGATCACCGGCTTCAAAAACCGGGGGATTCTTACTGCTGTATTTGCCGAGAAGTATTCCCTGTGCAACAGGTCCGAATGCAATGAATGAAATATTGTATTCGTCGAGCATTTTTCTTGTGGGCGTTCCTTCAGCAAGAAACCTGTCGTCAATTGCACTTGCAAAACTTTGAATCACTTCCGGTTTTACTTTAGGAATAAGCTTTACAAAATCTTCATGCTTATAAGCCGATTGCCCGATAATTCTGATCTTGCCTTCTTCTTTTAACCTGTACATCACCTCAATTGCATCGTCAAGATATTCATCATTATCCCCAAAATTTCCGTGATGAAAATAATAAAGGTCTATATAATCTCGCTTGAGGTTAATTAACGACTGCTCGCATTGATGACGAATGTGTGCGGGTTCATAAGCGTGAGCCGCTGTACCGGGAAACCATCCGACTTTTGTTGCAATAATGAAATTATTTGTCCGCCTGCCTAGGATTCTTGCAAGCATTCTTTCAGCACGTCCGTTTCCATAAACATCGGCGTTATCAAAGTGATTAACTCCGTGGTCAATTGCATAATTTATTGCCCGGTCAATCTCTGTCTCGTCAACATTTGCCCAGCCGTTTGGGACACCATTTACCCAATTTAACCCGCCCATAGTCCAGCAGCCAAGACTGATTTCAGAGATTTCAATATTTGTTTTTCCAAGTTTTCGATATTTCATTTTTTATTCTCTGTTTATGTTGTTATTGCCAGCGTTAGCTAAGCAATCTGATTATTAAGTTTTAGAATTTTTCGTTACTTAACTTTTATTAATGACACTTGCTATCATTTTCTGTTTTTATCAATCCACCTGGCAACATCTTTCGCAAAATAAGTTAAAATCATATCGGCACCAGCACGTTTTATTGCTGTCAATGATTCGATCATTACTCTTTCCTCGTCTATCCATCCATTTATACCGGCGGCTTTTATCATAGCAAATTCCCCACTCACCTGGTAAGCCGCAGTGGGTATTTTGAATTCATCCTTTACTTTTCTCAGAACGTCCAGGTAAGGTCCCGCTGGTTTAACCATTACAATATCTGCTCCCTCATCAATATCTGCCGCAACTTCTCGTAAAGCTTCATTAACATTTCCCGTATCCATTTGATGCGATCTTCTATCGCCGAATGCCGGTGCAGATTCAGCAGCATCTCTGAATGGTCCATAATAACCCGAAGCATATTTTGCAGCGTAGCTCATGATCGGAATTTTATAAAAGTCGTTTTCATCAAGAATTTTTCTGATAGCTGCAACTCTTCCATCCATCATATCGGAAGGTGCAATGATATCGGCGCCCGCCTGTGCGTGTGTTAAAGCTTCTTTCGCAAGAAGTTCAACTGTTTCGTCATTAAGAATTTCTTCACCTTTCAAAACTCCGCAATGACCGTGTGATGTATACTCGCACATGCAAACATCGGTTATAATCACCAGGTTTTTTACTTCTTTTTTTATTTCACGAACAGCTTTTTGAATTATACCCTCAGGATTGTATGCATCAGAACCTTTTTCGTCTTTGTGTTCAGGAATGCCGAAAAGAATTATTGCCGGAATTCCAAGCTTCTGAACTTCGTGACTTTCTTTTATCAGTTCATCGATTGAAAGTTGAAAAACTCCAGGCATAGATTTAACAGGATTTCTTACTTTGGTTCCGGGAACAACAAACAGCGGATAAATCAAATCATTTTTTGTCAGCACAGTTTCCCGAACCATATCTCGGATTATCGGATTGTAACGTAAGCGTCTGAAACGTTTGAAATTTTTATCTTCCATTATTACTCCTTTCTCTGTGTCTTTGGGACTCTGTGGTTTTTCTTCACCACCGGGGCAAAGAATCACGGAGAGTTAATGATACTTTTAATTTTATTAGCAACCAATTCTGCATTCTTAATGCAATCCCCCACAGAGATTCCGCCCCTGAAGTTTCCGCTGATAAAAATGCCCGGATTCTTCTTCTCAAACTCATCAAAAAATCTTTCATGTTCAATATAGCCGAGATTATACTGCGGAATTGCTTTCTCCCAAAATCTATCAGAGCTGTAAACAGGATTGCTCTTGATTTTCATCAGAGCTTCAAACTCCGTTCTGACTTTTTTAAGCAGTTCTGCTCTATCTTCATTTACAAAACCAGGAAAGCGCGATCCACCAATGAAAAGAGTAAAAGCTGCTTTATCTTCAGATGTTCTGCCAGGAAAAATAACTGAGCTCCAGAGAGCACCAAGAAAATTTTTATTCTCTTTTTCAGGAATTAAAAATCCAAAACCATCTAATTCCTGGTCTATATCTTTTTTATTGTAAACAAGATAGTAAACCAGTACCGGCGGGTAATATATTGAATCAGCATGATTTTTAAAATCCGGGTCAAATTTTATGAATAAATCGCCCGCAGCAAAAGCAGGAACAGTTGAAAGAACGGCATCACAGCTCACTTTTTTTGTTAGTCCATCTTTATTAAAGGAGACTGAATATCCTTCGCTTTGCCGGTCAACTGAAATCACTTCGCTTGAAAGGAATATTTTATTTCCAAAATATTTTTCTATAGCTTCAGGAAGCGCAATCATTCCACTTTTAAATGACAGCATTTTTGCGGATTGTTTGGAAACCTCTGCCCTTTTCTTTCGTTCACGAATGCTTCTTATAGTGCCAACAATTAGCCCGCCGTACTTTTCTTCGAGTGCATAAAGTTTCGGGAAGGCAGATTTAACACTCAGCTCTTCGGGTCTGCCTGCATAAACACCGGCAACAAATGGGTTAATAGCATAATCGAGGAATTCTTTTCCAAGTCTTCTGGTGACAAAATCAGCAAGACTCTGATAGTATCCGTCTTTTGATCTTCCGATGAATGGCTCAGCCAACAGACGAAATTTTGCTTTACCAGAAAATAATTTTGTTTTAATGAATGCAGGCGGAGAAGTGGGCAAAGCATGAAGCTGATCGTTTCTCAGAATGTACCTTTTGTTAGCCTGTTTCGAAGCATATAAAAGTTCATCTTCAAGTTTAAGATCTTTTATCAGTTCTGCAATTACCGGAGTGGTTTCAAGCGCACTGTTTGGTCCACGGTCAAACAGGAAACCATTTTCAATATGCGTTTCAATTGATCCACCGACAGAATTTTTCCTCTCGATGGTAATAACATCAATTTCATTTTTGGATAAAAGGAATGCAGAAGTTAGCCCCGAAATACCTGCGCCGATTACAACAACTGTTTTAGGCATTTTTATTTATTCTTTCTTTAGCAATTTCAAAAAGAGCATTTATGAATAATTCAGAATCATTCAAGCCGGTCATCACTATGTAATTTCTAATTCCACATTCATCGGCAACGTGGCGGTATTCAATATCAAGCTCGAAAGCAGTTTCAACATGATCTGAAACAAAGCTTATTGGAATAATCAGCAGATGTTTTTTACCCAAAGAGGAAAGTTTTATAATCATTTCATCGGTAGCCGGTTCGAGCCACTTTGCGGGGCCAACTTTACTTTGAAAACAAAGATGATGTTCGTGAGAAAAATTTCTCTGCTTCATTACACTTTCAATTGTTTCCTCAATCTGTTTACTGTAAGGATCTCCTTTCTTAACATAACTGACAGGTGTTCCGTGAGCACTGAAAACAAGCTGAACTGAATTTCTGAATTCTTCCGGAAAGCGAAGCAAAGTTTCATTTATTCTCTGGTTTATTGCACTAATATATAAAGGATGAGTTTGAAAAGATTCAACAAAGCTCAGTTTGTTAAGGTCCCCGGAATAAACTCTCTTCCATTCATTAAAAGACGAACCCGTGGTTGAAACTGAATATTGCGGGTAAAGCGGAAGTAAAATTATTTGTGAAAAATTTTCTTTTTCTATTATAGCTGAAATTTCTGAAGTGAGCGGTTTCCAATAACGCATTGCAGTGAATACTTCTGCATTAAATCCGGAAGATTTTAGCTTTTGTTCAAGCATAGACCTTTGCTTTTCAGTCCAGTAGTTCAAAGGAGATTTTCCGCCAATCAACTCATACTCCTTAATAACTTTTGGGGCTCTTTTCCTCGATATAAATCTTGCCAGAGATTTTTGAAAGGGAAGCTTAAAGATATCGGGGTCATTAAAAAGATTCTCCAAAAAAGGCTGCACTGCTTCCAGAGAGTCAGGACCGCCGAGATTTAGTAGCACAACTGCTGTTCGATTCATGATTCCTTTAATTATTCAGGTGCAAATTTATAAAAATGATGTTTTGTAAGTAAGGGAATTTAATATGGGATTGAATATGAAATATAATCCCGGGATTTGTCACTTTTTCGTTTGCAGGTTTATATTTGAATATTATTTATCCGAGATTAAAATTATGAAAAAAAGAAAAATTCCGCCGCAGTGGCTGACAAAATTTGAAAAGTCGGGCAAAACCGAATCTCCAAATTATGATCAGACATTAAAATATTTTCAGATGTTCGAAAGTTTTTCGCCATACGTTAAAATTCGATCAATCGGGCTAAGCCCCCAAAAGCGGGAAATAAAAATTATAATTGTTTCAAAGGATAAAGCATTTTCACCTGAAAAGGCCAAACAGACGGGTAAAGCTATAGTACTTATTCAAAACGGGATTCATCCGGGCGAAATAGAGGGAAAAGATGCATGCATGCTTTTACTTCGTGAAATGCTGGTAACAAGAGAGAAAGAACATTTGCTTGACAAAGTCATCCTGCTGATAATTCCAGTGTTAAATGTAGATGGGCATGAACGTGTGAGTCCTTTCAACCGGCCAAATCAAAATGGTCCATTAAAAATGGGATGGAGAACAAATGCTCTTAATCTCAATCTTAACCGCGATTACCTGAAAGCCGATACTCCGGAGATTCAGTCTTTCCTTAAAATGTTCAATGAGTGGCTGCCGGATTTTATGGTAGATAATCACACTACCAACGGAGCTGATTATCAATATCATGTAACTTATGGTCTGGCAACTCACCAAAACATTGACCGTGGTCTGCTGGAATGGATTCAGAAAAAATATTTGCCTTATCTTATTCAGAGTGTTGAGAATGATGGTTTTTTAACCGGCCCTTACATGGAGTTCAAAGACAGCATTATTGAGAAAGGTATACTTGATTTGCCGGTTCCTCCAAGATTATCTCACGGTTATTGCGCGGCTCAAAACAGAATTTGTCTTTTAGTTGAAACTCACAGCTTAAAACCATTTGCCAACAGAGTTTATTCAACAAAATCGATGATGGAGCACACAATTGATTTTATTAATAAAAATTCATCCGAACTTATTCGCCTGAATGCGGAAGCTGACAGGAATACAATAAAAAATTATCTGATACAAAAAAGGAAATTCCCGCTTGTACTTGTTGGAACAGGTAAATATGAAAAGTATTCATTCAAAGGATACCAATGGTTTGATGAGTACAGTGAAATCACCGGATCTGTTGTAAGAAAATATACTGAAGAGCCGATACAGATTGATATCCCGGTTTTCAGCCAGGCAAAATCTGCAAAGAAGATAATTGTACCTCAAGCGTATCTCATTCCGAAGGAGTTTTCCGATATAATTAAAATATTGCGCATTCACGGAATAAGATTAAGGTATCCTAAAACCGGGAAAACGGTAACGGTAGAAAGGTACAGGTTTAGAAACGTAAACTTTGCATCAAGGCCTTATGAAGGAAGACATCTTCCATCTTTTGAGTGTGAATCTTTCTTTGAATCTTTTAAAATTCCGCCGGGAATGATTGAAGTTCCTTTAAATCAGCGGGGACTCAGAATAATTGTTAACCTGCTTGAGCCCGAAGCCCCCGACTCTTTTGTGAACTGGGGATTTTTCAATGCGTTCTTCGAAAGGAAAGAATATGCAGAAGCTTACGTTATGGAACCATATGCAAGGGTTATGCTTGAAAATAATGAACAGATCCGAAATGAATTTTTTAAGAAAATTAATAATGATGAAAACTTCAGGAACAATCCATCAGAAAGACTTGATTTTTTCTACAGGCAGTCTCCGTTTTTTGATAAAGGAGAAAATGTTTATCCGATACTCAGATTAGTAAATAACAATTATCAAAACACAGGAAACAAAAATTAATCGGCAGAGATGTTGAACTAAAAGAGATAACATTATCCTTAACTGCTGAGTTGAAAGGGAAAGGGCTTATGATAATAAAACTTCTTTTAGTTTTTAGACTTTCTTATTTGTAATTTCTGATTGCTTAATTACCACAGATTCCTAATCCATTCTTTAATAAGCGAGAGAATTATGTTAACTATATTATGTGTATCCAGTTATGAAAAAGGCCACGACTTTATGCGTGAAGCAAAAGCCCGCGGCTGCAGAGTTATATTGCTGACCTCCAAAAGTCTTGAAAACTCTGATTGGCCGCGCGAAAGCATTGATGAGATTTTTTACATTCCTGATAAAAATAAAGAATGGAATATGAACGATGTAATTTATGGTGTAAGCTACCTTGCGCGAACAGAGCAAATTGACAGGATTGTTGCTCTTGATGACTTTGATGTTGAAAGAGCAGCTGCACTCAGAGAACATTTGCGAATTGGAGGAATGGGGGATACAACTGCGCGTTACTTTCGTGATAAGCTTGCAATGAGAATGCGCGCAAAGGAAACAGGCATTCCGGTTCCTGAATTTTTACACATTCTCAATTATCAAAAAATCAATGAATTCTCCAAACGTGTGCCGTTTCCTTATATGGTAAAGGCACGCCTTCTTGCAGGATCTTACGGATTGAAAAAAGTTCATAACGAACAGGAGCTTTGGGACAGAATTAATTTCCTGGGCGATCAGCAATCATTCTTTTTAATAGAACGGTTTATTCCCGGAAACATTTATCACGTTGATTCAATAGTTTATAACTACGAAGTGAAATATGCAATCGCAAGCCGATATGGCACTCCTCCGTTCGAAGTGGCGCATTCAGGAAGAGTTTTCACAAGCAAAACCCTTAATCCGTCAGACAAAAAAACTCATGAAGTTCTGGAGTTAAATAAAAAGCTTCTTAAGTCGCTTGGATTGAAGCAGGGTACTTCACATTCGGAGTATATCGAATCTTCAGAGGACGGAAAATTTTATTTTCTTGAAACCTCCGCAAGAGTTGGTGGAGCAAATCTTTCATTGCTTGTAGAAGCTGCCACGGGAATTAATCTCTGGCGCGAATGGGCGAAGATAGAAATCCTTAACGGCGAAAAAGACTACGAGCTTCCTCAATTGAAAAGAAACTTTGCCGGAATAGTAACCTCCCTCGCCAAACAGCAGTGGCCCGATATGAATTCATACAATGATCCCGAAGTTTATTGGAGGTTAAATAAAGAATATCATGCTGGAATAATTATTTCAACACCCGATGAAAAACGAAGAGATGAGCTGATAGAAAATTATACTCAAAGATTTTATAATGATTTCTTTGCAACAGCAAAGATGGGGGAAAGACCTAGTGATTAATTTTTAGGTTAATCCGAATTACAAAAGAATAAACAATCTGTTTCCCTTAAAATAAAATTTCTTTGGAATCACAGAGAAAGAACGGAAAAGTTTTGTAAATAAATTGTAAAACTTCATTTTACATTTCTGTTAGAATAAAAACATCTCTAACTTGTACTCAAATAATCAGCTCATCTGAAAATATTAAGGTATTATGGAAATCATTATCAAAGAGTCTAATTCTGCCAAATCATTCTTTGCGCAAAAAACCGAAGTGCTAAAACATCTTGAAGAAAAAGTAAAACTCTGGATGAAAGATCATATCGATAAACGAAAACTCTGGTTCTCGTCAGACTTTCTTCCTGCAGATGAAAAGATGAATGATGACCAGGAAAAAAATATTAAAAAACTTAGGGACAGAGCACGTGGATTAAAAGATGAAGTGCGTGTTGCAGTTGCATTAAATCTTTTAACGGAAGAAGGATTACCTCATTTTCATAGAATAATTGCTCAATATCTCGGGGATAAAAGTTTTTGGTCTAAATGGAATAATATGTGGACAGCCGAAGAAGACAGGCACGGGGCAATTTTAAGAGACTACGTGCGCGATGCAAGGCTGTTTAGTTTTAGAGAAGTTGAACTTATGCAATTTCATTATCTTGAAAGCGGCTTTAATCCTGACTGGGATAAAGATCCTTATAAGGTTTTTGTTTACACAACATTGCAGGAGCGCGCAACTCAATTCTCTCATAAAAATACAGGTAAACTTGCCGGGGAAAATGAACCCTTGCTTAACGGAATCTTAAATAATATTGCGGCTGATGAAGCAAAGCATTTTACTTTTTATAGGAATGTATTTAAAGAGATTATTAATCTTGATCCTGAAAATGCTTTATTATCTGCTGTTGATATTATGCCTGCGATTGATATGCCCGGGTTTTCTATGCCGAACTTCAGAGATATGGCCGATGTAATAAGAAGAGTTGGAATTTATGGCCCGCGTGATTACAAAAAAATTGTTGAGGAAGCAATTAAGTTTTGGGAAATTGAAATGCTGACTGGATTAAATGCAATGGCAGAAAAAGCCCGCGAAAAAATTCTTGCTATACCAAAACGCCTGGAAAAAGCTGCAGAGTATATTGAAAAGCGAACTGAATCAAAAACTTTTTCTTTTGATTTTATTTATAACAGAATTCTGGTTTTTGAATAATTGTAGATCTCTGGTGATCGAATTAAAATGCCCGCTGACAAAAGCAGGTCCTTCTTATAGGTTGATTATACAGTCCTCGAATACTTGGCTTTATCTTCCTTTCGCTCGATGTAACCATCAAAATTCATTGCTATGTTTCGGATGAGAAGTCTGCCCATATCTTTTACTTTAAAGCCATCTTCGTTCATCACGATTAAATCATCAGCTTCAAATTCTTTCAGGTTGCTCAGTCCCCAGTTGAAGTAATCTTTGAAATTAATTTTAAACTTCTCTTCGATTGATTTGTAGTTCAGTTCAAAGTCGCACATAACTCTCATTATTACTTCGTGGCGAATATGATCGTCTTCATTCAACTTGTAGCCTTTTGCCGTAGGGATGTTCTCGTTATCAAGAGCAGTGTAATATTCCTTTTCTGTTTTGTAGTTCTGTGCGTAAATATTTTTTAGCTGGCTGATAGCTGTAATTCCAAATGCGTAAAGATCAGCTCCTGCATTTGTGCTGTACCCCTGGAAATTTCGATAGAGTTTTTTCTCTCTCATTGCACGAGTAAGTTCGTCGTCAGGTTTTGCAAAGTGATCCATTCCAATGAATTCGTATCCTGCGCTTGTAAGTTTTTCAATACTCATTTTCAGTATTTCAAGTTTCTCTTCCGGTTTTGGCAGATCTTCTTCGTGAATAAGAGCCATATGTTTTTTCATCCACGGAACATGTGCATAGTTGAATAATGCAATTCTGTCGGGAGAAATATCAATAATTTTTTCAACTGTATTTTCAAATGATTTTACTGTTTGGAAGGGAAGTCCGTAAATCAAATCAAGGTTGATGCTCTGGAATTTTAGATCTCTCACCCAATTGACAACTTTTCGGGTTAAATCTTCCGGCTGAATTCTGTTCACAGCTTTCTGAACCTGCTCATTAAAATCCTGAACGCCCATACTTATTCTGTTAAAGCCGTTATTTTTCAATGCTTCAAGATGTTCTTTTGTTAATTCTCTTGGATCGATTTCGCAGCTGTTTTCAGAATTCTCAACAAACTCAAATGATTGGTTGATGTACGAAGCAAGTTTATTTATTTCTTCCGGCTTCAAATGAGTTGGGGTTCCACCACCCCAGTGATGCTGTACAACTTTTCTGTCAGGAAGCAAATATGTTCGCATCAGATCAATTTCTTTCTGAACGTATTTTATGTATTCATTAATTCTTTCTCTGTTTCGGGTAACCAGCATATTGCATCCGCAGAAAAAGCAAAGAGTATCGCAGTAGGGAATATGAAAGTAAAGAGAAAGATCAGGAAGATTTTTCCCATAATTTGTATTTACAATTTCCTCAACAAAGTCTGCGTGAGTGAATTGCTCATTAAACTGCGGTGCCGTTGGGTAGCTTGTATACCGTGGTCCGGGTTTATCATACTTCTTGAATTTTTTTAGATCCACTTCGAACATTCTTGACTCCTTTTTCTCTCACATCAGCCCTTTCCGGGAGAAAGAGGGAATAATAAATATTCTCTTTCGCTTATATTTCTTCTCCCTTTGGAAGAGAATTAAGGTAAGGGCTAATGGAAATTCTTACTTTCTTCTTTTACATAACTAACTAATGCTTTTACATTTTCAGGATCAATATCAGGCAAAATACCATGCCCCAGGTTGAAAATGTGTCCGTGTCCTTTTCCAAATGATTCGAGAACTTTTCGTGCTTCTCGTTTAATAGAGTCTGTATCAGCATAAAGAACCGTTGGATCAAGATTCCCCTGGATTGCAACTTTGTCTCCCATTTTTCTTCTTGCTTTTTCAAGCTCCACAGTCCAGTCGACGCTGATTGCGTCTGCACCAACTTCTTTAAGCTCGTGCATCAGGTAATGAACACCTTTGGGGAAATAAATAACCGGCTCATCTTTTCTTTTTATCTCAGAAATCAATTGTTGAACATACCGCATTGCAAACATCTGATAGTCACCCGGGGAAAGAATTCCTGCCCACGTATCAAATATCTGAACGAGACTTGTTCCCGCTTCAATCTGTGCTGATAAATATGCAGCAGTTGCTTTAGTAATTTTTTCAAGAAGAATATGAGCGAGTTCAGGATTACCGTAAATCAATTTCTTTACTTTTGAAAATGATTTTGATCCATGACCTTCAACCATGTAGGTAAGTATTGTCCAGGGTGCACCCGCAAATCCAATAATTGGAACTCTTCCGTTCAATTCTTTTTTTGTTAACAAAATTGCATCGAGAACATACCTTAAATCTTTTGAAGGATCGGGATTTTTTAGTTTAACCACCTCCTCCTTTGAGTTAACAGGACTTGGAAAAACAGGTCCTTTTCCTTCAGTAATTTCCAGATGCATTCCCATTGCTTCGGGAATAACCAATATATCAGAAAAAATTATTGCAGCATCAACTCCGATTATATTTACCGGTTGAATTGTAACTTCTGCTGCAAGTTCAGGGGTTTTGCACATTGTTAAAAAATCATGTTTTGCGCGGACTGCTCTGTACTCCGGCAAATATCTACCCGCCTGCCGCATAATCCAGATTGGTGTTCTATCTGTTGGTAATCGTTTTGCGGCTTTTATTACCAAATCGTTTTGTAATTGGCTCAATCCTGCTTCTCCCTTAAATCTGTTTTTGAATAGTACTCCGCCACCTGTTTGGCTAATCCTTTAATTGTAAATTCAACGGGGACAATATCTACTTCAACATTCATATCTTCAATTGCTGTTTTTGTTGTAGTACCGATTGCAGCGACTTTGTAATTCTTGAAATAAACAGAGGGCTCTTTTATTTTCATTATTGTAAGAAAATTTCTGAATGTAGATGGACTGGTAAAGACGAATACATCGGGTTTAATAGAATTTAACTTTGAAATATTTTTATCAAGAATATCGTTCTTCGGAAGCGTTACTTTATAAACCGGCACAGTATGAACAATTGCTCCAAGCCTCTTAAGAGCTGCCGGGAGCTCATCCCGACTTAATTCAGAGCAGGGTATAAAAACTGTTTTATCTTTTAAGTTTTTCTGACTGAGCTCAGCTGCAATTTCTTCTCCGGAAAAAACCTTCGGGACGAAATCCACCGGAATATTATTTGTTAAACATTTTTCTTTTGTTTTAGCACCAACTGCAACAACTTTAATTTTTCCGAACTCAATACTGGTGTTGAGTGCTTTCAATCTTTCCGTGAAAAATCTTACTGTATTTGATGAAGTGAAAATCAAATAATCGATTTGTTCTAGAAACAATATTTTATCAAAGTCTTCATAATTATCTGAAGGAATAATATCTATAGTCGGGAACGTGAATACACTTGCACCATATTTGCTGAACTCATCAAGCCCATCTTTTAATTGTTCTTCGGCTCGTGTTAAAACTATAACTTTATTTTCAAGAGGCCTCATAATTAAATCAGAAAATTCTCCAATCATTCCGCGCAATCACTTCACCGGAGGTCGGATCAATAATTATTTCTTTACCTCTTGCTTTTTTGCCTTCGCTTGTTTCGGTCCGGGTTTCTTCAAGTGTTGAAATAATGTGCCAAACATATCGATTATACTTTGCATCCCAGATAAACCCGGCATCCCAGTCTTTAATTCCTTTTTCAAGTCCGTATTCAGTTGCAATTTGCCTTGCCGTAATTTCGTCTATAATAAAATCACATGAGAAAGGATTGAGATTACATTCCGGAATTCCGAAAATTTCGCTGTCAGTTAAAACATTTCCGGTTGAGTCTACGCTGAATCTTATCTGGTTATTAACGAAAGATTTTTCAGGCATGTAAAAGTTGTAAACGATCAGGTAATTCGGGTTAAGGAATTTAGATTTGGAATAATTCGGGGTAATATATTTCCTGAAAAACTCCTCTCCGGTTTTTGAAATAACAAATGAGTCAGCTTTCCTGAGAATCTCAAGAGGAATTTCAGAATTTTCCTGTTCATCACATCTGCTGCACGTACATGAATATAAAATAAAAGTCAGAGCGATAAGCAATAAAGAACTTGTGAGAATGAATAATAATCTCATTTTCATTTTGACCTCTGATCTTTGTAAATATCATTTAAAATATTTCTAGCTCCTGCCCGAAGTAAATCATTTGCCATCATCTTACCGGCTTTTTCAGGCTCCCTTTTACTGCTTCTGATTTTCTTCCTGAATGTAATTGAACCATCAAGTGCACCGACCATCGCATCAATGTACAATCCCGAATTTTTAACCAAAGCATAAGCTCCGATAGGAACCTGACAGCCGCCTTCAAGCCTGCTGAGCAATGCACGCTCAGCGGTTACCGAAATGAAAGTGTTCTCATCATGAATTGATTGAACAATTTCTTCCACTGTTTTGTTGTGACCGCTTGTTTCTATTCCTAAAGCACCCTGGCCCACGGCAGGCAGCATTTGTTCTACCGGAATGTATGAGGAAATATATTTTTTGAGTTTTAATCTTTCCACACCGGCTCTTGCAAGAATTATTGCATCCCAATCGGAATGCAGGAATTTTTCAATTCGGGTAGGAACGTTGCCTCTAAGCTCAACAATATTTAAATCAGGTCGTAAATGAAGAAGCTGACATTTGCGGCGCAATGAACCGGTTGCAACAACAGCACCTTCCCGAAGTGAATCGATTATCATTCCTTTTTTCCTGGCTATCAAAACGTCTTCAACAGGATGACGTTTTGTAACTGCGGTAAGTTTTAATCCTTCCGGAATTTTAGTCTGTAAATCTTTCAGGCTGTGAACAGCAATATCTATTTTCCTCTCAAGAAGTTCAAGCTCAAGTTCTTTTGTAAATAAAGATTTATCACCAATCTTTGAAAGAGCAACGTTTAGAATTTTATCACCTTTGGTTTTGATAATTTTTATCTCAACAACAACAGATTTGTTGTTTGTTTCAAGCTGCTTTTTAACATAGTTTGCCTGCCAGAGTGCCAGCTCGCTTCCCCTTGAACCAATAACGATTTTTGTTTTCACTAATTTTATTCCGGATTATTTTTTTCGCTGGAATCAATTCCGAACAGACTTCTGATTATACCGATTCGGGAGGCGCTCTCTTCGGGAGAAATTCCTGATTCTGCTGTTTTCTTCAATTCAACTGTTGGTTGATGAAGTATTTTATTCATTATTTTTTTAGTTATAATTTCAATTTTCTCTCTGTCTTCGCTGCTGAAACGGTTCAGGTTTTTTTCTATTTCTTCTGCACGAATGTTCTCGAAATAATCACGCAGACTTTTTATTGTCGGGGCTACCTGTAATGAATTATACCAGTTGAAAAAAGAATCGAGTTCAGATTCAATTATTGCTTCAACTTTAGGAATCTCGCTTCTTCTTTTGGCAAGGTTTTGTTCAACGATAATGTTCAGAGAATCAATGTCGTGATAAAAAACGTAATCAATTTTTTTTGTTGCCGGATCAATATCCCTCGGAATTGCTATATCCATCAGCACCATCGAGGCATAATTTCTCTTTTTCATTGCCGCCTCAATCTCCTTTTTGCTTAAAAGCAGATCTTCTGAGCTTGTTGCACTTATGATAATATCAAATTCGTGCAGATGATCTTTGAACCTTTCAAAAGGAATTGCTCTTGCGTTTAGTTCTGAAGCAAGTCTTTCAGCTCTTTCAAGCGTCCGGTTTGTTACATTCAGCCTTCCGATATTTTTATCAATCAGGTTTTTTGCAGCAATCTCGCCTGTTTCACCGGCCCCAATAACCAGAGCAGACTTTTTATTCAGGTTTGAAAAGACTTTTTCAATCAATTGCACCGCTGCATAGCTTACAGTAACAGCTCCTTCACTTATGGCAGTTTCAGTTATTGCGCGTTTACCGGTTTTAATTGCCGAATCAAAAACTCTTCTCATCAGGAATCCAACAAACTGCATCTCTTCTGCCAGTGTAAAAGAATCCTTGACCTGTTTGAAAATTTGATTATCGCCGATAAGCATTGAATCAATTCCGGTAATTACACGGAATAATTGTCTCATTGAATCGCGTGAAATAAAATTCTGAAAATTTTCTGCAGATATTTTTTCATTGGGTTTTCGTTGTATAAGGAAATTTCTTATGTCGGAAAAAGAAACATCATTATTGACCGGTATGCCGTAAATTTCGGTTCGGTTGCAGGTTGAAATTATCACCCCTTCGTTAAAAAAGCTGCCTTTCAGATCACGCACAAACTGTTTAATCTCCTCGCTGCTAAGATGCATCGATTCCCTGATTTCAACCGGTGCAGTTCGATGATTAATTGATATGGAAAGCAGATTCATAAAGGATCAATAAAATGAATGAAAACTCCTTGAAAGGAAATTGGTTACCATTGTTGAAAAAATTGCAAGCAGAAAACCGATGATTGCAAGAATAATTAATTTTTTCCCGCGCCATCTTCCCGTGATTTTACTAATAATTCCTATACCGTATAAAATCCAGACAAGAAAAGTTCCGATTAGCTTTGGATCGAGATAAGAAAAGTTTGGAAATGCCCTGGGAAGCCAGATAATTCCTATTATTATCGCAATAGTAAGAAGCACAAAGCCGATTACAGCGCTGTAAAAGCTTAATCTTTCAAGTACTTCAAGGCTTGGCAGCCGGTTAAATATCAATCCGAATTTGTTCAGCTTGATCTCTTTATAAAGAGTCAGGTACAAAAAACCGTAGACTGCCGAAATTGTAATTCCGGAATAACCAAGTAAAGCACTGAAAACGTGTGAACCCAATAAATTACTCCGAAGAACTTCGCGTACTTCAAGCAAATCTTCAATGAAAATTGAAGATAAAATCTGGAACATAATTGAAAGAATAATAATAAATGGCCCGGTTCCTCTGATATCGGTAAGTAATTCAAGCACGAAATAGGAAAAGCTTATAGAGAAAGCCAGTACTGTAAAAATTTCGAATACGTTTGTAATCGGAGGATGATCAAATTCTATTGTGCGAAGAATCAGATAAATAATGTGGACAAATAAAGTTATGAAAAGAAATATTCTCTTCGAGTTTTCAAAGCGCTTTCCTCCGCTTGTGAAATCATATGAATAAATTCCGAAGGTAATTATGTACAGGAAAGGGATGAGAATATTAATTATATCGATTGTCTGATTCATTCTTAACATTATTGAATTTAGCTGCGAAAATAATTAAAGCGATTCTACCGGGCAATCGATAAAATTAGCTCCGCAGGCTAAGTTAATTACCTCCGAGAATTAGTGGCAGCCCATCCTTACCCGAACCAATTACAACAATTTTAGAATTTTGTGAAGCGGCAAGTTTTTCTGTAGCTTCGATTCCTTTCCACTTCAGAAGCTGATCGCTTATGCCCTGTGAAACTATTTTCTGAAAGTCAGCTATTCCCTGTGCCTCTATTCTTTTTCTTTCAGCTTCCTGTTTTTCTCTTTCAAGAATGAATTGCATTCGCTGGCTTTCCTGCTCTGCTTTTAGTTTTTCTTCGATTGCAAGCGTCAATCCTTGCGGAAGATTTATTGTCCTGAGCGGAGTTGAAAGCACTATGAGCTCATTTATTTCCTTCACCCCGGAAAGTTTATCTTTAATTTCGCTTTCAAGTTTTTCTCTTTCTGCGGTGTAAAGAGCTTTTGCTTCATACTTTGTGGTAACTCCCCTTACAACAGACCTGAAATTCGGAATTACAAGTTTCTGAAGATATTCTTCATAATCACCCGCGGTTTTATATATCTCGTTTACTTTTTCCATGCTAAGGCGAAAGATAAGACTGATTTCAAGTTCAATACTCAAACCTTCTTTTGATGGTGCATTCATTACCTCTTTAATCTCCTGTTTACGCGTATCGAACTTAATCACATTGGCCATCGGGTTGACAAGATTTACTCCGGGTTTAAGTGTATTTTCGGCAACATATCCCAGGAAGTCAACTACGCCGGCATGACCGGCAGGGATTATTGTCCAGAATTGCATTACAGCAATTATAGCCGCAATTATCAACCCTATCAGAGCGAAGGTTGATTCAGCTTTGTTAAAACGTTTCTTTGCATTAATGTAAACGAATACAGCAACTACCGAAGCAAGTAAAGCTATAATGAATAACATTTTTTCACCTTTGAAATATGCTTTTTAATGAGTGTTGAAAATATACGCTTACTTTAAAAGAATTGAAACCACAAACCGGTTTTTTACACTGATGGAAATGTGTTTTTGATGAATTATTCCTGATAAAAATGATTTTTAATGATTGAATAATAGTAAAATACTTTAATGTTTACGTAAGTGTACTTACAGAAATAAGAACTAAATAACTTTTCCACCCATTCTTTCAATTTCTTTTTTAATCTCATTTAAAAGCGAAGTGAATTGAGAATCAGTTCTTACATTCTCAAGAAGCGGATCAGCCTTAGTGTAGAGATAAAATCTCCAGCCATATTTGATAGCGAGCTTAAGATTTTCTAACGACTTTTTTTTGTTCCCAATTACAGAATAAGAGCGGGCAAGTTCATAAGGGTAATTATGATTTTCCATTCCGAGAGTTATTTCTGCCTCATCATATTTAATAACGTTCTCAAAAATTTCAGAAGATCGTTTTGCCTCTCCTTCTCTTTTAAGAAGAAAAGCATATTCAACAGCAGGACCATATTCAATTGAAGATACTTCGATTGATTTTTTAATATAGTTTTTTGCTGCCTTAAAATTCCCATTGAACATATTTAACTCCCCAAGACAGAAATTAACCCTGCCGCTCTCCGGGTTGTTTTCAAAAGCTTTTTTTAATAATGCTTCTGCCTTTGGGATTTGACCGGTAAGCATGTATAATCTTGTAAGGTCAACCAGCACATAGGTATGCTCGGGCATAAGTTCCAACACCTTTAAAAAAAATCTCTCTGCTTCTTCATATCTCCCAAGTGCAAATTTCACAAGGCCAAGATTTCTGTATCCGTTCCATCTTGTGGGATCAATTTTTATAGACTTTTCAAGCCAGGGAATTGATTCTGAAAGACTTCCTAAGAGGAATAATACCTGCCCGACATCAGCAGCGGCGAATGAACCAGGATTTATATTCACCGCTTTCAGATACTGTTCAAGAGCAAGATGCATTTTGCCGTTATAGAATAAATTCAGGCCAAGAGCGATGTATGGCTCTGCAATTTGAGGATCAAGCTTTATAGCTTTTTCGCACATTACTCTTGAAGAATCTGACCATTGATCACCAAGCCCGAATGCTCTGAATTTTTGAGCATATGCTTCTCCAAGTCCTGCATAAGCTAGTGCATAGCCGGGATCGTATTGAAGTGCTTTTTTGAAAAACATGACAGCGGTTTCAATATCATCGGGAGTAAGCCGGTTCAGATAATCTCTTCCCTTTAAATAATAAGTATAGGCTTCAATATTATTTGTCGGTTTCTTCTCAATTTTTTCTTTTTCCTTTTCCGAAAGAGTGATCATTAAAGCTGCTGTAATCTTTTGTGCAACCTCACTTTGGATTTCAAAGATATCCTTTATTTCACGGTCATATGTTTCGGCCCAGATATGTTTGTCTGTTTTAGCATCAATTAATTGTCCTACGATTCTTACCCGGTCTTTTGTTCTTCTAACACTGCCTTCAAGCACTGATTCTACTCCAAGCTCTTTTGCAATTTCGCGCATGGTTTTAGATGAATTTTTATATTTCATTACTGAGGTTCGTGAAATTACCTTCAGGTTATTCACTTTGGAGAGCTGTGTTAATATGTCTTCTGTTACACCGTCGGCAAAATATTCGTCTTCTTTCGAATCACCAAAATTTTTAAAAGGCAGAACGGCTATTGATTTTTCAACAACTTCTATTTGTTCTTCGCCGGTAAGGAATATCCTGTTAACCAGTAAAAACAACATTCCAATCATAACTAATGAGTAAAATGCGATTTCGGATTTTCTGATCTTTTTAGGTTGATCTCCGGAATGGAACCAAGCCATCACGAGAGTAACCGGCAGCGTACAGACGGCTACTATGAACGCAACATCAAAAATTATATCGGGAAGGTTGTATCTGCTGCTAATAAGATTTATAGCGCCGATAGTTGTTAATGCGGTAGAGATATGAATTGCCAGCCATTTCCTGATTTTTCTTGCTTTGATTTCAGTAATAATTTTTTTAAGCATTGCTTTACGAAAACTTTTGCTTTAAATGGCAATAAACAAACTTTGTTGGCAGGTTCTAAAAACCTGTTAAATCTTTTTATAAACATAGAACAAAAATAAAAAGGACTCAATAGAGGAGTCCTTTTTTATTAAAAATAACAGAAGTAATTCCGATCGCACTTTTAACTAAGATTGCGTTTCGAAAATCAACGAGAAGAATAGTGAGAAAATTATTCAGTTCATTTTTTGTACTCTTTAAGAAATCCCCTGAATTCAATTTTATGTGATTCTTCCTGAGCCAATAACCCGACTACCAGATCCTGGGTAACATAGTCGACGCCATCGCACATTTTTATAATTTTATTATACTGAGCTATTGCCCCATCTTCCGCTTTGATAACTCCTTCGATTACCGAAACCACATCGGTACTGTCTTTCGGAGGCTGAAGGAATTTTTGTTCGGCTTTAAATTGATAAGAACCAGGGACAACACCATCGATTTCTTTAATTCGTTTTGCAAGAGTCTGAGCATGAGTTATCTCTTCGGTGATATCTGCCTGCAATGATTTTTTGATTTCCTCGGCTCTGACTCCATCGAGGTTGATGGAATTTGAAATGTAGTTCATCACAGTTTCGATTTCCATCCAGTAGCTTTTTGTAAGCTCTTTTACTATTTGTTGTTTACTTGCCATTATTTACCTCATATAAATATTTTTTTAATAAGTTTTGGTTGATTTACTTTTCTGGGTGAATAAGTTAAAGACCCCAGAATTCTTTTCTTTGCAATTTCAAGATTGTTTTTATTATTTGAAAACAATTCAGCAATTACATCGTTTTTCTTTATATAGTCTCCTATCCTGGGATAAAAAATTATTCCGGCCGCATAATCAATAGTATCCGCTTTTGTTTTTCTGCCAGCCCCAAGTTCTAAAGAAGCCATACCGATCTGATAATTATCGATCTTGCTTAAAAAACCAGTTGAAGATGAAGTCAGCTTTTCAGAAAATCTTGCCCTTTTAAATTTTTCCGGGTTAATTATGAATGATTCATCCCCTTGCTGAAGTTTTACAATTTCAACAAATTTTTCATAAGCCTTGCCGCTGCTAATCATCTTTTCACTTAAATTAAAACCCTCTTCTATTGATTTAAGTTTCATTCCAAGATAAAGCATTGCGCCAGAGAGAGTAAGGCTTAAATCATACAGATCGCCCTTCTTTTCACCCTTAAGAATTTTTACAGATTCATAAACTTCAAGCCAGTTCCCGATATAATTTCCGAGTGGTTGGTTCATATCAGTTATAAAAGCAATTACTTTTTTCCCAAATGATTTTGCGGTACTGATTAAGGATTCAGCCAGAGCCTCAGCGTCCTTCATATCGCGCATAAAGGCTCCGCTTCCTGTTTTAACATCCAGAACAAGTCCATCAATTCCTTCAGCCATTTTTTTGCTCATGATACTTGCAGTAATTAGAGGAATTGATTCAACAGTTGCAGTAACATCTCTTAAAGCATAAATCAATTTGTCCGCAGGGGCTATTTCTTTTGTCTGACCAATTAAAACAGCGCCGCATTTACTTAATACTTTTTTATATTCTTTCAGGTTCAGGTTAACATTGAATCCGGGAATTGATTCAAGCTTGTCAAGTGTTCCGCCGCTATGCCCCAAACCTCTTCCCGAAATCATCGGGACTTTCAAACCTGCAGCAGCAACAATCGGGGCTATTATTAATGATGTCTTATCACCAACTCCGCCGGTTGAATGTTTATCAACCTTAAAACCTTTTATTGATTCAAGACTTAAAACCTTACCGCTGTTCAGCATTACTTCTGTAAGAAAGAAAGTCTCGTCTTTACTCATTCCATTCAAATAAACAGCCATTAAAAAAGCTGCGAATTGATAATCAGGAATTTCCTCTTTGGTAAATCCTGATACGAGAAACAAAATTTCTTCTTTGGTGAGAAGTTCTTTATTTCTTTTTTTTCTTATTAATTCGGTTACATTCATCATTTAAGCCTAAAGTTAAAAAGAGACACATGTAATATAATGTTTTCTATCAAGGCATCATTTTTGTGCATAGGTTCCTTTCATAAGTTGTTTGCCCTGAATTAAATACTTAATTTTGCCCACTAATTTTATCAAAGGAGTTACTTTATTCTTTATGTATTTTAAAGAAAGAACACATACTTGCGGTGAACTAAGAGAAAGCAACATTGGTGAAAAAGTTATTCTGAATGGGTGGGTTGATCGCAACCGGGACCTTGGCGGAGTATTATTTATCGATTTGCGGGATCGTTATGGAATCACACAGGTAGTTTTTGAACCTCATATAAATGCTGAAGCTCATCAGGCGGCAAAAAACCTCAGGAACGAATTTGTGATTTCGGTTGAAGGCTACGTTAGGAAAAGACCAGCTGAAACAGAAAATCCTGAAATTCCAACCGGGTATGTTGATGTGATGGTTGAAAAGCTTACAATATTGAATGAAGCAACTACCCCTCCTTTTCAGATAAAGGATGATATAGATACTCACGAAGAAATAAGATTGAAGTATCGCTATTTAGATCTTCGCAGACCGAAACTTCAGCGAAATATTGTTTTACGCCACAAGATGTACCAGATCACCCGGAAGTATTTTGATGAAAACAATTTCATTGAAATTGAAACACCTGTTCTTATGAAAAGCACACCTGAAGGGGCAAGGGATTTTCTGGTTCCAAGCAGGCTTCATAAAGGAAAGTTTTATGCACTGCCACAATCACCTCAAACTTACAAGCAAATTCTAATGGTTGCCGGGTTTGACAGATACTTTCAAATTGTAAAGTGTTTCAGAGATGAAGACCTAAGGGCAGACCGCCAGCCTGAATTTACTCAGATTGATGTTGAAATGTCTTTTGTTGATCAGAAGGATATTTTCAATATTGTTGAAGGACTGATGAAAGACTTCTTTAAAGAAATTCTCAATAAAGATCTTCAGCTTCCTCTGCCGCGTCTTACTTTTAATGAAGCGATGGAATCATACGGAAGTGACAAACCCGATCTTCGCTTCGATCTTAAGATGGTTAATCTGAATTCGGTTTTTCAAAAAACAGAGTTTAAAGTTTTTCACGATGCTATTGAAAATTCAGGAGTCATTTCAGGGCTGCTGGCCCCTGGCTGTGGAGACTATACCAGAAACCAGCTGGATGTTCTCACTGACTTTGTGAAAAAGTTAGGCGCCGGAGGACTGATCTGGATGAGAGTAAAAGAAGATGGACTTGAAGCACCGGTAGCAAAATTTCTTTCATCTGAAGAAAAACAAAATCTGATTAATGCCCTCAGTGCAAAAAACGGAGATTTGATTTTTATTCTTTCCGGATCAAAATTGAAAACCCTGAACATAATGGGTGCATTGAGACTCGAAATGGCACGTAGGCTTGATCTTATCAAAGCTGATTCAGAACCAAAACTTCTTTGGGTAACTGATTTTCCGTTGTTTGAATGGGATGAACAAACAAAAAGGTTTTATGCAATGCATCATCCGTTTACTTCTCCAAGGTTAGAAGATATTGAACTAATGGATAAAGATCCTGCCCTGGTTAAAGCAAGAGCTTACGATCTTGTCCTAAACGGAAATGAAATTGCCGGGGGAAGCATAAGAATTCATAATGCAGAGCTGCAGGCAAAGATGTTCAAGATTCTCGGAATTTCTGAGGAAGAAGCAAAAACAAAGTTCGGATTTTTAATGAACGCCTTTAAATATGGGGCTCCTCCGCATGGTGGAATTGCGTTCGGTTTCGACAGGCTTGCTATGATTTTTGCCGGTGAAAATTCTATACGTGAGGTGATTGCATTCCCTAAAACTGCAAGTGCAATTTCGTTAATGGATGATTCGCCGTCCAGTGTAACGGACGACCAATTGCTGGAATTACATATTAAAGTCAGAAAGTCAGCACACGAATAACTATCAAATTTTTTTATTTAATGAAATGATTGCAATTCAAGCATTCTTCAGAACAAATGGCTGAAAGAAAATATTAAATGAAAATTGCCTACAGGTATTTTCCCTTTATTGCCGGTTTAGTTGTTTTCATCGTTTACCTGACTACACTAGCTCCCGCCGTAGTTCAGTTTGATGCCGGCGAACTTGCAGCTGTACAGGCAACTCTCGGAATCGCACATCCAACAGGCTATCCGATGTTCACAATTATTGGATATATTTTTTCTCTGATTCCCATTTTTCCCTCAAAGATTTATCAGTTAAATTTTCTTTGTGCAGTATGGTCCTCGCTTGCAGTAGTTGTTTTCGTTTTATCGATTAAGCACATTTTAGAAAATCTCAGATATTTTTCAAATAAAACAAGCGTATTGAATGAGACTGAAAGCAAAGAGATTTTAATCATAGTGTCATCAACAGTAGCTGGTTTCGTATTAGCATTCAGCATAACATTCTGGCTACAAAGCAGCTCGGTTGAAGTTTATTCGCTTCAAATGTTTTTGGTTAATATCATCATCTATTTTTCACTAAAAGCTTATACTTCTGAAATATCAGAATCAAAAAAATTCTGGTTGATTGCTGGCGGAGTTGCCGGATTAGGTTTTACAAATCATCTGATGACAATCTGGCTTTTTCCCGCACTGTTATTCCTTTTCTTCAGCAAGAATGGCTTTGGAAAAGAAACCTGGAAACTTTTTTTAGAGATAACAGGCATAATAGTTTTCACGGTGGTGGTTTTTTATTCTTACTTTCCGATAAGAGCAAACACAAATCCGGCTATCAATTGGGGGAACCCGGTTGATATCAAATCTACCATTGATCACATGTCCGGGGCTTATTATGAAAGTTATTTTTTTGCAGGGCTTGAAAACTCGCTTAAGCAGCTTGGCAATTTTTTTATGACTGCCACTTTCAATTTCAGCGGCAGTGAGTATTGGGGAGGCGAGTTTAACCTTAGCAATCTGATTTTACTTCTGGGCTTAATCGTTTCAATATTTTACTTAAGAAAATTATTGGTCATTTTAGGATTGCTTATTATTACAACAGTTGCCTTTGCAATTAATTATAATATCCCCGATATCAACGAGTATTTTCTAATTGCTTTTTTAGGAATGACTTTCTTTGCTGGAATCGGGGTCTATTGGCTTTTAAGATATACTTACAAATTTAAGAAACTATACCTGTTTTCAGGAGCGGTAATTCTATTGCTCATTACCATGCAGGTTTACTTTAACTATAAAATATCTGATAGATCAGATTTATACATTTTTGAAGACTATCCAAGAGCAATATTAAAGTCGCTTGATAAAAATTCTGTTTTGATTACTAATGAATGGGATTATATACTTTCCCCATCATTTTTTATTCAGCATGCTCAGAATTATCGAACAGATGTAAAATTGATTCATCATAACTTTCTTGGCAACTACTGGTATCTGGCGGAAGAAAAAAAGAAGAAGAAAATTCTCATCGACAGGAAAACATTATCTGCAGATATTTCCGAGCTTTTAAGAAGCTCGCAAACTTATCTTTCTGCAGAAATGGTAAGAGATCTTTACATCAAAGGAAATTTTGCTCTGCCTGAAGGAACCGAACTTGTTCCCGATCAACTTTGCTTTAAGATAGTTAGGGCGGGTCAATATTCCCCGGCGCCTTATCCAGATTTTAAAATCCGGCTTCCTAAAAGGAAAACTCTGTTAACAAACCATGTTCAGTCATTAATTGGGTCTATGCTTTTAAATCGTGCAAAGTATGAAATGCAATTTTTGAGAAAAGATCTCGCTGCGGCTTACATTCAAAAAATTAAAAAAGATCTTCCGGGTTTTAAACTTCCCCTGGAAATTGAAAACGAAATTTTAAGATGAACACAAACGAATTAAAGAATTCCTGATAATATTCAGAGGCTTAAATATTAATGTTTTCTGTTCTGTAATAATTAATAAATCTGTGGTAAAAATTTCAGCCGACACAAAATACACAAGTTAATTTTACCTCTACATTGCTCCATTTACTTATCATTTCTCTCAAAGCTCATTCTGATGGCATAATTTTTCCTCTTCAAATGAATATTGTTTGAAATGCAAACATAAATCAGTCCTTTGAAATTTAGCTTCTGCGAATTACGGTGGAAATAGTTACTTGAAAAAGAAAAAACTACAGGTAAGAATTTCAAAACCCGGAAATATTCGCCAATCATTTCTAGATCGCAGATTGTTCTTCATAAAAATAAATAAAGAAGAGAGGTTTTATCAGACGTGGGACAACAACAACTATTACTCATAGCGTTAGCTATTATTGTTGTAGGAGTAGGCATCGCGATTTCAGTTCAGCTTTTTAGATCAAATGCAATATCAACAAAAAGAGATTTGCTCATAGATGAAAGTCATAACATTGCTGCAATTGCGATTGCTTATTATAAAAGGCCTGTTCAATTTGGAGGGGGAGGTAAGTCCTTCATTGGATGGGAAGTTCCTGAAAGCATGGTTGTTACAGCGAATGGAACTTATACAGCAACAGTATTTGCCGACAGCATTATAATTCGTGCAGTTGGCACAGAGCTTGTAACGGATAACGATAGTATTGAAGTAAAAACAAGTGTTTATTCAGATTCTTATCGATCGACTATAATTCATTAGTGATTAAAAGAGGAAACTCTAAAATTCAGTTAAACAACTAACTCAACCAAACAACATAGGAGAACTAAAATGGGTCAACAACAACTTCTTCTCATCGTGCTCGGCGTTATCGTAGTTGGTATCGCAGTAGTAGTAGGTATTAACTTATTTAATGCAAACGCAGTAAATGCAAACCGCGATGGAGTAATTTCAGATTTGAATAACCTGGGCGCAATGGCTCAGCAGTATTACAAGAAACCAACCTCTATGGGTGGTGGCGGAAATACATTCACAGGTTGGACTATTCCTACCCAGTTAGCTACAACAGCTAATGGTTCATACACTGGAACCGGTTCAGGAACCTCTTTTACAATTACAGGTACCGGTAACGAAAAACAAGGCGGCAGCCCTGTTAAGTATACTGCTACTGTTACAGCTGATTCGATACAGATCACTAAAAATAACTAACGGTTAATTAGTCAAACTTTGAAAGGCTGGTAAATTATTAATATTTTATCAGCCTCTTCGTATTTTAAAGGGATATATGGTTGAATTAAAGTTTACGGCTATCAAGGCCAATGGCCAATCGTTAACAGGCTCGCTTTCTGGAGATTCACTATCTGAAACGAAAAAGAAAATTTCCAGACTCGCCGAAAAAAATCAATTGAAGATTCAATCAATTGAAAAGAAGGCAACGTTCCTTTATAAAGTTCGTAAGGGAAAAGAAAAGCCTATTACCGGCGAACAAAAAGCCTTCAACAAAAAGGAAGTCGAAGAGGCGTTAGCCCGCCTAGGTTATGAAGTTCTTTCTGTTAATAAAAAACTTTTTGAAGTTCAACGTAAGCCGCCTGTTGCCGATATAGTTACTTTTGTTAAAATTAGTGCTGAACTGCTTGATCAAAAACTGCCTTATGGTGAAATACTAAATCTTTTAATCAATGACACTCAGAACTCTACTTTAAAAAATGCACTGAAAGAAATTAATAACGAGTTAAAAAAAGGAGCAGACAGCGAAGCCACTTTCTTAAAATACCAGCATGTTTTCGGAAAATTTACTTCTTATATGCTGGGACTTGCTTCAAAAAGTGGTAATATGACTGAGATATATAAAGCAACAGCAAAGTTTCTGGAACGAAGACAGGAATTCAGAAAAAATTTGAGAAGTGCTTTAATAACCCCTGCTGTCACTGTTTTTGTGCTTTTTCTTGCTGTCATTTTTTATGTTGCTTACATATTTCCTGAAACAGCAAGACTTTTTGTAAAGTTTGGAATTGACTTACCCCCTATGACGGCATTCACTCTGAAAATGAGTGATTTTCTCATTGAAAATGTCTGGCTCGTAACTGCTTTTATCGTTCTGCCGCCAATTGCATTGTTTCAGTGGTCGCGAACAAAAAAAGGCAGAATCCTTTTCGATCAGTATATTCTGAAAATTCCTGTGCTTGGCCCTCTTGTGCATAAAACTCTTATTGAAGTTTATTGCCGCGTTTTCTATACATTGTATAGTGGGAGCGCTGAAAGTATAGAACCGATAAGAATTGCTGCAGAGGCAACGGGCAATCGATACTTTGAAGACCGGGTTAAAAACATCGCCATTCCTATGATGATTAAAAAAGGCGTCGGAATGACGGAGGCATTTACTGCCAGCGGTGTTTTTACCGAAACTGCTTTGTCACGTTTGCATTCCGGTGAAGAGACAGGAACTATTAAAAACACTTCGCTCCAGCTGGCAAATTATTATGAAAGCGAAACTGTTTATAAATTAAAAAATCTGATTGAACTGATTCAGGTTATTATTGCAATGATTATTATGTTTGTAATGATTGCTTTAACTTTAGTCTCTGCCGAAACAGCTACTGTAAGACCCAAAAACCCGGCAGAAATAGGAGCTCTGATTGAACAGATTAAAAGTATGTTTACATGATCGAATCCAACGTGGAGATGACCGACAAAATCGGTTATCTCCTTTTTAAAAAAGGCATAATTGATTCGGCCACTCTTGAAAAAGCATTAGCAGCAAAAGCTAATGATAAGAGTAAGATCAAAAGAAATCTTGCGCAAATACTTGTGCATGATTTTCAGTATGATCATGATGTCATTTTCAGGGAGGTGGCAATTTTATATGCATTCAGAGAACTTGATACTCGTCCCGAAGATATTCCCCCGCAGCGCCTTGAAATAATTAAGCAGATGGTTAATAATGCAAGCGAACCGTTAAAGGCATTAATGGCCAAGCATGCTGTGCTTCCTTTTATGTATGACGAGAGAATAAAAGATAAATTAATTCTCGCGGCAATAGATCCCACCGATCGGAATATTCCTAAAATTGCATTTGGGCTAAATGCTAAAAAATATGAAGTAATTTTCATCAAGAAAAAAGATTATGAAAAGATAATTCAAACAATTCTTCCTCCGGAAAATGTTTATTTGAAAATGATGCAGGAGGAGGGAGTTGAATATCACGTTGAAGAAGACGATTCTTCAGTTGATGAAGAAGAGCTTGATGCTGAAATTAATCGCAGCGCTCTTATAAATCTTGTTGAAGGTGCTTTGGTTGAAGGGGTAAGACGAGGAGCCAGTGATATTCATTTTCTTCCCAAGGCAGGAATGAAAACCGAAATCATTTTCAGAATAGATGGTAATCTTCAGCTATGGCACGTGCAGGAAAATACTTTGCCAGAAGCTGTTGCTGCTGTAGTCAAAGACCGGGCAAAGGGAATGGACAGATTTGAAAGAGAATTAGCTCAGGATGGGTTCATTCAGAGAGAGATAGATGGAAACGTGATTCGTTTCAGAGTTTCGGTTCTTCCGATGGTAGGAACAGAATTAAAAAATAAGTTCGAAAGCATTGTAATCCGAATTCTTGATGATCGTAAAGTCATTAAGGATTTAAACGCTCTTGGTCTAACGGGTTATACAATGGATGTTTTTGTTAAAGCAATAAATCAACCACAGGGGATGGTAATCCTAACCGGACCAACGGGAAGTGGAAAGAGCACTACTCTCGTTGCTGCTCTGTACCAGGTGATTGATCCAACTGTTAATGTATTGACAGTTGAAGATCCGGTTGAATATGTTATTCAGGGTGCAAGGCAGTTGAAGATTGGTCATAAGATGAACTTTGAACAAGCAATTCGCTCAATATTAAGACACGATCCGGATATAGTGCTTGTTGGAGAAATGAGAGATAAAGAAACCGCAGAAGTGGCAATTAAATTGGCAAATACAGGGCACCTTACATTCTCAACTCTTCATACCAATGATGCACCCAGCGCGGTTGCAAGATTATATAAAATGGGTATAGAACCTTTTCTAATTGCATATGCTATTAATCTCATAGTGGCACAGAGATTGATCCGTAAGCTCTGTTCAAACTGTAAAAAGCGAGTGGTAAATTTTGACGAAGGTCTTATGAATGCTGCAGGCCTTAATATTGCAGAATGGCGGAATTACACTATTTATTCAGCCCGAGGATGTGATAAATGTAACGGAACAGGCTATAAAGGTAGAATTGCAATTCACGAAGCACTCTATTTTACCAAAGATATCAGGCAAATCATAGTAAGATCGGGGGCGGAAGTTGATGAAGAATCTATAAGGATTCAGGCAAAAAAAGATGGAATGCTAAACCTTCGTGAATCCGGGCTAGAGAAAGTTAAACTAGGTCTGACATCAATTGAGGAAGTATTAGCTGGTACTTCAGAGGAATAATTACTCTCCTCAATAGTAAATATTACCACATAAAACCGGCTTTCTTTTTGAACCTTAAGATAAGCATATGAAATAATTTAAGTTATTGTAATAATTTAAATAAAATTCTGCTTGTCTTTCTGCTAAATACATTATAAGTTAGCGTTTAGAACTTTTGAAAGGGTTCGTGTGGTTCAAGTTCCTGAAAAAACTATTCTTTCGAATTTTGTAAAATCTATTCCTGAGACACACTTCGGTCCAGAAAGAATAACTTATATTCTGGATAATATTGAAAGCATGCGACCGGAAGATAGATTAACCCTCCGTAATTTATTCAACAAATTCCTCACTATGATGCTCGAACGCGAGGCCTCTGATATTGAAGTCGGCGGTCACGGAAATGCCGGTTATGTTTGGATGCGAATTCATGGAAAGAAAGAACGGGTTAAAGAACTTCCTCAATTAACCACTGATGAAGCAGCTGTTTTTATAATCAATCTATTCAATTCAAACCAGCGTAAATTCCTTGCCGTTTCAAAAAACCTCGATTTTAGTTATACATTCTTCTATGAAAGACGAAAACAAAACGTAAGATTCAGAGCAGATGCCTATTTTGATCTCGACACACTTGCTTTGAACATGAGAGCAATTAATGTTACAATACGTCCTCTTTCATCTCTTGGTTTCCATCCGAATGCTGTCAAGATGATGAGTCATTCGTACATTAAGTTTGGATTATCCCTCGTAACAGGAATTACAGGTTCAGGAAAATCAACCACACTTGATTCTTTCATTGACGATCATAACAAATATGATCCTTGCCATATTGTTATAATTGCCTCGCCGATTGAGTACGTACATACTTCTAATGTTTCAATTATCAGACATAGAGAAGTCGGAAGAGACGTTTTATCTTTTAAAGATGGAGTTATTCAGTCACTTAGGCAGGACCCTGACATCATAGTAGTTGGTGAAATGAGAGATCCGGATACTATAATGGCTGCACTGGAAGTTACAGATACAGGTCATAAAGTTTTTTCAACACTTCATACTTCTTCTGCAATGGAATCGATAGACAGAATTATTGCAGAGTGTCATCCAAGCGAACAAGAACGCGTAAGAAACAGACTTGCAGATGTGTTAATAACAGTTGTGTCACAAAAACTTCTTCCAAGCCTGGATGGGAAACGGGTTCTTGCCAAAGAAGTGTTAATAGTAACTCCAAGTGTTCGGGCCGCAATAAAGAATAATAATATTTCAGAAATTTATATGATGATTAATCAGGGGGGATCTTTGGGAATGATAACGATGGAACAGGATTTAAAAAGATTATATTTGGAAAGGAGAATTTCTGCAGAAACTGCAGTTTCCTATGCAAACAATAAAAACAGAATTAAAGAATTATTGGCATCAGTATAATGAAACCTCTTGTTTGTACATACTGCGAAGGTAACGATATAAAAATTGTTGTAGTAAACAAAGAGAATAACAAACTCAAGGTTTACAGGATAGCAACTGCTGATGTTCCTGTTTCAACACTAAATGTTGAGGAAGGAATTGGGGGAGTTAACCTGGAAAGTGATGATACGTCTTTGCTTGGAATCGAAAAAGATGCCGGCGCAATTGAACGCAATATGTATGAATCCTCAATTACGGGCATAAAACAATCGCTCTATGGATTGAACCTGAATAAACACCTTTTTATTCCGGCCTTAACCGAACCTGCCGTTTATTATCATGTTTTTGAGGGAGCTAAACAACCAAAGGCATCCAAGTTAAACCAGCTTATCATTGAAGATATCAGAGAAACAAAGAATATTGTTGTCGAAAAAGAAAGTTTAGATTATGTAGAGCTTTCTGACCGATCTTTATTATCGGTATTTATTCCGGGAGAAGTTGCCTGCATAAATCTGATTAATAGTCTGGCTCGTTTGAACGACAGGCGAAATTATAAAATTCCAACCGCAAAAAGTGCTGAAATATCCCTTGCCTATTATGTCGCTAAAAGAAAAAAATTCTTTCCTGATGACTACTCGCTTATTGTTTATATTGGCAAGGAATACAGTAAGTTGATATTTCTCCATGGAAGAAAGCTTAAACACCTCGGTGCAACTCTTGACATCGGCACAGTGAACCTGCATACATACGATGTTTATTTTTCGAAAATATTGCTTGAAATGGAAAACGGTGGAATAACTTCGCTAGACAATATAATTGTATGCGGCGAAGATGATTCTGAAAATATTATTCTTTCATTCTACGGTACATTCCCCGAAGCAAATGTATCGAGGCTCGAGTTTGATGATCTTGATTTATCATTAATTGAAGATGAGATCAAAAACTCATTTTCAACATTCTGCATTCCTATTGCTGTTGCAACCGATTATTATGATACATTATCTCAAGAGCACAAAGGTATTCGGCTTCTTCCAAAATCTGTTAGAGAAGAGCAGAAATTTTTCCAGTTTTCCTGGCATGGTTATGCGATGCTGCCGCTTTTATTTGCAGCCGCATTTTTTATTACCTATCAGATTCTACAGAACACAAGAGAAATAAACAGGATGAATACTGAAATTGAAGAATTAACCAGGCTGCAGATTCAAAATCAGGAAATACTCACTCAAATTGCCGGCCTCGAAACCAGAATAAATAGTTTTGATCAGACCCAGGCAATACTTGACTCTGCAACAGCAGGAACAGAAGTTCTCAGAAAAATTGTTGAGCACATTTCTGACTTTTGCGGACAAAGACAGAACTTCTGGATAACTAAAATTGCCCGGGGAGAAGGAGACCTGGTTGCAGTTGAGGGGTATTCACTTTCGAAAAACGTTATGACTGAGTTTGCTTATTCTTTTGAATCTGCCACTCTAAATAGTGTTACTTACGAAATGCTTAGGGATAAAAATGCCTATAAGTTTAACATCACATTTAATCTTTCAAACTTCCCGAAGAAAGAATGAATAAAAAAATAAGAAGTACTCTTGGGCTTGTTGGATTACTGATTCTAATCCTGGTTCTGGGATTTGGATATATTTTCCTGTTCCAGAAAAGTGATTTGGATGAAAAGTCAAAAAAACTTAAAGAGCTCCAGGCAAATAAATATGATACAGAAGCTCTCAAGCTTCAGTATGCAGAACTTAAAGTAGAAGCAGACAGACTGGATTCCATTTTAGCCAACAGGAAATTCAACATACCCCAAAACCTATCTTCAATTAAGTTCTTTAATTTCCTCAACAATGTAACTTCTACCACCTCTCCTCTTATCAAAGTAAATACAGAATTTGCCGAACAAAAACAGGACAAAGACTTTTTCTATTACCTTTATAAGCTGAATGGAAGTGGCACGTTTAATGATATTTATAGCCTGATATATGCAATTGAATTCAGTAAGGAATTAAAAAAAATAACATCTTTTTCAATAACGAACCTTGTTTCTCTGGATGAAGAACAGGTTCCCCAGTTTTTGGTCAGTTATGCAATGGAGGTTCGGGTTTATTTTTCAAATGATAACAGGTTTGCACCTGCAGATGTGAAAGAAAACAATCTGATTGCTAGAAAACTTCACGATGCTTTCTATCCACTGATTAGAAATGAAATTCCGCCTAATGTGGATGGATTACTTGATGTTCAGGGCGCCCGATTGCTGGCATTAATTCCTGAAGGAGCTTTTCTCGTTGATGCCAAAGGCAATTCTTATCTTATTTGGGAAGGTGAGCAGGTTTATCTTGGTTATTTAACCAAGATTGATTATGATAATAACAAAGTAAGCTTCATACTGAATAAAGGTGGAATAATTGAAAAAGTTAATCTTGAGCTTGAAAGAGAGATAACAAATCAGAAAACTGAAAACGAGCCATAACATGAAAAAACTTATTAGCATAGCAATTTTTTCTTGTGTAATTATCTCGCAGGTGATTGCTCAACAATATCTTGAGAAGTCACTTAAAACATATCGTAACCCTGACGAACTTGTAACCATGTCCGCCAATCTTCCTTTTAACAAGGCGGTTGAGCTGCTGAACAAAGTAAGCGAAAGTACAACAGGTAAAAAAATAGTTTCAATATATCAAAGCGACTCCCCGATTGGTGTTGAGCTTACAAATATTCCTTATGATAAAGCTTTGGTGATTATTGTTCAGTATGCCGGGCTGATATATGAAGAAAAGGAAGATGTAATTATTATCAAGAAGAGTAATGAAATCCAGGAAGAAAGAACAATTGACACATATGCTTCAGTGGATTCGCGCGAGGTTAAAATATCAGCTGTCTTTTTTGAAATGGATGTTAATGAATCAAGAAAAAGAGGTATTGACTGGCAGTTTCTTCTTTCTAAAAAAGGTCTTGACGTGGGAGGTTCTCTTATTGGAGAATCAACTCAGGGTCAGACTCAGAATGAAGGTGAAACAACTGCACAAGAGCAGGGCTTCAATATTAATACATCAACCGATTTTGACATTGGTGGTTTCTTCGGTGAAGCAACTGCAATGTTTAAGTTTTTTGAAACTGAAAACCTTGGTGAAATCATCGCAAGCCCAAATATAATTGTCAGAGACAGAAAGCTAGGACGCATTCAGGTCGGTTCTGATTTCTCTGTAAGAACAAGAGACTTTGCGGGCAATACTGTTGAAAAATTCTTCCCGACTGGAACAATAATTGAAGTCACACCATATGTTTACAGTGAAGATGGTGTAGATTATATGCTGCTCAATATTATTGTTGAAAGGAGTTCATTTGTTCAGGGCGAAGGAACTACAGAAATTAAAAAGACAACTGCAAGCACGCAGATTGTTATGCTCGATGGAGAAGAAACTATACTTGGCGGGCTTTTTGTGAATGAAGAAGTCAAAGTGCGAAATGGAATTCCTTTTCTTAAAGATTTGCCATGGTGGGTTTTGGGCATAAGATATTTAACCGGCAGCGATGGAATCGAATTGCGCAAAAAAGAACTTGTGATCCTGATTAAAGCCGATCTTGTTCCAACCCTTAAGGACCGTCTGGCAGGACCCCGTGAGGAAAACGTTCTTCAGAATGAAGTTCTCAGGAACCGCGATAAAATCAGGTATTATCAGTTAAATGAAGAAATTAAAAATCAAAACGAAGAGACCAATTAAAAAATGGAATCAATTCTCATAGTTGATGATGATATTAATTTATGTAATGTTCTTCAGGAAGAACTTCGTGAAGTTGGCTATGAAGTAGATTGCGTTTACGGCGGTAAGGATGTTATTAATCTCCTGAACCAAAAAATATACGATCTTTTGCTTCTGGACTTAAAGATGCCCGGTGTTGATGGATTTGAAGTGCTGAAACAGATTGAAGAACAAAACTTACAGATAAAAATTATTGTATTAACTGCTTATGCAGATGTTAAAAGCGCAATTGATTCTGCCAAAATGGGTGCGAGTGACTTCATAAGTAAACCATATGACTTTGACGAACTCCTGATTACTATCCGAAAAGTCCTTCAAAGAGACTAGAAAGACCTAAAATATTATGCGAATAAGTTTCAGAATATTGCTTATTAATTTTGCAATAGTAGTAATGATTATCTTCACTTCTGCAATTGCATTCTATTCAATAATGTACAACGTTATTTCTTCGCAGAGATCGCAGCACCTGCTTAATTCTGCAAACAATTTTATTTATGAATATCGCGGATTTATTCAGGATACTGATGAGAGATTTTTTCTGCTTCGGCTTAACGGCATTGACTCATATTTGAATAGCGAAGTATTAAAAACGGATTCTAAGATAGACTTTATTCTCGAAACATCAGGTAAAAATTCAGATTCCGTTATTCGGAAAGCTGTAAGCGAATTGGTTGTTTTGCCCGAAGGAAAATTTTTAATTGAAGATTTTATTAATAACAATCCATATGCAATTATAAAGAAATTTTCGGGAGAAGATGGAAGAACGTTTTACTACGGAAAGATAATTGATGGTCAGGTACTCAATGAGCTTTCAAGAAAGATAAACTCCGAAATTGCTCTTGCATATAATAATTCAGTACTTGAGGTTTCAAATCCTTCTCTTACGCAGCCTTTTGTTTACATGCTTAATCTGGCATACCACGATCTGCAGTTTAAAAATAATTTTGACCTTTTCACCGAGGGAAATGAGTCGACCGATATCATCGCAACTATTTATAAACCAGCTGATGATTTGGAAAAAAATAATAAAATCTCATTCCTCATATTCACAACTTTAGGTGAAGCTGCGGGGTTAAGAACTTCGCTGAGAGATATGTTTATTATTATTGGGCTTGCAGGGATAATACTCTCATTAATTCTTACCTTTTTATTTACTGATCGTATAAGGAAGCAAATTACCCAGTTAAGTAAAGCCACGGAAATCACCAAAAGCGGTAATTTTAAAAATAAAATTATTGTGAAAAGCAAGGATGAGCTTGGCCAGCTTGCAAATGCATTTAATGAAATGCTTGAAGAGCTTGAGAAAAATCTAAAGGCAAAAAACGAATACTCCGAGTTTATAACTCTTATCAATCAAAATCCGACATTAAGTGAAATCGCCGAAGCTGCCCTGAAAAAAATAATGAATACCTGCGGATTTGTTGTGGGAGCAATTTATAGCGTAAATGACGGGAACATCTCGCTTACATCAGCTCTGGGATTTAAAAAATCTAAAATTGTAGCAAAAGAAAATATTGAATTTTTTGATCGGGTGATTAAAAATAAAGAAACGCTTATTATTAGCTCAAATGAAAATCTGCCGGTTGTATCAACCGGAGTAATCTCATTTGAAATCAGGTATTTGTTGATCGTTCCCGTAGTTTATAACAATAAAGTGATTTCAATTCTTGAGCTTGGTTCTGTTAATGAGCCAACTGACGATGCTAAAGAATATCTGGGAAAGATCCAGGAACAGCTAGCTATAGGAATTACCAACGCAACTGCTTTACTTCAGCTTGAGAATCTTGTAAATGAACTAAGAGAATTAAATGAAGATTATCAAAAACAGAATATACATATTCGTCAGCAGAATGAAACTTTAATTGAGCTTCATAACCAGTTAAAAGAAAAGGCAGCAGAACTGGAGGTACAGAAACAAAAAGCTGAAGAATCCACAAAAGTTAAATCTCAGTTTCTCGCCAGTATGTCTCACGAGCTGCGCACTCCTATGAATTCTATTCTGGGACTTACCGAGCTTATACTTGAAAAAGCAACTATTGATGATAAAAATCGTGAAAGACTGGAGGTGGTTTTTAAAAGCGGCAAGAGATTGATGAATCTGATTAACGACATTCTCGATCTATCAAAAATTGAAGCGGGAAAAATGGAAATCAGAAATGAAGACTTTATGCTTGAAGACCTTATCGAAGAAATTGAAAGCAATATCAATCCGCTTGTAATTGACAAAAAATTAACATTCAGAGTTTTCAGAGAATCAAACACGAGATTGATAGTTAATACCGATAAAGGTAAAGTAACCCAGGTACTAATTAATTTGCTCGGTAATGCTGTAAAGTTCACTGAGCATGGATTTGTTGAGCTTCATATTGCCGTTCTTGAAGAAGGCAAAGTTCGCTTTGAAGTATCTGATTCTGGAATCGGTATTTCTGAAGAAGATCAAAAGATTATCTTCGAAGAATTCAGACAAATTGACGGAACAACAACAAGAAAATACAGCGGTACAGGACTTGGGCTGGCAATCTGTAAAAGAATTGCTGATTTATTAAAAGGCTCAATAAGTGTAAAAAGCAAAATTGGTTCAGGTACAACTTTTAAGTTTATGGTTCCACTTAATTTCGTTGAAGAATCAATCAGGGAAGCTGATATAAAAGTTGATGTCCAGACTTTGATAAAAAACCGAAAAAATCCAATACTTGTAATTGATGATGACTCCGAAGTCAGATATACTCTCGGCCAATATCTTGCATCAAAAGGATATGAAGTAATTTATGCTGAAAATGGTGATGAGGGAATTGCAAAAGCAATTGAATATCAGCCATTCGCAATTACTCTGGATGTTATGCTGCCGGTTAAAGATGGCTGGACAGTTCTTAAAGAGCTAAAAGAAAATCCTGACACAAAAGATATTCCCGTTATCCTGATTTCGATTATGGGAGAAAAAAATGCAGGCTATGGATTGGGAGCGTTCGAATATTTTGTAAAGCCTATTTCATCCGACAAACTTATTTCAGCAATGACAAAACTGGAAGGACTTGCAAAACGCAGAATACAGAAAATTGTGCTTGTTGATGATGATGAACTTGAATTTGAAAAATTCAGAAAAGAGTTTAAAGATGAACAGGTAAGAATTGAATACATTCAGGACAGCGAGCTTGCTTTCAATAAAATAGCAGAAGTTCAGCCTGACCTGATAATTCTTGATTTACTTATGCCTAAATTGGATGGGGTTACACTTTCATATAAGTTAAGATCTAGTAATCAAACCAAGCATATTCCGATCATTATAAGCACCGCAAAAGATCTGACCGATGAAGAAAAGAAGTCATTGACTGATGTGGTAGAAGACATAACAGTAAAATCAAAAGGGCATCCTATGGATGTTCTGAAAGTTGTCAGAGACAGGATAAAACAACAGGAGATTACCAGTATTCTTAAAAAGCAATCCGAATCCGGGGCAGAAAATATTTCTGAGGAGGAGGTATCTATCACAATTCCTCAACTTGAAGAGCAGGGTTTTCTTGGCGAGGTGCTTATAGTTGACGACGACTCCGACACGTTGTTTACAATTAAAGAGATTGTTGAATCCTGCAATTGCAATACGACTTTAGCCCGGAGCGGAATGGAATGCCTTAAAGCTCTTGAATTAAAAACACCGGATCTAATTTTGCTCGACATAATGATGCCGGTAATGGATGGATTCCAGACGCTCAAGAGCATAAGATCAAATCCCAGATGGGCGCAGATACCGGTTTTTGCTGTTACTGCAAAAGCTATGATTGGTGATAAGGAAATAATCCTCAGGCATGGATTTGACGATTACATTCCTAAACCCGTAAATCCTTCTTTAATGTCTTTCAAAATTGATCAGCAGTTTACAAAAATAAAATCAACAGATAATGAAAAAGGTATTAGTAATTGATGATTTACCAGAAAATGTTTTCATGCTTCAAGACAGGCTTGAACACGAAGGCTATGAAGTAATTACAGCTTACGACGGTAAAACCGGAATTGAAAAAGCATTAAATGAGCTTCCCGATCTGATTTTGCTTGATATTATGATGCCAGACATTACCGGAATAGAAGTTTGTAAAACTCTCACACGCAATCCTGAAACCTCCGGTATCCCGATAATTCTTGTTACAGCAAAATCCGGAGCCGAAGATACAAAAGAAGGCCTGGAATCCGGTGCATTCGATTATATCAAAAAACCTTTTAACAAAACTGAGCTTCTTGCACGGGTTAAATCGGCACTTAAACTTTCAGAGGCACAAAAACTTTTGTTGGATGCTGAGAAGAAAAATACTTTCATTGCAACCGTAGTTACAGCAAACCATAAAATAAAACAACCGCTTACACTACTGAGCCTGACTTCATCTGCAATTAAACGTGAGCTGAATAAGGATGAAATATCTAAAGAATCTATTCTTAACAGAATTAAATATCTTGAAATTGCCGTAAAAGAAATCACTGATGTTCTCAATCAACTCAATGAGATAAAGAATCCTGTTATTTCGGAATACACTAATGATATTAAGATGATAAAACTTGAGAACGGTGATGAGACAGATTCCCCGTCAAATTAATTTCCTGATTGTTGAAAGCATAGTTTCAAATTCGTAGGGCTTTAAAAGCTTACTGTTTATTTTGTATTTCTTCAGGTCAAAGTTTTCATCTATATACATACTTCCCGAGGAAAGAATAATCGGCATTTCTTCATTAAACTTTCTGATCTCAATAGCACAATCTAATCCATTCATCTGGGGCATATTGTAATCTATAATCGCCAGGTCCACTTTAATTTCTTCTTTAAGTACTTTAACAGCTTCTTCACCGGTTGTTACTTTTACAACAGCATAGCCGTTTGATTCAAGAAGTTCGGCAAGCAGATCTCTCAGCATGATTTCATCATCGGCGAGTAAAATAATTTTTTCGCCGGCTTTTTCTTCTCTGGCTTTATTGGGTTCGAAGGACGGGAGATAAACTTTAAATGTTGTGCCCTGATTTAAAGTGCTTGTTACATCAACATAACCGCTATGAGCTTTTATAATTCCATATGTAACATATAAACCAAGCCCCGATCCGGTTTCCTTTTGCTTTGTAGAAAAATACGGATCAAAAATTCGCGGAATATCTTCTTCCTTAATTCCGGAGCCGGTATCCTTAACTGAAAAACAAACGTACTTTCCCGGTTTATAGAGTGGATAAAGAAATACATTTGACTCATCAATTATTATGTTGTCTGCTGATAAAGTTACGGTTCCTTTTCCGCTTATGGCTTCTTTGGCATTTACACACAGGTTAAGAAGAACCTGGTAGATTTCTGTTCCGTTTCCGATTATATCATAAAGCTTCGGACTGAATTCTGTTTGAAAGGTTATGGCTTTAGGAAAAGTTTGAGAAATTACTTTGCTGAGTTCGTTTAATAACCGGTTGGGTTGAACCAGTTCTTTTCTTTTCGGAATTGGTTTCCCGAATGATAAAAGCCCTGTGGTTAAATCTTTTGCGCGGATGGAACAGCTTTCAATATTTTCAATCAACCTGCTTACGCTCTCATTTTCAGGTACCCGGCTTTTCAGCAGGTTTAAGCTTCCGAATATGCTTGCCAAAAGGTTATTAAAGTCATGCGCCATCCCGCTTGAAAGCTTACCGATTGTTTCCAGTTTTTGTGCCTGCAGTAATCTACCTTCAAGAGCATTATTTAATTCCCTTGTCCTGATGCTGCTTATTGCAAATGAGAGAAGGATAGAAAGCTGTTCGATGTTGTTAATTTGTAGAGAAGAAAATAATTCTGATTTTTTCGCAACATAAATCGTTGCTGTTAGTTTGCCGTCGAAAATGCAGGGAGATAATACAAGAGTTTCGCAATTTAATTCTTTAATCAGGTTGAATCCTATGCTTGCAGGTTTATTCTGAACAATCAACGATTTCTTATTCAGCAGAAGCCATTTATTTATGAACGATGCGCTGGACTGAATTTCTTTTTCCAGTTCGGGTTTATTTTTTATTTGTTTGGGCGGATCAAAATATAAAAACTCAATACCTGCCCCATCCTGATTGATGGTAACCAAACCGAAATCCCCTTTGCTGAGAAGAATAGAGCTCATTAAAAGTTCACGGGCTATAACCGAGGGGGAATTCTCCCTTACAAGTAATGTTAAAATCTTTAAAAGTTCACTTTGAAAATCAAGATTGTTTTTCACAATCTCATCATCTATGCGGGCTGAAGATTTTCCGGCAGCATCTGCGCTGACTCTTATTAAATAACCAACAATGTCACCACTGGTTTTTATTGGCTGAATTATCAATGAAGTACTTATATCATTAACAATAACCTTAAAATTTATTGTGACGGATAAATTTTTAAGCTGTTCGGATTCTAAACCTGTAACAAGAGATGTAAGAGATCGGTTCTTAATTCTGCTCTCATTAAGTGTTTTTTTGAAGGCCTCATTATGCCATAAGATTTTGAAATCAAGATCAGCAAATGCAATTCCCTCTCCTTCCCATGAAATAAAAATATCCTTTAAATATGATAGGAGTATTTTTTCAGACATTTAATCTTGCTTTAGCTGATACTTTTTGATTTTTGTGTAGAGTGTTTTAGGGCTTATTCCAAGGTCGTTTGCTGTTCTTGCCCTGTCCCACCGGTTCTTTTTTAATATTCTTGCGATATGCCATTTTTCAACGTCATCCATACTTATAAGCTCAACCGGAAATTGCTCACCATCAGCAACCTGTAATGCACGGATTGGCAAGTTTGCCAAAGGAAGATTTAAATCTTCCGGTTGAATGAATTCTGTTTCAGCAAAAATTATAGCCCGTTCAATAATGTGTTCAAGCTCTCTGATGTTTCCGGTAAAACTATAATTGAGAAGAACCTGTTCAGCTTCAGGCGATAAATGTTTCGGCGCTCTGATTGGTGATTTTGTTTCAAGAAAATGATTTGCAAGCAATAGAATGTCTTCTTTTCTGTCCCTCAGCGGCGGAATAGTGAGTGTAATTACATTTAATCTGAATAAAAGATCTTTCCTGAAGTTTTTATTATCGGCTTCCTCAAGTAAGTTTCTGTTTGTAGCACCAATAACTCTTACGTTTGAGGTAAGATTGGTTATACCGCCAATCCTTCTGTATTCTCCATTCTCGAGAAATCTTAAAAGCTTTGGCTGAAGAGCAAGGCTTAATTCACCGATTTCATCAAGGAACAAAGTTCCGCCATGTGCAATTTCAACTAATCCCTGTTTGGTTGATTTGGCATCAGTGAATGCCCCTTTTTCATGACCGAAAAGTTCGCTCTCTATCAGCTGGTCAGGCAAAGAAGCACAATTTATTACAACAAAAGGTTTTTCTTTTCGGGCTGAATGTTTATGAATGTATTCGGCAAATAATTCTTTTCCGGTTCCTGTTTCTCCTTCAATTAAAATATTGGAATCAGACATTGCAGCTTTCATTGCCAGGTTCATAACTCGTTTTAACTCAGTGCTTTTGCCAACGATTGTATCAGAACTTTTTTTGCTTACTTCTTTAGAAAGCAATGTTGTTTTTACTATCAAATCTTTATGTTCACAAGCGCGGTTGATTGAGAAAATCAAATCATCTTTATCATAGGGTTTTGTGAGATAATCATAAGCGCCCATTTTAATGCATTGCACTGCTTTTTTTATTTCTTCAATCGTAGTAAGAATAATAACCTGCAGAGAGACGTTATATTCCATTACAAACTTTAACACCTCTTCACCTTGTACGTCATTCATATTCAGATCAAGTAAAAGAACGTCGTAGTTTTTTTTCTTTATGGCATCGATCGCAAAGCTGCCGTCATAAACTGCGTCAACATTAAAGCCTTCTTCAAGTAATTGTTCTTTCAGTAAATAACAGAATGCTTCATTATCATCGCAGATAAGGATTTTGTAATTCTTGTTCATGGTAATTCAATTAGTATTATTAAATATTTGTAATAGAAAAACACATTTTATATATTTGTTGCTCAAATTTTTGGGCGCGTAGCTCAGGGGTAGAGCATCTGCCTTTTAAGCAGAGGGTCGGTGGTTCGAGCCCACCCGCGCTCACAAATCTTTATTTATTTGTTGTTTTTATCAGGAAATAATATTTTTTAATAAAAACTCCTAAATAATACCACTTTCCTTCTAGAACCACAAGTAATTTTTACCTATTATTACACTTATAAGAATCAGTAATTTTTGCCCTTAGTCGTGAGATCTAATCAAATTCATAAAACATCGGATTATTTATAATTATGGGCGAAATAGTTTTTTGGACATTAGTAAGATTAGCCATAGTAATTCCGGGATTGATTATCTTGAGCAGCTATATTGATTTTAGATATTGGTGGTTCATAAGTATTCTGGCCATTTATTTACTGGTAATATATCCAACTGTTTCTCAGTATAGAAAATTTGAAGAGCGAAGCAAGGATGTTGTTGAAGGTACTCTTTGTTCTTCCTGTAAACATTTTTCTCCAAGCTCTGTTTTCTGTAATAAGTACGATAAACATCCAACCGTTGATTATATCCCCTGCGAAGGGCAAAGCTGGGAACCCAAAGAATAAAAAATGAAATTAGGCTTTGAGGAATAAAACTTAGCTTCATATTAGTTATGTTTGTCAGGAGAATTCATTAAAGATAAACATTTTATTGTGGACAAGCAATCTCGTTTACATTTTGTCGATCTGCACAGAGCAATTGCTTTGCTCGTTATGATAGAAGTTCATGTTTTTAATTCGATGTTAATTCCATCTGTTAAACAAACCGGATGGTTTAGTGTCCTGAATTTTATAAATGGTTTGGTAGCACCATCTTTTCTTTTTGTTTCAGGAATAGCTTTTGTGCTTTCATCTCGAAGCAAGCTTGATGAACAAAGAAATTTTGGTAAAGCTTTCTGGAAGCGGCTTCAAAGAATAAGTCTGGTTTTTATCGCTGGTTACTCATTGCATCTGCCTGTTCTTTCAATGAGAAAAATGATTTATGAAATATCTTATGAAAAAGTTCTGGGCTTTTATAATGTTGATGTTCTTCAGTGTATTGCAACAGGGCTTTTGTTGTTGTTTATCATCAGACTTGCGATTAAGAATGACAGGCTTTATCATTTTGTAATTCTAACTCTGGTTATAATAATTGTTGCAATTTCTCCTTTAATGTGGAGTATAGATTTTGGTAATTATTTGCCAATTCCCCTTGCTAATTATTTTAATCAGAAACATGGTTCTTTCTTTCCATTGTTTCCCTGGCTGGGGTTTTTGTTTTCGGGCGTAGTAATTATGAACATCTTCCTTGAATTCAGAGAGAAGGGTTTGGAAGAATTTTTTGTTAAACGAATGATGATCATTTCCTTAATAGTAATTTTATTAAGCCATTTGTTACTTTCAGATCTTTTCCCTCAAGTCATAAGATCCATCAGACCAAATCCGATTTTTTTTGTTGAGAGACTTGCGTATGTATGCTTGATTTTTTCTCTATGTTTTTATTTCCTTAGAAAAAAAGAAATTTCCAAATCACTTATTCTTGATGTTAGCCGGGAGTCGCTACTGGTTTACTGGCTTCATTTGACTTTGCTTTTTGGTGTTGCCATAAAAGGGAAAAGTATAGTTCAGTGGGTTAACACTACTTTCGGAGTACTTGAATGTCTTGTCGCCACAATTATTATGATTTTGCTTATGATTTTAGCTGCCAAAGCCTGGGGATTTGTGAAATTTAATTACCCCCGAGCTGCATCTATCATTACAGCTGTTGTCATACTCGGTGGTTTGGCTGCATTTTTTGTTACTTGAATTAATGAATTTTTATAATAAGTATTATGAAGTTTTTATTTTGAGGTAATTATGAGCAAGCTTTCCGGCAAGTTACTGATTCTTATTCCAATCCTGGCTTTTGTTCTAAATGTTTTATTTCACAAAAATGACTATGAAAATAAAAAACCTGATTTCAAGTATATTCCGGGAGATTGGTTTCATTTTCAGAGAGCATTTCCTTATCAGGATTATCCTGCAGAAAAATACTTTGAGGCTTTTGATCAAAAAGTAATTATCAACAGAATCAGTAAAAGTAATTTCAACGGAGATTGGTATCCATTAGGCCCATCTAATATTGGCGGAAGAATCACAGCCCTGGATGTTGACCCGGTAAATAATATTATTTATGCCGGGGCTGCTGCAGGCGGTATATTCAAATCTACTGATGGTGGGAACAGCTGGGAACCCAAAACAGACTTCTATCCAAGTCTTTCTATCGGTGCACTTGTAATTGATCCCGGTAATCCTTCAATAATATATTGCGGAACCGGCGAAGCAAATATGAGCGGAGATTCTTATCCCGGTTTCGGAATGTTGAAATCGACTGATTTTGGGGAAACATGGTTTTTCAGCGGGCTTGAAAATTCAAGGCACATTGCTGAAATAGAAATCAGTAATTTGAATTCAAACCTGATATATGCTGCTGTGTCCGGCGGGCTTTATTCAAAGGGACCTGACCGAGGCATTTATAAATCAACTGATGCAGGGACAAGCTGGAATAAAGTTTTTTATCTCAACGATTCAACCAGTGCAATTGATGTGGCCATTGATTACTCAGATAACAATATAGTTTATGCTGCGATGTTTGAACGGTTGCGTGGTCCTTCATTCAGAAAAGCATCCGGGCAAAGCAGTGGGATATACAAGTCGACAGATGGCGGTACTACCTGGAACCGTTTGACAAACGGGTTGCCCGGGCCTGATCCCAAAATTGGCAGAATCAGTATTGCCGTTGCACCCGGTAATTCAAATTATGTTTATGCTTTGTACAAATCTGCTTCCTCACCAAATGGAAGTACTAATACATTTTACAATTTCTATAAATCAACAGATAAAGGTTTAAGCTGGACTCAGCAGCCTCAGGGAATTCTTTCATCTGAATTTTCTAATTTCGGATGGTACTTCGGTGTAATTGAAGTTGATCCTTCCGATTTTAATAAAGTATATGTTGGTGATATAGATTTGTTCGTCTCCACTAATGGAGGAGGCAGCTGGTCAAATATAACTTATTCTTACAGCGGCACTTTTGATCAACAACATCCTGATCAGCACGCACTTTGGATAAATCCATCAGCGCCCAATCATTTAATCGTTGGAAACGATGGCGGAATATTTTCTACTACTAACAGCGGAAACTTCTGGATTAAATCTTATGATCTTCCAATTTCACAGTTTTATGCTTCGACTATTGACTATCTTCAGCCGATGGTAAAAGCAGGAGGGACTCAGGATAACGGAACGCTAAGAAATGGCGACGGAAGTATTGATAACTGGCAATTCATTTACGGTGGCGATGGCTTTCATACTTTAATTGATTATACAAACTCTAACATTATTTATGCTGAGTATCAATACGGTGGGCTCGGGAAAAGCACCGATGGCGGGTTATCTTTTTTTGATGTAACGCAAGGAATTGATTTTTCAAGAACAAACTGGTCAACTCCTTATATTATGGATAACCAAAATCCAAATATTCTATTTCTTGGGACATATAAACTTCATAAAACTACCAACGGCGGAAACAGCTGGAATGCAATCAGTCCGGATTTAACACGTGGGCTTAATGGCAGACTAGGTACAATAACATGTATTTCTTCTGCAATAGGCAGCGACAATTCGACAAGGATTCTTTATGTAGGAACGGATGATGCAAGGTTATCAGTTTCTACAAACGGCGGAACAAATTGGTTTGACAGAACGGGGGTTTTACCTCAAAGATATATGACAGATGTTGTTGCCGATAAACGTAATCCGGCTGTGGCTTATGTTACTTTAAGCGGTTACAACCTTGATGAAACAAATCCTCATATCTTCAGAACTACAGATTTCGGAGTAAGTTGGATAGGTATCAACGGTAATTTGCCGGATGTCCCTTTAAATTCAGTTATTATAGATTATGATTATGATTCGGTGCTTTATGTTGGAAGTGATGTTGGTGTATTTTATACGACTAACCTTGGTTTAAGCTGGCAGGTTCTTGGAAATGTTTTACCAAACTCCCCGGTTTCTGATTTAAATTTTCATCAGCCAACAAGAAAATTAGTAGCCGGAACTCACGGGCGGTCGCTTTTTGAAATTGATGTTACTAATATTTCCGGTAATATTGAGGAAACTTCCTCTGAATTAAATTTTGTGTTGCAGCAGAATTATCCTAATCCATTTAATCCTGTTACAAAGATAAGTTGGCAATCACCAGCCGGGGGCTGGCAAACGCTCAGGGTTTTTAATTTGAGCGGGGAGGAGGTTGCTACACTTGTTAATGAGTATAAACCTTCGGGAAGTTTTGAAGTTGAATTTGATGCTGGTAAGCTTCCGAGCGGAATATATTTTTATAAATTGACGGTTGGTTCCTATTCCCAGACAAAGAAGATGGTATTATTAAAATAAATCTATAAATATGAAGTACTTTATTCTATTAGCAGTAATATTTTTTGGACTTTATATGAATGAAAACTCCAGGCCGAAAAAAATTATTTTCTTTGGTGATTCGATAACTGAATTAGCAGTTCAGCCCGGTGGTTATATCTCTATTCTGAATAAAATCATTAAAGAGAAACAACGAGAGCATGATTATGAGCTAATCGGTGCGGGAATCAGCGGCAATAAAGTAGCTGATCTTTACCTGCGGCTTGAGCAGGATGTTCTGGATAAAAATCCCGATGTAGTCGTAATTTTTATTGGTGTAAATGATATTTGGCATAAATCGCTGCTTGGAACAGGAACGGATGCAGATAAATTCATCAGGTTTTATGAAGCAATAATTAATAAGTTATTGAGTAATAAGATCTCGGTTATCCTTACAACTCCTGCTGTTATTGGCGAACATAAAAACAATTCAAATCCACAGGATGATGATTTGAATTATTACTCAGAATCGATAAAAGAGCTTTCTGAAAAATATAATCTGAAGCTTTGCGATTTGAGGATGCATTTTGTGAATTATATTGAAAAAAATAATATTGAGAATTCTGAAAGCGGAATTCTTACTTATGACGGAGTTCACCTTAATGATATGGGGAACAGGTTTGTTGCGGAGAAATACTGGGAAATTATTAAAACTCTTTGATTTATTTTTTTAAGCTTTTTTATCGGGGAAAATTTTTTCAAGAATTTTTTTTCTGTAACTAAATATTTCTTCAATCTTTTTTCTTACGAGAAGTTTATTTGCAATTCTTCCAATAAAACCGAATGGTAATACATAACTAACTATATCCTGCATTTCTAATTCCCCATCGGAATTTTCACGAAAGATATGTTCGTGATGCCACATTTTATAAGGACCAAAACGCTGTTCATCAACAAAATAATATGGCTCATTTACCTGTGTTATTTCAGTTACCCAGGTTTGAGGAATATTTAAAAGCGGTTTTACTTTATATGTTACAATCATGCCTGCATACATTTTTTCAGGCAGATCAGAGGTCGTTTTAAAATTTAACCAGCCGGGAGTAATTCTGGATAAATTTGCGGGGTTCGAAAAAAACAGCCAGGCTTCTTTGAGCGAAAGCGGCAAAATCTGTGTGGTTTTTAATTGATAGACTTTCATAAAACTTATTGATAATTATGTTTTAAAGTCCTAACAATTTAGGATGGATAAAAATTCCCCATTAAGGCTAATACTTTTATCCTGAATTTACACCGAATACCTTTTAATCAGCTCTTCACTTATACGCACGGGCTTCCCGGTAGATAATGAAACCATTGTGTATATGAAATAACCTTCTGCAGCAACTTTGGCACTTTGTTTTTTTAATATCCAGAAACCAACCTTTGCATGCGGTCCATCAATTTCTTTTATCTGAGTTTTAACAAGAATTTTATCACCAAGTTTTAACGCCCGCTTAAACTCAATATGAGAAACTGAAATTACCCAATTATATCCAAGTGAATGAAATTCTTCCATAGGCATTTTATAATTCTCGCGCATTTGTATATATCGTGCAGCCAGAACATAATCAATATATTTCGAGCTGTGAACATGATTGTTCATATCAATATCATCAGGCCTGATTTCGACTTCGCTTTCAAAAACTGAATTCATGAATTATCCTTCTAGTTAAATTCGATATTAAAACCAATTCCAAATTTTGATACGCGCCTGTTATAGTAATTACTAAAAACATCGCTCCCATTATAATATGATGAATAGATGACAATGCCTTTGCCGTTCCAGCTTCCAAATTTTATTCCCAGAACAGAATTATTATTTCCACTGTAAACACGCGCACCCCCAAGGTTAAAGTGATGAGAAATAAAAAGGTTAACATCATTTTTGAATACTTTTCCAAATATTTTATCCGTTGAAAATTCAACACCGGCGTGTAAGCTGTATCTTTTCAGTTCATCAGGTCTGACGAGAGTTGAATATGCAAATCCGGAGTAATACCTGATAGTTAAAATTGATGAGTTGATTACGTGAGCAATTGTAAGTTCGCCAAAATCTTTTGTGAAAGGTATTGGTTCGCGGTTATCAATCCATTGCTTCAGATCAAGATCATAGTGTCCATCGACAAGGTGAGCACTGTGATGAAGAATTCTTAACCTTGCCTGATATTTATTTCCATCTGATTTTTTTGTGAAAGAAGCATTGCCACCGAAAAATCCATCAACAGCATCAATCTGAAGCCGGTTGCCCCCGTAGCTCGTTGAAAGAGCGTAGGCAGTGAAATCTATTCCAAGAGTTAGTTGGGCATCAATTTCCGGGAAGAAGAATGAAAGCAAGTCGATTGAGTTACCGATATCTACTTTCAGGTTTGTCGTAGTTGTATGATACCATACGCCAATTCGTGTCTCCTGCTGGTTAGCCCGCAATGGTAAGAAATTCAGATTTTCAGGAAGAAATTCGAAGCCGGGTTTTTGGTTTTCAGTCTGCGAAGCTGAAAATGTTGAGTAAATCATAATTAAGATCAGAACTTTTGCTGTAAGATTCATTTGGCTTTCTTTTTGTTTATCACACCTTCCAAGTTAATGAAAAAAAATATTTTGATTTTGCTTTTTACTTAATCTATTTTTCAAATACGACTCAACATTAGTTTCAAGTATGAACCAGAAAAATTCAGACCCAATTCATTTTTGGTCAGCCCACTTACAAACCTCCGGGAATAAGAAAAATTCAACTCACAAACAGGATTTATTCTGGAAAGAATTAACCGATGATATATTCTGGTTCAAACGGCCGATTAAAACTTTATCCGGTAAAGGGAAAAAAATAAAATGGTTCCTGGGTGGCAAGACAAACATTTCCTATAACTGCCTTGATATTCATCTAAATACTTCAAGACAAAACAAAGCAGCTTTAATCTGGGAATCTGAAAGCGGTCTTGTTAAAACTTTTACCTATCAAATGCTATTTAGTGAGGTTAATAAGTTTGCCGCACTGTTAAAATCATCCGGTGTTGCTTCTGGTGATATCGTTTCGGTATACCTCGGTCCAACTCCGGATTTAATAATTTCAATGCTGGCCTGCTGGCGGATTGGTGCGGTTGTATTACCAATTTACTCAGGTATTGGCGCCGAAGAACTTTTAATACGGCTAAAAAAATCCCACACAAAATTTATAATTACACAGCAGTCTTTTAACAGAAAAGGTTCAGTAATAAAACTGATAAACAATATTCATAAAATAATTGATTATTGCGAAGAAGTAATAAGTGTAATAGTCAGAGTCGGCTCAGTGGGTCAGGTAATTAACGGAAAGAAAGATAAAGAAATATATTCCGATGATAGTCATTTTGATATATCGGAAAGCCCTCCTGCAAAAATTGATTCGAATCATCCGGCGGTTTCGTTTTTTATTAGCCGCGGTTTACAAAATAATTTATTGATTTCTCATCTTACTGCCGGATATTTTATTCAGAACAAATATTCCTTCAAATACATTTTCGTTCCAGACGAAAGAGACATTATAATCTCAACGGCGGACTTATCTACTCCTGATGGGATTTCTAATTCAGTAATAGGCCCCTTATCAAATGGAATGACTGTTCTTGTGTTTGAAGGTGTGCCGAATTATCCGGAAAAGGATCGTCTCTGGAAACTTATATTCAAATATCGTTTGTCAATTTTACATACATCGCCAACTGTTTTAAGAGCTTTCAAAAAAATTGAAGGAATTGAAATCGATAAAAAGTTACTCGATTCACTCAGATTAATTTGTCTTTATGGAGAGTCAATTAGCAGAGATACATTTCTCTGGTTTAAGAATATCATAAACAAAAAGAGATGCCGGATAATAAACACTTATCAGCAGGCAGAAACCGGAACAACAATTGCCGCTTCCGGATCCGGCAGCATCGAAAATTTAATTCCATTACCCGGAGTTGAGTTAAATGTAATTGACAAAACAGGAAATATTTTACCAAAAGAAAACCCCGGTCATCTGATAATTAAAAATGCTTTTCCTTCTTACTGCCTGTCCGATTTTAATTACAATCAACCTAAAATAAAATCTGATTTCTACAACACTAACGATGCTGCGGTTATAAAACACGATGGTGGAATCAAGATTCTGGGAAGAACAGACAGAGTAGTCAAATCCGGCAGCAATAGAATTGGTCTCTTCGAAATTGAAACTTTTGCAAGCACTCATCATCTTGTAGAAAATGCAATTGCTGTTGACTATCCGGATGAAGTAAAGGGAACAGGAATTTGCGTATTCATTAAGCTGAAAGACGGAACGGAAGAATCAATTCTATTGAAAGAAGAACTGAGAAATTATATTTCTGAAAAGCTGGGGGCTCCATATAAACCGGACTCTGTGAGATTTATTAAAGATGTTCCAGCTGAAGCAAAATTAAATGAACTTATTGATAAGCTAAAAAAAGAACTGCTATCCGAATGCAACTGGCTTGGTTTGAAAGAGAAAGAAGAAAAAAAGTTGTTGGAATCTTTAATGCACGAACTCTAAAAAATTCATAAGCACTTTTTTCCCTGCATCGCCGGATTCCTCCGGGCGAAACTGTACCGCAAATGCATTGCCTTTCTCTAAAGACGAGGAAATAATTATTTCCTTGCTGTCAACTACAGAAGTTGTTAAATCATTCCTGGGAATGTAACAATTATGTTCAAAATAGAACTGGTCATCAACGCCAATGTTTTTAAAGAGCAGGTTGTCGGGATTAAAAAGAATTTTTGAGAAGCCTTTATTTTTTCCCCCTGCTGAATAATCAAACTGTATGCCCGAAGCCTGAAAAATCCCGAGACAGGAATAATGATCCTCACCTGAATTATTACACATCAGATGCATGCCCATATCTATTCCCAGCATTGGTTTTCGGATTATCCGGAGGACGGTAAACAGATTAAGCAGGTGAAGTTTTTTTATTCCCCAGGAAGCATCTCCGTATGCCGAAAGAATAACTTTATCAGCACGACAGATTTCAACTTCATTTGAGGTTACTATAAAATCAGAAGTGATCTTTTCAAGCATTGAAACAAGTGTTGAAGTGTGTTCTTCGCCAAAATCGATAATTGCTATCATATCAAACTATTTCGTATTCATTCAAAAATAATGATTTGTCTTATAACTGTGCAGTAAAATATTTTCTCCGGAAGTAAAATAACCGCAATTAATTTTTTTGAGCACTAAAAATTAATGAAGAATCCATTGTGCATCTGAAACAAGACAAATTCCACCATACTTTTTAATTATTGGTCTTACAATTTCAATAATTTCATTAACTTGTTCTTCCGGACAGGCAATCATAAGGTAACTGTTTTTAAAGACATCGGTAAGTTCATCGCCATCCTGTAAACCACGCTTACCTTTACCGGTAACTTCACGAATTATTGTATATCCTTCAACACCTCTTTTTTCAAATCTCTCTAATATTCGGGGAAGTTCAACCGATACGGTTACAATTTCTAATTTTTTCACAGATTTCATTTATTAACTCCACAATAAATTAATAACTGACTGATAAAGTGGAAGTCCAACAATTATATTGAACGGAAATGTTAAAGCAAGTGACATAGGCACATATAAGCTTGGGTTAGCATCGGGAATTGACAAACGCATTGCCGCCGGAACAGCTATGTATGAAGCACTTGCACATAGAACAGTAAACATAAAAGCATCACCTTCACTCAGATTTAGTAAAGCAGATAATCCAATTCCAAGGGCAGCGTTCAACAAAGGAACTAAAATTGCAAAAGCGATCAGAAAACCACCGGCATTCTTTAAATCCTTAATTCTCTTGGCCGAAACAATACCCATGTCTAAAAGAAAGAAGGCAAGCATTCCTTTAAAGATTTCATCTATAAAAGGTTTTAAGCTTTCTTCCCCGCTGGCTCCTGTTAGTGAGCCAATAATAAGACTCCCGAGAATTAAAAATACCGACCCGTTAAAAAAGGCTTCTCTGATTAATTCGCTCCAGGAAAATTCCTCCATACTTTTTCCTGAAGTAAAAAGGCGGTAAAGGATTAATCCAATTATAATTGATGGTGATTCCATCAGCGCCATAGCCGCAACAAGATAACCACTAAACTCCATACCCAATCGTTGTAGAAACACCGAAGCCGTGATAAAAGTGACAGCACTGATTGAACCATAAGTGGCGGCAATAGCGGCAGAATTCGAAACATCGAATTTTGTGCGAAGAATTAAGAACGAATAAATAGGTACAACCACAGCCATGAGTATTGCAGCAAGTAATGTAAAAAGTATTGAGTCGTTCAAAGGACTTTTGCTTAATTCAACTCCACCTTTAAATCCAATTGAAAGCAAAAGATAGAGTGAAAAGAATTTGGGCAGCGGCTGGGGAATATCAAGATCAGATTTTAAGACTACTGCCGCCACTCCTAAAAAGTAAAAAAGGATTTGTGGATTCAGAATATTTGAGGCTATGATATTTATGTCCATAAAATCAAAGCGTTTTTTATTAAAATTTGAATTTAATAATAAGAAAATCCCTTAACAGGGAAAAACACAATTATTAGTAAAACATAAACAGTTTTTTCTACGTAATATTTATCGCATATTTACGATGAATTATTAGAGAAATATTTATGGCGGTTTCAAAAAAGGAAAAATTTACTCAGGAAGACAACTGGCTTGCCGATGTAGCTAAAGCTCTTTCTCATCCTGCAAGAATCAGGATACTTAAGATATTAACTGAAATGGATTCCTGTATGGTTGGAAGCATCGTAGATCAACTGCCGCTTGCACAGGCAACTGTTTCACAACACTTAAAGGAACTAAAAAGGGTTGGTCTGATTGACGGTGAAATTGATGGCCCCAAAATTTGTTATTGTGTGAATAATAAAAATCTGTCTAGAGCAAAAGCTGCTTTAGATAAATTGTTTTCGAAAATAGGTTGTTGTTAATTATATAATAATGGGAAATAACAGAAAAGCATTTTAATCATAAATAATTTGAGTTAATGTTGTATAAAAGCATATCGGGAATAATTCTTTCCGGGGGAAAAAGTTCGCGGATGGGAACGGATAAAGCTCTGTTAAAATTAGGTGACGAAAGCGTAATTGAACGAATAACTAAATTAATGAAATCAATCTTCGATGAAGTTTTTATTATAACCAATAATCCGGATGATTACCGCTTTTTGAATCTTCCTTTGTATGAAGATATCTTTAAGCACAAAGGACCTCTTTCAGGAATTCACAGCGGGTTGTTTCACTCATGTGCAAACAATAACTTTTTTATTTCGTGCGATCTTCCATTGATATCTGAAGAACTCATCAGGTTTGTTGTTGATTATAAGAGTAATAAGGCTGCAAGGTATTGTTTCGCTGGTGGGCGTCATCAATATCTGGCAGGAATTTATTCAAAAGCTTTACTTCCTGATATTGAAAACATAATCAACTCTCAGCAAGACATTCGTGATGAAAAGGAAAACAGGTTCGCGATTAAAAATATTTTTATGAATTTTGAGGCGGATACAATAGAAGTTGAAGCTCTTCCTTTCTATTCCGAAAATTTATTTTTTAATCTGAACACTCCTGAGGATTTTGAAAAGTTGAAAAGAATATTATCATCCTAATGAAAGATTGTTATTTCAGACCAGTACGGTCAAAGCGTAAAGTGATCACGGCTTTTGTTTTTTATTGGGGAAAGAGATGACGTTGAGGGAATTCAGTCACTTTTAATTAATGAAGAAAAATATCTTGATTATATCTCATCGGTAAAGGTAAAACTGGCTGAAGTTGATTCAGTGAATCAACAGTCCGAAATAATTGAGTTTAGTAAATAAAAATTCAAGACGGAAGTATTGATAGGCTAGAGATGTCTTGTGAACAGTTGCAGGAGAAAAAATATAAGCACATCATTATTGAAAGTCGGTCCGTATGAATTTGGAGGTAAGGGATTAACTCCTGATACTGATGAGTTGATTACAAATCGTAATTAATACTTTCCCAATATTTTAATTGTCATTCGTAAATCATTACAAATTAAATTTTCTGATTATACGAGTTCAAACCTGAGGAAACAAATTTATTCTTTTTGATTGGTTTCTAAATGTTTCATTAAACTATAGTTCCCTTTAGTTTAGTAAATAATTTCATTAAACCAGAAATAAATTTATTCCTGTGTTGATAATTTATATTTGCCAATCACCAAATAATGCCGAATGAGAATCGAAATTGTACTTTCTTGTTGATTTTATAATTGCTGACATCTAATTTTCAAATGTAAAATATTCGGTTTCTGCCCAGGAGTGAAATAATTCTCCCGCTTAAATTTGTTTTCTTTAATTATACTGTAGAAAAGCGACTATAATGAAAGTTTCAGAGAAATTTAATTATCGGGCATTGGCAAGAGGCAACCCGATAAGATATGTGCAACTCCGGGGCGATCCTGAAAAATCAATAAAACTTCCAAACGAATATTTTCAATTTCAATCTTCCATTATAAACGTCCTCTCTTCTTCTTCAATATATAATCTGACAAAAAACAAAAGTGATTTAATAGAAATAACTTCTCAATAAAAGGTGAAGAAAATGAATACAAAACGAATCGAATTTTTTCTGCTGCTTTTGATCCTCGGATCAATTTGGGGTTTTTTTGAAATGTTAGCGCTTCCGGTTTTTCTTTTGTGTGCAATCGGAGTTCTAATTCTCACACTGGGAAGACGCATTATTGATATTCCCGGAACGAGCATACTGATTGGTTTAATAGTATGTGCGTATAAAACTTATAGTGCAAATTTCTTTATCTGCCAGTGGGCAGGCGTAATGGCTCTTGCCGGCTCTTTCGATTTCTTTACGAGTATTGTGTTTAAGGAAAACTGGTTTAAGAAATTCAACCCATCAGTAGTTGGTGTGGTAACTAATTTAACCGCAGCGATTGTGTTCCTGATAATAGTAAATTATATATTCATTGAACCTTACTGGCCGGAAGGCGGAATACAGAGAGCACTTGACTACTTTTTGACGAGAGGTTTACCCGCCGCAGCTTTAAGCGGTTTAATCAGCGTACCTCTCGGTGTCTTTTTAGCTGAAAAGTATATGAGTATAGAATTTCCTCTGTCAAAAAAATTGGTTCCTGGTTTTTACCTGGCAGCAACTGTTGCTCTTTGGATTGTGGCTTCTATTAATTAGTTAAACATACATATGATAGATTATTAAAATCTGTCATACCTGAGAATAGAAATATGATTGCTGAAAAAAGAAAAGTGATTAAGTGGAGCGAAACTTCAAATCTGATTCAGAATTATTGTATCAGAGAAGAAGAGGAGTGGATTGCTGTTGAAATTAATTTGAAAATTAGTATTGATGGAAAAGAGCTTGTCAGATTTGCCTGCAGCCCGATTGACTGCGAAGACCTTGCAATCGGATTTCTTTTTACTGAAGGGATTATTTCGGGTCTTGAGGAAATCGATCACATCATTAAAAACCAAAGCGAGCACAGAATAGAGTTCATTCTTTCAGA
>JACAFB010000026.1 GCA_013388545.1 Ignavibacteriaceae bacterium
TGAATTTGTTCACGTTCCTGATTCTTATTTTTTATTTGAGTTGAATCAGAAATTGTCTGGCTGTAAATCAATCCAGCCGAAAGTAATACTATTGATAATATAGTTTTCATATAAACCTCTTCTGGCTTTTAGCAATATAAATGCCATCGGAAATATGGTTATTGAATAATAAAAATCAAATATCAGAACAACCCATCTCGACAATAACCGTTTGATGCGACCAAATGGTCGAAAATTTCTGATAGTTGTTCTCACTATTGAGTAATATTATTTATTTTTACGAAGACATTTTATCATTTTTATTATGGAAGATTTATGAAAACTATTTTATTAATTCTTATCGGTCAGAGAAAACAAGCAGCTGTTCAGGTTCAAAAAGTTTTAACCGGCTGGGGATGTATGATTAAGACAAGATTAGGCATCCACGATGGTGTTATGGAAAATTGCAGCGATCAGGGATTGCTGATACTTGAACTTGCCGGTGAAAGGGAAAAAATGAATGAGCTTTCAAGGAAAGTGTCTTTGATAAAGGGTGTTTCCTCAAAACTTGTTGATTTGAAGATACCCAGAGAAAAGAAAATTGTTAAGACTTTTTCGTCAAAAAAGGTAAAGTAATCTTAACACAGGTACCCGGATATTGAGTTGTAGAAAGATAGGATGGACTTTTGATATCAATCGTTCCATTATGTCTTTCTACAATTTGTTTTACCACGGATAAACCTAAACCTGAACCCTCAATTCCCATTTTTTTGACATTACTTGCTCTGAAAAAATCATTATAAATTTTTTCAATTTCAGAAGGAGGTATTCCAATACCATTATCACAAACTATAATAATAAGATTATTTTCATCTTCATCAATAGTAATCTCAACAAGTCCATCCATATTATTATATTTAATTGCATTATTAATAACGTTGGATAGTGCAATCTGAATCAGAAGCGGATCTCCTTCAATTTTATGTTTTTGTTTTCTCTTATTAATAAGTGATAACCTAACACACTTGGCGTCAGCATTTACTTTTGCCAGTTTAATTGCACGGGCAAGAATAGCAGCAGGATCAACTTCTTCTTTAATTACTGAATCTTCCAGTTTTAACTTTGAAATTTTTAGAACATTATTAATCAGCTCAATTGCTTCTTCAGATCTTCTTCTGGCTCTAACGAGTTTTTCTTCGACAACTTCATCCAATGGACCAAGAAATTTTTGCAGCACCAGGTCCAGATAAGAATGTACTGCAGCAAGAGGTGATTTAATTTCATGCACAATACCGGAGATATATTTTTGTTTTTCTTTTTCAGCTGAATTTATCTTTTCTATTGATTCTACCAACTGCTGCTCTCGTCTGTAAAGTTGATTAGCCATTCTGTTTGCAATCAGCACGATAATAAAAACTAAAAATGCCATGCTGACATTTATTGCAAGAACATAATTAAAATTTTTATGCAGTTGAATCGGAAGATATCCTTCAATGTAATGGTGATTAATAATAGAATAATATTCACCAACTGTAATTCCCCAAAAAGAAAGTATTATTAACCCGGCAAAAGCATAGATTACAAAACCGGGTAAAATTAAACTCCCCACAATCATATGAATTACAAAAAATAAAAGAATTGGGGATTCAGCGCTGCCGGTAAAATACACAACCAACATTAATGCAATTAAATCAAAAACCATTTGAAGTACTGATAAGTGCAGTGGATTAAAACTGTTGGCGTCGAATTTTACATGTCTTCTTAAATAATGAAATAATAAATTATAAATCAGGATAGACAGGGTGATAAGTAATAATGCTGTGTTTTGAGTATCAGATAATCTGATTCCTAAAAAATATTTTGGGTACAAAATAAGTAGTAGCAGCATTGCCACTGCTCCGTACCGAAGTTTTATGAACCATAAATTTCTTCTGCGTATAGTAAGCCAGAATTCCTCATAATGCTTTGCCCAGGCAGGAACAAGATTATACATCATTTTCTCTTTACTTAAATATGTTCAAAAATATAAAAGGCAGATGCTAATTATGAACATCTGCCTTAAATGAAAATTAAACTACGCTATATATTTCCCCCTTTTCACATAATGTGTGTGAAGAAGTTTATGTGATAAGTGACCACACGGACCATCAGTTAAGAACTCATCATATATTTCTATAACGTGTCTGTTCTCGTGAGACTTTCTTACCGGCAAAGATTTATCTTCATCATAAATAGCTTTTGCTCTAAGCTTTCTTATCTCTTCTGTTGTTGGAATTGGCTGACCGCCGCCGCCAATACAGCCGCCCGGACAAGCCATAAACTCGATGAAGTGACATTCACTGAATTTACCACCGGCTTTTATATCATCCATAATTTTCTTTGCATTAGCTGTTCCGTGTGCTACTGCAACTTTAAGTGTTGCACCTTTAAGCCAATTCCAATCCGGAATAAGATGCTTGATAAGATCAGGTACCTGTCCAATTTCTTTAATTGGTAACTCAGCATATTTTATTCCTTCAAATCCTCTTAAAGGAATTATATCTGCATTAGCAAAAATATTTTCAATACGTTTACCAGTTACAAATTCAACAACAGTTCTAAGTGCGGCTTCCATTACACCACCGGTTGCACCAAAGATTAAACCGGCACCGGATGCTTCACCAAATGGATCATCAAAATGTGACTTAGGCATCTCTGGTAAATATATACCTGCTTCTTTAATCATCTGTGCAAGTTCTCGTGTTGTTAATCCGTAATCAACATCTTTAAATCCGGAATCTGTCATCTCCGGTCTGTTGCATTCAAACTTCTTAGCTGAGCAGGGCATAACTGCAACTGAAACTATGTCTTTAGGATCAATACCCTTTTTATTTGCATAATAAGTTTTAATTAATGCACCAAACATTTGCTGCGGTGATTTTGCAGAACTCAGATTATCAATATATTCCGGATAAAAGTGTTCAAGATATTTAACCCACCCGGGAGAACATGATGTAAATTGAGGTAATGCAACTTGTTCTTTTTTTACAAGTGCTTTATACAATCTTGCAATAAGTTCTGTGCCTTCTTCAAAGATGGTAAGATCTGCAGTAAAGTTTGTATCAAACACAACATCAAATCCGATCCGTCTTAA
>JACAFB010000052.1 GCA_013388545.1 Ignavibacteriaceae bacterium
ATCTCTACCTGGCAAAACTTCTGAAAAATTAACGCGACTCGATATTGATGAAGAGCTGCGAGAAAAAATTCTTCCTTATTGCAGATTAAAAAATGGCGAAATCTGGAAGGACACCCAAGGAAAACATAAGGTCGGTGTTCTTGATGCAACGAATCCTGCCGACACTCAAAAACTATTTGATAAAGAAAAAGCACAACTTGTTATAAATGACCCGCCTTACAATGTTGTAGTGGGAAATGCCAACACACAGAATCTCTCCAAAATAAATATTGATGAATATATCAAGTTCTCACGAAAGTGGGTTTCAAATGTCATTTCTGTTCTTGATAAAGATGCTTCGCTTTACATCTGGCTTGGTGCTGATCAGAATGACGGCTTTCAGCCGCTGCCTGAGTTTATGATTATGATGAGAGAGTTTGAAGAATTGAAAACACGAAGTTTTATTACGATGAGAAACCAACGCGGATACGGAACACAAAAGAACTGGATGTCTGTGAGACAGGAGTTACTTTATTACACAAAAGGCAATCCTCATTTCAAAGTTATTTACACAGACATTCCAAAAATTCTCGGCGGTTATTACAAAGAAGTAAACGGAAGAGTAACCGATAATTTTGAAAGAAGTAAATCAGGTTTTATTCGTCCGGGAAATGTTTGGGTTGATATTCAACAAGTGTTTTACAGGATGGAAGAAAATGTTCCCGGTGCTTATGCACAGAAACCGTTGAAAGCAATCTCGCGGATAATCGAAGCAAGCAGTAAAAAGAATAATCTGGTTGCAGATTTTTTCAGCCATAGTGGAGTAACTCTATTAGCTTCTGAAATTCTTGGGAGAAAATGCTATGCTATGGAAATTGATCCTGTCTTTGCCGAGCTTTCAATCAGGAGACTTGAGCAGTATCGAAAAACAGGAAAGACCGGATGGCAGTGGAATAATCCATTTCCGGAAGTTAATTGATTTACGGTTGAAGATTAATCCGTCACGACTATGTCGGGACGAGACCTCGTCTTCAAGACGGGCGATTTATGATTTTATAATTTTTACTTTTTACTTTTGATTTTAACCATGTTTCCTCTTTACCTCGAAAACTTAACTCTTTCAGAACTTCATCAACGCGCAGAAGCACTTCATCAACTGCTGATTGAGTGCAGAATTTGTCCCAACGAATGTAAAGCAAGAAGAACCGACGGCGAAACGGGAGAATGTCATTCAACTGATGAAGTATTTATTTCAAGTGTTGGTCCTCATTTTGGAGAAGAACCTCCGCTGGTCGGGACAAATGGTTCGGGAACGATCTTCTTTACTAACTGTAATCTTTCCTGCGAGTTCTGTCAGAACTATGACATCAGTCATCTTGGAATGGGAGAAAAGGTTTCAACCATTGAACTTTCGGGTGCAATGCTTCAGCTTCAGCAGAGAGGCTGCCATAACATTAATCTGGTAACTCCAACTCACTTCACTCCGCAGATAGTTGATGCACTCATTCTTGCCATCGAAAAAGGATTAGAACTTCCGATTGTTTACAACTGCGGCGGTTACGAATCCGTTGAAACACTAAAGCTTCTTGATGGAATTGTTGATATTTATATGCCAGACATAAAATACTCAATTGATAAGAATGCATTGAAGTACTCTGGTGTAGAGAATTACTGGGAAACCGTTAAGCTTGCTGTGAAAGAAATGCACAGACAGGTCGGCGATCTTAAAATCAGTAAAAGAGGAATTGCACAAAGAGGATTACTTGTTCGTCATCTTGTTCTTCCGAATGACATCACTGGCTCAAAAGCAGTGATTGACTTTATTGCTGAAGAAATCTCAACTGATACTTATTTAAATATTATGGACCAGTATCGTCCTGCATTCCATTCCAATAAATATCCCGAACTTAACCGGCGAATTACACCTTCAGAATACAAAGAGGTTGTTGACCATGCTATTGAGAAAGGATTAAGAAGAGGATTTGATTATACAAAATAAATCATCTAAATTTTTTCTTCATTGAGCTGGCTTAATAATAAGCCGCAGCTTCCAGTTCTCTTAAATCCTTAAATTTTCTCGGTGGTGATAGATATTTTGCAAGGAAAAAATAAATTTTCATTCTGATTTCTTTAGCCAACTTTGTATCCAGTCTGTCAAAAGAATGGCCCCCTGGCAAATCCTGAAATATTTCATATTGAAAATCTTTACCGGCAGCCTTTAAAGCGTTGATCAGGCTTTCAACCTCAATGACATTTACATCTTCGTCATTAGTGTTTGTATGAATTAGAAGAGGTGTTTTAAGATTTTCAACATACCAGACAGGTGATCTTCGTTTGTACTCTTCGACATTTTCCTCGGCTGTTTGCCCAATGTGGTAATTAGCCTCAAACAGATCGCGGTAAGATTGGTCTTTATATCCCATCCGCATAATTAAATCGCTCACAGGAACTCCAGCGAAACAAACCTTATAGTTGTCGGGATACTTAAAAATATTCATCAGCGAAATTAATCCTCCATGACTCCAGCCGATTATTCCAACTCTGTCTTTATCAACAAATTCATAATTCGCAATCATAAAGTTCCGGCTCGAGTCAACATCTTCAACTTCAAATCCACCGTAATCAATTTTTTCATAATGTTCTTTTCCGTAGCCTGCGCTTCCACGGTAGTCGGCAGCAACCACAATATATTGTTGTGCAATTAACTCTCTTATGATGTGAGTATAATACGTTGAGAAATGGCTGTGAACACCACCGTGCGGAAATACAATTAAAGGATACTTTTCAGTAAACTTAATATCCTTTGGAATAAAAATATATGCCCAGAACTTAACCGGGTTGCCAGCGCCCTGACCATCGGGATTTTTCTCTTTCCATAATGGAGGCCCCGTTAAAAATACTTTATCAATGAAGGCTGCATCACCAACTCTTTGATACCAAATAATATCGTCTATTGATTTTTCAAGCTTGTCGAAACGGTGCTCAATTTTTTCATCAAGTTTTTCAATGGCTTTTTGTAATTCTTTTACATCATCCTGCGGAAGGCTGCTTGCGGAAAAAAGAATTATTCCGGCTACAATTGTTTTTAGAATTTTCATTTTATTAAAATTTTTCTCACATCAAAAATAGTTTGTTTTTATTTTATTAATCAATCGTCAAAAAACAATTAAACCATTGGATTAAAATGACTATCTTGTTTCGTGATTAAATAAGATTATTGAAAACCAAGAATGAATTTTGAAAATCGAAAACCCGAAATCAATTATCCTTGCAATTGGGACTATAAAGTAATAGGCGAAGATGCTGACAAACTGATTGAGGCAATTGAAGATTCAGTTGGGAACCTGAAGCATAGAATTTCCACATCAAATGTAAGCAGCGGAGGAAAATACATTAGCCTGAACCTGACTGTTGCCGTCCCAAATGAGTTGGCGCGCGACCTGATTTTTCAAAGACTTTCAGAACATGAAGATATAAGGTGGGTTATTTAATTTCTTGCCCTGAATTTCTCTGATTAATAAAGAGCTATATTGCTTCTTTTCAGTATTATAATAAACGACAACAGCTCAATCAGAAAAATGAAGAGAAGCACAAAGTTCCACTTTCTCAGTTGTTTCACAGAGAAGGTAATGGCAAATACTAATGAAAGTACAAATCCCAGAATAGCGCCAATAATTAATCCGGCAGTAAGACTTACTAGTCCGCTGATTGATACTGCCGGTGCAGTTGAAAAAACAAATATTCCTAAGTATGCCCCTATGATTGCAAGATCAAAACTTGCCAGTACAATAAAAGAAAAAGCAAATAAAAATCTGTTTATACCAGATTCGTTTTGATTATTCAAGCACTACCTGCTGCCTGTTGACCAGGCTCTGATTAACTCTTTTTCTGCTTCATTTAATTTTGATGAAGGATGAATAATCCGGTAAGTCCACAACGGCATATTTTCATTCAATACTTCTTCCCAGATTTCCCTCTTCAGTTCTTCCTGCTTGTTTCGTTTATAATTTCCCCACTCGGAAAAATTCAGATGTTCTCTTCCGCTGTTCACATCGCTTACTATTAACCAAGATGCGGGAGCAATTTTTGAATACCACGTCCACTCAGTCTGGTTTGAATGACAATCATAACAGGATCGAACAAGTATGTTTTTAACCTCGGCAGATGTTAGTAAATCATTTTTTACTTCCGGATTAGTTCTCTCCACAGGAATGAACTGGATGCCAACCAAAACGATTAGAAGAAAAATTAAAAATTTTTTCATAAGGTGCTCCTTAAAAGAATTTTATTATCTCTGTTTTGCTTTACTGATCGATTTCAGGCATGTGCGAATTATATTTTCTGAATTGAATCCATATTTTTCAAATAAGACTTCAAACGGCGCAGATGAGCCGAATCTATCAATAGAAACCGCCTCTCCAAAATCACCAATATATTTTTCCCATCCCTGTTTTACCCCGGCCTCAACTGAAACGCGCGCCAAAACCTCTTTAGGTAAAACCTGCTGCTTATAACTCTCAGGCTGCTTTTCAAAAAGTTCCCACGAAGGGAAACTGACTACCCTGACTTTTATTTTTTGCTTTTCCAATTCCATTGCAGCTTTGAGAGAGTAAATAACTTCTGAACCGCTGGCCATAATTATTAGATCAGGCAAAGAATCAGTATCGTAAATAACATAAGCTCCATTTAACAAGCCTTTTGCTTTTAATGCGTCAGCAGAAATCAAAGGAAGGTTTTGTCTTGTAAGAACAATAGCAACCGGACCATCATTGTATTCAAGCGCTGCCTGCCAGGCGTATTTTGTTTCGTTTGCATCGGCAGGTCTGATCACAAGTAAGCCGGGAATGCTTCTGAGAGATGCAATATGTTCTACCGGCTGATGTGTTGGCCCGTCTTCTCCAAGCCCAATGCTGTCGTGAGTAAAAACATAAATAACCTTAAGCTTCATCAGTGCTGCAAGTCTGATTGATGGCTTCATATAATCGGAAAAAACCAGAAATGTCCCCCCAAAAGGAATTACTCCGCCGTACAAAGCCATTCCATTTAATATCCCGGCCATCGAATGTTCTCTGATTCCGAACGGGATGTTGCGGCCGGAATAATTTTCTGCCGAAAACAATTTAGATTCTTTTATTAACGTGTTGTTAGAGGCGGCCAGATCTGCAGAACCTCCGATTAATGTGGGAAGGTACTCTGCAATAGAATTAATAATATTTCCCGATGCAACTCTTGTGGCAATTCCTTTTGGATTTTCTTCAAATAAAGGCAAATGTGCTTTCCATTCATCGCCGAATTTTCCTTCGAACAGGTTCGTTAAAATTTTTGCCTCGTTTGGATATTTCTCCTTGTATGAATCTAAAAGTAATTTCCATTCTTTTTCATATTCAAATCCTCTTTCTTTTGTTGAATCGAAAAGCCTGTAAACTTCATCAGGAACATAGAAAAACTTATCTTCAGGCCAGTTCAGGTTTTTCTTTGTAAGTTTTACTTCCTCTTCGCCGAGAGGTGCTCCGTGAACAGCAGAACTGTCCTGTTTATTCGGACTTCCGTATCCAATGTGAGAGCGTGTAATTATCAGGTTTGGCTTTAGAGATGATTTTGCAGCTGATACTGCTTTTTCAATAGAATTAAGATCATTTACATCATCGATCGAGAAAACGTTCCAGTTGTAAGATTCAAATCTTTTTTTAACATCATCGGAAAATGTAATTGAAGTATGTCCGTCAATTGTTATTCTGTTGTCGTCATAAAATACAATCAGCTTATTAAGCCTGAAGTGTCCTGCAATTGAAGCGGCTTCATGCGAAATTCCCTCCATCAGATCGCCGTCGCTGCATAATACATAAATATAATTGTCAATAACTTTGAATCCGTCCCTATTAAAAAAAGAAGAAAGAAATGCTTGCGCAACAGCCATTCCAACTGCATTTGCAAACCCTTGCCCAAGAGGACCTGTAGTAGTTTCAACTCCTTCTGCTAATCCGTATTCGGGATGCCCGGCTGTTTTGCTTTTCCATTGTCTGAAGTTTTTTAAATCATCCATCGAGATATCATATCCTGAAAGATGAAGCGCTGAATAAAGCAGCATGCTTCCATGTCCTGCCGATAAAATAAATCTATCCCGGTTAAACCACCCTGGATTTGAGGGATTGTGCTTGAGGATTTTCTGATAAAGAACATATGCAAGGGGAGCGCATCCCATTGGAAGGCCGGGATGTCCCGAATTTGCTTTCTGAATCGCATCGATTGAAAGCATTCTAATTGTATTTACTGCAAGATTATCCAACGCTTGCGTCTGAGCAGGCATTAACACTCCGGTTTATTGTAACTTCTTTTTTATCTAACTTTTCAAATATAATTAAAAGATGGAATTCAACAGCAAATTGTTCCCCGTCATAATTCAGCTTCGAATCTTAAAAGTGATGTAAAACATTCATTATCTGTGTTGATAAAAACATCTGATGGATTTAGTTTGCATCGAAGATTTTACAATTGTTCAACCTTTGGAGTTTATATGAAAATACGAATTCTATCTTTCTTATTTATAATTGCCCCGGTACTGATTGTATCCACTCAGGCGCAGGATAAAGAACTTAAGTACAGCCAGATTTTAATGAGAGGCGAACCAAGACTCTTAGGTCCTTTACCTTCTCTGCTGGGCTGGGAAGATGACAATCATTATCTTCAAAGAAAAAATGAGCAGGGTAAATCAATTATTGTAAAAATAAATGCAAATACAGGTGAAGAAGAAATCTTTCTTGATTATTCAGATTACGATGACAAGCTTTCCGAAGGATTTACTCTCGACCAAAGCATCACCAATACTCCGGAATATGATGGATTCTTATTCGAAAAGGATAATGATGTATTCTATTATTCCAGGTCTAAAAATGAATTGAAGCGCCTTACTAACAACAATGATGAAGAAAAAAATCCAACCTTCTCTCCCGATGGCAAAAAAATTGCGTACACAAGAAACAATAATCTCTTCGTTGCAGACATCGAAACTGGTAAAGAGTTTCAGATTACTTTTGATGGAAGTGATGTGGTTTATAACGGCTGGGCATCCTGGGTTTATTATGAAGAAATTCTTGGACGCGAATCAAATTATGCGGCATTTTGGTGGGCACCAAACAGCGAACAGTTAGCATTTCTCCGTTTTGATGATTCGCCCGTGCCTAAATTTCCACTCTATAAAGCAGATGGCTCTCACGGTGAGCTTGAGTGGGCTCATTATCCTAAAGCAGGAGATCCTAATCCTCTGGTTAAATTAGGAGTAGCCAATCTTAAGGATGGAAAAACCTTATGGATTGATGAAACAGAAAAAACTGATTGCTACATTGCCTGGCCTTTCTGGACACCTGACAGCAGACAATTGTTTTACCAATCAATAAATCGCGGGCAGGATTCGCTGACCATTTATTCGGCTGATCCGCTTTCCGGCATTAAAAAAATTGTCTATTCTGAATATCAACCTTCATGGGTTGAGTTTTTTAATAATATAGATTTTTTAAAAGATGGGAGGGGATTTATAATTAAATCTGACAAAGACGGATGGAGCCATCTTTACTGGTATGATATGGAAGGTAAATTAGTGAAACAAATTACCTCAGGAAATTGGGCTGTAAGAGAAATTATTTTAATCGACGAGACAAATAAAAAAATATATTTTCAAGGTTCTGTTAATGATCAAAATGAACAACATCTTAATGTTGTTGATTTCGATGGGAACAACTTAACTCAACTTACAAATACCAATGGATGGCATTCCTGTAAAGTTTCTCCTTCCGGAAAATATTTTTATGATCGTTATAGCAGCATAAATAGTCCCTCCAGGCTTGAATTATTCGACTCCCGGGGAAATTTAATAAAGCAGCTTGGTGATTCGAAACTTCCTGCATTCAATGAATTCAAATTAGGCAAAGTTGAGTTATTCACTGTTCCTTCAGGCGATGGCTACAATCTTCCCGGTAAATGGATTTTACCTCCCGGTTTTGATCAATCAAAAAAATATCCCGTTATATTTTCAATTTATGGCGGACCCGGAGCCGCAACTGTTCGAAATTCTTTTCCCTTCTGGATGTTTCCTTTCTACCTTGCTCAGCAGGGAATCATTTACTTTGAGCTTGATAATCGTGGCTCAGGTCATTTCGGCAAAAAAGGTTCAGCAGAAATGCATAGAAACTGCGGACTAATAGAAATGAATGATCTTATTGCTGCTGTTAAATGGCTTAAAGAAAAATCTTTTATTGATACTAGTAAAATCGGAATAACCGGCGGAAGTTATGGCGGCTATGTTACCTGCATGGCTTTAACTTATGGCGCCGACTATTTTAATTACGGAATTGCCGAATACTCGGTTACTGACTGGCACTTGTATGACAACGTATATACCGAAAGATATATGGATAAACCTGATGAAAATCCCGAAGGCTACAAATTCGGGTCTGCGTTAACTCATGCTGATAAATACAAGGGTTATCTATTAATTACTCACGGCACTCTTGATGATAACGTTCATATGCAAAACACTATTCAACTTGTTGATAAGCTGACCGATCTTGATAAAGATTTTGAGTTGATGCTTTACCCCGATTCAAGACATGGGGTTGGCTGGCCAAAATTTATTCATGCAATGAGGGAACAGGTTCAATTCTGGTTCAGGCATTTGCTCGGAAGAGATTTTAATCCATCAACTGATTGATCCCCTAAACTTTTTCTTAATAAACAAAGCACGCTGATTAATTCTGCGTGCTTTTTTAATTTATTACAAATTCTATTGAAGCAATTCTGATACTCGTGTAAGAGTTGATACCGATTGCCTTAAATTCACCCCGTTCGTTTAAAGTAAATGAAGATAGAAATACATGCCCGTTACTTTGGGGATTGTTGTAACCAAAGTCCTTTAAGAAAGAATAAACTCCGTTTATTTTCTTTTCAATTCTGAGTGAAATCGGAGCTCCTTCAAAATCAGCTTTGCTTTCAAGCTTGAAAAAAATCGGGGCTGAACTGTCAGAAAAAGTTGTGGTTTCTTCGACAAGCTGGAAACCATTCCCGCCTAACCCTTTTCCAAGTGTTAATCTATCTATAAACTGGTTATTATTCCCGGTGGGATTGTCTTCGATGCCGCAGCCGGTGCTTAATACTATTAATGAAAGAATTATAATTAAAAGGGATTTCATTGCTTTCTCGATATATTTTTTTCTTGATGATCAACCCCTGGAGTCAAAAATCATACCGACGGAAAAGTTTATATTTAAAATGAATTTACTGGTTTATAAAGGTAAAAGAGGAAAGAAAACGGAGAATATTTACTTAATAGTTTTGATTCGGTGGAACGGTTCGGATAATTAAACGCTTTACTTATTTTTAATAAATTATAAATGGAATATAAATGCCAAACATTATATATACAGCCGTAAGTCTTGATGGATACATCGCAAACAAAGATGGAAGCATAGATTGGTGAATGGAAACACCCAACCCCGGAGGAATTGATTTAGATTTCAGAAAATTTATTAAAAATATTGATGCAACTGTTATGGGTAGAAACACATTTGAACTGGTAATGACATTTGAAAGCTGGCTTTACACAAAACCCTTTTTTGTATTATGCTCAACATTAAAATCAATTTCTGAAAAACTTGCTGGTAAAGCAGAGTTCTTAAATTACGATCGTCCAACTGTTGTGAAAAAACTTAATTCAAGAAATTATTATAATCTTTATATAGATGGCGGAAAAACCATACGGGAATTTCTAAAACTTAACCTCATCGACGATATGATAATTAATCAAATTCCGATTCTTCCGGGAGAAGGAATCCCGTTGTTTGGTTTCTTAAGCAAAGAGCAAAAATTTAACCTTAGAAAATCTGAGGTGCTTTTGAATACGCCTGTTAAAAATCATTATGTGAAAATTAAGCTGTAATAGATAATTATTCGATTGTCTGGACTTGCAAGTATTTTCCAGGTCCTTTGTTCTGAGCGCTTACAACTAACTACCAACAACCTGCCACCGACTTTAAAAACACTTTCCTTATTTTTACGGCTGACAAAAAACAAAAGAAAGTATTATGAGCAACGAACCGAATAAAATTATTTACTCAATGGTTGGTGTAAGTAAATTCTATAACAACAAACCAGTAATAAAAGACATTTACCTTTCGTACTTCTACGGTGCAAAGATTGGTGTTATCGGCTTAAACGGATCAGGTAAATCATCACTGCTAAAAATTCTTGCCGGTGTTGATAAAGATTTTAACGGTCAAACTGTTTTATCTCCCGGTTTTACCATTGGCTATCTTGAGCAGGAACCTAAGCTTGATGATAATAAAACAGTTAAAGAAATTGTACAGGAAGGTGTTCAATCAGTTGTAGATTTGTTAAAAGAGTATGATGAGGTAAATGCAAAGTTTTCAGAACCGATGGATGATGATGAGATGACGAAGCTACTTGAACGACAAGGCGAAGTTCAGGAAAAGCTTGAAGCAATGGGCGGATGGGACCTTGATGCACGTCTTGAAATGGCAATGGATGCTTTGCGATGTCCGCCATCAGATACTTTGTGCAAAGTTCTTTCCGGCGGTGAGCGAAGACGCGTTGCACTTTGCAGATTGCTTCTTCAAAAACCAGATATTCTTTTACTCGATGAACCAACAAACCACCTTGATGCTGAAACAGTTGCATGGTTAGAACATCATCTTCAAAAGTATGAAGGAACAGTTATTGCAGTTACACACGACAGATATTTTCTTGATAACGTTGCAGGGTGGATACTTGAACTTGAGCGTGGCGAAGGAATTCCGTGGAAAGGAAATTATTCCTCATGGCTTGAACAAAAACAAGAAAGGTTACGTGTTGAGGAAAAACGTGAAAGCGAAAGACAAAAAACTTTACAGCGCGAACTTGAATGGATAAGAATGAGTCCAAAAGCTCGTCACGCAAAATCGCAGGCAAGAATTACTTCATACGAAAATCTTCTAAAGGAAGAAAAAGAAAAAGGGCCAAAAGATCTTGAGCTTTACATTCCCGTTGCAGAACGTTTGGGCGATATTGTAATCGAAGCTGAACATCTTAGCAAAGCATACGGCGATAATATTTTAATTGATGATTTAACTTTTTCAATTCCGCCCGGCGCAGTAGTTGGAATTATCGGAGCTAATGGCGCAGGTAAAACAACTTTGTTCAGAATGATTACGGGACAAGAAAAACCCGATAGCGGAAATATTAAAATCGGTTCAACGGTTAAGATGTCTTATGTGGATCAATCAAGAGATGCGCTGAATCCCGATAAAAGTATCTGGGAACTAATCTCGAACGGAGAAGACACAATTATGCTTGGCAACAGGCAGGTAAACTCTCGGGCTTATGTTGCACAGTTTAATTTTTCCGGTGCGGATCAGCAGAAAAAAGTTAGTATGCTTTCAGGCGGAGAAAGAAACCGCGTGCATCTTGCAATGATGTTAAAGCAAGGTGCAAATGTTCTTTTGCTTGATGAGCCGACAAATGATCTTGATGTAAACACTTTACGTGCACTTGAAGAAGGAATAGAAAAATTTGCCGGATGTGTTTTGGTGATAAGTCACGACAGATGGTTCTTGGATAGAATAGCGACTCACATTTTAGCGTTTGAAGGTGAAAGCAAAGTTGTTTGGTTTGATGGAAACTATTCCGAGTACGAAGAAAAACGAAAAGAAAGACTGGGCATAGAAGCAGATCAGCCGCATAGAATCAAGTACAGACATTTAACGAGGAGTTAGAGTTTAATATTGCGTCTTAGCGCCTTTGCGAGAAACAGTTTTTTTCACGCAGAGACGCAAAGCCGCAGAGATACTTTTTACTTTCTATACTGCTTTATAAACTCTTCCACCTCAGGCAAGCCGCCCTGATAAATTAAATAACCGTTGCTTGGTTCGCGTTCTGTTATTTCACCAGCTATTGGAGTTAACATTATCTCTTTTACTTTCTGCAGATCATCAGTTTGACCAAGCGCCCATCCAAGTTTTACATAAGCAACTTCGGGAAGCATATTTGCAGCAGGAATAACACCAAGCTCCATCATATCTCTGCCTGTATCGTAAACGTACATTTGAACATAACCCCATAGTGTTTGAACAGTCATATAAACCGCGACACCTTTTTCTTTCGCACGCTTTAATGCCGGATAAAGCGGTTTGTTTACGTGTCCGAGTCCCGTACCCGCAATTACAATTCCTTTGTAACCATTATCAATCAATGAATCAATCATATCAGGTTTCATGTTCGGGTAGTAATAAACGATAGCAACTCTGTCATCAAAAACCGCATTTACTTTTACATCGTTATCAAATCTTCTTCGCTTATAGTCATCACGGAGCGGAGTAACTCTTTCCCGATTTACCGTTGCAATTGGAATATCACCAATGGTTCTGAAAGTTGATCGGTAACTTGAATGCATTTTTCTTACTCGTGTTCCGCGATGAAGTAATCCATACATATCGCTTGTTGGACCAAACATACAAACCATTACTTCTGCAATATCACTTTTTGCAGCTGTTGTTACAGAATGAATCAGATTCAAAGCTGCATCAGACGATGGTCTGTCACTCGACCGCTGCGAACCAACCATTACAATCGGGATAGGAGAGTCCTGAACCATAAAAGAAAGTATTGCAGCTGTGTGATGCATTGTGTCAGTTCCGTGTCCGATTACAATTCCCTGTACTCCCTTTTCAATTTCTCTTCCGATTGCTTCCGCAAGTCCGATCCATTGTTCGGGCCCCATATTTTCACTGAACACACCATAAAGTTTTTCTGTTTCAAGATTGCAGATGTCTGCTAGTTCAGGAACAGAGCCATAAAGTTCGCCCGGGGAAAAGGCGGGAATAACAGCGCCGGTTCGATAATCTAAACGCGAGGCAATTGTTCCACCTGTACCAAGCAATTTTACTTTTGGTTTTTTAGGATCATAAGGAAAATCTTTTTCAGGAATTTTATAATGCGCTTCCTTCCTTCCAAAAATTTTTACGTCTTTAATTTTTTCGGCAGCTATTCCGATGTTATAACCGATTGGCATTTTAAGAACGATATGAAATTCATCTGCGGTTTCGGAGCGCGGAAGAATTAATCCTTTAAAATTTCCTTCATCAGTGATGATTTCAACATCACTCCAAACCGGCGAATTAAATTTTTTCAAAGTGTTTAATGCAACCCCGCGATAACCTTTATAATCTTCTAAGTTTATTTGTGTCATCGCTTAACTCCTTTCACAAACCCAATCTTGTCGGCAATATATTTTGCGGAAACCCTTCCTCTGAGTTTTTTCATTATTATTCCCATTAATATTTCGGACTTCTTCTCGGGATTATTAACAATCATTCTCTCATATTCGGCTTCTGCATAGTTTATAGTATCATCAATTTCTTTATTGCTTGCCTGATTAAGAATTACTTCTTCAGTAAACACTCCGAGTTCTGCAACATTTTTTAGAGTAGACAACAAGGCATCTTTAGGAATTTTCCCATCAGCATAAGATTTCAAAATACCTTCAAACATACCTTCGTTCAGCCAGTCAGTTGTAACCCCAAGCTTTTTTAACCTCTTTGGATATTGAATGGTTAATACTGCCGCAGTTATAGGATTTATTTTCCAATCATTAACTGCTTTCTTAAAAATCTCCGCATATCTGGAAATAGAAAGTTCTTCGATTGTGTCTTTGGGAATTCCAAGTTTGGTGTACCATTCAATTCGTTTCCAGAATTGTTCCGGCAGCCAGGTTTTTATGTTGTCCAATCTTTCTTTGCTGATTTTCTTTGGCGGAAGATCAGTATCCGGATACATTCTGTCTGCACCGGGCAGAATTCTTTCGAAGCCGTTAGTTCCATCACTCAACGCTTGTCGTGTTTCGGATGGAATTCCAATCGTTGCTTCTTTGGCACGAATTATAATTTCATTCACAGCAGTTTCAACATCATCTTCACTTCCCCAAACGATGACCATTGTGTCGTTATCAGAGGCGTTGGTAAACTTTTTAACTTTCTGCCAATCTGATGAAGTGATAGTATCGCTCTTGCTGTCTGAGTGAATTAGATTTGGAGTACTGGTTAAACAGGCAATCACTTTTACACGATCAGAAATTTCTTTTGAGAAGTAAGTATCGGATTGCGTTTGCCAGTGCAAAAGATCTTGAAATCCTTTAAGTACTACGGCCCGAATTTTCATTCCCGATTCTGCGGCATTTTTTAATGGAGCATAATGTACTTTCTTCAAAAGATTTGTTACTTCAAATTGTTCAGCTTTAAATGTTTCGGGAGTGATTCCTCGTTTCTTTAACTCTTCTCTCAATCGTAAAAGATTCCACTGCCTCATCGCTTCATTGTAAGTAAGGATGGGAATCATTGTAATTTGGGGAACACCTTTAATCTCAACACGGGTTCCGCCTTCAACACTAACATTTACATCTTCACGAGCGGCGCCCATTCCACGGCGGACTTTATGCGTGCTTCTTACCAGTTTACTGCATTGCCATGCAACTTCTGCAACTTCCTGCGGCGTGCGCATTGCAGGTTCTGTTACAGTTTCAATTAATGGCATTCCAAGTCTGTCTGTTAAATAAACTCTGTCGTGACCAATATCAGAAACTTCTCTGCAGGAATCTTCTTCAATAGACATCTGAACTATTTTTACTTTTCTATCTTTATACGGAATCCAACCATCAAGAGCATAAATTGCGGTGCGTTGAAATCCTGTTGGAATGCTGCCATCTAAATACTGCTTGCGTGCAATGTGAAGTTCATCAACGATGTTGCAGTTGTATAATATTCCAATTCCGATTGCGATATCAAGTGCTTCTTCGTTAATTAAGAATGGTGGAGTATCATCCATCTCGTAAGTACAAACAGTTTC
>JACAFB010000040.1 GCA_013388545.1 Ignavibacteriaceae bacterium
TAAAAAGATGTAAAGAAAAAGGTTTGCTTGTCTCAGTAGGAAAAATTGATTTGATTCGTGCAGTTACTCATTTAGATGTTTCCTTTGAAGAAATTAAAAAAGCTGCGGATATAATTGATCAAGTATTTAATTAATCTTTCATTGTTGCATTGTCCAATTGTTATTTACTAATTCAACAATGAAACAATGCAACAATTTAGCAATGGAAAAATAATGGATATAAAAGAATTTAAACATAAAATCACTATCAAAGTCCGCTTCCACGAAGTTGATATGCTTGGCGTTTGCAATAACGCTGTTTACATAAATTATTTTGAACAAGCACGTTTGGAATATGTTAAAGAAGCAGGATTGATGCCTGAAGGTGGAATCTTCTCTGACGGTAAATTATTTTTTATGGTTAGAAATGAAATTAATTATCGGGGTCATTCTTTTTATGATGATGAACTTGAAGTTTATTCAAAAGTATCTTACATAAAAAATTCTTCTTTTGGATATGATCACATAATTGTAAGAAAAAAAACCGGCGAAGTGATTGCTGATGGTAAAGGAGTTGTGGTTTTTGTTGATCCGAAAACCAGAAAATCAACTCCACTTACAGAAGATTTTATTAAGAAGATCAAAAAGTTTGAACCGGGAGTTGAGGTTCTGTGATCGTAATAAAGTCAAGCTGAATTTATTTCAGCATCTTTGATTTTTATAATTTAGATTCCGAACCAGGTTCGGAATGACTTGTATATTCATCATTGGGAGGTTAAAATGCGTAAACTTATTTTTGATATCGAAACTTGTTCCTATCCTTTTGAATCCCTCTCCGAAACTCAACGTGAATATTTACTAAAATATGCTGATAAAGAATCTGATCCCACAAAAAAAGAAGCAATGCGTGATGAAGCAATACGTTACACCTCACTTTACCCCTTTACAGCCAAATGTATAGCAATTGGAATGTACGATGTAGAAAAAGAAAAATCTTATGTTTATTACGAATCCGAAAAACCAGAGGAATGGAATTCTGAAAACACGAATGTGTATTACAAAGGTTTATCAGAAAAAGAAATGCTGGAATCATTTTGGCGCATTGCGAAATATATAGATCAGTTTATAACATTTAACGGAAGAAATTTTGATGTGCCATTTTTAATGCTGCGTTCTGCAATGTTAAAAGTTAAGCCAACTAAGAATTTAATGGGCTACCGTTACGGTGATGAGCATATTGATTTACTTGAACAATTTACTTTTTACAGCACCACAAGAAAATTTAATCTTGATTTTTACTGCCACGCTTTTGGAATTGAATCCCCGAAATCAAAAGACATTTCCGGAATGGAGGTAAAAACTCTTTATGAAGCCGGAAGAATTAAAGATATTGCTGTTTATTGTTCTAAGGATATTTATGCAACTTATCAGTTGTTTAAAATTTGGGAAGAGTTTTTAAAGTGAGAATATAAGCAAGGCAGTCAAGAATCCCTTAGTAAGTTAATTGAAATGTAGGGACAAGGCTTGCCTTGTCCTATTAAAAATAATATTATTAAAATGGTCGGGAAGGGCAAGCCCTTCCCCTACGAAAAAAATATTTGATTTAATATTCTGGAATTGAAATAAAATAAATATTCTGTCACGAAGTGGTTCTTTACAGCCAAGAAAAAACAATCTCGAATCCTTTAACAAATTATAGAATTGTAGGGACAAGGCTTGCCTTGTCCTATTAAAAATAATATTATTAAATTGGTCGGGAAGGGCAAGCCCTTCCCCTACAGAAATTTTTTAGCTATACTGGGCATTCGCGAACAACTTCGTGACTGAACGTCCTAATTATAAACAGCAGGCTTCTTTTCCTACTTTCCCTTATATTTCCTAATGAAATATTCAAACTATTTTAAATCCTATTGGAAGATTAATGAAAGAACCTGAAGTTACTTTTGAGCTTGCATTAGAACACGGACTAATTAAAGAAGAATGGGAAAAGATTTTAAAAATTCTTGGCCGTACTCCAACTTTTACAGAGCTTGGTATTTTTTCTGTAATGTGGAGTGAGCATTGCAGTTATAAAAATTCTATTGCACAATTAAAAACTCTTCCACGCAGCGGCGGAAGATTATTGGTTGCTGCCGGTGAAGAAAATGCCGGGCTAATAGATATTGGTGATGATCTTGCAGTTGCGTTTAAAATTGAAAGTCATAATCATCCATCCGCAGTTGAACCTTACCAAGGTGCAGCAACCGGAGTTGGTGGAATTATGCGTGACATATTCACAATGGGCGCTCGTCCGATTGCTTCATTAAATTCACTACGATTCGGTTCATTAAAAGACTCAAGAACACGATATCTGTTTGATGGAGTTGTGAGAGGTATTGGAGATTACGGAAACAGCTTTGGTGTTCCTACCGTTGCCGGCGAGGTTTATTTTGATGAATCTTACCAAGGTAATCCGCTTGTTAATGCAATGGCTGTTGGTATTGTTAATAAAAAACATGTTACGTCTGCAATTGCAAAAGGTGTTGGAAATCCGGTAATGATTGTTGGTTCATCAACAGGCAGGGACGGAATTCACGGAGCTACATTTGCTTCTGAAGAAATTTCTGAAAAATCAGAATCGAAACGACCATCAGTTCAGGTTGGTGATCCTTTCACAGAAAAACTTTTGCTTGAAGCTACTCTTGAAATAATTAAAAATGGTTGGTTGATCGGAATTCAGGATATGGGTGCTGCAGGAATTTCCTGTTCTACAAGTGAGATGAGCGCAAAAGGCAAATCGGGAATGAAAATAAATCTTGATAAAGTTCCTCTTCGTGAAGATGGAATGACGGCTTACGAAATTATGTTAAGTGAAAGTCAGGAAAGAATGCTTTGTTGTGTGAAGAAAGGTTATGAAGAAAAAGTTAAAGCAGTTTTTGAAAAGTGGGATTTGAATTGTGAAATAATCGGAGAAGTTACAGATGATGGTTTGCTTCATATTGATTATCAGGGTGAAAGAAAAGCAACGATTCCTGCATTTGAATTAGTGCTCGGTGGAGGTGCGCCGGTTTATATTCGTGAGCAAAAAGAACCTGAATATTTAAAGCACACAAGAAATTTTAATTTCCAAAGTCTGCCTCAGCCAAAAAATATTAAAGACACTTTTCTTAAAGTTTTTTCATCACCAAACATTGTTTCCAAGCAATGGGTTTATCATCAGTATGATACGATGGTAAGAACAAACACGATAGTTGGTCCTGGCTGTGATGCTGCAGTAATTTATATAAAAGGAACATCCAAAGCACTTTCAATGAAAACAGATTGCAACTCAAGATATGTTTATTTAAATCCAAAAGAAGGAACAAAGATTGCAGTCGCAGAGTGTGCAAGAAACATTGTTTGTTCCGGCGGCATTCCACTTGGAGTTACGAATTGCCTGAATTTTGGTAATCCATACAAGCCGGAGGTTTACTGGCAGTTTGCACAGGCAATTGCAGGAATGGGTGAAGCTTGCAGAAAGTTTGATACTCCTGTCACCGGCGGTAATGTTAGTTTTTATAACGAATCTCCTGATACTGCAGTTTATCCAACTCCAACAATTGGAATGGTTGGACTCGTTGAAGATTTAAATCATATCACAACCTCATACTTCAAAGATGAAGGAGATGTAATCTATTTAATCGGTGAAGATAATGAGGATCTTGGTGGAAGTGAATATCTTAAAATTATTCATAATATTGTATCAGGTAATTGTCCGGAAATTGATCTTGATAAAGAAAAAAAGTTGCAGCAAACAATTTTAAGTCTCATTAGAAATGGATTTATTAAATCCGCACACGATATTTCTGAAGGCGGAATAGTATCAGCATTAGCTGAGTGTTGCATTATCAATCAGGAAAAACCAATTGGTTGTGAAGTTGAAATTCCAGTTAAATCAAGAATAGATTTTTCTTTATTTTCAGAAAGCCAGTCTCGCATCATTATATCAATCTCAAATTCTAAGCAAAAAGATTTTGAGGTGAAGTTGCAGGAAACAGTAATTCCTTTTTCCAAACTTGGTCTTGTCAGGGGTAAATCAATGATAATAAAAAATCTATTTGAAGTTCCGATGGAAGAATTATCGGATATTTATTTCAACACAATCCCAAGAATAATGAGCGGTGAATAATCTTAAAAACCTATTAAAACGTACCAGGTATTATAAGCTATTCAGAAAATTAAGATTTATCTATCATCTGAGACCTGACTGGCAGAAGACCGTCAAATTTTTCAAGCATTATTTTGGCGGCTTGTACGATCGCACTGAGCGTCATCACCTGTTCCTGTTTTCGGGCGGATTAGCGTTTTCACTCTTTACCTGCATAATTCCACTTGTGCTAATTGTCTTCTGGATACTTGGAAATTTCCTTGAGTCGGAAGAAATGGAACTTCAGATTATCAATCTTATAAACACACTTATTCCTTATGATGAATACGCCGAATTCACAAAGCAAATTATTTTCGGCAGAGTATATGAGGTGATTGAATTTAAAAACGTGGCGGGAATAATTGGAATCGGTGGATTGTTTTTTGCTGCGAGCGGGTTTTTCAGCAGTATGCGGACAGTGCTTAATAAAATTAATGGATCTGATGTTGACGTTAACATCTTTTTGGCAAAGCTTCGCGATTTTCTGATAATTCTGATAGCGATAATTTTATTCTTCGCTTCAATTCTTTTACTGCCTATTATCGAATTATTAAAGTCAATTGCTGAGTCAACTCCATATCTCCAATTTTTCAATAGACCAATTTTCCACAATCTGTTCACAATTTTTGCATCGCTTTTCCTGATGATCATTCTTAATTATCTTTTTTACAGGTACATACCCATCGTAAAAATAAAAAGACGATCGGCATTTGTTGGTGCAATTTGGGCTGCTGTGCTTTGGGTAACAGCAAAAACTGCTTTTGGATATTATCTCTCTCATTTTCAAACATGGGGAAAAATTTACGGCACGTATGCTTTGCTGGTTGTAATAGCATTTTGGATTTATTATACGGCTGCAGTTTTTATTATCGGTGCAGAAATAGGAAAACTTTTTGACGAAAGATTGAAAGAAAGGATTTTGTTGAAACAGAATATTGCCTCAAATAAAAGAAATTGAAAAATGACAGGAGCTTTTATGTCGCAGGAAATTACAAAGGAATTATTATTAAATTTAATTGATTATCAGGATGGTTCAGTTGTAAGCAAACAGTATTTGAAGAAACCTAATGGAAATATCACACTATTCGCATTCGATAAAGACCAGTCGCTTACCGAGCACACTTCTCCGTTTGAAGCAATTGTTTATATGATTGATGGGGAAATGGAAATAAAAATCGGCAGCATTACTTTTAATGTAAAAGCCGGCGAGATAATTACGATGCCCGCAAATATCCCTCATGGACTTAAAGCCATAATAAAATCCAAAATGCTTCTTTCCATGATTAAATAATTCTTCCTGCTATTGACAAATGATTTTTTAGAGCTTATCTTAATCGGAGTTAATAATCCGATTATAATTTTAACTAAAAGAATAGATGAGAAATAATTTATAATCAGACTAAATAGTCTTATTAAAAACTTAAACGGAGTAATTATGCACTTATTTAAAAAAAATGGATGGTTATTGCTTGGTTTTACGCTGCTTTTCTTGGTTTTGTTTTTCCCTTCCTGTGGTGATAAGACCGGGCAGGATCCTTCTGAATTCAGAAATAAAATGCAGAATGAAAATACAAGCGGGTTGACAGAGTTTGAGCTTGAGAATGGAATTGGTCCAATAAAACAAAAGATTGAATTTGGACCTATTGATCCTGCACTTGTAAAAAAGGGAAAGGAAATATTTGACACTAAGTGCGCCTCCTGCCATAAGCTTGATGAGAAATATGTTGGACCACCACAACGAGATGTATTCAAAAGAAGAAGCCCGGAGTACATTTTAAACTTTATGCTTAATCCTGAAGAGAACTATAAAAAACATCCGGAAGCAAAGAAATTATTAGGGGAGTATTTAACGCAAATGCCAAATCAAAATCTTACAATTGATGAGGCAAAAGCAATGCTGGATTTCTTTAGAAAAGTAGCAGATGAAAAATAACTAACCATAAAGGGCAGCTTATGAAAACTATATCAAAAAAAATGTTGCTAAGTGCATTTGGAATTTTATTCCTATTTGCACTCATCTATGCTGGATGCAATCAATCTAAAGGCACACTTACGGGTAATGAAGCAGAACAGGTTTATGTTGCACCAGGAACTTATGATGAATTTTACTTATTTACTTCAGGGGGATTCAGCGGACAAATTGGCGTTTACGGTTTGCCATCTGGAAGACATTTTAAAACTATATCTGTCTTTTCACAGAACCCGGAAACTGGCTATGGTTATTCCGAAGAAACAAAAGCTATGCTCAATACTTCTTACGGATTTATTCCTTGGGACGATTCGCATCATCCCGAGCTATCAATGACTGATGGGGTTCCTGATGGAAGATTTATTTTTATTAACGGAAACAACACACCGCGCGTTGCTAAAATTGATCTTAGAGAATTTGAAACAACTGAAATTATTGAAATCCCGAATTCTGCAGGCAACCATGCTTCACCATTTGTTACAGAGAACACAGAATACATTGTTGCCTCAACAAGATTTAGTGTCCCTGTCCCACAAAATGATGTTCCAATCTCATCCTACAAAGAAAATTTTAAAGGAACAATCAGCTTTATTAAACTTGATCCGAAAACCGAAAAGATGAATCTGGAATTTCAAATAATTGTTCCTGGATTTAATTATGATCTTGCCCACGCAGGTAAAGGTCCATCGCACGATTGGGCATTTTTTACAAGTTACAATAGCGAACAGGCAAATACACTTCTTGAAATAAATGCTTCGAAGAATGATAAAGATTTTGTTGCTGCAGTAAACTGGAAGAAAGCTGAACAATATCTCAAAGAAGGTAAAGCCAAAACTTATAATGCAGAGTATTATAGAAATTATGTTGATCATAAAACACAGATAGCTGTTTCTGAAAAAAATAATCAGGTAAAAGTTCTTGATCCAAAAGACTGTCCCGGAATGATGTATTACTTGCCAACACCAAAATCGCCACACGGTGTTGATGTTGATCCATCAGGTGAATACATAGTGGCAGGAGGAAAACTTGCAACAGTTATTCCTGTTCATTCATTTACCAAGATGATTAAAGCAATAGAAGAAAAACAATTTGATGGTGAAATTTCAGGAATACCAATCTTAAAGTACGACGCAGTTGTAGCCGGAGAAGTAAAAGATCCCGGACTTGGTCCATTGCATACAGAGTTTGATGGAAATGGTTACGCTTATACATCAGCATTTATCTCTTCAGAAATAGTAAAGTGGAAAATTGGAACCTGGGAAGTTGTTGATCGTATCCCAACTTACTATTCGATTGGGCACCTTTGCATTCCAGGTGGTGATAGTAAAAAACCCTTTGGTAAATATGTTATTGCTCTTAATAAAATTACCAAAGACAGATATCTTCCAACCGGACCCGAGTTAACTCAATCTGCACAGCTTATCGATATTACGGGTGAGAAGATGAAGCTGCTTCTTGATTTTCCTACAGTTGGTGAACCACACTATGCTCAGTCAATTCCGGCAGACTTAATTATGAAAAACTCAGTTAAGTTTTATAAGATAGAAGAAAATGGAAATCCTTATGCGGTTAAAGGAGAAAAAGACTCTCGTGTTGAAAGGAAAGGTAATGAAGTTCATATTTTTATGACGGCTGCACGCAGTCACTTTTCTCCGGATAACATTGAAGGTATAAAAGTTGGTGACGCAGTCTATTTCCATATAACCAATCTTGAGCAGGATTGGGATGTTCCGCACGGATTCGCTGTTAAAGGAATGAACAATTCTGAAATATTGATTATGCCCGGTGCAACACGCACAATAAAATGGGAGCCTAAACAAACAGGAATCTATCCATTCTATTGTTCAGATTTTTGTTCTGCGTTGCATCAGGAAATGCAGGGATATGTTAGAGTATCACCATCAAATTCTAATGTCCCTTTAGCTTTTAGTTTGGGAAAATAAAAATTTACTCAGGAGGGATGTTTATTGCATCCCTCCAATGTTTTAAGGACAATGATGAATACTAAATCGAGAATTATTGTTGCAATTGCTTCACTATTACTTATCTTAACTTTTTTCTTTCCGCTTTGGACTATTGATTTAAATGCGCCTCAATACCCAGAAGGATTAGGAATAAGAATCTGGCTTGATCAAATCTCCGGTTTAAAACCAAATGACCTGCAAAGCATTAACGGTTTAAATCATTACATTGGAATGAAAGTGATCGATCCGGAATCAATTCCCGAATTAAAGATTATGCCCTACCTTATTGTTTTCATGATTGTCTTTGGATTATTTAATGCATACATGAAAAACAGAAAACTTGTTTACTTATGGTTAATCTTGTTTGTTATTCTGGGTGCAATTGGTATGTACGATTTTTATATGTGGGAATACGAATATGGTCATCAGCTGAATCCAGATGCACCAATCAAAGTTCCAGGAATGACTTATCAGCCACCCTTGATTGGCTCAAAACAACTGTTAAATATTACTGCGGTCTCATTACCATCGATTGCAGCTATAATAATTTTTATATCAATCTTTCTAAATATTCTTGCTCTTTTTCTAGATTCAAAAAAGGTGAAAACATGAAAACAAAATGGATTTTAATCTTTATTGCTCTCGTTACTATTTTAATTACTTCTTGCAGCAAACAGCCACAGCCAATTAATTACGGTGAGGATGAATGTGAGTTCTGCAAAATGATGGTTATGGATAAACGTTATGGTTCAGAACTGGTTAGTGATAAGGGTAAAATATATTTTTTCGATTCGATTGAATGCTTGATCGGATATATTGATAACAAAAATATGAGCAGGCAAGATTACTCATCTGTTTGGGTTAGTAACTATGCTGATCCGGGTAACATAATTGATGCAAGTAAAGCAATCTATTTAAAGAATGATGAATTACGAAGCCCGATGGGACTTAATGCACTGGCAGTTGAAACCAAAAAACAGTTTGATCGAATTTTTAATCAGTACGGCGGGGAACAATTAAAGTTTGAGGATTTATTTGAGCTTGTAAGAGAAATGTAAAATGAGTTTTACTCTCAAAATATTTATAAGCGGTTTATTTATAATTTTACCAATCTCACTTTCCCACGCTAAAAAAATTTATGTTGATAAAAAGTCAAAATTAAATTCAATCAAAACGGCGATCGAAATTGCAAATCCTTTTGATGAGATAATTATTAGTGAAGGATTCTACTCCGAGGGAAATATTATTATCGATAAACCGCTTAAAATAATCGGGAAAAACTTTCCGGTTTTTGATGGCGATGGACATCATGAAATTTTTACAGTTCACTCGGATAACGTTTTAATATCAGGCATAACTTTTAAGAATGCAGGAGTGAACTATCTTAGAGAAAATGCTGCTGTAAGATTTGAGAATGCAAAAAATGGAGAAGTAAGTAACTGTAAATTCTATGGAAATTTTTTTGGAGTATATCTTGCAAAGTCTAATCAGTGCAAAATTAAAAATAACTTTATAGAAGCTTATGGGGAAAAAGAAGCTTCATCCGGTAACGGAATTCATATATGGAATTGCAGAGAGGTTGAAGTTGCTAAAAACAAAATTCTCGGACACAGAGATGGGATTTATCTTGAGTTTGTTAAAAGAGCCACTATAACAGAAAACTATAGTGCTAAAAATCTTAGATACGGATTGCACTTTATGTTTTCTGATAGTTGTCATTATTATTCAAATAAATTTGAGCATAACAGCGCGGGCGTTGCAGTAATGTATTCGCATTATGTGGAAATGACAAAAAA
>JACAFB010000057.1 GCA_013388545.1 Ignavibacteriaceae bacterium
ACAGGCATCACCATAAATTCCTGGAAGTCAACATTATTATCAGCATGCTTTCCACCATTAAGAATATTCATCATCGGTACGGGTAAAGTTTTTGCATTCGTACCGCCAATATATCTGTACAAAGGAAGATCAAGCGCTGCTGCAGAAGCTTTTGCACAGGCAAGTGATACTCCAAGAATAGCATTGGCACCGAGGTTTGATTTATTTTCTGTTCCATCAAGATCGATCAACAACTTATCAATAGCTACCTGATCGGCTGCGTCAAGTTCAATTAATTGATCAGCAATTTTCTCGTTAACATTCTCTACTGCTTTGAGAACTCCTTTACCGTTATAACGGCTTTTATCTCCATCTCGTAATTCAACTGCTTCGTGCTCACCAGTAGATGCGCCACTGGGAACAGCAGCTCGTCCGATTATTCCGCTTTCAAGCATTACTTCAACTTCAACGGTAGGATTACCTCTTGAATCAAGTATTTCTCTTGCTGTTACATCAACAATTGTGGTCATTTATAACTCTCCGATTAATTATTGTTCACTTGTACTAGATTTATTAAAATGTTTTGTAAAATTAGTCATTGCATTATGAAAAAGAAAGAAATCCTTATGTGTAGAAATTCAATCATTTTTCTTGCAATGCATTCCGGGTTCGGAAAATTGAGCATAAATCGCACGAAACTTTTTTGGAGAAGTTCATAATTGAATAAACCAAGTATTAAAGCCTATATAGCCTGGATTAATATCTGCATTGTTTGGGGAACAACTTATCTTGCAATCAGAATAGGTGTTGCTGATATGCCTCCGATGCTTTTTGCCGGATTAAGATGGATAATTGCCGGAACAGGAATTTCATCCTTTTTTTTGCTCAAGAATGTTAAGTTCCCATCATTAAATGATTCTTATAAAATCGCACTTGCAGGAATAGCAATGCTGGGAGCCGGAAACGGATTGGTTGTGATTGCAGAACAATGGATATCAAGCGGACTAGCTGCTTTGTTAATTACAACAACTCCTTTCTGGATGGTGGGACTTGAATCTCTTTTACCCGGTAATTCAAAATTGAATAGCACAATAATTACAGGTTTGGTTCTTGGGCTCATCGGTGTGGTTATAATTTTTAGTGATGACTTTAAATATCTGTTCGAACTCCAGAATTTAATCGGAATTATTTGTTTGCTTCTTGCTGTGATTTTCTGGTCGGCAGGAACAATTTATTCAAAACTTAAAAGCGTAAAGACTCAGCCGCTGATTGGCGCTTCGATTCAAATGCTTACAGCTGGAACATTGCAGATATTGATTGGCATCTCTATTGGCGAAGTCTCGCAGTTCAGATTAACACAAGATTCTGTATTGGCTTTGGTTTATCTGATTACAATTGGTTCTGTGATTGGTTACGGTTCATACATCTATGCGATTAATCATTTACCGCTTTCACTCGTTTCAACTTATGCTTATATAAATCCGTTGATAGCTTTGTTTCTTGGCTGGCTTATTCTCGATGAAAAACTTAGCTGGAATATAATTCTTTCTGCTTTCCTTATTCTTGCTGCTGTTATGCTGGTTCAAAAAGGCAGCACAATGTTAAAAGCTGATTCAAACAAAAAAAGCAGGTGATCTTTTAATTTATTTCATTTGATCCGGATTAGTTAGTGAAATTTTTTAATAACTTCGGAGTGACGTTTAAATTATTGGAGATCTTTTTTAAATCATGTTATTTATTTTTTGAAGCAGAATTTTAAACTTCAACTATGAGGTTTAGCTATGAGAGCAAACAGAATAATCAATATTTCGTTTTTTGTTCTACTTCTGATGTTTCAGGGTTGTTCAGATAATTCAGTGAATCAACCAGCACCTGCCGAAAATCTTATTTCGAACTGGTCATTTGAAAAAAACGGTCAGCCGATAATTGAAGGCTGGTTAATAAATCCCAACGGAAAATACAGTTTCTCAAATAGTGCTCCTGAGGGAGGTGGAATGTATTCTATTCAGCTTGATTGCAACTGGGGTATCCCAAATGAAATAAGAACAAGTGTTCCGGCTTACTGGGGAAATGCAAAATTTGAATTTTCCCTTTTATCACGGAAAGAGGATTTTGGCGGAAATTTTTCGATAAACATTAAAAGATCAGATTCGCTGATCACATTGAACAAAATCAACATCGATTCTGACAGCTGGAGAATTTATTCGGTTTTTGATTCAATTCAGACTAAAAAGAATGATAGTCTTGTAATAATTCTTTCAGGTGGATTTTCGCAAGTTTTAACCGGGAAAACGTATTTTGATCTTGTCCGCCTCGAGAAGCTTGACTGAGTACAGTTTTGCTAAAGTAATTTTTTACAGATTGTAATTCGGCGGAACAATTTTTGAAATTTTTCTGATTAGTTTCTCGATGAACCTGGTCAATGAATTTTCATCTCTGTTAGAATACTTCCGGCTGTAGTCCTTAATAGCACTGATGATTCCCACATCTTCATTCTTTTGGATACTCATATAATATTTGTGAGCCATTATATCAACGTAAAGTTTTAATGAATTTGTTTCTGGAAAATATTCTCTCAGCTTAAAGTTTTCGAATTCATCGATAATAGGTTTATAAACCGAGTTAATCCAGTCAACGGCAGAATCCTTCAGGGAAATTTCCTTTCCGGCATTTTCACTTAGGTACCATTTGTGCTCTTCAATTTGCTTGAGTATTGATTGCAGAGAATGCTGATCTGTAATCCTGAAAAAATGCTTTTTTATATTAAGGCCGGTGAGTCTTTCGAACTCTTCTGTTTTTTTGAACAACACTAAATAATTTTCATATTCATTGTTGAAGTACTGTGTGTCTTCGGGTAATGAAATTTTATCGCGCATAATTCCATCTTTGACAAAGCTGTTGTTTAGTTCTTTCATTGAATTAACGAACGATGAAATATCTTTATTGCGCAGTTCATCATTAATTTCGGGGCAAAGCTGAACAGTTTCTGCATCTGTCAGAAATGCTTTCAGCTCAGTTTTCTGTTTACCATTTTCATCTTTTAATTTGATAAACTTCACAAGTATATTATCCAGTGAAGCATCGCCCCAATAGATATTTTTATTATGCAAATCAGCAAGCAGCTCAGCAGCGGAAGAGTAAATAATATTCCGGTTTTGTTTAGTAAAATCCCATTTGAAGAGAATCGAATGTGGAATTGATCTGGCTTCAAGAATAGTGATCATAAATGCAAGCTCATCTGAATCTTGAGATTTTTTAGGTTTTGGCCCTGATTCGAACAAGTGTTTTTTGTAAATAACATAACCGGCAGGAATCAGCGTATGGATTCCCGCTTCAAGCAGCTTTGAGAAAGTTTCACTTTCAAAATAAGCAGAGATTGGATTAGTCTGCTTGATTGCAAATGAAAATTCTTTTGTCCGAATAAACTTTACAATATGCCGCGATGAACTTTTTCTTGCATCGATAAACTTAAAATTTTTTTCCTGCCATTTATCAAGGGGTTTATCCCAAGGTAAATCTTTAAGAGCTTCGTTGTAGGCCGGAAAGACATTCCAGACCAGATATTTTTTGTTCATAAAAATCTTACTTTTTCATCCTCTCGAAATTTATTTAATCAATTTAAAGTAATAACCGAAAACAAAAAATTTCTGCGTGTTAAAAATTTTTTAAGTTATTTTTATCCTGCTGCTGAAAAATAATATATATGTGCTCTTGAAATTCTTAATGAATTATTTCTTTAATTTTGTATCAGCATTGAAAAATCAATTGAGGCATATTCGGATATGGACATGGAAATGTTAAATGGGCTTGGCTCATTGCTTGTCGCCTGTATTGAAGTGGTGCTTCTTGTTAACCTGCTTGTGTTTGCAGAAAAGAATAAACTTAATATCCTCGCAATGTTAATAATTGCTTTACTGGCTTTATACCAAACGTTTGAGTTCTTGATGTGTCAGGCCGGGTTAGTTTCACCGGAATACCCTTATCTTACTTTTGTTGTTATAACTTTTCTTCCACCTTTAAATTTTTATTTCACCAGTATTTTTATTAAAAGTAAATTTTTTAGCAAACTAAGTATAATTGTTTTCATTGCCGGGATATTTTTCATTGCTTTTTATACAATCAGGATAAAAGAATTCGCTGTGACACAATGCACGGTGCTCTATGCCAGATACAATTATCCACTGGGTGATGTTTATGGTTTTTATTATTATATACCAATACTTGGTTCAATAGTAATGATTGTCAATGAATTGCTTAAAACTTCGGATGCAAAACAAAAAACAATCTCGAAAATATTATTAGCTGGATCTATATTTATCAGCATTCCGCCGGTGACCGGACTGGTGCTTACATTCTGGCATTCTTATGATCTTATATCGGTTGTAGTAAGTGTCATGTGCAAGTTTGCAATAGTTTACGCTCTTTGTCTTGGATTTATTTGTCTTTATAATTCTCCCACAAAAAATGAAAGAAAAAATTCTTAATATCTATCTTGTAATCAATAAAGGACTTGTTGAAGAGTTCAGGGCTGTTGGCTATGAACAGGAAGGCGACGACGACGAAAAAATTTCCTTTTTAAAGAGCAGAGCAAGAGAAGATTTTTCATCGGCTTATCGTTTCGATTCGCCAAGAAATAAGTTTGGACAATTTATGCCGTACAGGAAATTCTCTAAGCTTGAGAGCACCGGCAGGCAATATCAGCTTTTTGAAGAAATCTTTTCAAGGTTTTCGGTCCCTGAAAATCCTCTTATCTGTGTTACACCTGTTGTCGACGGGGAAATACTTGCGTCTGAATAAAAACATTTCCAGTCCAATTAACGCTGACTTTTGTTTTAAATTTTCTTCTGAGGAATTAAATGAAAAATTTTATTCTGAATTTTATTATCATAATTATGCTACACTTTTTTGCAGGTCAATCCATGCATCCCCAATCCGGATTCAAATTCAGCGGAGACATTGTTGATCATCAAAAGTTTAATAACAGAATTGAATTCGTTCTTACAAATTCTCTTCTGAATATTTACCTGATTGATGAAAATATTGTGCGAATAAGATTTACTCAAAATTCTACATTTAACTCTGCACCATCATATACAATTGAAGATTTGAAGACAAGCTCACCTGCTTTTACATTTGAACAAACAGACAACGGGTTCACAATTAAAACAAATGAACTAATTGTGAAAATTAATTCGTCCCCTTGTGCGATTTCCCTCTTCAACAAAGAAATGAAACTGATAAATGAAGATTACTCAAACATGGGATTTGTATTCGATAATGATGAAGTCCGCTGCTTCAAGAAACTTTTTCCGGATGAAAAATTTTATGGTCTCGGTGAGAAGACCGGGGGCTTAAATAAAAGAGGCGAAGAATATATAATGTGGAACTCAGATTATCCCGCTTACCCGAAAAACTATGACCCGCTTTATGTTTCGATTCCTTTTTTCATCGGTGTCAGAAATTATGCAGCTTACGGAATTTTCTTTGATAACACATTTAAGTCTTATTTCAATATGGGCGCAAGCAACGACCGCTTTTATTGGTTTGGTGCTGATAAGGGTGAAATGGATTACTACTTTATTTATGGTCCTGAGATTAGAAGTATTATTTCTGATTACACTCAGCTTACTGGAAGAATGAAACTTCCGCCCAAATGGGCTTTGGGTTACCAACAAAGCAAATGGAGCTATTTTCCTGATGCAGTAGTAAAAAATCTGGCAAAGACTTTCAGAGACAAAAAAATTCCCTGCGATGTAATTTATTTAGATATTGATTATATGGATGGTTACCGCGTATTCACCTGGAATAAAAATTATTTTCCCGAACCCGAAAAAATGTTATCGGAGTTAAAAAATTCCGGATTTAAAGTTATCCCCATAATTGATCCCGGAATTAAAGCCGATTCAAATTATTTTGCTGCAAGAGAAGGGCTTGAGAAAAATCTGTTTGTCAGATATCCCGATGGTGAATTTTATAAAGGTGAAGTTTGGCCATCGTGGGCTTATTTTCCGGATTTTACAAAATCAGAAACCATAGATTGGTGGGGTGAAAAAATTGGTGATCTGATCAGGCAGGGATTAGAAGGCTTCTGGATAGATATGAATGAACCTTCTGTCTGGGGACAAGCTTTTCCTGACATAGTTTTATTCAATGATAATGGTTTCATTGCTGATCATAAAAAAATTCATAACGTTTATGCCTTGCAGATGGCAAAAGCAACTTTCAACGGAACAAGAAAATTTTCGAACAAACGACATTTCATTCTTACCCGGGCCGGGTTCAGCGGGATACAAAAGTATTCGGCAGTGTGGACCGGTGACAATGTTTCTAACCAGGATCATTTAAAGCTTGCTTGCACAATGCCTTTGGGAATGGGCCTTAGTGGTTTGTCTTTTGTCGGTTCAGATGTTGGTGGTTTTATCGGTGAACCATCAGGCAGGTTATTTTTAAGGTGGATGCAGATTGGAGCTTTTTCTCCTTTCTTCAGAGGTCATTCCGAAACAGGACAGAAAGATAAGGAGCCGTGGGCTTTTGGAAGAGATATAGAAACTGCTGTGAGAGACATAATTAATCTCAGGTATAGAATGCTTCCTTACTTTTATAACGAGTTTTATAATTCAGTCATAACCGGAGTTCCGGTGATGCGTCCTTTATTATTGAACTATCAATACGATGAAAATTGTTACAAGCCCGAGGCAGATTTTCAGTTTATGATTGGTGAAAATCTCCTTGTTGCACCGGTTCTCTCAGAATTTGAGAACTACAAAAAGCTATATTTGCCCGAAGGCAGATGGATCGATCTTCGAAATGGTAAAATTTATAACGGAAGCCAGTGGATTATTCTTGAAGTTCCACTTTATGAAATTCCTTACTTCCTGAAAGAAGGTGGTTTTTTGCCAATGCAGCAAGTCCAGCAGTATGTCGGCGAAAAACAAATTAGCGAAATAGAATTCTCATTATTCCCATCTGCTGAATCTTCCTACAGATTTTATGAGGATGATGGAATATCATTCAATGACCAAAATGGATTTTATTCGGTTAGAGAATTTTATTGTAAAAAAGAAAGAAATTTGTTGAAGATAAAATCAACTTTCGTTTACAATAAATTTAACTCGGGAGTAAAAAATTTTCTCTTCAGGATTTTTGATGTTTCTTCTCTTTCAGAAATAACTGTTAATGAAATTCCATTAAAAAGATCTGCGACAGTGGAAGAATTCAACACATTTGATGAGAGCTATTATTTCGATGAATCGGCAAAAATTTTGTTTATCAGAGTAAAAGCTTCCGATGAAATTAATATTATTTGCGGATAAGGAGTAAGTTTTTTCCGGGCAATTTTTAACCATTATAACTTATATTTGCACTTCAACTCTAAAGGGAATGATTTTTGAAATATAATTTAAGAGAACAGCGATGCTGAAAAAAAATTTATTAATTCTTGTTACATTTTTTTTATGTTCACAATTTTTAACGGGTGCCGAATTGTATATCACTGATAAAACAAAAACAAAATTAACTGCAAAGCAAAAGCAATACATAAGCAAATTAGATGAGCTTGATAAATATTATTCTGATAAAAAGCTCGGTTCGTTTGTTGAAAACGGAAACACATATTTCAGGCTTTTTACTCCAAATGCAAAGAGCGTTTCGCTTGTTCTTTTTGAAGATGTATATGATTCTATCGGAACCGAATATGAAATGTTCCGCGATGAAGATGCTGTTTGGGAAGTAATTTTGATGGGTGAACACTTCGGATCATTTTACGGCTATAAAGTTACTCACCAGAATTCAATGCCGGTTCTCTGCATTGATCCTTATGCAAAAGCAGTTGCATCATACAACACTTATTTCACTCCCAGGAAGTCTATCATTTTACCTGATGAAAATTACGATTGGGAAGGAGATCAGTGGATAAAAAGAGATTGGCGTGATCTGATAATTTACGAAATGCACATTCGTGATTTAACTGAACATCCCTCTTCCGGCGTTGAAGAAAGAGGAACATACAAAGGATTAATTGAGAAGGGTAATAAAGGCGGAATTAGCTATATAAAAGATCTTGGCGTTAATACTGTTGAGCTGCTTCCGGCACAAGAGTTTGCCAATATTGAAATACCATTTATGGATTCGCTCAGAGGCAGATTCAATACGTGGAATCCGTATGAAAGAAATCATTGGGGCTACATGACTGCTGCTTTTTTTGCTCCTGAATCTTACTTCAGTTACAACGTTCGTGAAATTGAATGGAATAAATGGTATGGTGAGGATGCAAGGCAGGTCAATGATTTTAAAGACATGGTTAAAGCATTTCACAAAGAAGGAATCGCAGTGATAATGGATGTGGTTTATAACCATCTCTCCGAGTATGAATTCGGTAATCTTAAAGAAATTGATAAAGAATATTATTTCAGGCTTGATCCCGATGGAAAGTTCATAGCCCAAAGCGGCTGCGGAAACGATCTTCGTACCGAAAGACCAATGCTAAGAAAACTTATAATTGAGAGTATTCTTTACTGGATGAAAGAATACCATATCGATGGTTTCAGATTTGATCTGGGCAGGCTTCTTGATTGGGAAACAATCGAACAGATAGTTTTTGAAGCGAGGAAAATAAATCCCGATGTGATATTTGTTTGCGAGCCATGGGGAGGTGGTTATGATCCTCAGGGATTTTCTTTAAGAGGCTGGGGTGCCTGGAACGATCAGATAAGAAACGGTATTAAAGGCGAAAATCCGATAAATGGTTTAGGTTGGATTTTTTCAAAATGGTACGGAAATAATGATCCCGAAAGAATAAAAAGCTATGTTCGCGGAACTTTAATTCGTGATAAGCACGGTCTCTTCCAAAAGAAAGAACATTCAGTCAATTATCTTGAGTCTCACGACGGTTACACCTTCGGTGATTTTATCCGGATCGGACTCGGCGATGTAAAACCTGATTCGGTAATAAAAGATGTTGATAAAAATGCAAAGCTTACTCAACTTCAACTTAAGCTTAATAAGCTTGGGGCTTTGTTCCTTTTTACTTCGCAGGGAATAACAATGATAAACAGCGGTCAGGAGTACGCAAGAAGCAAAGTAATCCCGGTTGATGTTAAAGTGCCGGACAAACACAAAGGAATGATTGACCATAATACTTATGATAAAGATAATGAAGTGAATTATTTAAATTTTCACCATGCTGATTTGAACAATGAGCTTCTTGATTACTACAAGGGACTGATCAGACTCAGAAAAGAGTTTGATGCTTTTCGTCGTGCTGAATATGAAGACATTATTTTCTATGAAATAAAGGATAATCCTTTTGCCATTGGTTATCATATCAGGTTTAAAAATCAGTCATTCCTAGTTCTGTTAAATGCTCATATGAAACAGAAGGAGGAATTCATTCTTCCTGAAGGGGAATGGGATGTACTGGTTAATCCGGAATTTGCCGGCATTAAATCTCTGAACATTGCAACCGGGAAATTAATCGCTGAACCATCTTCCGGGTATGTTTTAATAAAGAGATGAATTTAAATTTATTATAAATAATGTCTTAACAGACATAATCTCTTATTTTATAGATATTTCATAATGTAGCCCCTTTTCATTTTTTAACGCAGGTACGAAAATTTTGCGTACCTGCGAAAATTTTTCGTATTCACTTCTTAAAAATATTTTATTGAAATTTTCTGCTTTCCTTTCTTTTCCTTCCATTTTAACGGAATTGATGAACAATATTTTTTCTGGCATTAGTTTGGTTTATGGTTTAGCACAAATAATA
>JACAFB010000065.1 GCA_013388545.1 Ignavibacteriaceae bacterium
AGTGGTCATTCTGACGAAGGTCAGAACCTTTCGAGTGGTGTATACTTTTATCAATTAAGGATTCGAAGCCCTGAAATAAATTCAGGACAAGGAATAATTCAAACTAAGAAAATGATTTTGATGAAATAAGATTTACACAATTACAATATCCTGTGTTCTCTTTGCGCGCGGAAAGCGGCTCTTTATTCCGTTGGGAGTGATTCCAGCACTGCCAAGCGTTATTCCTTTATACCTGACTATGCACTGCTTGCCTCTATCAAAACTTTTTTTAATTGTTCCACCTTCAAGATATATTTTTAATTCTTCCCTGTTTTCAATTTCAAAAAAGTTTTCAGAGGCATATTTTGAAAAAATCTGTGCGCCTTGTGTATGCAGAACCAGATTTCCGTACTTATCTGCCATTCCCAGCTTTGTGCCGATTCTTTCAAAAATTCCCGGATGATCATCATTCCAATTATTGTCAAAGAAAAAAATATCGCCGGCTTTATTTACAAACGAATAGCTGTCAAATATTTCTAAGTCGATTCTGAATTCATCGGAAAGTTTTTTCAGAAAAGGAAGAATATTCTTATGTCGCGATGACACAATATTTATGCTTTTTTGTTTGGGGATTATTTTTTCTTTTAATTCAGTTTGACTCGTCTTTATAAGCTTTACAATAAAAAATCCATCTGAATTTATTTCCCACGGAAGGATTCTTTTTGCATTAATTAATGAAGGATTCAGCCTCTGGTTTTGGTATGAAGTGAAAGCTTCTGCATAAGGAAATGATAAGTTGAATTCACATAATTCAACCGGGTACTTTGATAGAACTTTATTTATTATCAGTTCATTTTCTTCGGGTGTTAATGTGCAGGTTGAGTAAACAATTTCCCCGCCCACTTTTGCGGTTTTTATCGCTGATATTAAAATCCGAAGCTGCATATCGCTCAGCCGCTCAACTCTTTCAAGTGACCACCAATTGCTCACTTCACCTTTTTTTTGAATTATTCCAAGTCCGCTGCAGGGCGCATCAACTAATATTTTATCGAAATGCTCGTGATAGATTTTGCTTAGTAGTTCAGCCTTTAGATGAAGAACGCCGGCGTTTAGAATATTCATTCTTTCAAGATTGTAAACGAGAGTTTTTATCCGGTCGGTCTGAATTTCATTTACTACCATTTTGCCTTTGTTGCTCATCATCTCAGCCATCTGAGTGGTTTTTGACCCTGGGGCAGAGCAGGCATCGAGTACTGTATTTCCCTGATTAGGTTTAAGAACTGAAGCAGGAATCATTGAAGATAATCCCTGTATGTAGTAGTAGCCGCAAATATGTTCCAAAGTTTTACCTATGATTTCTTCTCCCTTTAGTACTTTGAAAGCACCGGGCAGCTCTTCCACTTCTTTAAGTAGAATATTGTATTCTTCAAATAATCTTTTCGTTAAATCGGCCCCGGATACTTTGAGAAGATTTGCACGAATGTAAACCGCAGGTTCTTCATTTATGAAATTGAGATACCGGCTTGCTGCCGATTCACCAAATGTATTTTTAAGGTAGGATATTATTTTTTCACTGACTTCGATCAATTTAATATCTTACAAGAATTAGTGAACGTAAAATTTCGGCAATAATATTCATTTGGTTTTTATTTTCGGGCATATCGGACTTAATACCAGCTTCAATTCGCTTTATTATTGAATCAACATAGTTTTCATAAAGCTTGTTTGCTTTTTTAATTTCATCTTGCTGAGCAGGAATTTTAATTGTTTTTGGATTCATCCTGTTTGAGTAAATGATAAACTTTGCATCATCATAACTTTTAGCATTAAGCACGGGCTCATTTTCAGTAGTAAGAATTTCATAAGCGCCGAAGAGAGATTGACCGATAACCAGAGTTTTGCCCGGAAGGGTAAGAATTTCAAAGTCTTCAATAATCAGAAAATCATCAGGGAAATTTTTAATGCCTTCTTGTTTGATCGCATTTTTCCAGAAAGAAATAAATTCTTTCTCAGTCATATTATTGCCGCCTAAAAGAAAAAGTAATCAGCCATTTAAAATTTTTTTATAAAACGCTTCATATTCCGGAACAACAATTGATTTATCAAATTTATTTACTGCTCTGTTCCGGGCATTTTGAGAAAACATTTCATATTTCTTTTCATTAGTCAGCAAATCAAGCGCATACTTTGCCATCCTGTCAACATCGCCAATCTCAGCAATAAACCCACCCTCGTTATGCTTAATTAATTCAGGTAAACCTCCAACACTTGAACTTATCACGGGAAGACCGCAGGCCATAGCTTCCAGTGCTGCTAATCCGAAGCTTTCTGATTGAGAAGGAATGATAAAAACATCGGCGGCGTTTAGTATTTCAACAATTCCTTCCTGCTTCCCGAGAAATTTTACCTGGTCACATAAATTTAATTGTCTGCAAAGTCTTTCACACTCCGAACGATCAGGACCATCTCCAACCAGCAAAAGCTTAACTGGTATTTCGCGGTTTACTTGCTCTACAACTCTTATTGCATCAGTCACACGTTTGACAGGTCTGAAGTTAGAAGTATGAACCAGAATTTTTTCATTTTCAGGGGCAATATGCCTCCTGAACTCAAGGTTTTTGTTCGGTTTATACAGATCAGAGTCAACAAAATTTGGAATGACGCTTATATCTTTTTCGATTGAATAGTTGGTTAAGGTTTTTTCTTTTAGAAATCGTGAAACAGCAGTTACTCCGTCGCTGTTTTCAATACTGAATTTAACAAGGTGCATAAAAGAAGGTTCAAGACCAACCAGTGTTATATCAGTTCCATGAAGTGTTGTCAGGATTTTTAGATCTTTTTTCCCCTTAAGAATTTCCTTGGCAAGATAAGCACTTGTAGCATGGGGGATAGCGTAATGAACATGAAGCAAGTCCAGATTTTCAAACTCTGCAACCTCAACCATTTTACTTGCAAGTGAAAGTGAATAAAGAGGAAACTCGAATAGAGGATAGCTGCTTGTTTCTACTTCGTGGAAGAAAATGTTTTCGATGTAGCTGCTAAGCCTGAATGGCAGAGCATAACTGATGATATGTATTTCGTGTCCACGAAGTGCAAGTTCTTTTCCTAATTCAGTTGCAATAACACCGCTGCCGCCATAAGTTGGATAACAGGTAATTCCGATTTTCATATAAAATTTTTTACCGTTTATTTACACTTTATAAGCTTCAATAGAGCAACGGAAAAATAAAGATTCTTTTTATCTTTAACTAAATATTTAGATTTGATTAGCAATGATAAAAATTTCAAAGATATTTTCAGGATTAAAATCTGATTCAATAAGAAGAAGTATTTTCAGAAGGGAAGTTGAAGCATTTTATTATTCCGATAGAAAAATCGCTCTTCCGCCTTTCAATAAAATAACTTCTGAAAACTTACAAGACTTCAGGAAAAAATATCCTTTCCGCTTTTATTCATCATCGGCTGAATTACAGTCAATAAAAAATAAAATTTCTGAAATTGAATCTTTAAATGAGATAATTAAAACTGCCGAAAAAATTCTTTCAAATAAATACAACATTTTTAACCGTGGCGAAATTGATTTTGGAAACGAAATCAACTGGCAGAAAGACTATAACTCTGGTTTCGAATGGCCGCAAACACTTTCCTGGAAAGCAAACTATTTCGATTCACCCAAAGGTACAGATATCAAATTTTGCTGGGAATTAGCAAGATTTCATCAGGGCATTGCACTTGGCAAAGCATATATTATTTCAGGGGATGAACGTTATCCCGAATGCTTTTATAATTTAATTGCAGACTTCAACAGGAAAAATAAATTTTGCACCGGAGTAAATTGGGTCGATACAACCGAAGTTTCTGTGAGGCTGATCAATATTTTATTTTCATTATCGTTCTTTTTAGACTCTGAATTAACTACCGGTGAACGGCTTAATGAAATTTTTGAAATAATTCTGTCCCATTCTATTTTCATTGAAAATAATGATGAGCGATCTGGCTCTTTTGATAGCCGACACTTAATCAATATTACTGCACTTACTTTTGTGGGATTGACTTTCAGCAATTCACTTTATGGCAAAAAGAATTTAAAACTTGCCCAGGCAGAATTAGAAGTGCTGAGCAGTGAGTTGATCTGGAATGATGGAACATTCAAAGAGCAATCTATTCATTTTCATATCATTTCTCTTGAAGCTTTTTGTCTTTGTAAAATATTTCTTGAAAAGACTTCGTTCAGATTTTCTGAATTATTCAATCACAGGCTTGAGAGGATGTTTGAGGCATTATTTTACTATATCAGAGATGATCGATCAATTCCGAAGATTGGTGATGATATAAGCAGCGTGATATTAGATTTTTCTTACGGAAGAAAATCAGATTATTGTTCATTATTATCTCTCGGTGCGGGCTTGTTTAATAACAACAAATTCAAGCGTTTCAAAAATAGTTCGTTATATGAATTGCTCTTCTTTCTCGGAGAGAAAAAATTAAACGACTACCTTGCATTACCTGAAAATTATTTTCATACCAAAAGCATCGGGTTTCCCGAGGGCGGTCACTACTTGCTCAATGATGATGGTGTGAATCTTTTTATTAAAGCCGGAGAAATTGGAAATGGCGGCAAGGGAGCGCCGGGGCATAATGACACTTTTTCGTTCGAACTTCAATATGAAAACCGTTTATTTATTGCCGATCCCGGCACGTACTCATTTTATGCCGATAAGGATTTAAGAAATTATTTTCGTTCCGAAAAAAGCCATAATACTTTTTACCTCGATGATGTTCCCCTGGTTGAATTTGACGGATTATTCAAGGTGAAGCAGGATTTTACCAAACCAAAAGTAATAGAATGGAATATTAATGAAAACGAAAATGTTTTTGTCGGGCTGCATTATGCTTATGCTCGGCTGTCTGATCCTGTAGTTTGCAAAAGAATGTTTCACTATTTGAAGAATCAGAAGCTGCTTATAATTAAAGATGAGTTTATAGGCGGGGCAAATCATCTCGTCAACTCTTCATTTCATCTTCATCCGGAAGTGAAAGTTGAACAATACGGACTTGCTGAATTTGAACTTAGTTCAGGGCATCTGAAAATAAAAATGACCTGTTCTTCTTCGACTGAAAATTTTCAGGCAAGAATTGTTGACGCTGAATATTCTGAGTCCTATGGTAAAATTCAACCAACCAAAAAGATTTTTTTAAGCTTGAATGATAAGCTGCCTCAAACATTATATGTAGAATTTGCTCTGAAGTAAAATGAAGTTTCTGCTAATCGGTCATAGCGTTGAAGATCATATTTACGTTGAAGATAAAGAATATGTCAGGCCGGGAGGTATTTATTACTCGGCTGCAGCCTTTATAAATATTATTTCCGCTGAGGATGAAATTTATCTTTGTTCGCTTGTTGATGAAAACTCATATCATTTATTCAAAGATGTTTACGACGGAATAAATAAGAAATATCTCAAATGGACAAAAAACATTCCCCGCATTAACTTAATCATTCATCCTGAAAAAGAAAGGGAGGAACATTATCATAATCTTGCTTCGCCTCTGAAAATCGATGAAATCGAATTTGACATTTTCGATGGAGTGCTTATTAATATGATTACCGGTTTCGAAATTAACCCCGGAGATTTGAGTTATATCCGTAATAATTTCAGGGGAAAAATTTATTTTGATGTTCACTCACTTTCACGCGAACTTAATAATGAATTGAAGAGAGTATTCAGACCAATAAAAAACTTTGAGCACTGGGCTGAAAATATTGACCTTTTACAGGCAAATGAGTCGGAAATTCTAACCCTAAGCAGCAAAACTTCTGAAGCTCAAATAGTAAAAGATATCTTGTCATTTCGTCCCGTGGCTGTGATACTAACAAAAGATACAAATGGTGCAATGGCTTATTGCAAAACTGAAAATGGAATTGACTCTTTTTATGCCCAACCGGTAAAAATAAAAGAAAAGAATAAAGTTGGATGTGGTGATATCTTCGGAGCAGTATTTTTTTATACTTATATTAAAACAAAAAATTTTGAAAAAGCACTTACCTCAGCAAACAAGGCTGGTGGATTCGCAGCTTCGATGAGTAATTTATCTGAACTCAGGAATTTGAAAAAATATGTTTTCGAATGATTTAATAAGAAAAAGAATTCTGGTTGTTGGTTCAAATGGAATGCTCGGGCAGCATCTGATTAAGTTTTATTCTTCGAATGAAAACATTTCGCTGCTCGGATGCTCAATTGAAGACAAGCCGTTTTCCGGTAATTACGATTATGTTCAATGTGATATATCGAGAAGAGATGAAGTAAAAAAAATTCTGTACGATTTTTATCCCGATATAATTATTAATGCTGCAGGATTTACAAATGTGGACTTATGTGAAAGGGAAAGAGAAACCGCCTGGAAAGTAAATGTGAAAGCTGTTGAATACATTGCAGAAGTTGCCAATATAATTGATGCGCAAATCTTTCAGATTTCTACTGATTATATTTTTGATGGAAAGAACGGACCTTTTTCTGAAACCTCAACTCCCAACCCGCTCAATTACTATGGAAGAACAAAACTTGCAAGCGAAAATGCGCTGAAGACTTACGCTGCTCTGAGCACAATCATAAGAACTAATGTGCTTTACGGATCCGGCTCAAACTGCAGACCTGATTTTGTGAGATGGACTATTGAAACACTCCGCAGGGGAGAAAAAATAAAAATTGTCTCTGATCAATTTAATAATCCGACTTTTATTGACGATCTTGTTGAAGCCATAAACAAGTTGATCGAATTTAAGAAAACAGGAGTTTACAATGTGGGTGGTAAGGAATTGCTTTCACGTTATGATTTTTCACTATTGATTGCTGAATATTTTAATCTGGACAAAGAATTAATAATTCCTGTTCTGACAAAAGAATTAAATCAAACCGCTAAACGCCCTTTGAACTCGGGACTAATTACAATCAAAGCTGAGACCGAGATTGCATTTAAACCGCGCTCGATTATTGAATCATTCCAATTAATTAAAAAAGAAAATTCATTATGAGAATTATAAGTTTACTTTTATTAATTCATTTTTATTGCGAGTCGGCAGTTGCTCAGAACTATTTTCCCGATTGGGCTAAAGGAGTAGTATGGTACCAGATTTTTCCTGAGCGATTTGCAAATGGTGATTTAAATAATGATCCCGAGGCAGATAAAGTATTAATTAACGAAAAGAAAAAAATAGAGAATTGGGAAGTTACACCCTGGACAAGCAATTGGTTTTCGCAGTCTGAATGGGAGGAGAATGCTGGTGGTAATTTCAGAGACCATTTGTATGAGCGACGCTACGGCGGGGATTTGCTTGGAGTCATTAATAAACTTGATTATTTAAAGAATCTTGGTGTTGAAGCGATTTATTTCAACCCGGTTTTTGATGCCGTTTCACTTCATAAATATGATGCTTCAACCTTTCATCACATCGACATTAACTTTGGTCCCGATCCCCGTGGAGATACTAAAATAATTTCTTCTGAAATACCCGACGATCCTTCAACCTGGAAATGGACTTCGGCAGATAAATTGTTTCTTCAGCTAATCCAGGAAGTTCATTCAAGAGGTTTGAAGCTTATAATCGATGGAGTTTTCAATCATACCGGTGTACAGTTCTGGGCTTTTCAGGATATAGTTAATAATGGCGAAGCATCAAAATATAAAAACTGGTATAACATAATTGAATTCGATAATCCCGAAACTAAAAGCAATGAATTTGACTACGATGGCTGGTGGGGAATTAAATCATTGCCTGAATTTTCTGAGATTGATAACGACCTTTACCCCGGGCCGAAACAATATATTTTTCATATCACTCAAAGATGGATGGATCCTGATAACGATGGCGATCCTTCTGATGGAATCGATGGCTGGCGGCTTGATGTTTCGCGCGAAGTTCCAATGGGATTCTGGAAAGATTGGAGTAAGCTCGTTAAGCATCTGAATCCTGAAGCGATAATTGTCGGTGAACTTTGGGAACTCTCTCCGGATTTTATCTCATCAAACGGGGTTTTTGATGCTTTGATGAATTACAACTTTGCTTACGCGGTGAATGATCTGTTTGTAGCAAGTAAGAAAAAAACAGATGTTTCAGATTTTATTGACCGGCTCAGAGAAATCGACAAAAATTACCCCACAGATAATCTCTATATTCTTCAAAACTTAATATCTGGTCATGATACAGAAAGGCTTGCATCAATGTTCTTAAATCCTGACCGTGAGTATGAAAGAGATGCAAACGAAAAAAACTCAGATTATAATCCCGGTAAACCGACAAAAGAAATTTATGAAAGGCAAAAACTTGCAATTGCTTTTCAAATTACTTACAGGGGTGCTCCAATGATCTATTACGGAGATGAAGTTGGCATGTGGGGCGCTGATGATCCTCACTGCCGAAAACCTATGATTTGGGATGAATTAAAATATGAAGACGAAATCATAACTTCTGCTTCAGGTTTTAAGTCTGGTTTAGGTAAATACAAAGTTGAGCAGAACAAAGATTTGTTAGAGTTTTATAAAACGATGATAAAGCTTCGTAAAGAAAATTCTGCCTTTAAACTCGGTGATCTTGAATTTGTTTATTCCAATGATGACAAATACTCCTTTGCGTTTAAAAGATCATTTGGCGATGATATAATGATAGTCGCATTCAATCTGGGAGAGAGCCAGGATGAGTTCACAGTTCATCTTGATGCAAGCAAATATACATTCAAAGAAATTTTAGAAAATGAAGAGGGGACATTAACTTCGTCAGATTCAAATCTTGCTGAATTACAAATCCAAATTTCACCATCATCTTTTAAGATTTACAAACTAACTATCCTTGAAAAATGATAATTGATAATTACTCCGGATTTATTTTTGATCTCGATGGCACAATTTACAGAGGGAGTAATGTTATTCCCGGTGCCGATAAAGTAATAAATGTTATAAAGGATTCCGGCAAGCAGGTAATTTTTATTTCAAATAAAACCACAGGCACAGTGAAAGAGTACTATCGTTTTTTGTCTGATAATGGTTTTTGCATTTCTGAAGATGAAATTATAAATGCAACGATTGTCATAAAAAAATATTTAGTTGAAAACTATCCCGGAGCGATCTTCTTTGCCGTGGGTGAACGGGTTTTTATTGATGAACTTATTTCGGCAGATTTTAAGATGAGTGATCAGCCGGATAAAATTGAAATTGTAATTGTTACACTTGACAGAACCTTCAACTACCGCAAGCTGGAAACTGCTGCAAATGCTTTAGAAAAAGGTGCAAGGTTTTTCGCCGCAAATATTGATGACACTTGCCCGGTTGACTCCGGTGAAGTTATGGATGCGGGATCAATTATTTCAGCGCTTGAAAAACGCACTCACCGGAAACTTGAAAAACATTTCGGCAAACCATCTGAATTTATGATGAATGAAATAAATAGTCGAATCGGCAAAACCAATGGAAAGATTTTAATTGTCGGTGACAGGCTTGAAACAGATATTGCAATGGCCAATAAGTATGGAATCGACAGTGCGCTCGTTCTGTCGGGTGTTAAAAACTTCCCCGGGATTTATCCTGATATAAAACCGACTTTCACTCTGGATGACGTTACTGAACTGTTGAAGTGAAAAACATAAACTTCAATTAGATAATTCAGCACAAGTAGTTGCCATCCATTTGATTATGTTACCTCTCAGATAATTTTCCTCGAAAGTTGCAAATAATAAAAATATTTTTTCCTCAAAAATTTAATTCTGATTCTTCTTCATGCTAATAATTAAGTAATCAGGGACACTATGAAGTACATTTATATTTCTATTGCATTTTTGCTTGTGGGATCTGCTTATGCTATAAATCAGGATTCTCTGATGAGACGCGAATTAAAATTAAACGCTCTTCGGTCAGATGAGCAAATTATAATTGACGGAAAACTTTCCGAAAACATCTGGAAAAGATCGACATCAGTTCCTGAATTTATTCAAAGAGACCCGCACGAAGGGTTAACAGCCACTGAAAAAACAGAAGTTATAATTGCCTATGATGATAATGCGCTTTATATAGCTGCCCGGCTGCATGACTCATCGCCCGATTCAATCATTGCCCGGCTTGCAAGAAAAGATGATTATGTTAAATCTGATAGATTCCTGGTATTTCTCGATCCTTATCACGATAAAAGAAGTGGTTACTTCTTTACATTGAATGCTGCCGGCAGTCTTTCAGATGGTGTTCTATTTAATGATGATTGGGATGATGATTCCTGGGATGGAATTTGGGAAGGGAAAGCTGCAATTGATGAGAATGGATGGACTGCAGAGATTAAAATTCCTTTTTCCCAGCTTCGGTTCGAATTAAAAGAGGAAAATATCTGGGGAATTAATTTAATCAGAGAAATTGCACGCAAAAACGAGAGAGATTGTCTTGTCTTTATACCTAAAAACGAGAGTGGTTTTGTTTCAAGATTTGCCGAGCTTTATGGCGTGCAAAAAATCAATCCACCCGGCAATGTTGAAGTTCTTCCTTACATTAATGCACGCGGTGAATTCATTCCTCCAATAGACAACGATCCCTTTAATGATGGCTCAGAATATTTCACAAGCTACGGCGCTGATCTGAAAGTAGGTCTTGGTTCGAATTTAACTTTGAATGCAACAATCAATCCTGATTTTGGTCAGGTTGAAATTGATCCGGCAGTAATTAATTTAAGCGATGTAGAAACATTTTATCAGGAAAAGAGGCCATTTTTTATTGAAGGCTCGAACATTTTTAATTTTGGAGTGGGAGGAGCTAATAATTATTGGGGATTCAACTGGGGAAGCCCGGATTTCTTTTACAGCCGAAGAATTGGAAGGGCACCTCAGGGCAGTTTACCTGATGCCGACTTTGTAAACTATCCTGATGGAACACATATTTTAGGCGCAGCAAAACTAACGGGTAAAATTGGCGAAAGCTGGAACATAGGAACCATTCAGGCTGTGACCAGGCGTGAGTTTGTCGATTTCAAGCTTGACAATTTTACTTCAGAAGCTGAAATAGAACCTTTGACTTATTATGGGGTTATCAGAGGCCAAAAAGAATTTAATAGCGGCGATGCAGGGTTAGGATTTATTTCAACATCAACATCAAGGTTCTTTGAAGATCCGGTATTGAAAGACCAGCTCAATAAAAACGCATTCACTGGCGGATTTGATGGTTGGATTTTTCTTGATTCATCTAACACCTGGGTTTTAACAGGCTGGCTTGGTTTGAGTCACATTATAGGAACATCTCAACGAATTATCAGCGTTCAGCGCAATCCACTTCATTATTTTCAGAGACCAGACTCTAAAAATCTAAGTATTGACAGTACAGCTAATTCTTTAACAGGTTTTGCAGGAAGATTTTATCTGAATAAGCAAAAGGGAAATTTCTTTTTTAACTCTGCCTTTGGTTTTCTTTCACCCAAATTTGATCTGAATGATATCGGCTTTCAATGGAGATCAGATTTGATAAATGCTCATATTGGAGGAGGATATCGATGGACGGAACCTACAGATTTTTACCAGTTTCTTCAGCTTGGTGGTGCTGTTTACAGAAGTTATAATTTTGATGGTATGATTACCGGGAATGGAATATTTCATTTTGGATTCTTCCAGTTTCTTGATTACTCATCACTTAACTGGAATTTATCTTACAATTCTGAAGTCGTAAATACCCGGAGAACCAGAGGCGGTCCAATAACTTTAACTCCTTCCGGGTATCAGGCCGATGTTTTTTATAATTCAGATGAAAGAAAAGAAATTGTTTTTAACACCGGTATTTATACTTACCAATCGAAGTTCTCCAGAACGGTTGGGCTGGAAGCGGGATTTGAATTACATCCGTTATCAAATATTTCCTTCTCAATTATGCCTGCCATCGAGAAAAATTTTGAAAGCACGCAATGGGTCGGAAGTTATAAAGACATCTTAGCTGAAAATACATTTGGAAGAAGATATGTTTTTGCTGAACTGCGACAGACAACTTTGTCCGCCAATATCAGACTGAACTGGACATTTACACCAACTCTAAGCCTGCAGCTGTATGTGCAGCCTCTGATATCATCGGGTGATTACAGTAATTATAAAGAACTCAAAAGACCCGGGTCTTATGAATACCTTGTTTATGGTTTTGATGGCTCTACTTTCGACGATGAAAAGTTTATTGCCGATCCTGACGGAAACGGACCAGCTCCTGAAATTGAAATTGGAAACAGAGATTTTAATTTCAAATCACTTCGTGGAAATGCTGTTCTCAGATGGGAATACGTTCCTGGCTCGGTTTTATATTTTGTATGGACTCAGAACAGGGCGGATTTTGAGGATAATGGTGAATTTCAAGTGAACAGGTCTCTTTCACGTCTTTGGGATACAGCACCTGAAAATATTTTTATGGTTAAACTTACTTATTGGTTCAATTTATAGTTGTTGTGACACAAATTTCCGTTTGAATAAAATCAGACGGGAATCTTTATCTCTGAATTTTCTAATCAAATCAATCTTTAATACTTTTGCATTGGAAAAAATAATTCTGCCGGATTAAAATTTATTTGCCCCGGTAGCTCAGTAGGATAGAGCAGCAGTTTCCTAAACTGTTGGTCGGAGGTTCGAATCCTCTCCGGGGTACAAGTTAAGTCCAGATTTCCTACCCTTAAATTATCATACTATTATATTCACGATTGCTTTCTATTGGAAATATTGTTTACACTCAGGTAATTCTGATTCCAATTCTCGTGTAAAATTTTCACTCAATTTCTCTCAAACCTTGCTCAGGATAAAAATTCAAAAGATGAAAAAATGGCACATTTATTAGTGATTCTTTTAAGAAAAATTACATTCAAATTTAACGGAGAACAGGATGACCGCACAGGAATCTTCAAAATTTGCTGTAGACAACAGAGAATTTTATCTTGAAGTATTCCAGCCTGAATCCGTTAAAACGTATTTATTAAAAGTCACTAAAAAAGAGAATGTAGCCCGGATGAAAGCAGTTTTAGGAATGGCATACTTTATCGCACTGGTAGTTTCATTGGGAATACTATTCCTGTAATTCCTTCAGAAGCTTAAACTAGTTCATTTTAATAAAGCAATAATATTTCAGGTTAGATTTTTTTTTATCACCTTAGCAGGTACACCTGCCACTATGGTATTTGGCGGAACGTCTTTAGTGACAACAGCACCAGCACCAACAATAGCATTTTCCCCCACAGTAATTCCGCATAAAATAGTTGCAGATGACCCAATTGAGGAACCTTTTCTTATGAAAGTCTCAACCACTTTCCAGTCGGCCTCAGTCTGCATTTGACCATCAGGATTTACTGAACGAGGATGCTTGTCATTAATGAAGGTTACGTTATGACCAATAAAAACATCGTCTTCGATGTGAACGCCTTCACATATAAAAGTATGTGAGGATATTTTGCAATTTTTCCCCACAGAAGCATTCTTCTGAATCTCTACAAATGTTCCGATCTTTGTGTTATCACCAATTGAACAGCCGTATAAATTTACAAAGTCGAATATTTTAACATTCTCACCAAGTTTAACATTGTTAATATTTTTTTTGTCCATTTTCTTTGCCACCAGATTTGTTAATAATACACCGGGGTGTTCAATTCAACCAACTCACCCATCTTCTTAATTGATTTGTCACAAGCTTCAAGTATTTTTACGATCTCAAGTCCTTCAATTCCGCTTGTAAGAGGATTACGGTTTTCGTTTATCGAAGCAATAAATTCTTTTGCAGCTAAGGTTAGCGCTTCGGTTTGATTTATCTTGGGCGAAAACATATCGCCAATCCTGTATTGAACTAATGCTTCATAGATGCTCTCGGCGCTTTTATAATCTATGCCGCTGTCATAGACCTTAATTTTTTCAAAGTTTTGCATATCGTCATAAACAAGCATCTTTTTATCACCGCCAACAATCATTAACCTCATCTTCACAGGTGAAAGCCAGTTAACATGAAAATGAGCGAAGCAGTTATTGTCAAAAAACACATTTATATGTGCAAGGTTTTCTTTACCGTTGTAATTTGCAATTCCGCTTGTTGAAATTGCTTTGACCTTGTAATGATTAAGCAGATACATCATTATAGAAAGATCATGCGGAGCGAGATCCCAAACCACGTTAACATCTCTTTGGAATAAACCAAGATTTATTCTTGTTGAGTCGAAATAAAGAATATTTCCAAGCTCACCTTTTTCAACAAGCTCTTTCATTTTTTTTACAGAGCCATTGTAGATGAAAGTATGGTCAACAAAAATTCTAAGATTATTTTTTTCGGCAATGTTTAATAATTCCTCAGCTTCTTCCGAAGTTGAAGTAAAGGGTTTTTCAACCCAGACATGCTTGCCGTTTTCAAGTGCCTTCCTGGCGAAGATATAATGCGTGTCAACTGGTGTTGCAATTACAATTGCATCAGAATCACCTCTTAAAAGATGGTCGCTGCTTCCTGTCAATTCAACAGAAGGAAACTTTTCCTTGATATTTGTTAGTCTTTCTTCTTTTTGATCGCAGGCAGTAACCTTAGTTACATCTTTTAATGCCAGAAAATTTCTTACTAAGTTGGGTCCCCAATATCCGAGACCGATCACTCCGATTTTCATTAGAATCTCCGAAAATTTATCAAATAAATTGAAAGAGCTTTAAGCATCCTATTTAGCCCCGCGTAAAGTGAGCAGTGCTGGTATTGTTTGAAATAATAGTTGTAAGTCAAACCATGGCGACATATTGTTAATATAATAGATGTCAAGAATCATACTATCCTGAAAAGAGACTTTGCTTCTGCCCCAAACTTGCCAGACGCCAGTACAACCGGGAAGGACACTAACTCTTCTCTTTTGCCACTCGTTATAGTTTTCAAATTCATATGGAAGACTTGGGCGTGGCCCAACTAAACTCATATCGCCGATTAATACATTGAACAGCTGTGGCAATTCATCCAGTGAGGAAGCTCTTATTATGTGCCCAATCCAGGTTATTCTTTGTTCATTAATAACCTTGGTCCCGTTCTCTGAAGGATTTTGTCCTTTAATGAACCTAATCATCATTTCTTTACGAACTTCATCTTCACCGTCAATTACTTTCATTGATCTGAACTTATAAAATTCAAATTCCTTTCCGTTCTTTCCAATTCTTATTTGTTTGAATAAAACCGGGCCCTTAGAAGATAGTTTTACTGCGATAGCAATCAGTAAAAACAGTGGCGAAAGGATAATTATAAATAAAGCTGAAGCAACAATGTCAAATAATCTCTTGAACCCAAGTGTAAATGCATTATTATGGTGAACTGCCATATTTATCACCGGAATGTCGCCATATTTTTCGGTTGCAACATTTTTAGCAACGACATCAAAAAGTTCTGAAGTAATTCTGAGGCGAACCTGAAGGTTTTTGCACAGATCAACAATCTCTAATATTCTTTCCGGATGATCATCATCAAAAGCTATTAATAACTCTTCAACGTTGTATTCTTTAACAATCTTATCAAGATCATTAAATCTGCCTAATACTTTTTTATCTCCAACAATAGGAAAACCGACAGGTTTATCTTCGTCAACAAATCCGATCACTTTTATACCAATTGGATTTTCGAACATTAGCTTGGCAGCAAGCATTTTGCCGGCTTTACCATCTCCAAGAATAACTACTCTCAGGTTTGAGCCGACTTTATTAGCACGTACGAAAATAAATCTGAGCAGTTCAACTCTGATTAAATAAAATGCCGGAAGCGCACATAACAAAAAAATAAAAATTATCAATCTCGAATCAATCAAATCTGATTGCGAAATGAAAAGCGAAGCCAGGACAATGTAGAGAGCTCCGTAATACAATGCCTTTATCAACAATGAAAGATGTGCAGCACGGGTTACTAAAATATTAACTCTGTATAATCCGTTGAAAAAGAAAACAGCCAGGAGAATTACGGATAAAAGAAATACAATAAACGTTTTCGA
>JACAFB010000084.1 GCA_013388545.1 Ignavibacteriaceae bacterium
ATACATTCGTCATCATTTTTCATTATGTAATCGGTAACGCCTGAAATGTTTGATTGCACTCTTGCACCGCCGAGTGATTCATTATCAATTACTTCTCCAATTGCAGCTTTAACAAGATGAGCACCTGCAAGAAAAACTGAACCTTCTCCTTCAACAATGAGAGCTTCATCAGACATTATTGGGAGATAGGCTCCGCCTGCTACGCAAGGTCCCATTATAGCCGCTATTTGTGGAATACCCATTGATGACATTTTAGCATTATTGCGAAAGATTCTTCCGAAGTGTTCTTTGTCGGGAAAGATTTCATCTTGCAGTGGTAGGAAAACACCAGCACTATCAACAAGATAAATTATTGGAAGGTGATTCTCCATTGCAATTTCCTGCGCGCGTAGATTTTTCTTTGCTGTTATTGGAAACCATGCACCGGCTTTTACAGTTGCATCGTTAGCAACAATAACACAAAGTCTGTTATGAATTTTTCCAATTCCATATATAGTTCCGGAGGAAGGTGCGCCGCCGTATTCTTCATACATTCCATAAGCAGCTAAGGTACTTAGTTCAAAAAAATCTTTTGGATTATCAACGAGCTTCGCAATTCTTTCCCGTGCAGTTAATTTACCTTTAGTTTTGTGTTTTTCGATAGCAGCTTTTCCTCCGCCTTCTTTTACTTTTTCTTTGATTGCTTCAATCTTACGAAGAAGCTCTTTCTGATAATCTTCCCGCTTCAATGAAGCTTCTGATTCTTTAATTTCTGTTCCGATTTTTTTCATATTTAAATTCTTATGATTAGTGTTAATTAGTGAAATTCGTGGCAAAAAATGTAGCCACTAATTGCACGAATTTTCACGAATGATTATAAAACGACTCTTTTGTATTTAAGAGATTCTTCACCAAAGTTTACAATTAATCCTAATTTACACTTTGATACCGCTAAATAATTCAATGTCTGTTTAACAAATTCATCAATAATTCCATTAACTGCTTTTATTTCCAAAATTATATTGTTATATAAAACAAA
>JACAFB010000066.1 GCA_013388545.1 Ignavibacteriaceae bacterium
AAAAGTCATCGAAGAGATAAATAAGAGAATTGGTCCGGCAAAGAATGAAAATTTGGTGATTGATTTTAAAGCTGTTGATTTGGTTGTGTTGTTCATTGTATAACTCCTTTTTTTAGTTATATATTTTTTTGAATTGATGTTCTGTTATAAATTCAGGTGTTAGTTTGAAAACCACATTTCTTAAACTGGCTAAAAATTTATTTTCTATCTGAGCAATTGAACCAAGTTTTCTTGAAGTATTTATTATATAATTTGCTTTTTTTATTCTTCTTTTCTCAAAGGATTTAAAAGCGGATTGAACATCTTTTCCAGAAGCAATCTCCTGATGAAGAACCATTACATCCTCAATTGCCTGACAGGCACCCTGACCAAGGTTAGGAGTTGTTGCGTGTGCAGCATCGCCGATCAGAAGGACTTTATTAAAGGCAAATTGATTTAATGGTTTGATATCGAAGATTGGATTTTTAATTAGTTTTTCATTAGAAGATTTTTCTAATATCTCGGGTACCGGAGAGCGATAATCAGAAAAATGCTCTTTTAATTTTTTAAGATTGTAATGATTTATCTTGACATCAAACTGGTTGCTGTTGATAGTAGCATACCAATAAATTTTATTTTCGTTAATAGGAACAATTCCAAAGCGCCCTTTGCTTCCCCAGGTCTCTGTTGCTTCAGAAATCTTTAGATCAGAATTATCTACTATGCTTCGCCAGCAAATGTAACCGGCATATCTTGGTTTTGAATCCGGAAGAAGTTGTAATCTGATATTTGAATTAATTCCATCGGCACTGATTAGAAAATCGCCTTCAGCATTTGAACCATCTTCAAATTGCAAAATCACCTTTCCGTCTTTATTCAAAAATGAGATGGCTTTTTTGCTGGTGAATAAAAGATTTTCCGGGAGATAATTTTTTAAGATTTGATGCAGCGTATGTCTGTGAATCGCTAATCCCGCAAATAACTCTCGATTGATTGAAGAGGGTTTTTGTTTCTTGATAACATTTCCCTTCTCATCAATAATAGCAATCTGATTTATCGGGTTAGCTGCATCGATAATTTTATCTTCTATGCCAAGGTATTCAAGTGCTCTTATTGCATTGCTTTGAATTACAAGGCCGGCGCCTACGGGTTTTATTTCCGGTGTAGATTCAAAAACTACTGTTTCGATACCAAGTTTTTGTAAAGCTATTGCACAAGTTAAACCGGCAATGCCTCCACCGTTAATAAGAATTTTCATTTAAAGTCCTTTCTTTTTGTTGGAACAAAATTATTCCACGATTAAGAAAGGACTGTTTACAAATGATAAATTATTTCTTAGAAGTAATTAACATATGTTAAAAAGTTACTGTATTCCTGCTCTGATGCGGCTTACGCTGACTTGTGTGGTTCCGAGATATGAGGCAATATGCTTGAGAGGGGCGCGGTTAATTATGCCGGGATATTTTCTTTCAAACTCAAAATATCTTTCCTTAGCTGAGAGAAATCTTATACTTTCAATTTCTGACTGACATTCCACAAATGCTATAATTGCTAACTTCCTCCCACACTTTTCAATTTGATGATACTTATCGCAGAGTTTTTCAAATTCATAATTATAAATTTCAATTACTTCTGAATCTTCAAGCAGTTCCATCGCTTTGTGTGATGGTTCCCCGGTAAAATAACTTGGCAGTCCACCTATAAAGTTCATATCCATTGCAAAGTAATCTGTTATATCATTTCCATCACGAATGTAGTAAACCCTTCCAAGTCCTTTAATAATGAAATAAAGTTTTCTTGATACTTCACCTAATTGAAGAAGCACAGTGTTCTTCTTATAATTTTTTTTCGAACAGATCTTAGCAAGAGCTTCCTGTTCTGTTTTTCCAAGCGGTGAAATTGAGTTGAGAACTTCAATCAATTCGTTCATTTGAATTTCCTTTAAAATGGTTTTTTGTTACCACTAAAAAATAATTTAAAAAATATTTATTTATCCATCCACTCTTTAAAAGCAGATGATCTTTCAACACTCACAAGCGCTTCAACATCTTCTGGTTCGGGAAGTTTCTTCATTATTCAAACTTAAAAAACAATTTAATTTATTTAAATTATAAAGCAATTAAAATGTTTTTCAATTCGCTGAATGAGTATAATTCAAGAATGAAAATATCTTTAAATTCATTGAACTTTTATTGAAATCACAATGTTTCAATTTATTATGAATAAAAATTTTTACATAAGTGTTTTCATCGTCTTTTTCACCCAGATAGTTAATGCACAAAGTGATTCATTATTCCGTGAATTTCATCTTGACAGAATGAATATCAATGAGAATGCTATGCTGATTTTAGGAAGCTGGGCTGTGGGAAACATTCTTGTTGGAACTTACGGCAACTTCAAAACAACAGGCGAGGCGAAATATTTCCACCAGTTTAATGCAATGTGGAATGTTGTGAATCTTGGCATTGCTGCGTTTGGTTATTTTAATGCTGCTAATTCGGATCCTTCATCAATTACAAATTTAGAAATCATTAAAGATTACAACTCTCTTCAAAACTTTCTTTTACTTAATGCAGGACTTGATGTTGCTTACATCGCTACAGGACTTTACTTGAAAGAACGATCTAAAAATTCTTCAAGCTCTGAAAGACTGAGAGGTTATGGAAATAGTTTATTACTTCAGGGTGGATTTCTTTTGTTGTTTGATGTTTCTTTGTTTTTCATTCATCAGAATAACGCAAACATAAATCTCTATCCACACTTAGAAAGTTTTCTTGCTGGTGGAGTTGGTATTGGAATTAATTTGAAATTATAAACACTTTCTTTGGTTTGTCATTCCCTTGAAAAAGGGAA
>JACAFB010000053.1 GCA_013388545.1 Ignavibacteriaceae bacterium
ATCTCTTGTATCCTGCAGTCTGTCCTGTGCCTGTGCATAGCTTAACATCCATTGTCCATTGAACGAACTTCCGCCCAATGACGGGTTTATTGGTGTGTAGACTAATTGTTGACTGTAAGTAAAACCTGATGCAACAATTACCAAAGCTAAGATCAAAAATATTTTATAAATAGATTTCATTTCTTCTCCAAATTTTAATTAAAAGATTCCGGTGCCTTTCAAATCTGAACCTTCCAAATCTTTCTGAATCTGCTCATAATTGACCACGAATTGTTTTGCAGATTCAACTGCATATAAAGCCATCTCTTCAATAATATCATATTTAGCTGGGAGATCGATTTCGAAAATATTAAAGTCATTTACAAGCACTGAAACTCTGCTTCCAAGTTGCGGCAAAGGTTTTTCTGAAATAGTAACAGAAAAACTTTCTTCATATTTAACATTGGTCCAATTGTTAAAAAATACTTCATAAAAGTCTTTGCCAATTTTTGTTTGAGTTTCATCAACTATAAAATTACCGGATTCATAATCCTGATCGTATTGTTCAAAATCGATCGTTGTGCTCTCAATTGAATAAAGATCTTCAATAGCATCTACTATGTCCTCCACTGAAATTCTGCCGAAGTTCAGAAATCCGGACACTGTAAGTAACGCAAGCATTGAAGATATAAATGTTGTCATAATTGTTATTACTTTTTAACTCAATGTTTGATGAGTTTGTTCAAAATCTGCTATTATTTCCTTAAAGTCAGGTAAAAATATTACTCTGTCCTCATACTTAAACGTTCCCAATAGAAACTTGGTTTGATCATTAGGAGAAAACTCTAATGACGGTCCGATAACTCTATCGATGCTGATTATTTCAATTACTTTCTCGACAAAAACTCCTATCTTTCTTTCGCCGATTTCAACCAGAAGAATTCGGGTATCTTCAGTTGGCTCATTAAACTTATAGCCGAAAAATCTGTGAAGATCAACAATTGGAATTTTTTCATTATCAAAAATAATAAATGGTTGAAGTGACTCTCCTAATGAAGCCCTCGGGAGAATTTCACTGACTTTAATGATAGCGGATATGTCGTTCAGCTCAGCACAAAATTCCTTATCTGAGATCTGGTAGACAATTAACCCCGAAAACTTCTCCATAATGTTTTGGTTATTATATTAAAAAATCTATAATTACTACGTTTTTTATTTAATGATTTAGAGCAATATAAGTGCCATAAGAATCAATAAATTAAGTGCCCTTTTTATCACTTTTTGGCTTGATTTGATAATTAGAGTGTTAAATTTTTTTAACCGTGTAAAATTATTTAAATGATCTAAAAAATCTATTATTAAAAACATCAATCAATATCTATTTTTTCTCGGGTATTAAATTGTATTCTGCAATTTTATTGTAAAGCGTTGGCCTGGATACTCCCAATATTTCGCTCGCCTTTTTTTTGTCCCAATTGCAATGATTCAGAATGAAGAGAATATGATTTTTTTCAATCTCAGCCAGGCTCATTTTCGTTTTTTCGATGTTCGCAGCTGCAAGATATGTATTGCTTCTCAATAAAACGTTTTCCTTTTCCAGCACATCACCTTTGGAAAGCACTACGGCTTGCATAAGGGTGTTTTCAAGTTCTCTTACGTTTCCAATCCACTCATATTCCTGAAGCATTTCCATTACCTCGTAGGGAATCTTCCTCACATTCTTATGTAGTTCAAGATTGATTTTTTTCAGAAAATGAACCACAAGATTTGGGATGTCTTCTTTCCTTTCGCGCAGGGGAGGGATATTAAGCGTGAATACCTGAAGTCTGTAAAACAAATCTGCCCTGAATTTACCTTGCTCGGCAAGCTCTGCGAGGTTTTTATTTGTTGCTGCAATAATTCTTGCTCTCATCGGGATTGCAGTCTCGCCGCCAACTCTTTCAAATTCACGTTCCTGAATTACACGAAGTAATTTTGATTGCAGATCATATGATATTTCTGATATTTCATCCAGGAAGATTGTTCCATCTTCAGCAAGTTCAAATTTGCCTTTCTTGTCCCGAACAGCACCCGTGAAAGCACCTTTAACGTGTCCAAAAAATTCGCTTTCAAGAAGTGACTCGCTGATTGCAGTACAGTTTACAGGTTGAAAAGGCTTGCCTTTGGTAATTCCGGAGTTATGAATGATTCTCGAGATTAGCTCTTTCCCTGTACCGCTTTCGCCCTGCATAAGTACAGTTACACGGCTTGAAGATACCTGACCAATCTTTTTGAAAATTTCTTTCATTGGCCCAGTTCTGCCGATTAGCTTATATTCAGGGCCTTCAATTTCTTCTTCAGAGTCTGAGATGGAGAGAGCAATGTTTTCATTAATTTTTTTACTCTTTAACGCTTGGTTGACAAGTTCACGAAATTTTTCTGAGTCGATGGGCTTTTCAAGGTAGTCGTAAGCTCCAAGCTGCATTGCTTCAATCGTTGATTGCATATCATCATAACCTGTGAAAACAATAACAGGCATATCGCGGTTTTTTTCTTTAATTCTCTTAAGAACTTCAAGACCACTCATTCCGGGCATTTTAAGATCAGAAATCACTAAATCAGGATTTTGAGTCTCAAATATTCTTATACCCTCCTCACCGCTTGCAGCGAGTATGATATCCAGGTCTAATTTATTGAGATAGATTTTAAGTGTATCTCTGATTGACTCTGAATCGTCTATTATTAGTACTTTATCTTTCATCGACCTTCAACAAAAACTACCGCATTTAATGATAATAAAAGGTTAAATTTTAACGACAAATCAAAGAAACTTTTAAGCCGAGTTAAATTTTTTTACATTAGAATTTACGAAAATAAATCATATAATTCCTAATAAATTTTCAATAATTTTAATTTCAGAATTGTAAATAATTTTTTGTTTTTCTGAACAATTTTCAACAAAGTATGGATTGTCTTAGGAAATGATCAAATCAACAAAAACCTTATTATTCTTATTGATTTTGCTGATTCTCATTCTTGATCAACTTAATGCGCAGGAATTATCAGGAATAGTGGTAAAAACCACGTACTATCCCGATGGAAAAATTAAAACTCAAGGTGAGTATTGGTATGATCGGCTTCACGGAAACTATATGGAGTTCTATCCAAATGGTCAGCTGTGGAAAGAGTGGAAATTCGTCGATGGCAAGGAAGATGGCACTTCAACCTGGTATTTTGAAGATGGAAAGATCAGTATCATCTGGAATTATGCCGGGGGAACTAAACAGGGGGTTTCAAAATGGTTTTATGAAACCGGCGAACTTTGGGCTGAGCAAAAATATGTTGATGGAGTATTGCAAGGCACAACCTATACGTATTACAAAACCGGAGAGCTTCAGGGTGAATGGAACTATGTTGATGGAATATTGCAAGGTGTTTCTAAGACTTTCTATCCCTCCGGTGACATTGAAGTAGAACGGAAATTTGTTGACGGAAAACTTCATGGAACAACAAAGGTATATCATTCAGCAGGCAGGCTGGCTCTCGAAGCATTTTTTATCAATGATAAATTGGAAGGACAAGTAAGGATTTACGACGGTGCCGGAAATTTAAGGGTAAAAGATGAATACGTTAGTGATGAACTGATAAACCGTATCAGGTATGACTACAAGGGTAAGCTTGAATCAGAAGAAAAAACATCAAAAGATTTCTATTCCGGTGGAACTGTGAAAGAAGAAATATTTTACATTGATAATGTAAAAGAAAACACCTCCAGATATTTTTATGAAAGTGGATTCCTAAAAGAGGAAATCAATTATAAAAAAGATGAATTTAACGGGAAGTCAACTTCTTTCTTTGAAAATGGAATTGTTAGCGGTGAAATCGAATACCAAAAAGGTGTAAGGTATGGAATGTCAAAAACATTTTATCCTAACGGCGCCCTGGAAACTGAAACAAATTACTATGGTGACAGAAAGAATGGTATTCACGTTAGCTATTTTGAATCAGGTGCTTTAAAATCTCTGGCAAATTTTGAAAATGATACTTTGGACGGTGATTATAAAACTTATTATCCGAATGGTATGAGAGAGTCTGAAATATATTATATAAAAGGATCGTTAGATGGGAAATTCCTTAAGTATCACAGTAACGGTGCTATTTCAGAAGAAGGGTTTTATTTCGATGGGAAATTAGAGGGCTGGAAAAAAGCTTTCTTTGATAACGGGTCTTTGAAGTCAGAAGCTTTTTACCAGTCGGGGAAGTTAATTCGTGAAAAAAAGCTTGATGAACAGGGAAATATCATTTCATCTTTTGGATATAATTAAGACCGATCAAAATGAAAATAGTATTTGCTAATACGGCTTTGATGTTATTTTTATCTTCACTTACTCTTGCTCAGCAAGGAGAAGTAAGACATTTTTTCCCTGATGGTAAGCTTAAGGAAATAATGAATTACAGCAATGGTAAGCTCAGCGGGAAAAATTATTTCTACTATCCAACCGGCATACTGAAATCAGTGATTGAGTTCAAAAATAATCTAAAGAATGGTCAGTGTCTGAACTATTATGAATCCGGTGTTCTCTACGAATCACTCCAATACAGCGATGATCTGCTTAATGGTCCTTTCAAAACTTACTATCCTGAAGGTAAATTAAAAGAATCCGGAAATTATAAAAATGGTTTGATAGAGAGTGACTATTTCATTTATTATGAATCCGGCGTGCTTAAATCAAAATATTTTTTTAAGTCGGGTAAGAAAGACGGACTTCAACTTGATTACTACGAAACAGGAAAAGTCAAAGCAGAAGCTAACTATTCTAATGATATTCAGATTGGCATAAACAAGTGGTTTTATGAATCAGGCTTATTGATGAAAGAACTAAATTACGAAGATGGAAAACCAAACGGTCCGGCAAAGGAATTTTATGAAAACGGAGTATTAAAAGCAGAAAAGAACTATGATTATTCACATCTGTCCGGGATTAACAAATTCTTTTCGGAAGACGGTAGATTGCAATCTGAAATTTCTTATAAGAGAGGTTATAAAGAAGGGATAGCTAAAACTTTTTATCCATCGGGCAAATTGTGGACTGAGCAGAATTATTCTTTAGATCAGCTTGATGGTGAAACAAAAATTTACAGAGAGAACGGCAGCCTTTGGTTTATCGAAATATACCAGAAAGGAAAGCTGGTTGAAAGTAAAGAATTTACAGAAGAAGGCAAACTTGTTAATGAAAAGACTTATTGAAAAATTTGTTAAGTTCTTTTCAATTTTCAAAATACATACCTAGCTTATTTTGTAAAAAATTTTTTCGTTGGAAGTAAGTCCAGTCATTTAAACAATAATTACTCAATTCATCAAGGATCGATATGAATAAAATTACCAGAGAATTAGTAACATTTATGATGTTGTCAGTCATTTGTGTACTGATTTTAAGCAGCCGGATTTCGGCTCAAATTCAGAGTTCAGAAATATGGAGTGAAATTTCTGAGTATTCATTTCAGCCTGTAGGAAGCAGACTGATTATTCCCGACATCTATAAGACGTTTGATTTGAATTTATCCGAACTGAAAGAAGTTTTAATCCAGGCTCCTTCAGATTTTTCTAGTGACTTAAAACAGAAGAAAATCATTTTAGAATTACCTTTACCCGACGGCACATTTGGCAGATTTTGGATTACTGAATCATCTGTTATGGCTGAACAACTTTCTCAAAAATATCCTGACATAAAGACTTATTCCGGTCGGGGAATTGACGATCCATTTTCAAGTGTAAAATTAGATTTGACACCTCTTGGTTTTCACGCAATGATATTATCTCCAAAAGGCAATATTTTTATCGATCCTCACAACCAGTTTGACGTTAATCATTATATAAGCTACTATGCTCGTGACTTTTCAAAAAAAGGTGTAATACGCGATTGTACAGTTCTTTTTGATGATGAGAAATTAACAGAGTTAAAAAGTTTATTGAATATACCTCGAGATACACCGGTTGGTCCTGAACTCAGAGTTTATAGATTAGCTTGTGCTGCAACAGGTGAATATACTCAATTTCATGGAGGAACAGTTTCCAGCGGATTAGCTGCAGTTGTTACAAGCATTAACCGTGTGAATGGTGTGTATGAAACAGAGGTTGCGGTCAGAATGATCTTAGTCGCAAATAACGATACGCTTATCTTTACTAATCCCACTACCGATCCTTATAACAATAATGATGGCGGAGTAATGCTTGGACAAAATCAGACAACAGTTGATAACAGGATCGGTCCGGCAAACTATGATATCGGACATGTGTTTAGCACCGGAGGAGGTGGAATTGCTTATTTGGGGGTTGTATGTGTAAATGGCTGGAAAGCACAAGGAGTTACAGGGTTGCCAAATCCTATTGGTGATCCTTTCGATATAGATTATGTAGCACATGAAATAGGACATCAGTATGGAGCAAATCATACATTTAACAGTATTACAGGATCTTGCGGCGGGGGAAATCGTAATGCTTCAACAGCCTATGAACCAGGAAGCGGAAGTACTATTATGGCTTATGCCGGAATATGTGGAGCCGATAATTTGCAACTTCACAGTGATCCTTATTTCCACGTTATAAGTTTTGATGAAATAGTATCTTATACTACTTTAGGTAATGGAAATAGTTGCCCGAGTATCATCAATACCGGAAATAACGCTCCAATTGTTAACGTCGGTTCTGGCGGCTTTACTATTCCTATTGGAACACCATTTAGTTTAACTGGTTCTGCAAGTGATCCCGATGGTGATACGCTGACTTTCTGCTGGGAAGAATTTGATCTTGGGCCCGCCGGATCACCCAATAATCCTTCCGGTAATGCTCCCATTTTTCGTAGCTTTTTACCAGTTGAATCCTCTACACGGATTTTTCCAAAGTTAACAAGCATTATAAACAATACTAATATTAAAGGTGAAATTCTTCCAACTTATTCACGTTCACTTAATTTCAGACTGACTGCAAGGGATAACAGAATTGGCGGCGGCGGTGTTAATTACTCTCAGATTTCTTTCAGTGTAACTCAGAATGCCGGACCGTTTAAGGTGACTTCGCCAAATACTAACATTTCATGGCCGGGAAACTCCGTTCAAACAATTGTTTGGGATGTTGCAAATACCAATATTTCTCCGGTAAATGTATCATCAGTTAATATTTTGCTTTCCACAGACGGGGGATTTACTTATCCCATTTTACTAACAGCTAATACTCCTAACGATGGAGTGGAAGATGTTGTTATTCCAAATATTCCTAATACTACTTCAAGAATAAAAGTTGAAGCAGTTGGAAATATTTTCTTCGATATTTCAAACACAAATTTTACGATTGACCAGGAAATTCCTGTAGAGCTTATTTCTGCTAATATTATAGCTTCAACAAACGGGGTACTGATTGAATGGAGAACGGCATCCGAAACAAATAACAAAGGATTCTCCATTGAAAGAAGCACCGATGGAAACGAATTCTCTGAAATTGCTTTTATCGAAGGAAAAGGAACATCAACTCAGATTAATTCTTATTCATATTTTGATAATTCAGTTAAGAACGGATTGTTCTATTACAGATTAAAACAGATAGATTTCAACGGTACTTATAAATACTTAAAAGTTTTGTCGGTCGACCTGGGAATGCCGAAAAATTATACACTTGAACAAAATCATCCGAACCCGTTCAATCCGGTTACAAAAATAAGATTTCAGCTGCCGGTTATTGCCGACGTAAAAATCATTCTGTATAATTCCCTCGGTCAACAGATTGATGTAATTACTGATAGAGAATTCACGGGTGGAATTCACGAAGTTGACTTTAACGGTTATGATTTTTCCAGCGGAGTGTATTATTACACAATGAATGCCTCAGGAAAGGACGGAAAAGTTTTTTCTTCAACAAAGAAAATGATTTTAATGAAATAATTTGGATGTTTTTATTACGGGTTCTTCCGTAACATTACAAACTTCTCTCTTCAATAAAGAGCACGAGCGATCGTGCTTTTTTATTTTGCTTTCTGTGGATTTATATTTGTACCTGAATATTGAAGATCAACTATGAAAAAACATCCAAATAAGTTCAAGGTCGGTTTAATTCAGATTGCGCTTTCAAAAAATCCTGATGCAAATTTGCGAAAAGCAATTAACTGGATTGAAAAAGCAGCAAATAAAGGTGCTAACGTAATATGTCTTCCTGAGCTTTTTCGCACGCAGTATTTCTGCCAGTCTGAGAATATTGATTATTATAACCTGGCTGAAACTATTCCCGGTCCAACAACCGCAGCAATTTTAAAAACGGCAAAGAAACTGAAAGTGGTTGTTATTGTTCCGTTGTTCGAACGACGATCAGCCGGCTTGTATCATAATTCTCTGGTTGTTATTAATTCAACGGGAAAGATTATCGGGACATATCGCAAAATGCACATACCAGATGATCCTTCATATTTTGAAAAATTTTATTTCACCCCGGGCGATCTCGGTTTCAAATCTTTCAATACTGAATTTGGTAAGCTTGGTACATTGATTTGCTGGGACCAGTGGTTTCCCGAAGGCGCTCGTCTGACAGCAATGCAAGGCGCAAACATTCTTTTTTATCCTACTGCTATCGGGTGGCATCCTCATGAAAAAAAGCAACATGGAAAACCTCAGTTTGAAAGCTGGCAGACAATTCAACGCTCGCATGCAATTGCTAATGGAGTTTATGTTGCTGCGGTTAACCGTGTTGGACTTGAGAAAGAAACTAAAGATTCTGCCGGTATTGAATTTTGGGGAAGAAGTTTTATTTGCGATCCTCAGGGAATAATAATTGCAGAAGCTTCTCATAGTAAAGAGGAAATTGTGATTGCAGAAGTTGATCTCGGACGCATTGAATATATCAGACGCAACTGGCCTTTCTTACGTGACAGAAGAATAGATGCTTATAGTGATATAACAAAGAGATTCCTGCTTTAAAATGAATTCATCAAAATCTTTCCGACTTCCCGCTGAATGGGAACAGCACGAAGCTACCTGGATTGGCTGGCCTTATAATAAAAACGATTGGCCGGGAAAATTTTCCCCTGTTCCTTTTGTTTACGCTGAAATAGTAAAGCACATTTCCCGAGGCGAGAAAGTCAGAATTTTTGTTCAATCAAAAGATCATCAGTCAAAAGCCGAAAAGGTTTTAAAGGACTCAAATGTTAGCTTGTCGAATGTCGGGTTCTTCATAAAAAAAACCGATCGCGGATGGTTGAGAGATTCGGGACCAATGTTTGTTAAAGAAATTTCTTCTGATAATGAACAAACCATTTTAATTGACTTTAAATTCAATGCGTGGGCTAAGTATGATGATTTCAAGAATGATGACAGAACTCCTTCTTTCATTTCAAAAAAAATGAAGCTTCCCAAAATCAATGCAGCGTATAATGGCAAACAGGTTGTTCTTGAAGGAGGTTCTATTGATTGCAACGGAAACGGAGCTCTGCTGACTACTGAAGAATGTTTGCTCGATGAAAAAATCCAGGTGCGAAATCCCGGATTTACTAAGAATGATTACCTCCGGATTTTCAAAGAATACCTGGGAATAAATGAAGTCATCTGGCTGGGGAAGGGAGTTGCAGGGGATGATACTCACGGGCACGTTGATGATCTATGCAGGTTTGTTAATAAGAATACTGTAGTCTTAGTCTCTGAGAAAAATCCATCAGATGAAAATTATTATTCATTAAATGAAAACCGTGAGCGGCTTGAAAATTATTATCTCTCAGATGGGTCAAAAATAAATTTAGTTCTTCTTCCTATGCCTTCGCCGCAGATATATAAGAGCCAGCGATTGCCTGCAAGCTATGCAAACTTTTATATTTCAAATTCTACGGTACTTGTTCCAACATTTAACGATTCCAATGACAGGATTGCTCTTGGAATAATTTCAGAATTATTCCCCGGAAGGGAAGTAATAGGTATCCATTCAGTTGATCTCGTGTGGGGACTTGGCACCATTCATTGCCTCACCAAAGAACAGGTAAAATAAAAATCGTTTTAATCTCTTCCTCATTTTCCTCTTAATTCTTTAAGAAGTGAAACATAACCTCTGGTTTTATGGAGGATTGTGCCATTTCAAAGTTATAATCAAAGATTAACAGCCCAGATGCCTCTTGTATAAGCTATAAGCTCCTTTAACTTTCCTTAAAAAATTAATTTTATCATACTAATTTTTTTTTTAACTTTGATGTGCAAAAAAACTTTTTCTCCTGAGATGAAGGAATTTTCTGACATTAAGGGATGGAAGACCCACTTAAATTTCATTCTGAATTTTTGTTTATCTCCATCCCTGCTTCAAAAGAAGGGAATGTGGAGATAAATGGAAAAAAACCTCCACACAATTACTATTACAATTTTTGACCGTGAATCCGTTTATCAGAAAGTCGGAAATATTCTCCACGCCTACTCAGATAATATTCTACTCCGTACAGGCTATCCCATAAAAGAAAGAAACATCGCAATTATTTTCCTCATCGTTGAAATGACCAATGATCAACTCGGTGCATTAAGCGGAAAGCTCGGTCAGCTTAAAAATGTTAAAGTATCAGCAGCAACTATTAAAACTTAAGGAATCCTCTATGAAACTGTTTATTAAAATTTCTCTGACTATTTCGATACTATCAAGTACAATTTTTTCTCAATCAATAAATTTGAAAGGCATAGTGATAGATAATGAAAGCGGACTTCCTATTGAAGGTGTAAACATTATTCTTTCCGAAGGTCTTCCGCAATTATCAACCGATCATTTCGGAAAATTTTCCCTCTCCGTTGAGCCGGGAACCGAATACCGGGCAGTCTTTTCCAAAATTGGATATAAAAGCCATCGCGAAATAATTAAATCAGATTCTGATAATTCTTTTTTCGAAATAAAATTAATTCCCGGTGAAATCATTCTTGGTGAGGTTACTGTTACAAGTACACGTTATTCAAAACTTGAAAAAGATGTTTCAATTCCTATTGAAGTAATCGGGCTTGAAAAGCTTGAAAAGAACCTCTCGCTTACTGTCCCTGACATTCTAAATAACGAACCGGGTATTACAGTCGTCCGTGATGGAATCTGGGGCACCGATATTAACATACGGGGTTTAAGCAGGCAAAATGTTGTCACTCTTGTTGACGGCAACAGAATTGAAACCGCAACTAATCATGCAGCAGGACTGTCGCTTATTGATATGTTCGATATAGAAAGAATTGAAGTCATTAAAGGCGGTGTATCATCACTTTACGGAACGGGTGCAACCGGCGGAGTTGTAAATGTAATTACAAGAAGGGTTTCTTACACAAACGATTTTCATCTTTCAGGAATTTTTTCAGGCGGATATAATTCGGTTAATAAGGGAGGAATCGGAAATTTATCAATCAACGCTTCGGGTGCAAATTGGTTTCTTAAAACCAGCGGCTCACTCAGATCGGCTGTTAATACAAATACACCAAAAGGGAAATTGCCCAACAGTCAGTTTCACGATAATTATTTATCGGGTACCGCTGGATACAGACCTTTCGAAAATCACGAATTGAAATTAAGCTATCAGAATTTTAGCGGCGAAGATATTGGTATCCCGGGTGGAAAAACTTTTCCGCAGTCTGCATCTGCAAAATACCTTCTTGTGAAAAGAGAAATGTACAGCGCCGAGTACAGGATAAATAATTTATTCCCTTCACTCGTTTCGGCTTCGGTAAAATATTTCTTTCAGAAGATCAGGCGAAATGTTGAATTGAAACCAAATGCAACAACAACCTCTCTCCCTCGCGCAGATCATAATACAAATGGTCTTCAGCTTCAAACCAACTGGTACATTAACAACTTTATTCAGATTGCCTCGGGGATTGATGCCTGGCAGCGTGAATACAAAGGCTTTAGGGAGACAATTGTTAAATCAGCTACAATTAATCGCATCACTGCAGATTATCCGGTTCCTGATTCAAAATATTTAAGCACAGGACTCTTCTTACAGAATGAATCGAGGCTTTTCAATAATAAACTAATTATTACTCTGGGCGGAAGATTTGACCTGATAAAAGTAACGAATAGCGAAGTTCGTAATCCAGCTTACGTAATCAATAATGGAGTTACAACCTATCCGCCTGCAAATCCACAGGCCTCATTCAACGAAGGAAAGTATAACGATCAATCCTGGAGCGGTAATATTGGAATTCTTCATTCAGTTGCAAATGGTATTGATCTGGCATTCAATTTTGCGCATGCTTTTCGTTCACCTGTTCTTGAAGAACGATTCCAGTATATAAATCTCGGTGGTGACGTTTATCTTGGAAATCCGGACTTGAATTCTGAGCAGGGGAATTTTATCGATGCAGGTTTTCGCGTATGGAATGATGTAATATCCTTTAAATCCAATTTCTTCTACAACTCTTTCATAGATCTGGTAATTGATAAACCGGTTATCCCGGATAGTTTGTACATGAAAGATAACGTTGGCAAAGCAGTTCTTTATGGTTTTGATTTAGGACTGGAGTCAAGATTGATAAATCATTTTGTGATTTTTGCATCTGCATCTTTTGTAAGAGGAGAGGATACGGAGAATAATGTTAATTTGCCGCAGGTTCCTCCGTTTAACGGAAGGATCGGGTTCAGAACTAACCTGCCCGAATATTTTTCAGTCGAGCTTGCATCAACATTTTTTACCAAGCAGAACAATGTTGCATTTGGTGAGAAGACAACGCCCGGCTACGTTCTTCTGGATTTCTACATTAGTTCAATGCCTTTTGAATTCAATTTATTCAGCCTGAAAATTTATGCGGGTGTTGAAAATATTCTGGACAAGGATTACAGGAATCATCTTTCCACAAACCGGGGTTCGATTCTGAACGAGCCCGGAAGAAACTTTTTTGTTAAAACTGCTTTATCATTTTAATGTGAAAGGGCTTTCGTCATAAAAAAGTATTTGACTGAAATTCAGGGGAGTGAAGCCCTGCCTGCAGAGGAGGAGTTGATTGGTAATTTCACTTTTAATTTTATCCGAACCTTTCTGATAAATAGAATAATTTTTCCCGGAAAATTATTATGACCTGGTTTGCTGTCGCTTTGTTGTCCGCATTTTTATCTGCTGGTGCAGCTATCACTCAAAAAAAAGTTCTGCTCAAAATTGGTGCGCTTGAATTTTCTTTCCTTCTTTCAATAATAAACCTTGTCTTTTCAGTACCTTTTTTCTTTTTCATCGATTACCAGACTATCAACTCAATCAATCTAAGTGTACTCTTCCTTAAATCGATGATCGGAGTAGCTGCATTTTTCTGTGTGATGCTTTCTCTTAAAAACCTCGAGATCAGTAACGCTCTTCCGCTGCTCGCTCTAACACCGGGATTCATCGCGGTATTTGCTTTTTTTCTTTTAGGCGAATCATTAAAATCAACTGAGATTTTGGGATTGGTTTTGCTTGTTATGGGGACGTTCATACTTGAAAGTCAAAACGGAAAAAATTTTGTTTTGCCTTTTACAGTATTTTTCAGGTCAAAGTATCACCGTTTTATAATTCTTGCTTTGCTGCTTTTTACGGCTTCTTCGATTATGGATAAGTTTCTTCTCATAAAGTTGAATCTTTCTCCGGTTTCTTTAACAGCTTTTCAGCACGTTTACTTCGCAGTATTATTTGGAATTATTTTCATCATCTTCAACAAAAAACTTGAACCGGTTAAATCATTTGTTACAAAAAATAATCTGCTCTGGATTTCCTTTATTTCAATTCTGACTATTGGCTACCGTTTTACGCAAATACTTGCAGTTGGCATGGCTTCAGTTGCATTAGTTCTGGCAATCAAAAGAACTTCAGTTTTTTGGGCAACTGTTATCGGCGGGAAAATTTTCAGCGATAAAGACTTATTGAAAAGAAGCATCGCCGCAGTTTTAATTATTGCCGGTGCTATTTTGATATTGAGAGAATAAAACTCTCTACACTCCAAGCTGATAATAATAGTTCTTTTCGGTTTTAATAGTTATTCAATGCCTAAGGCAACGAATATTGAAACCACATCACTGAACGAGATAGTCAAGGTATACGTTGTCAATTTCACCAGAGATTAGTAATCTATATGCATCTGTAGCATAGGCCTCTGTAGAACTCCAAAAGGCAGCGAATGATCCTTTACTCAAGAAGCCGCCGGAAAAAGTATCTTTACTAATTTCATTTCTAATCCTTAAACTTCTAAATAAAGGTAATAGAGAGAAAAATTCATTATTCCGGATAAAACAATAAAATAATTATGCTGAAAAAAATCTTAGGATTTTCATCTACAAAGTCAAACTGTTCGGGATAAAGACAAAAACGAACCAGGTAGAGCTGTAATAAAAATTATGACAAGAATTTAAAAGATTATTTATTGTTTTTAGTTGATAATCAAATTAAGTTTTCGGCAACAATTTTTACAATTCACCAACTAAGGAGAAATGTCAGTGATAATTTCCATACCTAAAGAAATCCTGCCTGGTGAAAACCGAGTAGCGTGTGTTCCGGAAGTGGCATTAAAATTAGTCAAATCTGGTTTTGAGGTTCAGGTTGAAAAAGATGCCGGATTAAATGCCGGATTCACAAACGAAATGTATGTGAAAGCAGGAGCAAAAGTCTTAAATCTGGATAATCTATATTCAAATGCGGACATTGTCGCCAAAGTTCAGCGTCCAACTGTTCATCCTATATCCGGTTTACATGAAATAGATCTATTGCGTGAAGGAACAATTCTAATCACATTTCTTTATCCACTAAATTATCCGGAACTTGCAAAAAAAAGTGCTGAAAAAAAGATAAATGTAATCTCGATGGATATGATACCAAGAACAACGCTTGCGCAGAAAATGGATGCTTTAAGTTCGCAGGCAAACATTGCCGGATATAAAAGTGTCGTGATGTGTGCAGATACACTCGGCAAAATATTTCCATTAATGATGACTGCGGCTGGCACTATTTCACCAGCAAAAGTTTTGATAATGGGTGCCGGTGTTGCAGGATTACAAGCACTTGGTACAGCCAAACGCTTGGGGGCTGTTGTCGAAGTTTCTGATATTCGTGCTGCAGCTAAAGAAGAAGTTCTCAGCCTTGGTGGAAAATTTATTGAGGTTGAAGGCTCCGAAGATATGCAGGACTCAGGCGGATACGCTAAAGAAGCTTCACCAGAATTCCTAAAAAAACAGAAAGAGTTAATTTTCAAGCACGTAACGGAAGCCGATATTGTTATTACAACAGCGCTTGTTCCCGGTAAAAAAGCTCCGGTGCTTGTTACAGAAGAAATGGTAAAAAATATGAGACCCGGATCTGTGATTCTTGATATGGCTGTTGAGTTTGGAGGAAACTGTGAAGTTAGTGAAAAAGGTAAGACTATAAAGAAATACAATGTGACAATTATTGGCGAAACTAATTTGCCAAGCCTTGTCCCCACACATGCAAGTGAAATGTATTCAAAAAATATCCTTGCATTAATTCAACATATTAGTAAAGATGGAAAAGTTGAACTGAAGCTTGAGGACGAAATTATAAAAGGTTCGCTAATCACCTACAACAGTGAGGTAATTCACGAAAGAGTTAAAAATTTAATTAAATGAATATCCTATTATGACTATTAAACTTACAATTAAAGGTATATAAAAATGGAAAGCTTTTTATTCCTTATGCATGTATATGTCTTTGTACTTGCAATCTTTGTTGGATTTGAACTGATTACAAAAGTTCCACCAACACTTCACACTCCGCTGATGTCTGGTTCAAATGCTATTTCAGGTATAACAATTATTGGCGCAATTTTGAGCGCAGGACTTGAGCAATTTACTATTAGTACAATTCTCGGAATGATTGCCGTTATTTTTGCAATGATAAATGTTGTAGGTGGATTTCTTGTGACAGACAGAATGTTAAAAATGTTTAAGAAGCCGTCCCGCCCCGGCTCTGAAAGAAAGTAGGGTATAATGATGCGAATTGCGATAGAATTAACGTATCTGATTTCCTCGATATTATTCATTTTTGGAATCAAATACCTTTCATCGCCAAAAACTGCGAGGAAAGGAAATCTTTACGCCGCAATTGGAATGTTTCTTGCCATAGCAGCTACTTTACTCGATCAGGAAGTACTTACCTTTGAGTGGATTATCATCGGTGCTATTATAGGATCTTTTATCGGTATTTTACTGGCTGTCAAAACTCCTATGACAGGTATGCCGCAAATGGTTGGAATGTTGAACGGATTTGGTGGTGGTGCTTCCACTCTTGTTGCACTTTCAGAATACTTTAAACTTAATCCTAATTATCCTGTAGATACAGGAATACCATTTGACCTTCCGGTCGATACCGGTATTGCTATAGTTCTTAGTCTACTGATAGGTGGGGTTACCTTTACTGGATCTATGATCGCATTTGGTAAACTACAAGGATTAGTTACAGGAAAAGTTGTAAAGTACCCTCTTCAGCATCCCTTTAATTTATTTCTGATTTTGCTTGTGCTTGCCGGTGGTGTATTTATTCTGTTTAATCCTTCGAATATTATTATTGTGCTGATCATAACTTTTATTTCATTAGTGCTGGGTGTTTTGCTCGTTCTTCCGATTGGTGGGGCGGATATGCCAGTTGCAATTTCTCTTCTAAATTCTTACTCGGGATTAGCAGGTTCAACTACAGGATTTGTTTTAGGAAACAATGAGTTAATAATTGCTGGGGCACTTGTCGGGGCTTCTGGTATTATCCTAACAAATATAATGTGTAAAGCTATGAACCGGTCTCTGATGAATGTGGTTATGGGAGGATGGGCTTCGGCAGGGGCCGAAGGACCGGCTGTTGAAAGCAAAATTCATAAGGGCACAGTTAAATCTGTAGATGCTGAAGAACTGGCTATGTTGCTTGAAAGTATCAGCAGTTTAATTATTGTTCCCGGTTATGGAATGGCGGTAGGACAAGCACAACATGCGGTTAGAGATTTGATGAATGTACTTGAGAAAAAAGGTGTCAAAGTTCGATTTGCAATTCATCCCGTTGCCGGGAGAATGCCCGGTCATATGAACGTCCTTCTTGCCGAAGCGCAGGTTCCTTATGATAAACTATTGGCTATGGAAGATATAAACGAGGACTTTTCAAATACAGATGCTGTCATTGTTATTGGAGCAAATGATGTAGTAAATCCCGCAGCACGTCACGACCAGAGCAGTCCGATTTATGGAATGCCAATACTTAATGTTGATTATGCAAAGACTGTTATTATCAATAAACGCTCACTAAATGTTGGTTATGCGGGTATTGATAACGAGCTCTTCTTCTATCCGAATGCATTGATGTATTTTGGTGATTCAAAATCAGCGATGAGTGAATTAGTTAAACAATTATCAGGAGCCAATTCATAGTTTAAAGTAAACAAATTTAATCCGGGCTGTGTCGATAATTCTCCTGCCCCCATCTGAATATCTTCCCATTTATCGATGCAGCCCTTTCTGTTATAAATACTCACGCCATTTCATTTACACAGGGTATGTTAATTTTCAAATAAAAATCTATATTTGAAATATAATTCATGACTTCATTATCAAAAGTTTATATTGTCCCGGTTTTATTTTTAAGTTTAACTCGGTGCTTTGCACAGAACGAGTTCATTACTGCAGGCAGCTTCAATATTTATTCTGAAAACAACCGGCTTGTGGTTAAAGATTCGCTTGGTAGTTCAGTTTTGGATAAGAAATTTATCTCGCCAATTTTCTGGTCAACTGATCTCGATTCAGATGGAATTGATGAATTGCTTGTCACCGATTCGCTTTCCTCAGATGGTTTCCCCGAATATTATCTTTATCTTTTCACAGCTGTTGATTCATTTTCTTTGGTTGATTCTGTTTGTTCAGGTATGTTGATTCCTTATCATACATATTCTGATGAAACTGAGTGTATTCTGCTTATTACGGGAAAGAAGGAATTCAACAAATATATTGTCAACCATAATTTTGAAGTTTTGCCTCTTGATTGTTGGAAGTATGAAAATGATCTGCTATTTAAGGTTAACGATGAAGTTTATGAAATATTTATCACCGAAAATGACTGGATATTGAATGTTATCTCAAAATATTTCGAATCGAATGTTAAAAATTGTTTCCATTCAAACCAGATCAAATCCCTGATTGTATCGGCTTATATCAATTATATGAGCGCTGAAGAGTATTCGATGGCAGGTCAGTTGCTTTCGCAGTTCTATCATTGCGATGATCTGTCTCAATTTAAAGAAGAATTAGAAAATATTTTAAGGAATCAACAATGAAAATGGACTGGAACCAGGTTATTGGTAAAATGTTGAATGTTACGATGCACGAAAATTACGGTGTAACCGAAGATCGTAAGTCGGATTCACCTTTTTATGAAATCGTATTTAAAACCGGAAGACTTCTCGATGCTTATGATGATGGATTGCTTCTTGAAACTGAAAGAGAAAAGCAAAAAGTAAAAATTTTTATTCCTCATTCATCAATTAAGTGCGTTGAAATTTTTAATCTTTGATTCGAAATAATTTTTGATGCAAAAACTCATTGTTTTATTTTCGATTCTGTTTTTGATAAATGCAAATCCTCAGGGAATTGTTATAAAAAGTCTTCAGGTTTATACTTCTGATAATTCTGTTTCCATTCCTGTAGTTGATGAAACAAACAGGCTTGTAATTGAATTTGATGTAAAATCTCCGGCTTATCCTGAGTTGAATATCGTTTTCAGATTTTGTAACCGGGACTGGAGCCCTCTTGATAATGCATTCTTTCTGAACCAGGGAAAAAATATTGCGTATTACCCGGACTTTGAGAGATTGCCCCTTACAGTCGAAGATGCTGATTATCATTTTCGTGGCGAATTTCCGGATAAAAACGGTTATGTTGATTTTCCTTATTCAGGCAAATGGCAGTTTAATATTGTCTCGGCAAATGATACTTCAATAGTTTATGCATCCGGAAGATTTTATGTGGTTTATCAGCAGCTTAAAATGAATGTAACATTGAAGAATGAAGAGCTTGAGGATGAAACTTTTTTCCCATCAGATCTTGCAAAAGTTTTTAACATCACTTCGGGATTTAATCTTCCCGATGAACTTTTTCCTTTCAATGTTGATTTTCTTGAAATAGTCGAAAACAAAAAAATTGACTACCCTTACATCATTGATAGAAAATTCAACACCAACCGCAGACAGTTTTACTGGAATGCCGACCGGAAATTTACGTTTACAGCAAGAGATATTCGTCCGGGTAATGAATATCGTGTTGCAGATTTCAGAAATACAAATAAATTCATTTCAAAAGATATAAACGCGCAGTTCGACGGTTTAGAATATTCACGTTTCTTCAAACAGGGTAAACACGATTTGAATGGCGGATTTTTGCTTACTGACTTTAATGATGAATTCGCCACTTACTTAAATGTTAAGTTTTCATTCAGACCGCCTGAGGATTTTTCAGGAAAAATATTTATTACCGGTTCTTTCAACGACTGGAAAGTTCAACCAGAATTTGAACTTGAAAACATATACGGTGTCTATCAGAAAATTATTAAATTAAAGCGCGGAAGATACGATTACCAGTATGTTGCCGCCGATAACATAAACGGTGAATTAAAAAATATCGACTGGTTTATCTTTGAGGGAAATAACTGGGAGACTACTAACGAATACAATATTTTTCTTTTTTACAAAGATCAGAACTTCGGCGGATACGACCGGATAATTAGTCATTATAAATTGATTAAAAAATAATATGGATAAATTAAAAGTTGCAGTTATTGGTACAGGCCACCTTGGTAGATTTCATACTAAGTTGTTCAATGAAATAGATTCCTGTCAGCTTACCGGGATTTATGATAACGACAGTCAGCGGGCAGAGATTGTCTCCAAAGAATTTAATGTGCCCGTATTTGCTGATTTGAATTCTGTTATAAAGTCAGTTAATGCGGTTTCGATTGCCGCTACAACAAGCGCTCATTATGATCTTGCAAAGTTCTTTCTTCAAAACGGAAAGCATGTATTTATTGAAAAACCAATTACGGCAAAAATTTCTGAAGCGGAAGAAATTGTATCTTTAGCCAAAGAAAAAAATCTTAAGCTGCAGGTTGGTCACGTTGAGCGATTTAATCCTGCATTGCTTGCCCTTGAAAATTTTATTGTTGAACCAATGTTTATCCAAAGCGACAGGCTGGCACAGTTCAATCCCCGAGGTACTGATGTCGCTGTGGTTCTTGATTTAATGATCCACGATATCGATATAATTCTGAACTTGGTTAAAAGCGAAGTCAAAAAAGTGGATGCAAACGGGGTCGCAGTTGTTTCAGATACACTTGATATTGCTAATGCAAGAATAGAATTTGAAAACGGTGCTGTTGCAAATGTAACCGCAAGCCGTATTTCACAGAAGAAAATGAGAAAGATGAGATTATTCCAGAGAGATAATTATATTTCAATCGATTTCAATTCTGCTGTCTCCGAAATCTTCAGGCTTGTTCCTTTAGAACAGGAAGTCCCTTCGTCAATTTCTTTTGGTGAGCTTGGTGCTGAAGGAAAGAAAAAGAAAATTATTTATGAACAAGCTGAGGTGAAAGAAATAAACGCACTAAAATATGAGCTTGAATTATTTATTGATTCAGTTGTGAAAGATATCAGGCCTGTTGTCAGCGGCGAGGATGGATTAAAGGCTTTGAAAGTTGCAGACATCATAATTAAAACCATAGAAAAAAATAAAATCAAAAATTAATCCGGAGGTCATATGAAAAAGCTTTTATACTTTGTTGTTCTGCTTATTGTATTCAGCAATCTTAGTTGCAGCATTTATCAAACCATTTCCAATCTTTCAAGACTCAAATTCAAGCTTGCAAATGTAAATTCTTTTACAGTAAGTGGAATTGATATTTCCGGCAAATCATCTTTGCAGGATTTTTCGCCTTTTGATATTCTTAAATTCACTCAGGCAGTTGCCGGCGGAAAGTTTCCGGTTACTTTCACGTTAAATGTTGAAGCTAAAAATCCGAATGATGGCACCGGCGGGTATCCCCGAACTGATGCCACTTTGAAATCTTTTCCCTGGCGTTTACTGCTGGATGATAAAGAAATGATTACCGGGAATATTGCTGACGCAATCACTGTTCCGGGAACCGGGGAAACTACAATGATTCCTTTGCAGATAAGCGTTGACCTCCTGCAGGTTTTCAAAGATAAAGGCTATGAATCATTACTCAATCTTGCCCTTAGTTTGGGAGGCAAGGGCGGCTCAACTACAAAGCTTGCATTATTTGCAAAGCCAACAGTTTCATCTCCGCTGGGTGATATTACTTATCCCGGCGAATTGAAAATTATCGATGCTGCTTTTTCAGATTAGTTTGTTTAATTCTGAATTGAGGAATTACTTAGTATTTCTGTCCAAATAAGAATGATTTCATATTTTTTATCCTGATAATATTCAGGTATAAAACTTCTTGTTGCAGGATTACTTTTTAAGAGAGGATCAGTATGTGCGATACTCCTTTTTAATTTTCTTTCTTTCACCGGATATATTAAATTTCAATAAAACTTTAATTATACTTTTAACTTTATGATTCTATGCCGGAAAAAGAAAGATTAGCTATCGGTGTCGATCTTGGGGGAACCAATATAAAATTAGGTTTGGTATCTAAAGCTGGGAAAATAATCGAAAAAACCTCTGTTATTACTGAAGCTGAGAAGGGACCTGAAAAAGTAATAAAAAATATCAGCAAAGGAATTGATTTTCTAATCTCAAAAACAAATTTGAAAATAAAAGGCATCGGTATTGGCTTTCCCGGAGTAGTATCGACCAAAAAAGGAATGGTTGAAAATCCCCCCAATCTTCCCGGCTGGAAAAAAGTCTTCCTTGGAAAAATCATTCAGAAAAAATTCAGGCTTCCTGCCTATGTTGAAAATGATGCTAATGCTGCTGCGATTGGCGAGATGATTTTTGGTGCAGGGAAAAATTATGATTCATTCATAATGATAACTCTTGGAACTGGTGTCGGTGGTGGAATTGTGCTTAATAAAAAAATCTACCGTGGTCAGTTCGGGGCTGCCGGAGAAATCGGGCATATATCAATTGACTTCAAAGGAAGAAAGTGCAACTGCGGTTCCTACGGATGCATCGAAGCTTACGCCGGAAATAATTATTTAAAGGAAATTGTTAATAATGATTTGAAAGATCATCCTGAATCAAAACTCTGGCAGCTTGTGAATGATAACACTGAAAACATAACTCCGATGTTGATTCAGAAAGCGGCTGAAATGAATGATCATTATGCCAAATCCGTTGTTAAGGATTTAGGTGTACATCTTGGGGTTGCTTTTGCTTCGATGAGTAACATTCTTGATGTGAGCACTTTTATCATAGGCGGAGGAGTGGCGGGTTTTGGAAAACCTTTATTCGATTCTATTAAAGAAACAATGACTGAACGCGTTCTTTCTTCAAGCAAAAAAAGAATTAAAGTCATTCCTGCAAAACTTAAGAATGAAGCAGGAATAAAAGGGGCTTCGGCACTTGTGTTTTACAGGTCTTGATTAAATTAAAGTGAGAGTTATCTCAAAATCATTTTCCCTTGCAATGAAATTTTTAATTTCAATAATAATGTTGAGTTTTATTAGTCTCCACGCACAGGGAATTGATTCTCTCATTCTCTTCAAAGCTGATACCCTCCGATCAAGTTTTACCGATACTGTTGCAGTCAATGACACAACTCAAAAAAGAACTTACGATATTGATACAGTTATTTATGCGACTGCTTCGGATTCACTAATCTTTTTCGTAAAAAGCAAGAAGATGTCAATCTTTGGTACAGGCGAGCTCAAGTACAAGCAAACCAGCATTAAGAGCGCAAATATTTACGTGGATTTTCAGACAAGTAATATTGATGCTGAAGGAATTACTGATGATTCAACCGGTGCGTTAAAGGGAACTCCTGTATTAACTGAAAAAAGCGAAGTGTATAAGGGCACAAAAATGAAGTACAACTTTAAAACTGCCAAAGGTTTTATTTCAGTTGCCAAAACCGAACAGGATGGCTCTTATTACACAGGTGAGAAAATAAAAAAGGTTGATAGGCTTACTTATTTTATTGAAAACGGAATTTACACAACATGCGATGACAGTTGTCCTCATTACTACTTCACAGGCAGTGAGATGAAAGTCATCCATAAAGAACAAATTGTTGCCAAATGGATTTTCCTTCATTTCGGAGGGGTTCCGTTCCCGATTCCATTACCATTTGGTTTATTCCCGATTGAGTCAGGAAGAAGATCAGGAATTATTCCGCCTGCATTTGGTAATGATGCTACTTACGGAAAATATTTTTCCCGGTTTGGTTACTTCTGGGCAATAAGCGATTATATGGATTGGAACATTACCGGCGATTATTATACCCGGGGCAGTTATAGTGTTAGCAGCCGTTTTCGTTATACAAAACGATATGATTTTTCCGGTGACCTCTTTGCAAGCTATGAATCTTTAGTTCGGGGAGAAAGAACGGATGCCGATCGTTCTGAAAATAATAACTGGCGATTGATGTGGAATCATAATCAGGAAATAACCCCAACACTCAGATTTGATGCGAGGTTGGAATTTTTATCAGGAAACACTCTTCAAAGAAATATAACTGATTTTAACCAGATATTAAGAAACGAAATTTTATCTAACGCAAGCCTTCATAAAACCTGGGATGAATCCGGCAACAGCATGTCAATAAGCTACCAGCGGCGACAGGTAATTGAATCCGGTGATATAAGTGAGGTTCTTCCCCAGATTATTTTTACCAAATCGCAGGCTTATCCTTTTAAGCGTGAGGGAGTAAGTTCCGACCAAAAGTGGTACGAGCTAATTGGTTATAATTACTCAGGTCAATTTGAAAACCGGAGAAACAAAGTTGAGGGCAATTTGCAAATCAGGGGAGGTATTCAACATAACATAAACCTTGGTTTTTCACCAAAAATTGGTTACTTCAGTATTGCCCCAAACATCAGGTACCAGGAAAGATGGTACAATAAAAGGATCGAACAGTTTTCGGTGCCTGCATACAATGGAACAGATTCATTGATAACAAATGATATCAATGAAATTAATTTTGTAAGAACTTTCAGTATGGGAGTAACTGCATCAACAAAATTTTATGGAATGTTTCAGCCAAATATTCTTGGTGTAAGCGCTTTACGGCACACAGTAAATCCATCAATTTCTTACAACTTCACTCCTGATTTTTCGAAACCCTTCTGGGGTTATTTTGATTCTTATAGAAATGTCAGCGGTGATGAAGTAAGATACAACAAATTCCAGCGGGAAATTTTTGGCGGACCTTCGACGGGGGAGCAGCAGAATATATCTTTTTCACTCTCAAATATTTTTGAAATTAAAACTGCTGTCGATCCGACTGACACAACAGCCAGAGAAAATAAAATTCAGCTACTGAATGTTAATGGCGGAATAAGTTATAATTTTGCCGCAGATAGTATAAAGTTCTCGGACATAAATCTTTCTTACCGGACTCAGATAGGACAATACCTCAATCTGAACGGTAACTCAACTTTTACTTTGTACGATCAGGATACTCTGGGACGAAAGATAAATCGATTTCTTATCGATCAGGGAAAAGGACTTGCAAGACTATCCAGTTTTGGTTTCTCCATTTCAACAACTTTGTCCGGGGAAAAGTTAAAGTCGACTGAAACAGAAAAAACAGATACTATTTCAGGTGAAAAAGGCGACGGAATGCTTAGTAACCGGGAAAGCGTATATCAGGGTTTGTATTCAGATGAAGAACCTGACTTTACAATTCCCTGGGATATTTCACTTAATTATAATTATTCTGAATCCAGACCCAGACCCGGAGTAATAAATAAAGTTTCAAACATGAGCGGCAGTTTTAATTTCAATTTAACACCAACCTGGAAGTTTTCAGTGACGGGCAGTTATGATTTCCAGCGAAAGGAATTTGCCGCACCGCAAATAAGAATTTCAAAGGATCTGCATTGCTGGATCATGGATTTTAGCTGGAATCCAATTGGAACATTTACTGGTTACAGGTTTGAAATCCGTGTCAAAGCACCTCAGCTTCAGGATCTAAAAGTAACCAAGCAGGATCAATTTTATGAGGGCAGATAGAAATGAATAGGAAAGACCGCGTTGCTTAAATACATAATTGATGGAAATAATCTGATCGGGAAAATCAGCAAGTTATCTTCACACCCCCAAAAGCAGTTGCAGCAGTCTCGTGAATTACTTTCCTTCAAATTGGACAATATTTTTGCGAATAAAAGAACAACAGTTTACGTTTACTTTGATGGATTTGAAGGGCTCCCGATTAAAACTCAAAAGGTTAAAATAATTTATTCACAAAAAGTATCTGCTGACGAAGCGATAAAGAAACAGATCAGTATTGAAAAGAATCCGCGAAACCTGCTTGTAGTTTCTTCGGACAGGGAGATAATGAATTTTGCTAAAGCATGTTCAGCAAAAACTCTGACCCGTGAAGAATTCTATCAGGACTTATTAAAATCAAAAAAAGAAAATGAGGAAGAAAAACGTATTGCTGAATTACAAAAAAAATCTGATGAATTTAAGAAATTATTTACATCGAGGTAGTAATTAACCCTTGTTCAATTACTTGTTTAACTTTATAAATAAAAAATCTTTTGTAAATAAAGTATTAAGTATTATTTTCACAATAAATTAATTTAATCAACCGGAGGTCCGATGAAACAATTATTCTTTATATTGTCATTCTGTGCTCTTTCAGTAATTACGCTTTTTTCACAATCTGATGACAGTCCCTTTTTCGATAGAATTCCATCAGAATTTCTTAATGGCAAAGAACCAATTTATTACCCTGAAGCTGTAGTAGTTACCACTGCAGACGGTTTTGATAATTACAATCTTGGGACAAACTTTGCTGAACCTCATCTGAGCCAGAACCCTTTGAATCCTTTACAGTACTTTACTGCTTTCAATACTAATGGTACTTACAGAACTAATGATGGATTTACATGGGTAGCATCTACGCCAAACTTTGGCTTTACGATGCAGGGCGATCCTGTAACAGCATACGATAGTACCGGAAAACTTTATTACCAGAATATGTATGGAACCTCTTCTATTTTGGGGTGTAAAGTAATTAGATCAACCGATAATGCGGTCACCTGGAATGCAGCTTTAACAGGCATCAATGGAGTTGATAAAAACTGGATTGCCGCCGATCAAACAACAGGCCCTTACGCTAATTATATTTATCAGACAATGACTGCAAGCTCTGGCGGTAATTTCACACGCAGCACGGACTTTGGTGCCACTTATAATCAGACTGCAACTTTCAGCACACAATCACTTCCCGGAATGATGGTTGCTGTTGGTCCAAATGTTTTAGGAGGAAATAATATTCCCGGCGGATGCGTTTATGTCGTAACAAACTCCGGTAGTGCCTTTGCATCTACTTATACGTTCTATGTTTCTACTAATGGCGGTTCAAGTTTTATTCAGAAATCAGCCCAGAATTTTGCAGGTTATGTTGGTACAAACGTGGGTGGAAGAAACTCGGTTGAGAATATGAGAACAAGACCATATCCTTTCATCGGCGCAGATAACAGTTATGGACCTTACCGCGGCAGATTGTATTTGATTTACGCATCAAACTCTCCCGCAGGAAACGGAAATAAACCGGATATTTTTTGCAGGTATTCAACTGATCAGGGAGCTACCTGGTCATCTGCAGTTAAGGTAAATGATGATGTAAATTCCCAGAACAATCATCAGTGGCATCCGGCTATGTGGGTTGATAAAAATACCGGAAGATTGCTCGTACACTGGATGGATACAAGAGATACACCTACCAGTGATAGTGCTTATATTTATGCTTCTTATTCTGATGATGGAGGATTAACATTCGCTCCTAACCAAAGAATTTCAAATGCCAAGATGAAAATTAATTGCTCTACCTGCGGCGGTGGCGGTACCCCTCGTTATCAGGGTGACTATAATTCAATAGTCTCTTATAATGGTTATGGCTTAGCGGTTTGGACTGACTTTAGAGCAGGACAATTTGGAAGCTTTGTAAGCTATTTCCCTGATTTTGCGATGACTGTTTTACCTGCTTCGAAAAACATTTATAATACGAATGACAGCGTTTATTATTCAATTAAAATTCCATCAGTCAAATTATTCAGCGGGACTGCAACATTTTCAGCTACCGTTTCTCCTCCTCCATCTTCCGGAAGTATTGAATTTGTGTTCCCTGATGGTAATAGTATCAGTTCCTTCCCTGATTCAACCAGATTGATGGTTAAAACTGTCGGTACTGTAACAAATGGAAGTTATACTATTACTATCCAGGGAGTTGGACCAAACGGAATCCCTGTTCACAAAAGGCAGGTTACTCTTGTTGTTCAGGATGTTATTCCCGTTGAACTGGCTTCATTCAGTGCAAATGTTTCCGGAAATAATGTTAATCTTTACTGGTCAACTGCAACCGAGACAAATAATCGTGGATTTGAAATTGAAAGAAGTAAAAACGGAGTATTTGAGCTTGTTGGGTATGTTCCCGGTTTCGGAACAACCACTGAGACTAAATTATATTCATTTGTTGATCAGAATGTTGATGCCGGAAATTACACTTATAGATTGAAACAGATGGATTTTGACGGCACAATTGCATATTCATCCGAGGTAGCAGTTGAAGTGAGCAATCCACTAACTTATCAGCTTGATCAGAATTATCCCAACCCGTTTAACCCGGTAACAAATATTACCTATTCGCTTCCATCTGATAACCAGGTTTCTCTTGTAGTTTATGATGCAATTGGTAATGAAGTTACTGTGCTGGTAAACAAATCTGAAAAATCCGGAAAGCACTCTGTTCAATTTAATGCTTCTAACCTTTCAAGCGGAGTTTACTTTTACACTTTGAAGGCAGGAGATTTCACTTCAACTAAAAAGCTTGTGCTGATGAAGTAAATAACTGTTTATAAATTTAGCGGACAAGGCAAGCCTTGTCCCTGCAAAAGGAACAAATTGTGATATTAGCTTTAAAACCCTCGCAGAGATGCGGGGGTTTTTTGTTGTGCATAGTTAAGATTTAAATATGGTGTATAATCTATACTAAACTATTCTCTCGAATCTGATTTAAATATTGCTTAAGTTATAAAAGGTTAATTGAGGCAAATATGGAGATGAACTTAAAATATAGTTTTAAACTTCTTACCTCTCACTTCCTGCTTCTGACGTTTGC
>JACAFB010000027.1 GCA_013388545.1 Ignavibacteriaceae bacterium
TGAATGTGTTCGGTGAAATAATCTTTAATCTGATTGAAGTAAGCTTCAGCCAGGATGGGTGTAAGGTTGAAGTCCCTTGCAATGTTATTGATAATAGAGTTTTTAACAGACTTTGATTTAAGTCTGTCAGAAAAAGAATTAACAGATATCATAAATACCTCCAAGAGATTATTAGTTAAAAATACTTAATCTTCTCTTAGGTATCATATGATACTAACTATAAATAATGAAACATTTCAAGGTCAAGGTAAAACTTGCCTTCTTTAAATATTTTATGAAACATAAAGTGACAGCATAATTATAAGGTTAAATAATGAAAAAAATATTAATAATTCTATTATTTATTTTATTTGATGTTGTAGAAGCACAAGAAAGCAAACCTTTTTCAAATTTTGATATTGGTTTTTATGGTGGTTTTAATTTTTATAATATTGACAACATTAGAGGCAATTTTCTCGTAGAGCTTAAAACAAATCTCATATCCTCATTTAAATTGAAAGCATCTACGGGTTATTTCAGAACAATTCAACCATACTCTAACACTAACACTGTAAGAAAATACTCTGAAAATACTATCGACACGCTTCCGAAATTTTTTGCGTCTAAATATAATTTATTGAGTAAAAATTATGATATTTTTCCGATTACATTAGGTATTCAATATAATTTCTATCAAAGTATTTTCTCACCGTACCTTTTAATAGAGTTGGCTTATAATTTTATAAATGCGTCCATAGAGACTTCGCCGCCCGAAGTCTGGTCTTATAATTCAATAGATGAGATACCTGATGAATTTAAGGAAAATCAAAAAGATGAAAAACTTCCGGATAATTCGTATGGAATAATATTAGGAGCAGGTACATCATATCATATTTCTTCAAAATTGAATCTTGATATTAGATACTCATTCAGATACGATAATGAGATATTTAACACGCACCATTTCATTGTTGGAATATATTTTTAAGGAAAAGCCAAATGATTTTGCTTAATAAAGCTCTTTGTTTTTTGTTACTTGGTTTTTTGGCAGGTGAAATTATTCCTCAAGAGCAATTTTATATTTCAACAAATGGAGATATAAACAATTCGCATCGCAAAAGAAGTATTTACAATTTATCAACCATTACACCATTAAAGAATGAGAATTCTAGCAAGTCACTAGATAGCCTTATTTGCAACTTCTCAAATGGAAGTAGAATTAGGATTAAATATGCTTATAATGATGATTTATCGCTAAATCACTACACATTTTCTAATTGGTTTAATGGCCAATGGATTATCTCCGATAAACGTACTAACACATATAATTCCTATGGAAAACTCAAATCGGTACTTTGGGAATGGTTTAATGCATCATTGCAGGTATGGTTAAATGATGCAAAGGATGAATACAATTATGATTCAATAGGTAATATGAATTTACATTTGCATTTGGATTTCAATGGTCAGGAATTTGAGAATGATTTTAAAAATGAATTTTATTATGTTAATGAAAATAATTTAGTATCATCAGTTAGTTTTGATTGGGACGATAGTATATGGGTAAATCGTTCTAAATCTTTTTATACATATACAACAGGAAATTTAAATGATACAACTTTTTTTCAGATTTGGGTAAACAATCAATGGATAAATTATCAGATGAATGTTTTTGAATATAATGAAAAACTAAATGTAATTACCAACCTAGTCAAAAGATGGGTAGATAATAATTGGTTAAATTTTGGTAAGGGATCATTTGAGTATGATGCTAATAACAATTGTGTACAAGAAATTTGGGTAATAGCAAATAATAATTCCTGGGAAAATTGGTTTAGAATATTTTATGAATATGATGAAAATAATAATTTAATTCATCTATTTGGGGAAGAATGGTTAAATGGCCAGTGGGTACCGGAAGATGAACCTCTGAGAGTTATAAATCCAGATGGTATTTTAATCGGGTTCTTAGCTAAGGAAATATTTCTATATTATAGTTTACCCACAAGTATAGGAAATGAAAAAAATATAGTTACGGGATCTAAACTTTTTCAAAATTATCCTAATCCCTTTAATCCACTAACAACTATTAGTTATCAAATAAAGGAACAAGGATTTGTTCAGTTAAAAGTGTATAATTTATTAGGGCAAGAAATAGTAACGCTTGTAAATGAAGAAATGCCGTCTGGAATTTATGAAACATTATTGGATGCAAGTAATTTGCCTTCGGGTGTTTATATCTACTCGTTAAGAGTGAATGACTTTGTTCAAAATAATAAGATGACCTTACTTAAGTAAAACCGTTATAAAAATATAGGGCAAGTTTTTAGTAGCTTGCACTTAAATGTTAGAGCGTAAATATAACAAGCCAATCAACACCGACCGCTTCCTCGAATCGGTCGTAGTAAAAGATTATTGGGTTTAGCTTTTCAAACTTGGTTGTTCTTAAAAGTGTGATTTCAATACAAAAGTGATTATAAAAAATAAAGTTGCGTTGTTAATTGCTGCATTGCTGTTCGTGGCTTAGGCTTAGGCACAACGCCGTTATGCCTTTAAGATATTTTATAGAGTATTATGACTAATCCTAAAAAATATTTGACAAATTATCTCTGGAAATTGATTGAGCGTTATGCAAAAATAAAACTCTATAAAAAACAGCTAGATATTTTAGATGAATGGAAGGGACCTCATAGAATTGAAACCTTAAATAAAGGAGCATCCTTTTTTAAATTAGTCGATGCAAGTTTCAAGCGAACTATGCTTGTCGAATTATGCTTGTTTGTTTCTGAAAAAGAACAAAAAAATATATTTGATTGGCTAAATAAAGCAAAAACTCATTCGAAGTCTCTTAATCCAACTAGAGCAGATAAAGATGATAAAAATGGATATTCTCGTTTGGCAATAAAGGATGCCGATTATAAAAAAGTTATTGAAAAACAGATTAGTCGTTTTTCAGCGCATTCAAACATTATTAAAAACCTAGTAGCTCATCGAGATAAAATATTTACGCATTACGATTCATCCTATTTCAATAATCCTAATACTATATTCAAAAAATATTCAATTGATGTTTTTGAATTAGATTCGTTAATGAAAACAATTGAAGAAATATTATCGACTCAACATTCATATTTATTTGCCTCATCTATTCCAAGTTTTGAAGTAGCAAGCTATTCGAATGTTAATATGATTCTAGCTTATACTCGTGCATTTATGAGAATTAGAAAAGATAAAAAATTAATTATTGGCAAAGGTTTTAAACCTGCTGATTATTTAAAAGAAATATATCCAGATTCAGAAAAGGCATAACCAGTTTTCCAAGCCGACCGCTTTAAAATGTTCGGCTTTTTTGTAAATAAAATGTTTCATTGTAAACGTAAGTTGCTCTTTGAATGTAGTTAAGTAAACGGAGTTTTTAATAAATCATTGGCTTTGTCTTTTTAATCTGCATTGCTGCTCTGGGCGGCGGGTTATTGGCAACGTCGTTAGGCTGTTGGTAAAAAATGAAATTTGTCCAAATAGAATCACAAAAAGAGATTGATAAATTGTGCGAATTTTACCGCACATTGGATTCTCATCTAAATTATCCAAGGAGTGGCAATATAAAGTCCATTGAAAAATATTCATTTGAATTGAATGGTTGACAAGGGATAAAAATATCAAGGTTCATAAGGAATGCAAGTGCATTAGAAAAGTTACAAGCATTTATCGACCAGTTAGATAATTATTTTATTGGAGTGGAATATTTTCAAGACAACATACAATTCGAAAGAAAGAAAGGGATTGAACTACCATCAAAATATAAAGACAATTTTTTTATTTCAGTTACAACAGATTCTTTACGTTCATCGTTAGATATATTCTCAAAATTTCTTGGATGGTATTTTGACCTAGATGAAAAAGAAGAGATTGGTTTTAGCTACAAGAAATTAATTCAACCAATAGGTAAAATATCTAGTAAAATTTCCAAACAGCTTAACATAATTTACAAATCAAATGAGTATGAATTAATTAAAGAGTTACGCGATACGGATAAGCATATTGGCAGAAATCAAAATAAAATTAAATTTGAGCGGAGTATTGAAAAATTTAACTTTGTCTTCAATCGTTATCATCCAGTTAATTTCCAAGATTATGAAAAGAAAGCAAATAATTTATTTAAAATGCTCATTGAATTACTTTCAATCTCTATCGATGAGTGTATGAAACATCAACTAGGATATAATTCTTCAAAAGACGAAGAAGTGATTGAGAATGAGAAAGGATTATTTGTAATGTTATAAACAGCCTAACCCGCACTTCAGCCCGACCGCTTCTCCGAATCGGTCGTAGTGAAAGATAATTGGGTTTGGTATTTCAGAGTAGTATTTCCTTTGAAGTGGGATTGTAAAAATAAACTGAATAAAAAAATAAGTTGAGCTTTTCAAACCGTCGTGGTTGTGTTGGGCGGCGGGTTATCGGCAACGCCGTTATAGTTGCCGTTATTAAAAAAATATCTCTATCAGCTTTTTTGAAAATATTGATTAGTGGGTTATACATTTGTAAGAAGAACCATTATTACTTATCAAATCCTGATGAAAAAATATCTTAAAAAATTACCTTTGCGAACGTGTTAATAAATATTCTTTCGGACTAATTTGAATTAAAAGAGAACTGAGTTTTAATCCCGGTTTATAATCACTCCGTCCTTCATTTCGAAAGTGCTGTCTGCAACTTTGGCAAGATCAAAATTGTGGGTTACTATCACAAAAGTTTTCTGAAACTTTTCTTTAAGATCAACAATAATTTTACTGAGAATATCGCTGTTTGCCGTGTCAAGATTACCTGTTGGCTCATCAGCCAGAATTATTGAAGGGTCATTTGATAAAGCGCGTGCAACAGCAACTCTCTGCTGCTCACCACCCGAAAGCTCGGCAGGTTTGTGATTTATCCTGTCGCTTAATCCAACAGCCTCAAGCAGTTGCATTGAATATTTTTTTGCTGCATCAAAAGTTTTTCCCGAAATCATTTGAGGAATGGATACGTTTTCAAGTGCTGTAAACTCCGGAAGCAGGTGATGAAATTGAAAAACAAATCCAATGTTTTCATTTCTGAATCGTGCGAGCTTATCATCACTGAGATCATAAATATTTTTATCATTAAATAAAACGGTGCCATTATCAGGTCTGTCCAATCCGCCGAGTATGTGAAGCAAAGTGCTTTTACCGGCTCCTGAGGCACCAACAATAACACTGATTTTATTTTCAGGAACTGAAATAGAGACTGACTTAAGAACATCAAGTTTAACTGATTTGGTTGTTTGGTAACTCTTATAGATATTCTCTGCAGTTAAAATTATTTTGTCGCTCATAGTAATCTCTTATTCCCATTTTATAGATTCAATGATGTTTAATTTGGCGGCACGCTTTGCTGGATACCTTGAAGAGATTACTGATAATAACATTGATATCGCAATTATGAAAAAGAAGTCTGTCAATCTTACTTCAAGCGGCATTGCATCAACCTTGTACTGATTAGGATCAAGCGGATAAATCTTGAATTGAAGCTGTAAAAAACATACCAGGTAACCAAGCACAGCGCCTGAAAATGTCCCGATAATTCCGATCAGCACTCCTTCAAACATAAAAATTTTTAGAATAGATTTCTCGTTCAATCCCATAGCCCGCAAAATTCCGATATCTCTTTTCTTTTCCATTACAGACATAGTTAATGAACCGAGAATATTGAAACAAGCAACAGCAATGATTAGCGAAAGAATAATGTATGCAGTCCATCTTTCAACCTGCATCATTGTGTATAAATCTTTATGAAGGTCAAACCAGGTGCTGATCTCAAAGTCGTTTTTATCAAGCTGCATTTTGAGTTTATCTTTAATTTCAAACGATTCATTAAAATCGTAAAGCTGTATTTCATATCCCTGGTAAGTTTTATTATATCCGAGAATTTTTTGAGCAGGGGAAAGGTTGGCGAAGATGTAGCTAAGGTCATATTCATTATTGTCAGAAGAATAAATTCCTGCGACAACAAACTTTTTAGTTGTCGGAAGTGAAAAGCTCACAATGGATTGTTCGATGCCAACCGGGGAAATAATTGTCACCGTGTCTCCTGTGATTACCTGTAGTCTTTCCGCAAGACTGATTCCTAGAATAATTCCGTCAGGATTTTTTTCGTTGAGGTAATTTCCAAAAGCTATTTTGGAGCTAAGTTTATAAATTTCATTTTTTATATCGGCTTTTATGCCTTTGAGATTGGCTGCCTCGATTTTACCTGAATTGTATGCGAGAACTTTTCCACTTACAAAAGGCGAGTATGCTTTTATTTCTTTGTGACTGCTTAAGATGTTTTCAATCTTCTTTTGCTGATCAGGATATTGATCCGTTAAAAATTCAACTTTGACGTGCGGATCTAATTTCATCAGCAAATCTGAAACAAGGCTTCCGAAACCGTTAAAAACTGAAAGCACAACAATCAGCGCGGCAACACCAATAGTAATTCCGATGATAGAAATTATAGAAATAATTGTGATGAAATTAAGCTTATGCTTTGAAACCAGGTATCTCCGAGAAATGAATGATTCAATTTTCATCAGCTAAATCTCAACGCATTAATTGGTTGAATTCTTGAGGCGACAATGGCTGGAATTAAAGAAGCAATTACACATAAAATCAGTGTGATAAAGGAAACCAGAATAAACGAGAATTGAGTTAAATGCACCGGCACTGAACTCATAAAATAAACATCAGAAGGAATAGAGATGATTTTGTAGTCAAGCTGAAGTTTCATTAAAACATAGGCAAGTAAATTGCCTGAAAGAATTCCAATCAGTGCGATGAACAATCCCTGTATTAAAAAGATTCTGATAATTTGAATTCTCCTGGCTCCGAGTGAACGCAGCACTCCGACTGCATTAGTTCTTTCAAGAACGATCATTAGTAATGTGCTTATGATATTTATAACCGCAACAACAATGATCAATCCAAGTACTATTGGAATTGGTTTTTTCTGAAGGTCAATCCAGGTAAAAATATTTCTATGAGATTGATATACAGATCTTGCATAATGAGGAAACCTCAAAGTTTTAGAAAGAATATTGGTTAAACTGTCGATCTTAGAAATATCTTTCAACCTTATATCATAGCCATTAATATTATTTTCAAGATCAAAGAGACGCCTGGCTGCATTAAGATTAACATAAGCATAAAGGTCATCGTATTTTGCCATTCCACTTTCGAAAATGCCGGAAACTTTGAATTGTTCTATGGATGGAAAATTTTCAGGAGAAGGAATTTCATCTTTTTTTAATGCGAAAATCGTGACAATATCGCCGGTTTTAACGGCCAACTTATTTGCAAGCTTTTTGCCAATGATAATAGTCTTTATTGAATCAGAATCTGCAAGAATAAATTCACCTGATACAAGGTCATTCTTTACACTCAGGTCAGCATCTCTTAAAACACCTTTAATATTTACTCCTTCTTTTCTTTTTTTGCTGCTGATGATTGCCAGCTTTGAAACATAAGGAACGATCGATTTCAAATTTGGTTCAACTATCGAAATAATCTTTGGCATATAAACCTGATAATCAGGAAGTTTACTTCTGTATGATGCAATCTGAATGTGAGAGTCAAAATCCATTAATTTGTTTGTCAAAGTTCTTTCGAAGCCCGCAAGTATGCTCAGGGCAATGATTAGAGTTGCAACGCCAATTGCGATCCCGATAATTGAAATAGTTGATATCAGGTTAATGAAACGGGAATCTTTTTTAGAAAGGATATATCTTTTTGAAATAAAAAAAGAGAACGGCATCCGGTAAATCCAAATAATTCTGAATCAATTTTAAGAATAAAAAATCAAACAAAAAATCAAGATAATAAGTATTCAGCAGTAAATTGCTTCTGATCTTTTGTGGTACTGATAATTGTTTTTTTTACTGGTGTAAATTATATTAGTGACCTTCAAAAAGAAGAAAAACTCAGAAGCCAGAATATTCAGCTTTTTGTAAAGCTTTCTTTTTAAGAAGTTTAACGTTTCGGGGCGTAGCGTAGCCCGGTTTATCGCGCCTGCTTTGGGAGCAGGAGGTCGCAGGTTCGAATCCTGCCGCCCCGACACTGAAAGATGTTCTTTAAATAAGCGCCCATAGCTCAACAGGATAGAGCATCAGCCTTCTAAGCTGAGGGTTAGTGGTTCGAGTCCACTTGGGCGTACGGGAGTTTTCCATGGTGAGTATAGCTCAGCTGGTCAGAGCACCAGGTTGTGGCCCTGGGGGTCGTGGGTTCAAGTCCCACTACTCACCCTCTGAACTTAAAATACAATTTGTTTGTTTTCTTTCGAAAGGCCCCATCGTCTAGTGGTTAGGACATCGCCCTTTCACGGCGGTAACAGGGGTTCAAATCCCCTTGGGGTCACTAAGCCCCGGAGTTTTCCGGGGTTTTTTATTTATTAAATATTGACCCAACTCTTTTTGAATTCTTTAATCTCAGCCAGGTTAAAATTTATTGTATTAGTTAAATAACAATTGATTCTGTGAATATATCGCCAAACTGATTAGTAGCTTCAATAGTTACTTTATCATTCTTTCTGAGATTATTCAGATTTACTTCAAACAAGTGATCAGTAAAAACGGGTTCAATCCATTTATGTTTTTCCGGAATTTCGCTTCCTTCAAAATATTTAATTGCATCAGGATCTTTCTCTAAAACTCTGGAAGGAGAACCAATCTTTTCACCATTAACATAATAACTAACAGTCCAACTATCCTGAAAAGCCCAGATATTAGCTAATAGTTTATTCTCAAGTTTATGAATTTTTATTTGATGGGAAAGCGGGAAGTTTGTTGATTTATAAGTCCATCTTAGCTGACTTCCTGAAATATTATAAATCATATAACCATTCGGAGAGCCATCGTGAGAAATGGGGGCAGTCCACCAGGCACCACAAACTGCACCGCAAATGTGAATTTCACAGCCGGAATCATTGAGCATCTCAAGTTCGTGCATATGACCGGCAATCAAATAGGATTTATATGGTGAAAGCAACTCATAAAGCAAAGCACGATTAACTGTTGAAACTGTTCGTGGAAGTTCGTTGATTTTGTTTCGGATATTGCTTCGGGTAAAGACAGGAATATGTGAAAATACTACTACTGTTTTTCCCTTTTCAACAAATGCCAGATCATTCTGAAGCCATTCAAGCTGGATGTCATCAATGTATCCGATATATCCTTTGAACCAGAATACATTATCCAGAACAACATAATGAATTTCACCTCTGTCGAATGAATAGTATCTGGGTCCAAAATGTTTTTGAAAAGCTGTTGCCGAAAGTTTATCAGATAACGCAGAAGTTACACAATCGTGATTGCCTAAAACCTGGAAAAACGGAATTCCTGTTTTTTCAACGCCTTTAATATAATCAGGGAATAATTCCATCCTGTCATAAACAATATCGCCGCAGCTTACCCCGAAAAGATTTTTGTCCTTCAAAGAAAGAATAGTGTTTTTTACATCCGGTATTGTTTGATCATAGAAAAGTCTGGTGTCTGCATCATCCATAATTTGAGGATCTGCTAATAAAAGGAATGAATGATTAGTGTCTGATTCCTCAACTTTTTCAAGCTCAAACTTAAGTTCGAGTTTTTCCTTCGCTTGATCAATTCGGAAATAAAATGAGGCTAATGAATTTTTATCTGTATTTACTTTAAATCCCGGGGGAGTTGTGATAAAAACAAAATCCTGATTTGAATTGGTTAAAAAGTTGAATTCGCCATATTCATCTGTTTTGAAAACAGAAAGCCCATCAGAAACAATTACATTTTTTACAGGTTTACCCTCACATTGCACAACGCCTCTTACAGATATGTATTTAAGATTAGATTTAAATTTCGTGTACCCGGTTGTGCTTTTAGAAAAGATTGTAGATGGAATAAAAATTCCCGATGATAAAACCCCAAGTTGCCGGATGAAATCCCTTCTGCTGCTTTTCATTTAGTCCTCAAAAATTATTTACAAAAAAATAATAAATATTTAGCATAACTATTAGTTTCAATGTATTTGCTTTTCATTCAGGCTGTAAAACAATTAACAGACCGGATCAGATATTGATCAATCATTTTTTGTCTGATTATTCTGAATATTTTTCAATTCAAAAGAAATTTTATCATACCCAAAAATACTTTTTATAATTCCGGTCAAACCGTGATTTCCCATCTCTATCTCAGTTTTAACAATGCCCAGATTAGCTGCTCGCCATTCAACTACGGTTGTTTTTTCACCATCTTTTCGGATGACTTCAAGTTTTGTTTTCAGGCAGTTAAATTTTCCCGCTTTGGTTTCAACTTTCTCAACTCCATAACAGAAGCCTTTCAAAGTAATTTCATCTTTTTCATCATCAATATTTTCTTCGCCTTTCCAGGTCCATTTTGCACCTTGATAAATTGGAAGGGGTAATCTAAGGGCAGGTTTGTCATAAGTTACTTTGCTTGAAGAGTTTATAAAAAGAAGCAGATTTATTTCCTGCTCAATTTTTGTGATATAAAAGCCATCACTTTGTTTAACTAAACTTTGATAGTACTTAAACTTATTACCCTGAATTATGTGCGAAAAAGTATTCTGATTTTTTTCAATGATTGATTCAACTTCACCAAAATCTGAATCGTAGATAAGCTTTAAATTTTCATTTATACTGAGAAACTCATCATAATTATTAATTAAGTTATTAAACTGATCAGCTCTTTTATCTGTACTGACACCTGATTGGAAAAATAATACAAACAGAAATACAAAGAGTAAGAGAAAGTTTTTAATCATAATATTCTCCCGGCGATTTAATGAATACTCATTAATTCAATTGTAAATATTAACCTTTTATTTCTCTTAAACTCAAAATCAAATATTAACAAATAATTATTTTTAAGTTAGATTATTGTTAAGAATTCAGAGAGTAATTTAATGTAAAAATTTAATGACGGAGTGTGTTGTGTTAATCTAAAAACTTAGAAATCTATTTATTTGATCAAAAAAAATTCTCCTATCAAATTGATGATAGGAGAATTTTAAAGAGCTGGACTTAGTTATAAAAATTACTTTAAAAGAATCAGGCGTTTAGTGCTGATCAGGTTTCCGGATTGAAGCCGGTAAATATAAACTCCTGAGGCAAGATTACCTGCGTTGAAATCAACACCATGTGTTCCGCTGGCTAAATTATCATTTACCAGAGTGGCTACTTCATTACCGAGCATATCGTAAACTTTCAGCGTAACATAGCCACTAACCGGAATTGAAAAACTGATTGTTGTACTTGGATTGAATGGATTCGGATGATTCTGATTCAAAGAAAATTCTTTTAAGGATTCATTCTCCTGATTAGAGTCATTGTCAATCTTATCAGTTCTATTTTCAAATTCAGCAGAATAATTTAACGAAGCGTTATTAATACTAACATTAACCTGAAAGATAGAAATCGAACCACTAATTTCATTACCGACTACCAATAAAGGTTTCAAATTGGGGCTTCGATTGAAAGGAATAAACAGTAATCCTTCCGGACCAAGATCACCTGCAGTACCCGCTGCCGGATTACCGCTAAAATCCCTTGAATTGATATACTGGACAAAAGACGGATCAGAGGGATTAGTAATGTCGTATACCACAACACCACCTATTCTTTCCAAACCAATAAAAGCGAAATTTCGATTTAATATGTTTGCAACTACCACGCCTTCAGGTTCTGGCCCTTTATTGTCACTTCTGTTATCAAATGTATTATTAGCATCATTTGTAGAATTAAAATGCGTTGGAAATGCATTAGCAGTTATTTGTTCAAGCTGAGCTCCGCTATCGAAAATCAGGTTACCCTGTGCATCCCAGATTGAAAACGATCTGCCGCCAAAGCAGTAAAGCTTGTCAAAGTCACCATCATTATCCACGTCGCCAAGTTTATTAGTGACATTAAGCCTGCCAAGCTTTGAATTTTGCTTTAGTGTTGAACCATTCGGAAATGCGGTAGGATCCAGGGTTAGAGAATTGACCCTTGATTCTTCAACAAAGTTTGTGTACTCACGTGCATCTCCTTCATTTGCTGTAATCAGATAACCGTTACCTGAGGATTTGAAATAAGCAATTCCATCAGGTTGATACATTCCCAAAACCGGCCAGTTAGTGATATTAACAATGTTGTCCTTATCACTTGCATCCAATTCATTTCCGGTCATTAAATGATTTTTATATCCTAATGGTTTAATCGAAAGGATTGATTTGCTGTTTAAATCTAATATTGCGAGAGCATTGTTTTCCTGAAGAGTTACATATGCAAATCTGTCATCATCAGAGATTGCAATATATTCTGGTTCAAAATCCTCAGAAGCAGATGCATTGGGTCCGTAGATTCTTATTCCTTGCTGCCTGAGAAGTTCTTCCTGCCCATTAAACTGATCGAAAGTTACGTTTGTTACTACTAAAGATTTTCCTCTACCCTTAAGCTCAATGATGCTTACAGAACCTTCAGGATCTATGCTATAGTTACTATTTGGTTCACCTTCATTAGCAACAACTAAAAATCTCCCGTTCCTGGTAAAAGTCAACATATCCGGTAAGGAGCCTACTTCAGCTTCATTTAAAAAATTTCCATTCACATCAAAAAGTACAACCTTTCCTGGCAATTGCTTATCATTGTTCTCGATTGCTACAGCAACTATACCTGCGTTAACTGCAACACTGTTTGCTGCTCCTCCATACTGGCTCATATCAACATTATATAAAAGAACAGGAGAGGAGGGATTACTTAAGTCAATTACATCAAGCGAATTATCACCTGCATTGACAGAAAACAATCTTTTAGAAAGAAAATCATAAGCTACAATTTCGCTTCCACCCTGATCGAATAAACCGGTTTCATATCTGCCAATTAACTGTAATTCCAGATTAACTTGTGCAAACGATAGGGATGTGAAGATGAAGAAATTAAGAGTTGAAAAGAAAAATAATTTTCTGGCTATCATTTGTCCTCCAAAATGATTTGTGATTAGTGAATTTATTTGGTGGCCAATGATAATTCCAACTGTCTTTGATATCAAATTAACAAATTGTTAATTGTTCAAAATTTCTACAACAACGACTGATCTAGACTATTCCTGAATAATTTCAGGCCTAATCTCAGGAATAATAACTGAATAAAATTCATTTAATCTTTAGTTCCAAATTCCCTGATAACCGAAAAATCACAAAAACTTTACAATTCAAATACACTCAAACGCAAATCAATAAAATTTGATGTTGGCAATATTTGATTCCTGCTATAACGAGGCATTTATTAAACTTAACAAACTGATAACATTGGCTTAACAATTTAGTAACATTATCCCGATATGTTTGGCCGTCGAAAAAAAATTAACGGAGAGAAAAATATTTATGAACTGGTCTAAAACATTGTTTTCAATTAAACTAATTTTATTATTTGTTGTCTTTAGCTCACAGTTATTGCTGAGCCAACAGGGAATCTTGTCCGGAAAAGTTGTTGATGCTTCAACCGGAGAGGAATTAATTGGTGTTAACATAATTCTTGAAGGTACAAGATTCGGCGCTGCCACAGATATTGATGGAAATTATCAGATTAAATCAATCCCGGCAGGCCAATATACACTGGCAGCATCTATGATAGGTTATAATAAGCTGACGGTGACAAACGTTTTAATTAAACCTGATGAGATAACTAAACTTGAACTGAGTTTGCAAACAAGTACTTATGAATTGAACGAGATTGTTGTTAGTGCAGAAATCCTGCTTAATAATGAAGCCGGTCTTTTGAAAAACAGACAAAAGTCAATTTCCATAAGTGATGCAATAAGCTCTGAACAGCTTTCAAAATCCGGTGCCAGCGACGTTGGCGATGCAATGAAAAAAGTTGTTGGTTCAACTGTTATTGATGGTAAATATGTATTCGTCAGAGGCCTTGGAGACAGGTATAGTAGTACACAATTGAACGGTGCAGAGCTTCCAAGTACTGATCCGAATAAAAAATCCTTCCAGCTTGATTTAATATCCACCAGTCTTTTAGATAATATAATTACCTTAAAAACATTTACTCCTGATAAACCTGGAAATTTCAGTGGAGGAATTGTTGATATTGGTACCAAGAAATTCCCTGATAAATTTACATTAAAAATTTCAGGTAACAGCTCATATAACAGTCAAACCTCATTCAACAATAATTTTATTGGATATAATGGCGGTAACACTGATTGGTTAGGATTTGATGATGGAACGCGTAATATACCCGGGCCCTTAGAAAATCCGGATATTCAAATACCTATAAAACAGGCTGCAAGATTTGATGGGGAAAAAGCTAAGACTTTAGATGAAGTCTCCCGATCATTCAATTCTGTTATGGATGTTAAAAAGATTTCAGTTCCTGTTAACCAGAGTATTTCAATCTCAATGGGCGACAACCTCAAAACCGGATATGAATCAAGTTTCGGTTATCTGGGAAGCGTAACTTACAGCAGAAATTTTTCTTTTTATGACAATGGTACAGTTGGCCGATATACAGTTTCAGATTTAAATTCTGATGAACTGAATCCTCAGCTTTTAGTGTCAGATATGAAGGGGACACAGGAAGCAAATATTGGCGGACTGTTGACTCTAGCCTATAATTTGAACCCTAATCAGCAAATCGGGGGTAATGTATTCTATTCAAAAAGTGGAATATCTTTGGCAAGAAGTCAGGAGGGAAAATGGCCTCAGGAGTTTGGAAATAATCCCGATGCACCAGTCTATTACAATAAGGTTTTAAGCTGGATTGAAAGAGATTTAATAAGCTATCAGCTGAGAGGCCAGCATTTTATTGAGGAGTTTTTAGCTGCAAATATTGATTGGTCGGTTTCACTTTCCAATACCACTCAGGATGAGCCTGATTACAGATTATTATCCTACAGTATAGGCCAGACAGCCAATGGACCAAATTATATAATTTCAGGTTCAGGTTTTGATAATCCATCAAGATATTTCAGAACACTCGAAGACAATTCTCAGAATTACACTTTGGATCTCTCAATTCCATTCAACCAATGGAGTGATCTGTCGGCAAAGTTTAAAACAGGAGTTTTTTATCAAAACACTGAAAGAACTTTTCGTGAAAGAATTTTTTCATATGATGTTGACAATAAATTGTTCAATGATGTTAATGGTAACCTGGCAGACTTTTTTAGCGAAGAAAACATAGGAATTATAAGTGTAGATACTTTAGGTGGCAGCACAATCAGATATAATTTCGGAAATGTTATCAGGGACAACTCAAAAAAGAAGAATAACTATGACGGAACTTTAAAGGTCTTTGCCACTTATGGTATGATTGAATTACCTATTTTCTCTGACCTGAAATTTGTCGGAGGTGTACGGTATGAGATTACCGATATGAATCTGATCAGTCAGGATTCTACTTACTCAGAAGGAAAAATTAACGAACAAGATATCCTCCCGTCGGTTAATTTAATTTATTCCATTAACCAGGATATGAATTTAAGATTTTCAGCAACTCAAACTTTAGCTCGTCCTAATTTCAGAGAAGTTGCCCCTTATTCTACAAAAGAATATATTAACGATGTTGAACTTCAGGGAAATCCCAATTTAAGAAGAACTTTGATCACCAATTTTGATTTAAGGTGGGAATGGTTTACAAAGCCCGGCGAGTTGATTGCCTTGAGTGGATTTTATAAGAAAATGAAAGATCCAATTGAACTTTCTTATGCGGAAGGATCTATTGCATCTAATCCAATTGTTCAGTTCAAAAACGTTGATAAAGCTACAATAGCAGGGCTAGAATTTGAATTCAGATTTGGCTTGGGAGCTTTTGATGATCTGCTCAGTAACTTTTTCATCGGTTCTAATTTCTCATTGATATATTCTAACATCGATATTTCTCAAAGCGAGCTTAATCAGCGACTTGCTATTGATTCATCTTCCAGCAGAACCAGACACCTTCAAGGGCAGTCTCCTTTTGTTTTGAATATTGATCTAACCTATCAAAATGATCAAAGCGGTACTTCTGCCGGGTTATATTTCAACACTTTTGGTGAAAGGCTATCGAAGGTTTCTGCAAATGTAAACCCTGATGTGTATGAACAACCTGCTCCAATACTTAATTTTTCTGCATCTCAGAAAATATTAAATCAATTAAGTCTAAGCTTAGCAGTAAAAAATCTTCTTAATTCTGATTATAGAGAAGTCTCAAGGTTCAAAGGTAATGATTATACCTTTATAGAATATAAAACAGGAATTACTTACTCATTAGGAGTCAGCTACGGATTATAATAAAGATAAATTACTATTTATTCACATTAGGAGACTATACAAATGAAAAAATTTCTTTTGTTTTTTTTGATTCTTGGATTTAATCCAGCTATTTACTCCCAAGTTGTAAATGTAACTGCTGATATCACTACAAATACAACCTGGACTGCAAATAATACCTATTTGCTTGATGGATTGATCTTTGTAGATTCATCTGCAACTCTATTTATCGAGGCCGGTACAGTCATTAAAGGGAAGCTACAAGCTAATATTACAACCGGAGATGGCTGTGCTGCACTAATTGTTAGACGAGGTGGAAAAATTAATGCAATAGGCACTGCACAAAGTCCAATTATTTTTACCAGTGAACTTGATGATGTAAACAATCCAAATGATCTTGGAAGAGATGACAACGAATTATGGGGTGGTGTTATTCTTTTAGGTAGAGCAACTACCAATCAACCAACAACCGAAAATCAAATCGAAGGTATTCCAACGACTGAAAATGCTAGGTATGGAGGAAATGATGATTCTGATAATTCAGGTACCATGAAATTTGTTTCGATTCGTCACGGTGGTTTTTCAATAAGTGGTATACCAGGCGACGAAATCAATGGTTTAACTTTAGGTGCAGTTGGCTCAGGAACAGTATTAGACCATATTGAAGTTTTTGCAAATTTTGACGACGGCATTGAGCTTTTCGGCGGAACAGTTGATATAAAATATTTTGTCTCTGCATTCAATTTTGATGATGCTATTGATTGGGATCAGGGCTGGAGAGGAAGAGGACAGTTCTGGTTTGTTATTCAGGGTGATAACGAAGCAGGAAGAGGCGGCGAATTGGATGGCGGTGATGACTGCGAAACTTGTACCCCTTTCAGTATACCGCTTTTATCAAATTTAACTTTAATCGGAGCTGGTGCTAATACTTCAGGACTCGGCGGCGATGGTAATGACAGAGCACTTTATTTCAGAGATAATTCCGGCGGAAAAATCTGGAATTCAATCATTACAGACTTTGTTGGAAGTACATCTGGCATTACTGTTGAAGATTTAGCCTCAGGAGAAGACAGCAGAGCCAGATTAGAGGCTGGTCAATTACTTCTTCAAAATAATTACTGGTGGGGATTTGCAAACGGAAATACTCTATCTTCAATTGCCACACAGAGTTTTGTTCAAACTCATTTGAGCTCAAACCAAAACTTTATAGCTGATCCTCAGTTACGAGGAATTAGCAGACAGCCAAACCTTGGCTTAGACCCCAGACCTGCAGTTGGCGCTCCAACTACTTCCGGTGCTATTGCTCCTCCTGATGCCTGGTTCAAAGTTGTTCAATATTTTGGAGCTTTCGATCCAACAGATGGTATTTGGACTCAGGGTTGGACCGCACTCTCAAGTCTTGGATTCACACCACAAACTATCGTGGGTGTTGAAGAAAGACAAATCAGTGAGTTACCCGGTGAATTTATTCTAAGTCAGAATTATCCGAATCCTTTTAATCCAAGCACCAAGATTGTTTATTCTGTTGCTCAACCAACTAATGTAAAATTAGTTGTAACTAATTTATTAGGACAGGTAGTTGAAGTATTAGTTAATGAGTTCAAACAGGCAGGATCCTATGAAATTGATTTCAATTCTGGTGATCTTTCTTCAGGTTTGTATATCTATACTCTTGAAGCAGGTGGTTTAAAAATGTCAAGAAAAATGGTTTTAATGAAGTAATTTTTCCCTACATTTTTCTCTCTCCTTCGACGACGGCGTTCAGCAGCAATGTTGGGCGCCTTCTTTTTTAGGCACAATATTTGTTTATCCGTTAATCATATAATTATTATTCTTTAAGGATCAGTATGGGACAACAGCAAATTTTACTCGTTGTTCTTGGTGTCATCCTGGTTGCTATTGCACTTGCAGTCGGATTTAAGCTCTTCAAAATCTCGGCGATGCAATCTAACAGGGATTTGATTATTAATGATCTTAATTTCCTTGCCTCTGATTTACAGGCTTATTACAAGAAGACTTCTCAAATGGGAGGAGGTTCAGGAAACTATTCTGGCTGGCAAATGCCTAACTTTTATAAAAGATATGAGAACGGCAGAATCAGAGTTACGCTTCAGGCGCAGCGTGACAGGGTAATATTAAATGGAACAGGTACCGAAATCGGAATCAATAACCGTTCACCAGTGAGGGTTCAAATGACTGTTACGCCAGGTAAACAGGTCTTGAAGATTAATAATTAAAGCTGAGCTGATTAAACTCACTAATAAATTTTTATAACCAACCGAAAATTTAATTTTTTCATAATCTATTTTTAACAATCTCTTAACCTCCGATATCTAAATTTCCTGCGGTTAAAAATTAAAGGAAGTATTATGTACAGGAATAAAATTTTTGAACGTTATTATCTTTTCCTGGATGATGATGTTAACAGGGAAGAAGTTAGTTCAGACCATGACCAGTTACCGGAACAGCTGCTGAAGGAATTTGAATCAGAGAATGAATGGCAGCTTGAATATGATTCTATTTATAACTCATACACTTTAGAAAGTTAATGTTAAATATGAATGTTGGTGATTATGTCAGTTACTCTTTCCCTGAACCAGCAACTGCTGTAATTCAAAAACGGGGCACTATCAAATCTGTTAATGAATCATTTGTGATTTTAATTTGTGATGATAAAACAGAATTGAAGGTGAGCTTTAAAAATTTTGACAGGCTTGAAATCATTAAACGAAAAAACCTAAATCCGGTCAGCAGTTAAAATATTTCTGATTCTTCAAATTCTTTCTCGTGTTTGTAATGATTTTCATTATCATCTCTCCGGTCACCTGACTTTTCAAATTTAATTTTATGTGTTGAAGTGTTAATCTGTTTACCGGAAATTTCTATAAAATTTATCAGTAATTGTTTGCCCTTTAGTCCTTTAATCGAGGCCCCTGCATTTAAAAAATGGATGTTTCTTTTCTCGTAATCTGCCTCTTCATGAACATGGCCATGAAGTACAAGATCTACCTGAAACTTGTTAAGTAAATTAATAATACGCTTTTTCTTTCTAAGTTTCATAGTTCGCTTTTCAACATTCTGCCATAAACCCGAGAAGGTTAAACCTTTCCTGTTTTTAGGCTTATAGAAATGATGATGAACCAGTAAAATTATATTTTTAGCTTCATTCCTATAATCTTTCAGAATGGAATGTAATTCGCTTAGCTGCTCACCGTTTATTTCACCGTTAGATGCAAAAGGATTTTTAATTACAGAAAACCTGGCAACTGAATTTAATCCAATTATCAGGTTATTGTTAATCATTTTAGCATAAGGAAAGAATCCGTTCTTAGAGGTGTAAATACAATCATCAAAGGTTTCTCTGAATGTCAGAATAAATTCGGAGAGTTTGGCATCATAATCGGTTTTGCTGCATCTATCAGGAAATTGAAGTAAATCTTCGGCAGTTTGAGCTGAACCAAAAATATCATGATTCCCAGCAACAACTGAAAGTTTTGTGCTATCAAGTAAATTATATTTTTCAAATAGTTCTCTGATACTTTGCAGATCCAGACTTGATGCATTATCTACAATATCGCCGGTGACAACGAGATGGTCTACGTTCTTTTTCCTGATGAAATTCAAAATGAATTCAATTTTTTCATAATTCGATTCTGAATAAAATGAATTTAGATGTAAATCTGATATGTGTGCAATATTTAAGTTATTGTGTTTCAATATAAATCCGGTGTTAAATCAAATTTTCTTAGTTAATTTAATATTTGTCGTATTTTCTAAATGCAAAAATAATTTGTTTAAGATAATTCGACGGAAAATTCAAATCCGATAATCCGTATTTATTAGGCTTTGAAGCAGGGAAGTAATGAGTATTAAATAACCAGTCCCATACAGCCAGTTTGGTGCTGAAATTTTTATTATAAGCACTGTTAACCAAATCCGAATGATGCCAGCGATGCATTTCGGGTCCGTTGATTATAAATTGAAGCCATCCTGACTTAACATTAATGTTTGAATGAATGTACATTCCCCAGACTGCATCTACACTTCCTTTTATTATTGCAATAGCCGGATGTGCGCCAAGTAGTATGATTGGTGCAAACTCAATTGTCTGGTTAATCAATATTTCAAGTGGATGTGATCGTGAACCGGCAAGCCAGTCAACATCTTTATTACTGTGATGTGCTTCATGAATTCGCCACAACCATTTAGAATTATGCTGCAAACGATGAAACCAATAAATATAAAAATCGTGAGTAATGAGAAAGAATATAAATTGCAGCCAGGCCGGCCAGTGCGATAAAATTTTTAATCGTGATACCTGAACTGAGTTATCGATCGATTCAATGATAAATGATATTAAAATTCCCAGAACATAGCTTTGAAGCAAAGTATAAAAAATGAAGTCGTTGACAAATCCATCGCGGAAAAATTTTTGCGATTTGGTGTAAGGAAATTTTCGTTCCAGAAAAATAATCAACAGTGCTGAAGCGATCACAAACAGTAAACTATATTTTCTCCAGCTTTCTAAGGACATTTACACTGCTTTTATTAGGTCAAGTTTTGAATTCTGTTTTCTCAGCTTTTTCATCACAGCCAATTCGCTTTCGTATACTTTTTTCTTTCCGTCACCGAGACTTTTTTCAATATCACGGATATTTGAAACCAATCTCATCATTCCGACCACTTCAACTGAGGCGGCCTGGTCGGTGCCCCACATCGCGCGGTCAAGTGTTATATGTCGTTCAACAAATGAAGCTCCGAGTGCTATGGCTGCCAATGTCGGAGCTAATCCCGTCTCATGTCCTGAATAACCGATAGGAGTTACCGGGTATATGTTTCTGTAAGTTTGAATCATATTTAAGTTCAATTCATTAAGAGGGCAGGGATATGAGGAAGTTGAATGAGCAATCAACAGCTTTTCGGTTCCGAGATTATTAACAGCTTTTTCAATTTCTTCCATTGTTGACATTCCGGTAGACATAATAACAGGCTTATTCAGCTTTTTATGTTTTTGAAGTAACTGCTCATCTGTAATTGATGCAGAGGCAATTTTATAAAGCAGTGGATCGAATTCTTCTACAAAGTCAACTGCAACTTCATCCCAGCAGGAAGTAAACCAGATTATTCTGCGTGCATTACAGTAGTCAACAAGTTCCTGGAATTGCTGCTTGTTAAATTCCATTTTTCTTCGGTATTCAATGTAAGTCATTCTTCCCCAGGGTGTGTCTCTTTCAATTTCCCATTGATCCTGTGGTACGCAAATCTCCGGAGTTCTTTTTTGAAATTTAACGGCATCGCATCCGGAAAAAATTGCACCATCAATCATTTTCTTTGCTATTTCAAGAGAACCATTATGGTTTATGCCAATTTCTGCAATTACAAAGATTGATTCTCCGTCTCCAACAAAGCGATTTCCGATTTTTATTTTTCTGTTGCTATCCATTCGGTCTCCTTAAAATTTGAATTATTGATTTAAGAAGTAATTGAATCTTCATCTATATTTAATGCTATAATTAGTTCGGCAAATTCTCTGAATGCTCCATTTCCACCTTTATTGATGCATACATAATCCACCATATCTTTAACATATTCCAAGGCATCGTTTGGTGCTGCAGTAAAACCCGCAAGTTTCATTATTTCAATATCATTAACATCATCACCTATAAATGCAATGTTTTCGGGTTTGAGCTTGTTTCGCTTCAAAATGTCTTTAAAGATTAAAACTTTATCTTTCGAACCCAGGTGCAGCTCTTTTATTTTTAATTTTTTAGCCCGTTTTTTTACTGAACCTGAAAGTTCTCCGGTAATTATTCCGGTTTTAATGTTTAAGAGATTTCTCAATCTTTCTACTCCCATTCCATCACGAATGGAGAATCGTTTAAACACCTCACCTTTCTCGGAGTAATAAACTCCGGTGTCAGTCAGAACACCATCATTATCAGAAAGCACCATCTTAATATTTTGAGCTTTCTCTTTAAGGTGAAGTTGTTTTAATCTGAGTTTTTTATCAATTACCATATTGTCCACCCTCCGTCAACTATTAAATTGGCTCCCGTCATATAATCGGAAGCATTGCTGGCTAAAAATACTAATGCACCTTTATAGTCAAAAGCTCTGGCCATTCTTTTAAGCGGAGTTCTTTTTGAATAATTTTCAACGAAATATGGATCCTGATTATTTTCAACACCGCCTGGTGATAAAGCGTTAACCCTTACATTCTTATCTCCCCAGTAAGCAGCAAGGAATTTGGTCAGAGAGATTAAAGCACTTTTTGTTACAGGATAGGAAACTGTTTTATAGAATTTTTGATTTCCCTGGCGGTCTTTATAAAGTGATTGATCAGGAGCAACTGTACCGTAAGTTGAGGAAATATTTATAATGCTTCCGAATTGTTGTTTGGCCATTTCAGTACCAAAAACCTGGCAGCATAAAAATGTACCGGTCAGGTTTACCTCAATTGATTTTTGCCAGCTTGAAAGAGGATAATTTTCGAATTTTGACAGTTCAGCGGAGTTTAATGGATTTTCAAATTTATCATTGATTGCAGCGTTATTAACCAGAATATCAATTTTGCCAAATCTCGAAAGAATTTCAGATTTAACATTTTCAAGATCACTTGTTCTTGTAATATCAGCGCCAAATCCTATACAATTTCCATTGAATGACCTGGCAAATTCGGTTGATAAATCTCCATCAAGATCAATTGCTGCGACAGTTGCACCAAATTCAATCAAAGCTTCGCAGTGATTTCTACCTAGTAGTCCCAGTGCACCGGTAACGATAGCAACTTTATTTTCAAGTGAAAAAATATTTGAGCCCGTGTTTTTCAATATTTTTCTTTTATTGTATAACTTTTTTACTGACTGGTTTAATATTAAAATTTCCTGTTTTACGGAATACCGGTTCAACAGGTTTACCTTTAAGAAATTTGGATATATTTCCTTCATCAACTGCCTGTTTAATGATTGGCATTAAATCACCATAAGCATCAAGAGTATATTTTATATCATCATCTGAATGGGAGAAAGAAATATTATGAAATCCAGACCACAGAATTCCTCGTTTAAAGAGTTCCTGCTGCATAAGAGATTTAAGTTCAAGAGAATTTCCATTTTTCAGACTGAAATTCACTATAGAACGGCAATTGTATCCTGAACAGGTTATGTAGTCAATTTCAAAATCAAAAAGGATTTGATTTAGTCCTTTTATCAATTTAGAACCTTGAGTTGATAAATATTGAGGAACGTTTTTCTCAATCATCTCGGTGATTGTTGCTTTAGCTGCTGCAAGCGAAAGAGTTTCACCGCCGAATGTTGTATAAAAGAAAACGTCCTTTTCAAGCAAACTCATAATTTCTTTTTTTCCGCAGAGAACCGATAGAGGCATTCCATTAGCAATCGCTTTTGAAAAACAGGCAAGATCAGCAGTGACGCCAAAATATTCCTGTGCACCTCCTGTTGAAATTCTGAAACCAGTCCACATTTCATCAAAGACCAGTACAATATTTTTTGATGAACAAATGGTTCTTAATTCATTTAAAAAGTTCTTTTGAGGTTCTTCAAAAACAAATGGTTCTAAAATTACGCACGCTGTATCATCGTCTATCGAATTTATCAGCGATTCAATATCATTGTAGTTGAACGTAAAAGTTAAATCCTTTATTTGATCCGGGATTCCTTTATTTCGATCTGTAACTGAAATGTACCAATCGTGCCATCCGTGATAACCACAACACAAAACTTTATTTTTGCCTGTAAAAGCTCTTGAAAGTCTGATTGCAGCGCTTGTAACATCTGCACCGGTTTTGCTGAATCTCACAGCCTCGGCATTTGGAATTATTTCTGAAATGATTTCTGACACTTCAACTTCGAGAGGATGCATCATTGAAAACGTTATTCCGGATGCAAGTTGTTGAATAATTGCTTCGTCAACTTTTGGATAGGAATATCCGAGAGAAACCGGACCAATTGCCATATTGTAATCAATATATTCATTGCCATCTACATCCCAAACGTGCGAACCTTTTCCTTTCTGAATAAATTTTGGAGCAATCCCGAAAACATATTGAGAAGGACCTTTCGCCAGAGTTTGTGTTACTGATGGAATAATATTTTTTGCACGATTATAAAGTTCGTCTGAATTTTTTATGCCTGGATAATCAGGATTAAATTGAATTTTATTTGGTGTTTTCATCACGTATTAAATTGATTTAAAAAAATTCTGCTTTTGCTTAAACTGTGTTTGATTTTTCTTGCGATTGATTTTCCATCCATTTCTTCAAAGATTAAAACGTCAGAAAGCAAAGCGGGTTTAAACCATTTGTTGTCAAATGCAATTGGTAAGATGTTTGCCATCATCTGTTCGCTTATTAGTAACTCACAAAGAATTGAATATAATCCTCCAACCCGGAAATGATCTTCAAGTGTAACAATAAGAGAGGATGATTTACAAACTTCCAATATTTTTTCACTGTCAATTGGTTTCAAGGTTCTGAGATTTATAAGGCCCACAGAAATATTTTCTGACTGAAGTATCTCGGCAGCAATCACAGCTTCTTTTAACAGGCATCCATATGTAAGAATTGTAACATCGTATCCATCTTCAAGTATTGATTCAGCTTTTCCGGGAGTAAATACCGGATTATGTTTTATTGATGACTGCAAATTTGTAAATCTGATATAATAAGGGGAATCAGACTTTAATATAACCGGCAAACAGATTGCCAAATCTTCAGCATCAGACGGACAAATTACATTCATATTAGGAATGCCCCTCATAAGGGAGATGTCTTCGATTGCCTGGTGAGTAGGCCCATTGGCTTCAGAAAGTAAACCTGCAAAACTTCCAACAATTTTTACTGGCAGGTTTGGAATTCCGATATCGGTTCTTATAAATTCGAAAGCTCGCATCGTAAGAAAAGAAGCTAACGCATGAGCAACGGGCAATTTACCTCTTAGTGCCAGACCTGCTGCAGCACCAATCATAGTTTGTTCGGCTATGCCGAAATCAAAAAATCTTTCTGGTTTTAAGTTCGGAATGTTTCTGATTGCTGCTCTATTCTCAGCAGTTAATACTAAAAGATTTTCATTCTGTCCAAGTTCGTTTATAAGTATTTCTTCGTAAGTCATTTAACGTGCAATAATTTTTTCTGAATTTAAGTCAGTAATATGTTTACCGTGCAGTTCAAGCAACAGGTTATCAATCTCTTGCCGGGTGAAGTTGCAGAACCATCTGTCTGCCTTTTCTTCGATGCTTGGCAGACCTTTTCCGCGTATTGTATCAGCTATTAAGATTGAAGGAAATCCTTTTTCAAAAGGGAAATCCTTTAACGCTTCATCTATTTCTGAAAAATCATGTCCATTACAGGATTTAACACAAAAACCAAATGCTTCAAATTTTTTCTCGAGAGGTTCCAATGGAATTAAAAGTTCGGTTCTTTCATTTGCCTGAAACTGATTTCTGTCCACAATAATCATCAGATTATCAAGCTTGTAGGCTGATGCAATCAACAACCCTTCCCACACTGAACCCTCGTTTAACTCTCCATCTCCAAGAATGACGACAATTTTATTTTTTTGATTACTCATTTTGCAATCAAGAGCAACGCCTATTCCAACTGATAGCAAGTGACCAAGAGAGCCCGAATGAAATTCAATTCCTGGAATTTTTCTGTTTGGATGCCAATAGATGTCATCATTTGTTTTCAGGTGATTGCTTAATCTGTCTTTATCAAGAAATTCAATTTCAGCAAATAGTCCGTAAAGAGCAGGCACATCGTGGCCTTTGGATAAAAACAAATAGTCCCTTTCCAATGAACTGAGATTCTCTTTGGTGACATTTAAAAAGTTTTTATAAAGGTAAACGAGAATATCAACACACGAAAGAGAAGCACCTATGAAACAACCTCCGTTTGTTGCCATTCTTATAATATGTTCTCTGACGGCAAGAGAAATATTTTCAAGCGATTTATAATCCATCTTCATTTTACTCATCTATAACTTTTGTCCATTCCGGTTTTATAGTCATTAATTCCTTCAAGTGATGTCTGTACCAGTTGACTCCGACATATTTTTGATTAATCCTGCTTATGTGAGGCTTTCTATCCAGTAAATTCAGAATATCTACCATCGAGAAGATATTGCCATCGTGGTAAAGTTCATCATAAACAGTTTTAATCATTAAGTAATCTTCCTCATAATCGATTGTCCAGCGGTGGGTCATTGAATAGTTTAATCCGGATTCCCAGACAACATTGCCTACTCGAAATTTGTCCGGATTTTCCCAGATGAAAGGGGTAGTATGTTCGCGTTCAAAATTTTTAGTTGCATTAAGCCATGCATTCTCTAAAACTTCCATAGAAAATATTTCTACATCGTTTCCGTCGGGATAAGTTGCAGGATGCAGATTACTAACATAATCGTAAAGATTTTGATTCGATTTATAATAGTTGATTACTTTTGAAATAATTCCCGGATCTATTAAAGGACAGTCCGAAGGTATTTTTACTACAGCATCAGCATTGTGCAAAACAGCAGCTTTATAATGCCTGTCAAGTAAATCAAATTTGTCACCTCTGAACACTGCAATATTGTTCTGAAGGCATATTTCAATAATTCTATCATCTGAACTATCCGTTGAAGTAGCAACAACAATCGTCCCGGTTTCGTAAGAAGCTTTTATTCTTTCAATCTGTCTTATTAGTAAAGGCTTTCCTGCAAGCGACATAATGACTTTATTTGGTAAGCGTGTTGAGTCCATTCTGGCCTGAACTATAGTGACAATATTTATTTTCTTTGAATTCAAGATTATGAAAGCTTTACAGTGATTGATTTTTTAAGGTACTGATAGGCAGAAATGAATTTGCTTTTAATGTATGATTTATAGTTATAAGCTAATACAGCATTTATATTTTCTCTTTCGATTAATTGCCTGGCTGCCGAAGCGATATTGAAAGCAGATTCACCATCATTTTGTATTGGCATCAATTTTCTGAGTTTGTTTATGTCAAAAGCTGAATAAACTTCCTTATTTAATGCCAAGCCAACATATACAACTGAAGAGTATCTTGTGATTAAAACATCGCAGTTGGCAATCATTTCTTCAACTTTACCACTGCGGTAAACGATTGCGTCAGGAATAATTGATTTGATTTCTGCTGTATTTCTTTCGGCGTCTTCATTTGGATGAAGCTTGAAAATAATCTTTCTTCCATTAGCAATTTTCTGAACATTTCTTATGAAATTCTTTCTGTTCTCAAATTTGTAAGTCTCTCTTGTATCAGAAGTTGCGGCAAGCACAAAGTTCTTATGGGGGAAGGAATTTTTCAGAAATACCCGACAGTTATCAAAATTTGGAATTCCTGTGACAAGTATTTTTTCCGGTTTTACTCCTTTCTGAATGAATAATTGTTTATAGCCTTCAGATGCAACACAAAACAAATCGTAATTATCTGATAAACCGGTGGTTGAAGTGCTGGCCATCCAGCGGGGAAGTTTTAAAGCTTTAACAATATGAAACATGAAATTTTCAGGGTCAGTCATTCCTTCCTGAACGAGAATTACACTTTTATTTTTAATATTAGAAGGAATAATTAAATCACTACAGGTAAAAATTAGATCGTAATTATTGTTTTTTCCCTCAATGTCAATTTGCAGATTGTTTTGTTTCAGGTAATCAAGAGTTTTTTTCCTAAACTGACCGCCAAGAACACTGAAATCCAGTAGGCTGGTTTTTGAAATCGCACCAATAAGACCTGTTGCATAATAAGGAGTAAAGTAACAGTTGTATTCATTGTTAAGATATCTGGAGATCTTATGCATCATAGTGGTTTGATTCAGCGAACCGCAGATGAATAGTATATTTTTAGTTTTATTATTCATAGTACTTAGCAACAATATGTTTTAATTATTAACGAATTATTAAGAAAATATTACTGAAATATTAAATCCTTTGATTTTTTATCGGTATTCTATTTGAATTATAAAATATGAATCTGTATTTTCAACGGAAATTTTTAATAACATCAGACAATTATGCGAATCGTAAAACCAAAAAAGCTTAAAAAAGGTGAAGTGATTGGATTGATTACACCTGGTTCTTCACCGGATGATCTAATGAAAATTGAATTATCAGTAAAATATTTTGAAAAAATTGGTTACAAAGTCGAATTAGGAAAGAATGTAGGAAAGTATCATGGTTACCTTGCCGGGAGTGATGATGAACGTGTGTCAGATTTGGAATACATGTTTTTTAAAAAAGATGTTAAAGCAATCATTTGCATCAGAGGAGGTTATGGTTCACCGCGACTGCTTGATAAAATAAACTATCGGATTATCAGAGATAATCCTAAGATTTTTGTCGGTTACAGTGATATTACTGCTTTGCAGCTTGCATTCTTCGCAAAAACAGGACTGGTAACCTTTGCAGGTCCAATGGCCGCTGTTGATTTTAGTAACGACGTAAGCTCTTATACCGAAGAACTTTTCTGGGCAATTATAACTTCAAATAAAAAACTTGGGAAAATTAAACTGCCTGATGACGAAAAATTAGCTTCATTTAACAAAAACCACGCAAGGGGAAGAATAATTGGTGGAAATCTGGCGTTAATTATTTCAATTATGGGAACAGAGTACATTCCACAATTTAAAGATAAGATTTTATTGCTCGAGGATATTGGAGAACTTCCTTACCGTGTGGATAGAATGCTTAATCAACTGAAGCTTGCTAAAGTTTATTCAAAGCTTAACGGAATTATACTCGGAAGCTTTGTTGATTGCTATGAACACGATCCGATGAAAAAGACATTAACTCTTGGTGAAGTGGTTGATGATTATATTGGTAAACTGAAATTACCTGTAATTTATAATTTTCCCCACGGTCATATTAAAGATAATGTAACAGTACCCTGGGGAATTTCAGTGAAGATTAATGCCTCCAAAGCTTCGGTTGAGTTTGATGAAAATGCAGTAAGTTAAAAGCCCTGAAGAAATGTATAATATTTTTCTTTGAAATAAATTTCTGAATTTGCTGCGGCTTCTGAATCCTCAAAAATACCATACACTGTAGATCCACTACCTGACATAAGAGAAAAAGATGCTCCCAGATCGTAAAGCTTATTTTTTATTCCTTCAATCTCAGGGTGAGCTTTAAAGACAACTTGTTCAAAGTCATTCGTGATTTTTCCTTTCCACGATTTAATATCATTGCTGTGAATTCTAATAATATCTTTTAGATTTTCTTTGGGAATCGAGGGAGAAATATTTTGATAAGCCCATTTGGTTGAGATGTGAATTCCCGGATTTACTATTAGAATCGGACTTTCAATTTTAAGATCAATAAATTCAAGCTTTTCACCCCTTGATATAGCAAATGCAGGTTTTGAATAAATAAAAAAAGCTACATCCGATCCAATTCCGGAAGCAATGTTTAATAGTGCTGAATCGCTGAGGTTCAAATCGTAAAGTTGATTTAGGGCCTTTAAAGTGAAAGCGGCATTAGAGCTGCCGCCACCCAGGCCAGCACCAATCATAACCCTTTTGTCAAGTCTGATCTTAACATTAAGTGTATTCCCCACATAAGATTCCAATGCAGTTTTTGCATCTAAAATCAAATTGCTTTTTTGATTTATAAGTCCGTTTGAATTTGAATCAAAAGAAGTGTGGTCAGATTTTTCAAAATAAATTGTGTCAAAGAAATCGAGTGGGTAAAATATTGTTTCAATGTCGTGGTACCCGTCTTCACGTTTTCTTAAAATATTCAATCCAAGATTTATTTTGCAAGGCGATTTAATTTCTAAATTTTCCATTGAGCATTTGTTTTATTAATCTTATATGATTTGGATTTGAACCGCAGCAGGCTCCGATAAAAGAAGGTCTTTTCCTCATAAATAAATTAACCTGGTTTAAATATTCTTTTGGGGAAATAACACAACTTATTTTTCCGGTTGAGAAATTATCTTTGAAGCAGTTTAAATAAAATCCCCAATTAAAGTCCGGGTTAATTTTACTATAAAGTTTTTTTAACGAAGCTGCATCAATGCAGTTAAAGGCAATTGCAAGCGGATTAAAATCATTAATGAAGTTAATTACATAATCAACATTCTCTCCGGAAAGTAATTTTAATTTTTTCGTGAAAAATAAACTTACAACAAATGGAATCTTATTCTTATTACAATGGTTGCAAATTATTTCAATCTCATCAAAATGACTTTGAGTTTCATTAAGAATAAAATCAACTTCACTTTCAAATAAACAGTCAATATGGTTCTTGTGATTTGATTCAAGCTGCTTGTTGGTAATAGTTCTTTCGGCCTGATAACAATCTTCGGCAGGTGGATTTGAGCCTGCAATCAAAACAGCACGATTATTTTCTCTTGCCTGAAATGCAAGCCAAACAGCTTTTTTGATTACATTTTTGTAATTCCTTATTGCTGATTTTCGCAATGAATTCGGATTTGTCCTGAAAGTATTTGTTGTAATGATATCGGCGCCAGCTTCAATATAGTCTCGGTGTATTTTAAGAACTTTATCAGATGCAGTAAGATTTGCAGCAGCACTCCACAGCTGATCTTTTGCAATTAATTTTTTCTGTTCAAGAAGACTTCCCATCGCACCATCAAGAATCAACGGCCGGTTAATTCTTTTAGTCAACGAAAAAATATTGATTCTTTCACTGCTCATTGTTAAAGTCATTTAGAAAAAAATAAATCAACTTCTTGTATAATTCGATCAAGGTCAATCATCTTTATACATTCAAGATTGTAGGGACATACTTTTTTCCAGCAGGGAGAACAAAACAAATCCTTTTGAAATAATTTTACGCCTCTGTCATATAAATCGATCTCTGCCCAGCAGCTAACTCCAAACCACGCAATGACGTATTTTTTTAAAGCGATTGCCAGGTGCATACCAAATGAATCTCCTGTAATCACTACCTGTGGAATAGATTCATAGCAGGCTCCTTTCCTTACACCATCGTGTACGGGAGTGTTTATAATTTTTCCTTCAAACTTCGAGTAGATAATCCTGTTCCTTTCTTCATCTTCAGGACCTCCCAGAAGTAATATTTTATATTTCCTTTTCTGAAGCAGCGTTTCGATAAGATAGCAATGCTGTTCTATTGTCATTTTTTTATTCGGATAAAGATTCGAACAGCCGGTATTGAAGCCAACAATAAAATCTTTTTCATTTAAATCGTTCATCTTCATAAATGAATTTGTAAATTCAATTTCAGATTCATTCAGGTTGAAGACATATTCATCCCGTTTAAATGGCAGCTCAAGAGTTTCTGCTAAATAATCCTGTCCTGTACGCTGATTGACTCTAAATTTCAATTGATCATCCATTCCGAGTTGATAATTATAAAAGGCTCCTTTGTTGAGAGGAACTATTTTACCATTTTCATTTAAACCAAAACCTAACTTTAATTCAGCATTCAAGGAATTTGACAGTGCACA
>JACAFB010000063.1 GCA_013388545.1 Ignavibacteriaceae bacterium
ACAATTAATCCTAATTTACACTTTGATACCGCTAAATAATTCAATGTCTGTTTAACAAATTCATCAATAATTCCATTAACTGCTTTTATTTCCAAAATTATATTGTTATATAAAACAAAGTCGGCATAATATTTATGAGCAAGTATTTTACTTTTGTATTGAATAGAAAATTCTTTTTCTCTTTCATAAGGGATATTGTTCGCTGTGAATTCATATTCTAATGCATCTTTATAAACAATTTCCAGAAATCCTTTCCCTAATAATTTATGAACCTCCATACAAATTCCGATTATTTTGTAGGATTCATCTTTAAATAAAATTTCATTCATAATTATTAGTGTTAATTAGTGAAATTCGTGGCTAATCCTTTAGCAAATCTTTTGCAATCACTATTCTTTGAATTTCTGATGTACCCTCACCAATTGTAAGCAGCTTTACATCCCGATAAAATTTTTCAACCGGATATTCTTTAATGTAACCATAGCCACCAAATATCTGAACAGCTTCACTTGTTGCTTTCTCTGCAATTTCACTTGCGAAAACTTTCGCTTCAGCAGCTTCTTTCGTATTCGGAATTCCATTATCTTTCATCCAGGCAGCACGATAAGTTAACATTTTTGCTGCTTCGATATTTGTATGCATCTCAGCAAGTTTAAATTGCGTTGCCTGAAACTCTGATAAAAATTTTCCAAATTGTTTTCGTTCATTTGTGTATTTAAGACAAGCATCAAGACAACCTTGCGCAAGTCCAATACTTAAAGCAGCAATCGAGATTCTTCCGCCTTCGAGAACCTGCATTGAATTGATAAATCCCATTCCTTCTTGTCCGAGTAAATTTTCTTTCGGCACTCTACAATTTTCAAAAGCTAGTTGAGTTGTATCGCTTGCACGCATTCCAAGTTTATTCTCTTTCTTCCCGATAATCAATCCCTCAAATCCTTTTTCAAGAATGAAAGCCGATATTCCTTTCTTGCCTGCTTCTTTGTTAGTTATTGCCATAACAACATAAGTTTCACCAACTGTGCCATGAGTTGTGAATTGTTTACTTCCATTCAAAATCCAGTAATCACCATCTTTAACTGCATAACTTTTTAATCCTGCAGCATCACTACCGGAAACAGCTTCAGTCAATCCCCACGCACCAATTTTTTTCCCGCTTGCAAGATCTGGTAAATACTTTTTCTTTTGTTGTTCATTGCCAAAGAGATTGATGTGATTAGTACAAAGTCCGTTATGTGCCGCTACAGACAAAGAAACAGAAGGGTCAACTTTTGCAAGCTCTTCAATTATTAGTGCATACTCAATATAGCCAAGTCCTGCTCCACCATATTCTTCCGGAACCAAGATTCCCATAAAACCAAGTTCACCAAGTTTCTGCATTATTTCCATTGGGAATTTTTGCGACTCATCGTTTTCCATTATCACCGGACGAATATTCTTTTCAGCAAATTCTCTGATTGTATCGCGAATCATTATCTGATTCTCTGTAAATTCAATTGTAAAGGGATTAACTTTCATGGCATCCTGACTAGTTTATTTAGGATTTTAATATGAATTATAGTTAACAAAATAATATTCAATTCAAAGTCTGTTTTTGAATTCAAGGATAATGTCATCAGCAACTTTGTAAGGAGAAAGATTCTCCAGAACTACTCTATTGAGAATTGAGTTTAGTGAATTCTCACCTGTTTCACCCCAAAGTTTGTCTTTGAGTTTTTGTTCAACAATTTCTTTTATCCTGAGCCGAGCCTGCTTTTCTCTTTTTGCACTAAAGAGATTTTTCTCTTTCATAAAAGTTTTGTGATTTTCAATCTCAGCTGCAACATCACTTATATTTTTATTTTCAGATGCCACGGTTTTAATGATTTTTGGAATCCAGGAGTTTTCATCGTGATCTTTTATCATCAGAATTGTTTGCAAAGCAGTATAAGCCTGATCTGAGCCCGGTCTGTCGCTTTTATTTAGGATAAAGAAATCAGCTATTTCCATCAAACCTGCCTTCATTGCTTGAACAGCATCTCCGCTTTCAGGTACTAATATCACAATTGTAGTATCGGCAGCCTGAGCTATATCAAGTTCAGATTGACCAACTCCCACGGTTTCAAAAATTATAAGGTCAAAACCTGCCGCATCAAGCACGTCAGCAGCATCAACTGCTTTTTTAGAAAGTCCACCAAGACTTCCGCGTGTTGCCATGCTTCTGATAAACACACCACTGTCAAGCCCGATGTCGGACATTCTAACGCGGTCTCCCAGTAAAGCGCCGCCGGTAAATGGTGAAGTTGGATCAACCGCAATTATCCCGATTGTTTTATTTTGTTTGCGATAAAACTTTGTTAGTTGATTGGTTACTGTGCTCTTTCCTGCACCGGGGGGTCCTGTAATTCCTATTCGATACGCATTTCCGGTAGATGAATGAATTTTCATGAGTAAATCAGTTGCATTTTCGTTATCCGATTCAATAAGACTTATAGCTCGTGCGATTGATCTGTGATCTTTGTTTTGCAAATTGCTTATAAAATTATCTTTCACTTTAAGTCTTTAAATTATTTCTGAAATATTCAACTGTATGTTTCAATCCCTCTTCGAGTCGTTTGGAAGGTTTCCAGCCAAATTTTTTATGAAACTTCTCTGAAGTAATTACGCTCCTTAATTGTTCACCTGCTGCTAAAGGACCATGCTTTTCAGGTTTATTTGTTTTAAGAATATTATTCAGTTTTGTAAATAAACTATTTACATCAGTCTCAATTCCGGTACCAACATTGTATATATCATTTGAATTATCTTCAAGAGTCAGAAGGTTGGCTTTTACTACATCGCCTACATAAACATAATCACGTGTTTGTTTACCGTCACCGTTAATTATTGGTTGTTCATCTTTTAAGAGCTTACTTGTGAAAATGGCAACAACTCCGGCTTCACCGAAAGGATTTTGTCTGGGCCCATAGATATTTGCGTAACGAAGTATAGTATAATTCAAACCATACTCAGCGTTATAAAAGTAAAGATATTTTTCGACTGCAAGTTTTGAAATACCGTATGGTGATCTTGGTTGAGTAGGATGATTTTCATCGGCAGGGAAGTAAATTTGCTCACCATAAACCGCACCACCAGTCGAGGCAAACATAAATTTCTTTACTTTGTATTTAATAGCATTCTGTAAAAGATTTATCGTACCGATAATATTTGTATTTGCATCAAAGGCAGGATCTTTAACAGATCTTCTTACATCCATCTGAGCAGCGTGATGATTAACTAAATCAAACTTCTCTTCACTGAATAATTTTTCAACTAATTCTTTATCACAGATATTTCCTTTTACAAATTTTGATTTAGGATTGACGTTCTTTTCAAATCCCGATGAAAGATCATCAAGAACAACAACCTGATGACCTTCGTTAACTAAAGCATCTGTAATGTGTGAAGCAATAAATCCGGCACCACCGGTTACAAGTATCTTCAACTATCACTCCTTGTATAGATTGTTTTTGTAAATATATTCTTCTACCTCCTTCGGCACGAGATAATGAATAGGCAAATTTTGGGCAACACGGTTCCTTATGTCTGTAGCACTTATTTCAATTCCACGTGTTTGAACAAATACAGCAGCTTCAACGTATTTATCAATAAAATCTAATGGATGTGATGACTTCCGTTTTAATACTATCACCTTGGCAATCTTCATAATTTCGTCGGGGTCTTTCCAGCTGTGAAATTGAAATATGTTATCGTAACCGATAATCAATTCTATTTCAGAAAAAAATTTCTTAAACTCTCTGAGTGTATCAATAGTATATGAAATCGTATGCTGTTTAATTTCAAAGTCGGAGTATTCAAAAAAGGGGATTTCATCAAGCGCAAGTTTAATCATATTAAGACGATGTGCAGCACTTGATGCTTTTGCATGTTGTTTATGAGGCGAAATATAGGCAGGCACAAAAATTATTTTATCAAGGCTGCGAATTTCTCTAACCGACTGCGCTGTTATCAGGTGTCCGTGGTGTATCGGATCGAATGTTCCGCCGAAAATTCCTACTTTACTCATTTCAGTAAATCCCTGTATTCAATAAACAAATGAGTAAATCTTTCATGCATCTGATGTGAACAGTAGGCGAGACTTTCTTTCTTTGACAACTCACGATACAATGTTCTGAAATCTTCAATATCATTAACTGAAATAAATCCGGCGAGAAAATGAAGAAGGCAATTAAAGTTTTTCATTGAACGAAGAAACTGGTCGGAATTAAGATTGAAAGTAAGAAGATTCTCTAAGCATTGCTGGAAATTTGTAAAGCCGGCAAAAACCATACGATCTGAATCTGATTTTCCAATGACGAGTACGTTTTCATCAGATGAAAGAAGATCTTCAATCCTTAAAATTTCCTTTGATGAAAATCCGATGGAATTGCCGAATATCAACAGATTTTTTCCATTAGGTATAAAAAATCTGTCCTTAAGTAAATTAAGCAGCTCAGCTTTTTTATTTTCTTTATAAAAGAAGATTAATGAACCGTGTGATACTAGCTGCTCAGGCAAAAAATCTTTATCTCTTTCATCGAAACAAAAACAATAATTCTGTTTTTTATCCAGCGTACTAAGTACTTCCAGGTGATTCAGCAGCAGAGATGAATAAAGATGAACAGAGTTTGAGGCTGAAAAATCAGCAAAAACCGGCGCCTGATTTTGATTGAATACTGGATGCCACGAAAAAATTACGATTGAAACACTGTTCTTCATCTGTTTGAGTTGATAAGTAAATTCTGAATGAAAATTCTGTAATTATGAACTTCGTTTTCATAAAATAATCGGCTTGATCCTGTTGAGTTCTTCCACTGCATTTTCCTGAACGCAAGCGTTGTTGCTGCATTCACATAGGGTTTACGAATGGTTTCATTAACCCATCCGCTGTTTGATCTTCTCGGTGAACTTAAGATTACAAGATGTTCATAAGGTATCAACCCAACTTTAACTTCTTCCATTAGTTCGTTAAAAATGATTTTCTTCTCTCTTAATACAGATGCTGTAAATACTGCAATAAAAATAATGACAGTAATAAACATAAAGAAAAAGCCAAGCATTGCCGTTGACTCAAAACTAACAGAAAGATTCCACGCAAAGTGAATAAACATTGCAAGTGCAAGCCCGACCAAAGGGAGAAATAATTTGTAAGGGCGATTCAAAAACTTTGAGTAGCCTAAAAATGCACCCAGAGAAGCAGTTGCAACGCAATGCATTACTGCTGAAAAAAGGGTCCTTACAATTACTATTATTAGCCAGTCGGTTAATGTTGTACCATAGGAAATGAAATAAAGAAAATTTTCAGTCATTCCGAAACCTAGTCCAATTGCTCCGCCGTAAACTATACCATCGGTCATATTATCAAACTTTTTACTTGTAAGAGTAACTAAAAGGAAAATACCTTTAGTAATTTCTTCGACAAAAGGCGCAACGATAATTGCTCCGATCTTATCAAGTATTTCAGAATTAGAAATAAAAATTGAAAAGAAACCGGTAAGAAAAGTGCTGCCAATTATTGCAAGAACAATTGCTCCGATAGCACCCCATAAATAGTTTCGAAGTACTAGTTTGAAAGGTTCTCTGTCGTACTTGTCAAACTGCCAGATAAGAATCAGATATATTAACATCGGAATTATTGCTGCAAGCAGTGAGGCAAATACTAACATCAGATTATTTTGTTGAATTATAGAAAAATTCTTTCACTTTTTTGAAATATGGAAATGATTTCCTTAAAATCAAAATTGTTTTTAATCTAAAAAATTATCTGGAAGTTCGCTTTTATTTTTCTTTCAGCCAGCTCATTAACTCCTTTGAGGTAGGGCGTTTGCCGTATGAAAGAATACCTATCCTGAAAATTTTCGAAGTAACTTTTATAGTAATAAATATTGAAAGAATAAGAATCAAAACTGTAATTCCAAACTCCCAGAGGGGAACCGCAGTAATATTGTACTTTAAGATCATCAAAGTTGGAGTAGTAAGCGGAAAGTAGGATAAAACCTGCATAAACGTTGTATCGGGATTTTGCATAGCAGGAATTGCAATAACAACCGGGAACATAATTATCAAACTCAGGTACCCTGTTATTTGCTGAGCTTCCTGCTCGGTTGTGATAATTGACCCGATTCCTACAAATATTGCTGTGAATAATACAAATCCAAGGATGAAATAAACAAGAACCGGTAGAACATTCTTGAAAGCATCGGGCGTTACAAGGGCAGAGCCTGCTAACCCGACTCCGATTAAAAGCCAAATGAGAATTTGCGTTAATCCTAAAGCACTAAGCCCAATTATTTTCCCTGCAAGCAGTTCTTCAGGTCTTGAGCTTGAAATCAACACTTCGATAATCCTGTTTGACTTTTCTTCCACAAGACTTCTGACCAGCATTTGACCCGAATATATAACCATCATCATCAGCAGAATTATAAAAATGAAAGATGAAAAGAACATAACTCCAAAGTCAGATTTCCTTTCTTTACCTTTTTCTTCAACAAGAATATTATTTATTGTTATTTCCCTGGAAATGTAATTCATTATTTCAGGATTGATTCCTTCTTCAACCAGTTTCCTGTTCACCCGTATTGAATTAATTTTGCTTTCAAAATTTTTCAGCTCACCAAAAGGTGGAATATTTTTGCTCCGGTATTCAGCTTTTGCAGATTCCATTGAGTTACCTGAAATCAGCAAATAACCGTCTATTTTTTCTTTAATGATCTGATCATCAGCTGATGTTTTGCTTGAAGAAAAATCTTCACCGTTGTAGAGATTAACTACTACATAAGCTGGCTGCCCGTTTTCCAGCTTAATGGAAGAAAGATCTTTTTTGAGATTCTCAAAAAACAAACCTGTTTCATCTAAAATGCCAACTGCACGTGTTGAAGTTTCGCCTCTTGAAACAAAAAAGGAAGGCAGCAATGAAAAGGAAATTATTAAAAGTGGTGAAATAATAAGTGAAAGAATAAAGGCTCTTGTTTTAATTTTTTCCAGGTATTCCCATTTAGCTATCGCAAATATTTTTTTCATAAATCAATTTCCTGCTGATTTGCTTATTGAATCGATGAATATCTTGTTTAACGTTGGTTCTATCACTGAAAATTGCGATACGCTTACTTTTTCAACAACAGCTTTCAGAAACTCCGAAGGCTTAAAGCTATCCTTAAGCTGAACTTCTGCATAGTTGTTATAAATATCCGCGTGAATTACAAACGGAAGATTACTAATAAACGAGGCATCGCCGTCGTATTCGAGCTTAACATTATTTCCGCCAAATTGCTTTTTAATTTTTGAGATACTTCCGCTCAGTACTTCTTTGCCGCTGTTCATCAGAAAAATTTCCGAACACAATTTTTCTGCTGTTTCCATTTGATGCGTGCAAAGAATAATTATCTTCCCGCTAGTTACAAAATCAAGAATCTTCTCTTTTATCATTTGCTGGTTTATCGGATCAAGTCCGCTAAACGGCTCATCAAGGATAAGCAGCTTTGGATTGTGAATGACCGAAGTGATAAATTGAATTTTTTGCTGATTCCCTTTGGAAAGCTCCTCAACTTTTTTATTAACATAATCTGTCATTTCAAGCTTTTCAAGCCACTGCTTAGCTTCTTTTTGTACAGAATCAGCAGACATATTTTTCAGCTCACCAAAATATCTAATAACGTCAATAACTTTGCTTTTTTTGTAAAGACCTCTTTCTTCGGGCAAGTAACCGATGATGTTAAAAAAGTCATTTGAAATCTTTTTGTTATCGAATAAAATTTCGCCCTGTGTAGGTTTGATAATATTAAGTATCGTTCTGATAGTTGTTGTTTTTCCCGCTCCATTTGGCCCAAGCAGCCCGAATATCTTTCCTTCATCAACCTGAAATGAGATATTATTAACTGCAGTTAATCCATTGAATTCTTTTACTAGATTTTTTACTGATAACATTTTTTCAAACCAAATATTTTGAATTTTATAATACTAAAATACTAATCATTAACATTTAACCTCAAAAATAATTTAGTTTGTCAAAAAAAGGATTGTTATAACAGTTTTCGTATCAAATAGGATAAATAAAAGAAGAGCTTAAAAATTGACTAATATAAGCTCATTGCATATATTTCGTCTCCTTTTTGGCGAAAAATGGGCTTAATGCAATGATTATAAAAATTTCGGGTCTTCTGGATGGGGTGCATAATTTCCTTTTCGAGGAACCAGTTGAAAAATTAGATCTGAGCGAACCGTTTCAGGGAAACATTAAAGCTGAAGTTAAGCTGAATAAATCTCATCATCAGATTGTACTCGATTCAAAATTGCGAGCTAAAGCTCAATTTCAGTGCGATCGTTGCGGAATTGATTTCGACCAAATGCTTGAAGCTAATTTTGAAGTCGTATATCTTTTCGGTAGTTCGCCAGCAGCCAGTGAGAATTTGAACTTAACTTATCTTCCTTATGATGCTGATAAGATAAATATTTCGCAGGATGTAAGAGATTACGCCTTGCTTTCTGTACCAATGAAAAAATTATGTTCTGAGGATTGTAAAGGCCTTTGTCCCAAGTGCGGCAGGAATCTTAACGAAGGTAAATGCGATTGCAAATTCGATGAAATAGATTCCCGCTGGCAGCCTTTGATTGAATTGAAAAATAAACTTAATAATAAATAATTTACGGTGTAACGATGCCAAATCCGAAACGTAGGATGTCTAAGAGTAGACGAGATAAAAGAAGAACACATTATAAAGCAACTGTTCCGACTGTTGGAACATGCTCAAATTGCGGAGAGATGAAATTAGCTCATCGTGCTTGTCCCTCCTGTGGTTATTACAATGAACGATCAATGTTCATTCCTAAAAGTTAATAATTAATTTTCCCATCCAATGGTAATTTCTGAATCTAATTCGAAAAGATGCAGAATTGTTGTTGATGCAATGGGTGGGGATTATGCACCCAGGAATATTGTTATAGGTGCCTGCGATGCAGTTAAAGAAAAACCGGATTTACAAGTAATTCTTGTCGGTAGAAAAAGCGATATTCTAAAAATCTTAAGTGAAGAGAAACTTCATTTTAATAATAACAACATCGTTGATGCTTCTGAGGTTATTGAGATGGGTGACAGCCCCACAGTGTCTCTTAAAACCAAAAAGAATTCTTCAATTGTTGTTGGCGCAGAGTTAGTCAGAGCTAAACAGGCAGAAGCATTTGTTAGCGCAGGAAATACCGGGGCTATGATGTCAGCATCAACTTTGATTATTGGTAGAATACCCGGAGTTGGACGGCCGACAATTGGTGCCGAGATTCCAAATATTCACGGCATCTGCTATTTATATGATGTTGGGGCAGGCAAAGATGCAAAACCTGTTCATCTTTTAGAATACGCAGTGATGGGTACTATTTATGCAAAAGAAATTGGAGGGATCGAAAATCCTTCAGTTGGAATTCTGAGCATGGGCGAAGAGGAAAGCAAAGGAAATGAATTAACTTTGGCGGCTTACAAATTGTTAAAGCAATCAAACATGAATTTCATTGGAAATGTTGAAGGAAGAGATATTTTAACAGGCGATGTTGATGTTGTAGTTTGCGATGGTTTTGTAGGTAATATAATTCTTAAATTTGGCGAGTCCGTTCCAAAGCTTCTAAAACATTTGCTTCAAAAAACTGCGGAAAAGAGTTTTATTGATAAACTTAAGATTGGTTTATTAAAAGGGACACTGAAAAAGTCTTTAAAAGCTCTGGACTATCAGGAACATGGCGGTGTTCCTTTGCTTGGGGTAAATGGTGTTAGTATCATAGGACATGGATCCAGTACACCAAAAGCAATTAAGAATATGATTTTTAAGGCTAATGAAATTTATAATAAAGGTCTGATTCAAAAGATCGAGAAAACTATTTCGCAATATTCAAATGTAAACAACTAGGAAATAAATGAGTCAATCTTCCAAATACAATGCGGCAATCACTGCAATTGGAATGTACGTCCCTGAGACAATTCTTGATAACAAATATTTTGAAAAAATTGTTGAAACCAGCGATGAATGGATTCGCACCCGAACAGGTATTTCAGAACGAAGAAAATTGGATAACGGTGCCACAAGTGATTTGGCCGTAAAAGCATCTCAGGATCTAATTAATACTTATAAAATCAATCCTGAAGAGATTGATGTAATAATTGTAGCCACGGTAACACCTGATATGTTTTTCCCTGCAACGGCTTGTATCGTTCAAAATAAAATTGGAGCTTCAAATGCCTGGGGATTTGATTTATCAGCAGCTTGTTCGGGCTTTTTATTTGCGCTTCATTCCGGTGCGGCACTTATCGAAAGCGGAAGCTTCAAAAAAGTTTTGGTAATTGGTGCTGATAAAATGAGTTCTATTGTTGATTACACCGACCGGAATACCTGTATTTTATTTGGTGATGCCGCTGCTGCAGTACTTCTTGAACCAACCGAAGATAAATCACTTGGTTTAGTCGATTCGATTCTTCGTGTTGATGGTACAGGCGAGTCGAGTTTATATATGCGTGGAGGAGGAAGTTTATATCCTGCTACACATGAAACAGTTGACAAACGTTGGCATTATATTTACCAGGACGGAAAAGCAGTCTTCAAAGTAGCCGTAAAAGGAATGGCTGATGTTTCATATGAGATTATGCAAAAACATAATCTCAAATCCGAGGATATTGCGTACCTGGTCCCGCATCAGGCAAATCTTCGGATTATTGACGCTACAGCCGAGCGAATGGGATTATCAAAAGATAAAGTGATGATTAACATTGATAAATACGGAAACACGACTGCTGCAACAATTCCGCTTTGTCTTGTTGAATATCATCGTGATGGTAAGATAAAAAAAGGTGATAAACTTGTGCTTGCGGCATTCGGTGCCGGATTTACCTGGGGTGCTTCGTTATTGGTTTGGAGTTTGGATCATTAGTTTGAAATAATTTTATGTCAAAAATTGCTTTTATATTTCCTGGACAAGGATCACAATATGTCGGTATGGCAAAGGATTTATTTGATAATTCTGTAGAAGCCAGGGAGATGATTAAAACCGCTGATGATGCTCTCGGAATAAATCTATCTTACATAATGTTTAACGGTCCCGAGGAACAACTTAAACAGACTGAATTTACACAGCCAGCTATTTTTCTCCACAGTGTTGTAATTGCAAGCCTAATACGAACCATTCAACCGGCTGCTGCTGCCGGACATTCTCTTGGCGAATATTCAGCATTGGTTTCTTCCGGGGCAATTCAATTCTATGAAGCTATTAAATTAGTTCGTGAAAGAGGAAAAGCTATGCAGCAGGCTGGTGTTGAACAGGCTGGCACAATGGCGGCAATCGTTGGTTTAAATCCTGATGATGTAACCAAAATTTGTGAAGATGCTTCAGCAGCGGGAATTGTTCAATGTGCTAACTTTAATTCTCCCGGTCAGATTGTAATCAGCGGATCGGTTCCCGGAGTTCGTAAGGCAATGGAGATTTGCAAATCCAAAGGAGCTAAACTTGTAAAAGAACTTGTTGTCAGCGGTGCATTTCATTCTCCTTTAATGGAAAGTGCGGCTGAAAAATTATCAAATGCGTTGGATAACACTAATTTTTATGACGCTCGCTTTCCTGTGTACTCCAATGTTACTGCACTGCCGAACCAGGATGCTATTGTTTCAAAAAGATTGTTGCTTGAACAATTAACCTCTCCGGTCAGATGGGAGGAAATTATTATAAATATGGTTAATGATCATGTTGACGAATTTTATGAAATCGGGCCCGGTAAAGTATTGCAGGGTTTGGTAAAGCGAATAGCTCCAAACGTTAACTGTTATACTATCGATAAATATTCCGATCTTGAAAAATTTATATAATGCTATGAAAGAAATTAACGGGTTAAAAATTGATCCGATGATATTTACCTTCAGGTTTGGATGTAAATGCAATGGCGAATGCTGTTATTACGGCGTTTTTACCGATCTTAAAGAATATGAAAATATTATTCGCATTAAAGATAAAATTATCCCCCTGCTTGATGATACTCAGTCGAAAAATCCTGATCACTGGTTTGAACCACCTGAAGCTGATTCTGATTTTGAATCGGGCGTAGCCGTCGGAACTGCTTTGGTAAATGATAAATGTGCATTTCTTGATAAAGATGGTCTGTGCTCATTACAAAAGTTGGCAAATATTGAAAACTCTCATAAATGGAAGCATAAACCTCTGTACTGTATTCTATTTCCTTTAACAATTTATCAGAATACCCTGACTGTAGATCACGAACATATTGAAAGACTTAACAGCTGCAACAGGTTTAATCAAAATGGCACTACCATTTTCGAAGCCTGCAGGGAAGAATTGATATATTTGCTTGGAGATAAAGGATTCAATGAATTAGAAAAGTATAAAAATGATTACTTTAACGAAGTAAATATTGGAGTTACTCAAAATGTCGCAGAAAAATAAAAGAGCTATAGTAACCGGTGGAACTCGTGGAATTGGAAGAGCTATTGTGAAAGAGCTTGCGGCCAAAAGCTGTTGCGGCGTTCTGTTTTCAGATGTAGCTTTTATTTATAATAGCTGCGATGAATGCGCAGAAGAGCTTCAAAAAGAGATTGGTTCGCCAGCCACTAAAATTTATGCTTTCAAAGCCGATGCTTCCTCTCTTGAACAGGCTCAGGCTACTGTAGCAGATGCAGTAGAAAAGCTCGGCGGAGTTGATATACTCATTAACAATGCGGGAATTACCCGCGATAATCTGCTTTTAAGAATGAGCGAAAAAGATTTTGATGATGTTGTTTCTACTAATCTTAAAAGTGTATTCAATTATACTAAGGCAGTTTTAAAGCCGATGATGGCACAGCGCTATGGAAGAATTGTAAACATAACTTCAGTAGTTGGATTAATAGGAAATGCCGGACAGTCAAATTATTCTGCATCAAAAGCAGGAGTTATTGGTTTCACAAAATCGATGGCTCGCGAGCTTGCATCAAGAAATATTACGGTTAATGCTGTCGCTCCCGGGTTTATAGAGACTGAAATGACTGCTAAACTTAATGAAGCTCAAAGAGAAGCGTTGCTCAGAAATGTACCAATGGCAAGAATGGGAAAACCGGAGGATATAGCTCGTGTAGTCGCTTTTCTTTGCAGTGAAGATGCTGATTACATAACAGGGCAGGTAATTGCTGTTGATGGCGGAATGACAATGTGCTGATTGATTTTAATTTTTCTTCTTGCTTATATTAGTTAACTTGAAAATTGTCAATAATTCACAATTAAATAATTAAAAAGGAGTAATAAATGGACGTTGAAGCAAAAGTAAAAGAGATTATAATGGATAAATTAGGTGTCGAAGAATCTCAGATTACACCTGAAGCATCATTCACTAATGACTTGGGTGCTGATTCGCTTGATATTGTTGAATTAGTTATGGGATTTGAAGGTGCCTTTCAGATTTCTATACCTGATGAAGACGCTGAAAAAATCGGAACCGTAGGTGATGCAGTTAAATACTTGAAGGAAAAAGTAAGTTAATTTATTACCTAAACTTTCTGTTTAATTTTATGTCTTTTATTTTTAATAAAGACAATTCCATTTCCGGCAGAACTTAATGGCTAACAAAAAAAGAGTAGTTGTGACAGGAATGGGAGCTATTACTCCCATTGGGATAGGTGTCGATGAATATTGGAAAGGATTAGCTGAAGGCAGGAACGGCGTAGCTCCAATCACTCACTTCGATGCTTCAGCTTTTGATACAAAATTTGCTGCCGAAGTCAAAGGTTTTAATCCCGAAAATTATCTTGATAAAAAATCTATCAAAAGATTAGACCCCTTTGCTCAATTTGCAATTGCAACCGCAAAAATGGCAATAGATGATTCCGGGATAAATTTTGATAAAATTGACCGCGAACGATTTGGTGTTATTTATGGAAGCGGTATTGGCGGAATGGAAACTCTTCAGCAGCAGCACTGGATTTATTTTCAGTCTGGCAACCCTAAAAACATAAGTCCTTTATTTATCCCGATGATGATTTCAGATATTGCCGCAGGACAGATCTCAATTCATTTCGGATTAAAGGGCCCAAACTATGCAACAACCTCAGCTTGTGCCACAGCTTCTCATGCAATCGCAGATGCATTTGTATGGATCCAAAGAGGAAGTGCAGATTTGATTATTTGCGGTGGTTCCGAAGCTGCAATTACAGAGGTTTCTGTCGCTGGTTTTAATGCAATGAAAGCTATTTCAACCTGGAATGAAAGATATGCCGAAGCCTCCCGACCGTTTGATAAAGACAGAAACGGTTTTGTTATGGGAGAGGGTGCCGGCACATTAATTCTTGAAGAGCTTGAACATGCTTTAAATCGTGGTGCTAAAATCTATGCGGAAATCTCTGGCGTTGGATTAACTGCTGATGCTTATCACATTACCGCACCTGCTCCCGGCGGTGAAGGTGCAGCCCGTTCTATGAGAGAAGCCATCAAAGATGCCGAATTAACGGTAAATGATATTGACTACATTAATGCCCACGGAACATCAACTCAGTATAATGATGTTAATGAAACCAATGCAATTAAGTCAGTTTTTGGTCAAAGGGCTTATGAGCTTATTATAAGTTCCACAAAATCAATGACTGGCCATTTACTTGGTGCGGCCGGTGGAATTGAAGCAATTGCTACCATTCTGGCAATGAACAACAATCTCATTCCGCCGACCATTAATCTTACAACTCCGGACCCGGAGTGCGATCTTAACTATAGCCCGCTAAAAGCTTCTCCCAGAGAAATAAATGCCGCAATCAGTAATACGTTTGGATTCGGTGGTCATAATGCTTCACTTCTATTTAAAAAGTATGAGGAATAAAATTGGGGAATCTTTTTTCATGGCTTCTTGAAAAGTTAAAAGCCCGTGAGGCAAGGAGAAGCAAGAAATATATTTCGCGTCTTTTAACCCAGGAAAAATTTTCAGAGTTAGAAGAAATAATCGGCGTTTCGATAAAAGAAAAATCATACTTTATTCAGGCTTTAATGCACCGGTCTTTTCTTGAACAGCATCCGGAATATGCTGTATCAAATGAACGACTCGAATTCCTTGGTGACTCGGTACTTAATCTTGCAGTTGCTGAATACCTTTTCGATAATTTTCCCGATAAGAATGAAGGATTTCTTACAAAAGTAAGAGCAAAACTTGTCAATAAAATTGCTTTGGCAGAAGCCGGCGAAAGAATAAAGCTTGGAAATTTCTTACTGATAAGCAAGAATCTTTCAAGTACTTTCAACAACGGATCTAAAACTGTGTTATCCGATGCAGTTGAAGCACTTATTGGAGCAATTTACCTGGATAGTGGTCTTGAAGCTTGCCAGAATTTTATTCAGAACATTCTTATTGAACCTAATACACGTGAAGGTCTTTATTTAATTGATGAAAACTTTAAAAGCCAGCTTCTGGAATATGCTCAGGCTAATAAACTTGAAATTCCTACATATGTTGTTGTAAAAGAGGAGGGACCTCAGCACGACCGGACTTTTTATGTCAGTGCTGTTATAGGTGATAAAGAATTTGGCAAAGGGAAAGGACGAAATAAAAAAAGTGCCGAACAAGCAGCAGCTAAAGATGCTTTAAGGAGAATTTCAGGTATTACTGAATTTTAATACTTCAAGAAGTTCCTCATTATTACCTCTGTTATCTAACCTGAATTTTAAAATAATTGATTAAATTTATTATCAGAAATTTTATGAGTCAGTTAAACATCATGATAAGAAAGAATATTTATGAATCAGTACAATCATCCTGATAAATTCAGAGCAAGACATATCGGTCCATCCCAAACCGAAATTGTAGAAATGATTAAACAAATTGGGGTAAGTTCGCTTGATGAACTTATTGATCAAACCATACCTCACCAAATTCGGCTTAAAAAAGATCTCCAACTTTCAGAACCGCTCACAGAATACGAATTCATCAATTATTTTAAAGAGATTGCCTCGAAAAACAAGGTTTATAAATCTTACATTGGAATGGGTTATTATCCAACAATTCTTCCGCCGGTTATTAAAAGAAACATCTTAGAAAATCCCGGCTGGTATACACAGTATACACCTTACCAGGCAGAAATTGCCCAGGGAAGACTTGAAGCCCTCCTCAATTTTCAAACTATGGTTATTGATCTTACAGGTCTGGAAATTGCAAATGCTTCACTTCTTGATGAAGGAACTGCTGCCGCTGAAGCGGTTCAAATGCTTTACGGATTAAGAACTGCAGGTAAGAAAAACTCCAAAACAATTTTTATCTCAGAAGAAGTATTTCCACACACAATTGATATTATAAGAACAAGAGCAACACTTCAGGGAATTAATATCGTTATTGGTGACCATCGTACCTTTAAGCTTAATGATGATGTTTTTGCGGTGCTTGTTCAATATCCCTCGGGTTTGGGTGAAGTTTATGATTACAGGGAGTTCTTTCGTTCTGCTGAAGAAAAAAATATTTTCAAAATTGTTGCTGCAGATTTGCTTTCACTCACATTATTGACTCCCCCCGGTGAGTTTGGAGCTGATGTGGTGGTTGGAAGTTCTCAGCGATTTGGTGTCCCGATGGGATTTGGAGGCCCTCACGCAGCGTTCTTTGCAACCAAAGATGAATATAAAAGATTAATCCCCGGAAGAATTATCGGTGTTTCGATAGATGTTCATAATAATCCTGCATATCGAATGGCACTTCAAACCCGTGAACAGCATATCAGAAGAGAAAAAGCTACAAGTAATATTTGTACCGCCCAGGTTTTACTCGCAGTAATTGCCGGTATGTATTCTGTTTATCACGGTCCAAAAGGATTAAAGAATATTGCCGAGAGAATTCACCGCTTAACAAAGTTATTAGATTCGTCACTGAAGCATCTTAACATCAGACAAGTAAATCAAAATTATTTTGATACTCTTCATCTTGTTTTTGATTCCGCAGACGTTGTAAAAACAATCCGGATAAATGCTTTGGAGAAAAAAATCAATCTAAGATATATCAGCGAGAAGGAAATTGGAATTTCACTCTCTGAACCTGATGATCTGAAAAATGTTAAAGAATTGATCTCGGTTTTTGAATATGCAGTTGGTAAAAAAATTACGGATGCTGACTTCAATTCGTTCGCTCAGAATATCAAAATAGAGTTCCCTGAATTTCTCAGCAGAAAAACTGAGTATATGCTTCATCCGGTTTTTAATAGTTATCAATCTGAAACCGATTTATTACGTTATATGAAGCGGCTCGAAAACAAGGATCTTTCATTAGCACATTCAATGATTCCCCTTGGCTCCTGTACTATGAAATTAAATGCAACAGTTGAGATGGAGCCGGTAACCTGGCCTGAATTAGGTAATATGCATCCTTTTGTTCCAACAGATCAGGCTGCTGGTTATCTCGAATTAACCAAACAGCTCGAAGCCGACCTTTGCGAGATTACAGGTTTCAAGGGCGTGTCGTTGCAGCCTAACTCAGGTGCTCAGGGTGAATTTACAGGTTTATTAGTTATCAGGAACTATCACAACAGCAGGGGTGATGTTAACAGAAATATTGTGCTTATTCCTTCATCGGCTCACGGAACTAATCCTGCAAGTGCTGTTATGGCAGGAATGAAAGTAGTGGTTGTTAATTGTGATTCGCTTGGTAATGTTGATATTACAGATTTAAGGAATAAAGCCGAGCTGAACAAAGCTGATCTTGCAGCTTTAATGATAACTTACCCATCCACTCATGGAGTGTTTGAAGAAAAGATAATTGAAATTTGTGATATCGTTCATTCTTATGGCGGTCTTGTTTATATGGATGGAGCTAATATGAATGCACAGGTCGGGTTAACCAGTCCTGCTGTAATTGGTGCAGATGTCTGTCATCTGAACTTACATAAAACTTTTTGCATCCCGCATGGAGGGGGTGGACCGGGAGTTGGACCAATTGCAGTCAATGAAAAACTGGTTAAGTTTCTTCCCGGTCATTCTGTGATCAAATTGGATCAGCGGGAAATTACCACTGCTGTTTCTTCGGCTCCATATGGAAGCGCTGGAATTCTTGTCATTTCTTATGCTTATATTAAAATGATGGGAAGCAAAGGCTTAACTGACGCTACCAAGGTTGCAATTCTCAATGCCAATTACATCAAGTCTCGTCTTGAAAACAGCTTTAAAGTTCTTTATTCAGGGGAAAGTGGAAGAGTTGGGCACGAATTAATTTTTGATATGCGGGAGTTTAAGCATTCAGCAAATATTGAAGTTGAGGATATCGCTAAAAGATTAATGGACTATGGTTTTCACGCCCCTACTGTATCTTTTCCTGTAGCAGGTACATTTATGGTTGAACCAACTGAAAGTGAATCAAAAGCAGAATTGGATAGATTCTGTGATTCACTTCTTATGATAAGAGATGAAATAAAAGAAATCGAGGAAGGCAGAGCTGATGTGAATGATAATACTTTAAAGAACGCTCCTCATACAATTCAAGTGGTAACCAAAAACGAATGGAATCATTCATACTCAAGAGAAAAAGCTGCATTCCCCGCTCCGTGGCTTTATACTAACAAGTTCTGGCCAATAACGGGAAGAATCAACAGTGCTTATGGCGACAGACATCTGGTTTGCAGTTGTAATCCGGTTACTGATTATGTTGAAGAACCTGTTTCATAATTAAGTGATACTATTTAAATCCCGTCTGAAATCCGGACGGGATTTTAATTTATTTTTGAAAACTTTTAAATCCTGTCATTTGTTTAAGATTCCACGTAGTAAGTAATTCCGTTTTCTGAATGAAAAAATTTTTTTTACTTATAATCTTTATAACTTTCGGTAAATTCCTTCAGGCGCAGGATGTTGACACAATAGCTATTTCAGGCTCTGAAAAAGTTATTATCGATTCAATAAAAATAAGCGGGAATGAAATAACTGAGGATTTCATTATTCTCAGAGAGCTTACTTTTCAATCAGGTGATACTCTTGATTTGAATATTCTTAATTTCAACAGAGAGAGAGTTTATAGTCTTGGTATTTTTACGCGAGTCTCTTTTGTAATTACAAAGGAATCCCCCGGGCATATTCTTAATATCATTGTTGAGGAAAGCTGGTACATTTATCCTATTCCGTTTGCTCAGCTTGTTGATAAAGACTGGAAAAAAATCTCCTACGGGATTGATTTAGTGATCATCAATTTCAGAGGCAGAAATGAATATATTCGGGCCAGATCTTCTTTCGGATATGACCGGAACTATTTCCTTCAATACAGGAATCCAAACTTTATCAGGTCGGAGGATATTTATCTCATAGGATTTTTTAGTTATATGAATGCAAGAAATAAAAGCAATATTGCTGAGTTTCTTGCCGGCTCTGATTTCGATCAGGTTAAAATTTACAGCAGGCTCGATGTAGGTAAACGCTTCGGTTTGTATAACAAAGCAGGAATCAGTTTGAGCTACAATTACATTGAAACACCTTTTTACATCAAAGGGATTTCAGCTTCAAATGAAAGAATTGACCGCTTCCCTGCTTTTGGAATTTCCTATGAATATGACACACGGGATCTTGTTCAGTTCCCGAGAAACGGAATATTCGGCTTTACAAATATTGAATTTAAGGGACTTGGTTTTAACACTGTCAATTACAGGGTGATTGATTTTGATTTTAGATTTTATAAGACTTTGATCGGTGAATTAAGCGCTAAGTGGAGATTCTCATCAAGATTTACTTCGGGAAATACAGTTCCCTATTACGACTACTCTTTTCTAGGTTTCAGTTCACGAATCAGAGGTCATTTTACTCTTGAGCAGGAAGGAAATAATTCATATCTGACTTCACTGGAAATGTATTATCCGATAATCAAAGAATTAAATATTTCTTTTGACTTTATTCCACTGCTTCCCAAAGAGCTTTTGACATACCGTACAGCTTTATATGTTCAAATGTTCACAGATGCAGGAGCTGTTCAGAACGACGGCAGCCCCATTTCTCTGCGTGATTTTAATTCAGGTTACGGGCTTGGGCTGACGTTTCTTGTTCTGCCTTACAATATTTTTCGCATCGAGTATGCTTTTAATCATCTTGGAAAATCAGAATGGATATTTGATCTTGGAATATCTTTCTGACATAGAATTATATTTTTTGCAGAGCGCGGAAAATCAGTCTGAAATAAAATTAACGGGCGATGAGTTTCACCACGCTTCTAAAGTTATGCGTCACAGAACAGGTGATAAGATTTATTTTACCAATGGACAGGGCTCAATTTTCCTGGCTGAAATTATTGCAGGCAGCAGCAACTCTTTCACTTTAAGTTTGTTGAATGAATTCAAATATGAAAATAGGTTCAAAAGAATTCACCTGTGTCTTCCTTTATTAAAAAATCAGGACAGGTTTGAATTTGCAATTGAAAAATCAGTTGAACTCGGGATTACAAGTTTTATCTGCTTTGTATCTGAAAGGACAGTTTCCAGATCAAAAAAAATTGAACGCTGGAATAAAATTGCTTTTGCTGCAATGAAACAGTCGCTCAGAAGTTATGCTCCTCAATTTCAATTTTATGAATCAGTTGAATTAATCAGCAAACTTGAAGGTGAAAAAATAATTCTTGAGCAAAAAGCAAATAAAAATCTCAATGAAATCAGATTGAACCCTGATATAAATTATTATTTCATACTTGGCCCCGAGGGCGGCTTCAGTGAAAACGAACTAAAACTTTTTAATGAGAATGAAAGTTATTCCTTAACCACTAACAGGCTTCGTACTGAAACTGCTGCTGTGTTTTGCGCATCAATTATTAGCTCAAAAATCTTAAGTCGATAGATGAATAGTATAATTAAACTGTTTACTTTAATATCTTTTCTTATTTTGATCAGCGGATGTAGCAGCTCAGTTCGTTTTACATCAGATAATGATTTAAAGAAATCTGAGAGCGATGAAAAACAAACAACAAATTCAATCCCATCAAATCTCGATGAGTATTCAGATTACCCGGTTCTTGAGACTAAAGAAGGTGTCGCATCATTCTATGCGAATAAATACAATGGAAAGAAGACAGCTAATGGTGAAATTTACGATATGAATGATCTTACAGCTGCTCATTTGTTTTATCCATTCAATACGGTATTACGGGTCATAAATAAAAAAAATAACAGGTCAGTAATTCTGAGAATTAACGACAGGCAGCCCGAAGATAATGGAAGAATAATAGATGTTTCGCTGAAAGCTGCTGAAATTCTCGGGATGAAAGACGATGGGCTCGCAGCAGTAATTCTTCAGGTTCTCAAATGGGGCGAACATTAATAGATATCCGGCTAAGAACAGTAATCTCTGAAGCAATCAATACTTAAATTAGTCAGTGCCGTTAAGCATGTTCCACCACTCATTTTTAATTATTTCGTACTTCATTTTTTGTTTTTTATCGAGTAGTGCTTCAATATTTTCTTTTGCAGTTTTTAGCAAACCAGGCTTTGGATTTGGGCTCATACTTTCAGCAAGATAAGTGAAATAATTTTTCAATATTTTTTTCACCTCTAAAGTCTGCTGGTCAGTAAGCAATAATTTTTTTTGCAAAGTAATACTCATATTTGTGATAGTTTCATTTTCCTTTTCATCAGTTTGTGCACGAGTAAAACCTGAGATGCAGGATAAAAATAGAACGAATAGTAAGATCTTTGCCGAAGTTTTTACCGGACTGTTGTACTTATTCATTTAGACTCCTTGAAAAACTAATACTTAAATATAATTTCAAAACTAATACAATTTACAGCAGAACAATGTTCCGGGATGCTAATCTGTAAAATTCGTAATTTCTAAAAAAAAGCGCCTTTGATTATCTTTGCTCCACAACTGAAAAAAATATAATGATAAATTTAAAAGACCAGGCCAAATCAATAGTAATTAATGCATCTAAATCGCTGTCCGAGCAGGGCTACGCAGTTACAGCTCCGGTCTTGAATAATTACAATTATGAAATAAAAATTTCCTTAAACAACAACTCGGTTAAGTATCTTGTTTATTTTGGAAATAAGGGAATAAAGCAGGTTTTACAGGGAAATAATGAACAGAAATTTTATAAAGATGTCAGAGATCTGGTCTTTGGTTACGACCTTTTTAATCAATCGGAGGCAAATATTTCTGAACCTGAAAAGTATATCGGAACTGATGAATCCGGAAAAGGAGACTATTTTGGCCCGCTTGTTATTTGCGGCGTTTTTGTCAATGAGGAATCCGGCTATCGCCTTAAAGAGCTCGGAGTAAAAGACAGCAAACAATTAAACGATGAAAAGATTTTTGATCTTTCGAAAAAAATACGCGCCGTAATTAATGATAATTTTGAAATTGTAATGATCAATCCCGAAAAGTATAATTTACTTTATTCAAAGTTTGAAAATCTCAATAAGCTTTTAGCCTGGGGACATTCAAAAGTGATTGAGAATCTTTTGCATAAAGTTGATTGTAACAACATTATATGTGATAAATTCGGTAGAGAATCTTTAATTCTGAATGCATTGCAGGATAAGGGAAGTCAAAAAGAAATATATCAAACGCATAATGCCGAAAGGTTTACTGCTGTTGCCGCTGCATCAATACTGGCCCGGAACAGATTCTTATTCTGGATGAGGCAAAAAGAAAAAGAATTGAAAATAAAGTTGGTTAAAGGTTCATCTGAAAAAGTTGAGCAGGTATCAAATGAAATCTTAAGTAAATTTGGTGAAGAAAAATTAAAAACATTAGTTAAATGGCACTTTAAGACAAGCAAAAAGTTGGATAAAAATAATTGAGGAATAAAATGGCTTTTAGCGGAAAAGTAAAAAGAATTGGAGTACTTACAGGAGGCGGCGATTGCCCCGGTTTAAATGCTGTAATCAGAGGTGTAACAAAACCGGCTCAGGATTATGGCATGACCGTGTTCGGCATAAAGGATGGTTTTGAAGGATTAGTCGAGGGCAAGGCCAGCGAATTAAGAAATGAAGATGTATCAGGAATTCTTTCAAGAGGAGGAACTATACTAGGCTCGTCAAATAAAGGAGATCCATATCATTGGCCCGTAATGAAAGACGACAAAATAGTCATAATGGATAAATCGAAAGATGCATTAAAAAATTATGAAGCCTGGAATCTTGATGCACTAATTGCGATTGGAGGCGATGGAACAATGCATATATGTAATAAGTTAAGCAAACTCGGTATGAATGTAATTGGTGTTCCCAAAACTATCGATAATGATCTTGAAGCAACTGATATGACTTTCGGTCACGATTCTGCCGTTTACGTTGTTTCAATGGCTTTAGATCGATTGCATACCACTGCTTCATCGCATCACAGAGTGATTGTAGTTGAAGTGATGGGAAGATATGCCGGATGGATTGCTCTGAATGGTGGTTTATCCGGTGGTGCAGATCTGATTCTGATCCCTGAATTACCTTTTATCTGGGAAAAAATTTACGATAAAATTCTCGAGCGTGAATTAATGGGGAAGAAATTTAGTCTCGTTTGTGTTGCCGAGGGAGCTAAGCCAAAAGGCGGTTCATTGGTGACTAAGGGAAGGGATATCAAACGCACTGACCCGATTCAATTAGGTGGAATTGGTGAAGTAGTTGCACGTCGGATTGAAGAAAATACCGGAAGAGAAACACGCGTGACGGTGCTGGGTCACTTGCAGAGAGGAGGAAGCCCCACCCCGTTTGACAGGATTTTATCCACCAAATTCGGAGCTTTCGCTATCGATTTGGCTGCTCATAAAAAGTTTGGAAGAATGGTTGCGTTAAAGGGATCTGAAATAAAAAATGTTCGCATAGAAGATGCTATCTCTAAACAAAAGCTTGTTAAACCTGACAATCAGGCAGTATTTACAGCGAAAGCAGTTGGGATATCATTTGGTATATAGTAAGCCTTAAAAAAATTAATATTGGATTTTGCTTCCTATAAGTTTATATTTCGTCCGCATTTTTTTGAATTATGCGTAATAAAATCTGATCAAATACGCTTGAAAATCAGGAGTATTTGAGTTCGGAGAGAGAAATTATATAATAGCCGGGGTCGTAGTTCAGTTGGTTAGAACGCCTGCCTGTCACGCAGGAGGTCGCGAGTTCGAGTCTCGTCGGCCCCGCAAAAAAGCTCAGAAGATATCTGAGCTTTTTTCATTATGAAATGGTATGTATACATAATGTATTCAACAAAAATTGATAGGTATTATGTTGGTACAACAGAAGATCGTCAATGGAGATTAGAACGCCATAATCTTGGATGGGGAAGATACACGAAGCGAGGTATTCCCTGGGAAATGGTTTATTATGAAGTCTATGATACAAAGTCAGAAGCACTAAAGAGGGAAAGAGAAATAAAGAAGAAGAAAAGCCGATCATATATTGAGAGGTTAGTTAAAGCGGGAGGTCGTCCCGAATGAAATTCGGGAAGTCTCGTCGGCCCCGCAAAGAAGCTCAGAGAAATCTGAGCTTTTTTTGTTTATTGGGTGACTGTCATCACCAAATCTTATCATATCGCATCATTATTATTTCCGCTTTTATGTAGTAAAAGATAATCCTTAATCTTATTTCTTAACTAAAATAATACTCTCCTATCTGTTCATTTGTACTTTTTACCTTAAACATTTCATATTTTTAAATGCGTAAATAATTATACTTTGCTATCTATTTCTTTTGTCCACTCCCTTTTTACTTTTCTTCGCTTTTTTCCCGGGGGGGGTGCCGAGTTGGTGGGTTAGGCAGGAGAAGAAATGATCTTTCTCTCTTTTCAAAATAAAAAACACCTTGGGTAAGCGCTTTATGATAAAAGAATTCATTGCCCATATAAAGAAAAATCCAGATGGTTCGTGGGCAGAACCTCACTTACTCAAAAACCATTTAGTTGACACAGCAAAAAAAGCATCTGAATTTGCGAATGATTTTGGTAATAATGATTGGGCAGAATTAGCCGGCTTTCTTCACGATTTAGGTAAATACCATCCCAATTGGCAAAAATATATTAGGAGAGAAACTGGTTACTTTGATGAAGAAGCACATATCGAAGGTTATGGGAATAGACCAAATCATAGTCAGGCAGGAGCGGCTTTTATTTTTGAAAAGATTAAAAATAAAAGAGTAGCTAAAATTTTAGCTTATGTAATTGGATGCCATCACTCAGGTTTGAAAGATTGGACAGCTGATTTAGAAAACCGCTTGTTTGAAGGAGAGATACTTATTACTGATGACTTACAAAAAATAAAACCAATTGAAGAAGCAAAGCAATTTCTTGGTAAACCTATTCCTTCTTCTACACCTATTATTTATAAAAATCAGATTGATAAAAATTCAAGTGAACAAATTCATCTTTGGATAAGAATGCTTTTCTCTTGTTTGGTTGATGCGGATTTTCTTGATACAGAAAGTTATATGCAGAATGAAGAAAAAGTTCGGGGAGATTATTTATCAATTGAAAAGCTTAAAGAAAGATTTGATAAATATATGTCAGAAAAAAAATCTGATAGTGAATTAAACAGAAAGCGAAATGAAATCCTTAATCAATGCAGGCAGAAGGCAAAACTTGAGCCCGGATTTTTCTCTTTGACTGTTCCCACAGGCGGTGGAAAAACTCTTTCTTCAATGGCATTCGCTCTTGAGCACGCTATAAAATACAATAAAAAAAGAATAATAGTCGCAATTCCTTATACAAGTATTATTGAACAAACCGCTAAGGTTTATAAGTATGGAGCAGATACAGATGAAGAAATAGAAAGACTTAAAACAGAAGGGAAATTTCTATTTGGTGAAGATCAGGTTTTAGAACATCACAGCAATCTTGACCCGGAAAAAGATTCGACTAAAAACAGATTGGCTTCAGAAAACTGGGATGCTCCAATTATTGTAACAACTAATGTTCAGTTGTTCGAATCTTTATTCGGTAACAAGACTTCAGTTTGCAGAAAACTGCATAACATTGTTAACAGCATAATAATTCTTGATGAAGCACAGATGATTCCTCAAGAATATTTTAAACCAATAATTTCAATTTTAAAAGGTTTAGTAAAATATTTTGGAGTTACTGTCGTTTTGATGTCTGCAACTCAACCAGCACTTGTTGGGGAAATTGGAAGTGAACCGAATATAATTGATGGGTTGGAGGATGTAACTGAGATAATTGATGATCCTGACTCCCTCGCTAAAGATTTCAAAAGAGTTGAATTCATTATTCCCAAGGATTTAAATTCACCAAAAAATTGGGATGAAATAGCAGATGAATTAAAACAATACGAACAAGTTCTTTGTATCGTTAATACGAGAAGTGATTGTAGAGAACTACATAAATTAATGCCAGATGGCACTATTCACTTATCTGGGTTTATGTGTGGTGAAGAAAGAAGTGAAATTATTTCAGATATCAAATCAAAATTAAAAAATAGCGAGCCAATTAAAGTTATAAGTACCCAACTTGTTGAAGCTGGCGTTGATATTGATTTCCCCATTGTCTATCGAGCAATAACCGGACTTGACTCAATAGCACAAGCGGCAGGAAGATGTAACAGAGAAAACAAACTGAAAGATGGTGGTAAAGTTATTGTATTTGTCCCTTGAACTGTACCCCTAAAATTAGACAGCAAGATAAGCAACTCTGTGATTATTAATTAATAAATTCTCTTCTTTGTTTTCTCCAAAGGAGTCCTTTCGGACAGTTAAAATTTTTAATCCAA